>JBIOVX010000089.1:0-10196 GCA_044868005.1 Thermoanaerobaculia bacterium | reverse complement strand
GAGAGGGGAACAAGAAAAAACAACCCGCGTTTCTGTCTTTCTCCCTCCTCTCCCCATGGGAGAGGAGGGCCGGGGAGGTGAGGGCTTCGGAGGGTATACCCGCCGATAAATCACTTACGCCGCAGGTGAATCCGCAGCCGGCGCGGCTCCTGCTCGACGCCGGTGATCGCCACGGCCGGATGGGCAAGGTCGAGGACGACGTGGAGCTCGCCGCTGCCGGCCTCGGGGTGATATCCCGTGCGCACCTGCAGGACCTCCGCCGTGCCGACGACGACGCGCGTCTGCGCCTGAGTCCCGCGAACGCCGGAGAAGCGGAACAGCTCGCGCGGCGGATTGCCCTCGATGCGCGTCCGCTTGTAGGCCGCGGGCGGAATCTCCCCGTTGCCCCAGAGGAGGATGTCCGTGCCACCGCCGGCGGTCGGTTCCGAGGTGACCCGATCCAGCCGGGTGAGCGCCGGACCTTGCGGAGCCGCCGGAGGCGTTGGAGCGGCCGGCGGAAGGGGAGCCGGCGGCGAGGCTTCGCGCGTGCCGGTTCCCGCAGCCGGCTGTCGCGGCCCGGGAGCGGGAGCCTGACGAGGCGCGGGACTGGCGCTCGCCGGCCGTTCCGGCGGCGCCTCTTTCTCGGCGCCGAGGCCCCTCCATTCCTGAATGCGGCCGCCCAGCAGGAAGGCCGCCGCCGCGAGCACCACCAGAGACGCCAGCAGAGCCCAGGGCCAGAGACGGCGGGGAGGCCGCTGCACCGAGGCACTGCCGAAAGTCGTGGTGAACATCGGCGAAGGCTCAGCCGGCGGCTCGGACGCGGGTTTGGCCAGCAGCTCGGGAAACGGCTCCGGGGACGGCGATGGTTCGTGCGCTGGATCGTCGAGCGCCGGCAGCCACGAAGCCGCGTCCGGTATCGTCTCCGGCTCGCCGGGTCCAGGGGTTGCCGGACGGTCGAACAGCTCCGGGAACGGCGGCGGCCCGGCTTCGGGGGCCGCGGCCGGCGTGGGATCCGGAGGCTTTTGCGTAACGTCGAAGGGCGTGCCTCCTTGCAGCACGTGCTCGTCGACGATGCGGTAGATGAGCTCGCGGCTCCCCTCGCTCAGCTCCAGGAAACGGAGGCCCATTCCCGCCGGCCGCGCCGTTCCTTCGTCCTCGGCGCGCACCCAGATCACCTCGCCGCGCCCGCGGATCAGCTCGTAACCGTCGCCGAGCCGGAACTCGAGATCGAGCACGGTACCCGGCGGCTGCGGCTCCTGCGTGCGCAGGAACAACCCGCCCGGCGAGATGTTGGCCGAGTACTCGCTGATGAAGCCGCTGAAGCGGTCGAACTTGAACTGGACCCGCGTCTCCAGAGGCACGCGCCGCGAGTCGCGGGGGATGTTGTTGTAATCGATCATCGAGCTCGGGGGTGGCGGTTCCCATCATATCAGTAAGGAAGGCGAAGCCGAAACGCCCCTCAAGGGGGGTTGGGGAAAGGTAGGGGTTTATGGCAGAATCGAGCGGGTCAGCGCCCGGCTCGCGCCGCTCCGGCCCTCGAAGCTTTCCCCATCCCATTATCGATCCCTCCATGGAGGATTCATGAGCATCACCGCGCTTGCAGAGAAAAAGACCGCGCTCCGCGCCGCCGACTACATCGCGCTCGAGGAGCGTTACGGCGCCCACAACTACCACCCGCTCGACGTCGTCATCAGCCGCGGCGAAGGCGTCTGGGTGTGGGACGTCGAGGGCAGGAAGTACCTCGACTTCCTGGCCGCCTACTCGGCGGTCAACCAGGGGCATTGCCATCCCGAGATCCTCAACGCCGCCATCGGCCAGGCGCGGCAGGTGACCCTCACCTCGCGCGCCTTCCGCAGCGACCAGCTCGGCCCCTTCTACCGCGAGCTGTGCGAGCTCGCCGGGTTCGACAAGTTCCTGCCCATGAACACGGGCGCCGAGGCGGTGGAGACCGCCTTGAAGACCGCCCGCAAGTGGGCCTACAAGGTCAAGGGCGTGCCGGAGGGTCAGGCCCAGATCCTCGCCTTCACCAACAACTTCCACGGCCGCACCATCACCATCGTCAGCTTCTCGACGGAAGAGCTCTACCGCGCCGGCTTCGGTCCCTTCACACCCGGCTTCCGCGTCCTCCCCTACGGCGATGCCGACGCCGTGGAGCAGGCCATGCACCCCAACGTCGCGGCCGTGCTCGTCGAGCCGATCCAGGGCGAGGCGGGCATCGTGGTGCCGCCCGAGGGCTACCTCCGGCGGCTGCGCGAGATCACCCGCCGGCACAACTGCCTGCTGATCGCCGACGAGATCCAGTCCGGCCTCGGCCGCACCGGCAAGCTCTTCGCCTACCAGCACGAGGACATCAAGCCCGACGTGGTGATCGTCGGCAAGGCCCTCTCGGGAGGCTTCTACCCGGTCTCCGGCATTCTCGCCGACGATGCCGTGATGGGCGTCTTCCAGCCCGGCGAGCACGGCTCGACCTACGGCGGCAATCCGATGGCCGCCGCGGTGGCGCGCGCCGCCCTGCGCGCCCTGGTGGACGAGGGGATGGTGGAGAACTCGGCCGAGCTCGGCCCCTACTTCATCGAGCGCCTGCGGGGGATCTCCTCGCCGCACGTCAAGGAAGTGCGCGGCAAGGGCCTGTGGATCGGCATCGAGCTGCACCACGAAGCCGGCGGCGCCCGCCGCTTCTGCGAGGCCCTGCAGCACGAGGGGCTGCTCTGCAAGGAGACCCACGACCACGTCATCCGCATCGCGCCGCCCCTGGTGATCAAGCGAGAGGAGATCGACTGGGCGGTCGAGCGGCTGGCGAAGGTCTTGACGACGCTGTAAGGCCCTCACCTCCCCGGCCCTCCTCTCCCGACCCCTCCCCCCCCCCTCCCACCGGGAGAGGAGGGAGAACAGCAAGAAAAAAATTGTCTTTTTCCCCCTCTCCCGGTGTGGGTGGGAGGGAGGGGGTCGGGAGAGGGGGTCAGGGGGTGAGGGTTCGGGCGGGCGGCCACCACGCCTCGTCGCCGGGATCGTGCATCTCCCAGTAGGCGAGGCGCTCGCACTTCACCATGCGGTACACCGTGCCGTCCTCGCGCTCGAAGCGGAGCAGGAGGTGTGGCGCTTCCTTCTCGAAGGTGTAGGTGAGGACGGACTTGCCGCTCGTCAGGCGGATCTCGACGCCGTCGCTCGTCTCCTTCTTCGCCACGCGATACGTCGCCGGCTCGAGCTTCGTGAACCGCCCCATCAGCAGCGAGGGGAAGACTTTCAGCGTCGCCGGCGGCCGGCCGGCCACGTAGTCGCGGAGCGAAGCCGGCAGGCCGTCCTCCGGCAACGCGTCCTCCGGGTACGCCGCAGAGCGGTCCCCCTGGCCGTCGAAGTAGGAGCGGGTCGCGAGGCGCCCGCCGACCATCTCCGCCGTGGAGACGCCGCAGGCCTCGGAGCTGGTGGCGGCGATCTTCTGCACGGCTCCCGAGTCGCGGCGCATGAAGACGCTCGCCATCTGGTGGTAGGTGTAGATGCCGGTGGGTACGTCCCGCACGTGGTTGAGCTTCAGCACGTCGAAGCCGTCCGGGCGCGGCGTATCGGCCTTGACGTCGAGGTCCGGCGCCCACGGCTCCTTGACCAGGATGAGCAGGGCGCGGCCGTCGAAGTGATGGCCGTAGCGGGCCCAAGTCACATCGTAGGCGCAGAACTCGGCCTTGCCGTCGTCCCACAGCGGAGCGTGCCGCCAGGAGGGATCCGCGCCCGGGTCCGGCGTCTGAGCCACGCGCGGCGCGGCGCTGGCCTTGCCGTCCTCCCGCTCGTCGGAACGGATGGCCCACACGGCCAGGGCCAGCAGGATCAAGGCTACGAAGGCTTTGAGGAAGATCTTCATGGTTGGTCTTCCAATCGCCAAGCTGGTTTCGTCGGCCTGAGTATATGCCTTAATCGCATTGGATAGCCACTCGGACATGCCCTTTGCATGTAGATTCCCGCCTGCGAAGAGATCCGCGCGTGAAAAAGGAGCCTCTATGAACCCTCACATCCTCCCCCTCTCCCTCGTCCTGCTCCTCTTACCGGCCATGGCTCGCGCCGACGAGCGTTCCACTATGGACCGCATGGCCCAGGAACACCAGCACGACAAACCGGCGCCCACGCAGGCGGCCCAGCAAGAGCCGGCGCAGCCGGTCAACGCCGAGGAGGTGACCTACGGCGAGGTCGGCGGCAAGCCCTTGCGCGGCTACTACGCCCGGCCGAGGTCGGCGCAGGGCGCCTTGCCCGGCGTAATCGTCATCCAGGAGTGGTGGGGCCTCAACGACAACATCAAGGCCATGACCCGGCGGCTCGCCGGCGAAGGCTATCAGGCGCTGGCCGTCGATCTCTACGGCGGGCAGAAGGCGGACACTCCCGACGCGGCGATGAAGCTGATGAACGCCGTCCTGCAGAACATGCCGGCGGGCGAGGAGAACATGCGGCGGGCCGTCGCCTACCTGGAAGGCAAGGGAACGACGAAGCTCGGCGTCATCGGCTGGTGCTTCGGCGGCGGCTGGTCGCTCGCCACCGCGTTGCTGGCCCCGAACAAGATCGGGGCCACAGTCATCTACTACGGCCATCTGGAGACGGACCCGGCGAAGCTCGCGACGATCAAATCCCCCATCCTCGGCTTCTTCGGCGCCCAGGATCAGAGCATTCCGGTGGCCACCGTTAAGGAGTTCGAGAGCGCCCTGAAGAAGCTCGGCAAGCCGGTGGAGGTCCATATCTACGAAGGCGCCGGCCACGCTTTCGCCAATCCCTCGGGGGGCAATTACCGGCCCGAGGCCGCCAAGGATTCCTGGCAGCGCACGACCGCCTTCTTCGCCCGGCACCTCCAGAGGGGCGGCGGGCGATGAGGCGCGTCGTCACCCCGTGAGCAACTCTGCCGCATACCGCGCGGCGCCGAGCAGGGCCGTGCGGTCGTTGAGGATCACGCGCACCGGGACTTTCTCGAGGAACGGCACGAAGCGGCCCTTGGCGGTGAAGGTCTGGAGGAAGAGGCCGTCCTCGAGGCGCGGCAGGATCTTGGGGGAGATGCCGCCGCCGAGCCAGACCCCCCCGGTCGCCGTGCCGAGCAGCGCCAGGTTCCCCGCCGCCGCGCCGTAGGCGGCCACAAACATCTCCAGTGTCCGCGAGCACAGCGCACAGCTTGCCGAATCCGCGAGCGCCGCCTCGCCGATGACCCGCGCCGGATCTTCGCCGCCGGCGAGCGCCTCGCGCACGCTCGGGGTCTCCGGCAGACGGCCGACGTCCCTCAGGTACTGGTAGACGTTGAACAGGCCGAGCCCGGAGACCACGCGCTCGGCGCTCACACGGCCGAACTTCTCGCGCAGATAGCGCATCAAGCCGACCTCCTCCTCGGTGCGGGGAGCGAAGTCCATGTGCCCGCCTTCGGACGGCACCGGCACCCAGCGGCGGCCGATCCGCGGAATCAGCGCCATGCCGAGGCCGGTGCCCGCGGCGATGAGCGCGCGGTTGCCGTCGCGTTCAGCGGCGCCCTCCTGGAGCACCGCCATCTCGTCGTCCGCCAGCAGCGCGAGCCCCTCCGCCGTGGCCACCAGATCGTTGATCAGCACCACCCGGGATATCCCAGACTCCACGGCCGCCGCGTCTCCGTCCACCACCCAGGCGAGGTTCGCGGTGCTCGCCCGGTTGTCGATGACCGGGCCGGGGATGCCGAAGCATGCGATCTCGATCGGCCCCGGGGCTGAGCCCGCCGCCAGGAAGGCCTCGATCACCGCCGCGAGCCCGGCGAACTCCTTGCTGCGATAGCGCTCGGAGCGCACGAGCCGCAGCTCTCCCTCCACGACCTCGAAGAGGCCGAGATCGCTCTTGGTGCCGCCGATGTCACCGGCGAGGATCATGGGACTATTTCGATTCAACCGCCGTGCCCACCGCGTCCTGGGTCCTGGGTCTTGAATTCTTATCAGGACCCAGGACCCAAGACCCAAGACGTGAAGGTCGCTACGGCAAAGCCGCCCCCGACACCTCCAGCACTGCCCGGAGCCCTTCCCGGTCCTCCCTGCCAAGATCCACTCGCACCACCGTCCGCCCCTTTTCCTCCAGCGCCTGGCGGTCGCCGTCCGCCTGGGCGCGGATGAGCTTGCCGAAGGTGTATTCGGTCTCCGGCACGGCGAGGTCCTCGGCGGGCTCGTCCACGAGCTGGAGAAAACGGCAGCGGTCCGGCCCGCCCTTGTGGAGCTGGCCCGTGGAGTGGAGGAAACGGGGACCGTAGCCCAGCGTCACGGCGAGACGGGTCCTGGCGTGGAGAGCGGCTTGCAGCGCGCGCAAGGCCTCGGCCGTCTGCGGCCGCGGCGGCAGATAGGCGTGGATGCCCAGGTAGTCCCCCGGCCGGGCGCCGTCCAGCCAGGCGGCCAGCGCCGAACCGAGGGCCTGGAGGTCAGAGGACGAGACCGCGTCTCCCGCCTTCCGCCGTTTGCCCGCCCCCTTCTTCATCGCCGCGTTGGCCAGCTTCTTGGCGAGCTCCACGTCCGGCTGGTCGAAAGGGTTTACCCCGAGCACGGCGCCGGCCGCGGCGGTGGCCATCTCCCAGCGGAACATCTCGGCTCCCAGGCCGTAACGGTCGGCGAGCCGGAAGCGGGCCACCGGATGGCCGGCCCGTTCGAGCGCCTCGAGGCGCGGCTCGATCGCGGAGACGTCGTCGCCCGCGAGCAGGAGCGCGGCGAAGAAGCGGTCGTCGCCGTAGGCTTCCGGCTGTCCCAGGGGCTCCCCCGCCACCGGCACGACGCCCCGCCGCTCGCCGCCGGCCAGCACCTCCTTGCCGGTGCTCTCGGCGACGAGCTGCTCCAGCCATTCCGGGAACGACTCCAGCGAGTGGGAGGTGATGAAGGTCAGCTTGTCGCGGCCGGCGAGGGCCAGCTCGCCCATGGCGGCTCCCAGACGCAGGGCGGGATGGCTCTCCGTCGCGACGCCGGGCCGGCAGGCCTGCGCCATGGCGCGGGCGTGCGAGAGCAGCCGGCCGACGTCCACTCCCAGGAGCGCCGCCGGCACCAGCCCGAACGGCGTCAAGGCGCTGTAGCGGCCGCCGACCTCCTCGGGAGCGTTGAACACCTCGCGGAAGCCGCGCTCGCGGGCCAGTTGCTGCAACGGCGTCCCAGGGTCGGTCACCGCCACGAAATGCCGGCCCCGCTCCCCCGCCAGCTTCCAGAAGTAGCGGCAGAAGGAGAGCGTCTCCGTGGTGGTGCCCGACTTGCTCGACACCACGAACAGGCTCGTCTCGGCATCGAGCCGGCCCGCCAGCTCCCGCACGGCGTCGGGATGCGTGCTGTCGAGGACGGTCACCGCCGGCCGGCCGAACGCGTGGCCGAACGTCCGCGCGTAGACCTCCGGCGCCAGGCTCGAGCCGCCCATGCCCAGCACCACGGCGTCGCGGATCCCCTCCTCCCCCACCTCGCGGCCGAAGCGCACGAGCCTCCCCGCCTCCGCCGACATCGTGTCGGGCAGCTCCAGCCAGCCGAGGCGGTCGGCAAGCTCGTCGACGGGCTCTGTGGACCACGCGCGGTAGTCCTTCTCCCACATGCGCCGGCCGAAGTCCTCCTCCTGCCATGCGGCGAGACGTGCCTCGACCGCCGCTTCGTATCGTCCCAGCCGGAGATCTCCTCGGTCGCTCATGCGTGCTCCTTCCCGCGTCTACCTTATCAGTGCCCTCGCCACCCCGGCGGTGGAGGCCGTGCTACGATCCGCCCTCGACGGAGGAAGCGATGCGGAGAGAGCTGAAACAGTGCCTCGCCCTGGCCTGCGGCGCCGTCCTGCTGCTGGTCTCCGGGTGCGGCGAGAAACCGCTGGCGGGACGGGACTACACCGTCCGCGCCCAGGTCGTGCAGCCTCCCGATCCCTCGACCGGCCTGTACCTCTACCATGAGGCGATCGACGACTGGGTGAGCCGCGACGGCAAGATGGATGGCATGGACCCCATGGCCATGCCCTTCCCGGTTGCCCAGGGCGTGCCGGTGGCGGGAATCCAGGCCAACGACAAGGTCGAGGTGACGCTGCACGTCGACTGGAACGCCGAGACGCCGGTCGAGATCACCCGCGTCCGCGAGCTCCCGCCGGAGACCGAGCTCGTCTTCCGCGCCGCCAAGCCGCCGCGGAGCTCCTAGCGCAAATCGAATTGATCCGAATTGATCCCCACCGGGAGGAGGAAATCATGCCCGTACGCAAAGCCAACGCGGTCTGGGAAGGCAGTCTCAAAGAGGGACAGGGAACGATGAAGCTGGGGAGCGGCGCCTTCGAGGGCCGCTACTCGTTCGGCTCGCGCTTCGAGGAGGCGGGAGGCACCAATCCCGAGGAGCTGATCGGCGCCGCGCACGCCGGCTGCTTCTCCATGGCCTTCGCGGCCGGCCTCGGCCGCGCCGGCTTCACGCCCAAGCGCGTCGCGACCTCGGCCAAGGTGCACATCGAGAAGGTGGGCGAAGGCTTCAAGATCACCCGCATCGAGCTCGACAACGAATCCGAGGTGCCGGGCATCGACGAAGCCGCCTTCCAGGAAGCCGCGCGCAAAGCCAAGGAAGGCTGCCCCGTCTCCCAGGCCCTCGGCGGCGTCGAGATCACGCTCAACGCGCGGCTGGCGGGGTGAGCGGCGTCTTCCTGGGAGCGCGGCGTCCCCGCCGGCAGCCCGGCCGGCCGGCGAGGACGCCGGCGCTCCCAGGGTAAATATAGCCAAAACCCTATTTGCCTTCTTGACATCCTCCCGCCGCGCCCGTACCCTGCCTGTTGCAACTTCAAACCGTTGAGAAGGAGAAGTTTGATGGCCTGGAAGCGTGACGATCAGCCGACCTCTTCCCATCCCGAACCCACGCCCGTCACCCCGCCGCGGCCCGCCGCGGCCCCCAATCCGACGCCGGTGGCCGGCGAGCCGCCGCGGCGCACGGAACGCGCCACCATCGGTCCCTCGATCTTCATCAAGGGCGACCTCTCCGGCGAAGAGGACCTCGTCATCGAAGGCCGCGTCGAAGGCAAGGTGGACCTGAAGCAGAACAACGTCACCGTTGGCAAGAACGGCCGGGTGAAGGCGGACCTCTTCGGCCGCGTGGTGACGATCGAAGGCGAGGTGGACGGCAACGTCTACGCGCGGGAGCAGGCCATTCTGCGGCAGTCGGGTGCGATCCAGGGCAACATCACGGCGCCCCGCGTGGTGCTGGAGGACGGTTCGCGCTTCAAGGGCAGCATCGACATGGAGCCGCCGCGGGAGGCGGCAACGGCAACCTCGTCTCCGCGGCCGGCTGAGTCCCTTCGCGAGAACGTCCGGCCGGTGGAGCCCCCGCAGCCGGTCCGGCCAGTGGAGCCGGTGCGTGCCGAGACGGCGGGAGTGAAGGCCAGCGCCTGATGGCCTGGTTCTCCTCCGCGCGCAGCGCGGTCGTCCGCAAGGAGCAGGCCCGGGTTCCCACCGCCATCGAGCCCGTCGTCCACCGGTCCCTGGCGCTCGCGGCGCTCTTCGACGAGATCCGCGGGCGCAAGGTCACCGTCCTGGACCTCGGCTCGGCCGTGGGCTCCAACGTCGAGTTCCTCTCCCGCTACGGCTGCAAGCTCTACATCGAGGACCTCTATGCCGCCCTCTCCTCCCGCGTCTCCACGGGGGAAGAGGGCGACATCGCCGGTCCGGATTTCTTCGCCGAGTTCCTCGCCGTGCCGGAGGACACCCGCTTCGACGTCGTCCTCGCCTGGGACCTGTTCAACTACCTTCGCCGCAAGGAGCTGGCGTACTTCGGCGAGCAGCTCCGGCGCTATACCGAGCCGGGCGCGATGACCTTCGTGCTGATGTCGTACCACAAGCACATCCCGGCCCAGCCGTTCCGCTTCAAGATCCAGGACGAGGACCGCCTGATCTACGACCGGCGCACCATGGCCGAGCGGCCCTCGCCCCGCTTCGTGCCCTACGAGGTCACCGGTCTGCTCAAGGGCTTCCGCGTGGACCGCTCGTTCCTTCTGCAGCACGGGATTCAGGAGTATCTGCTGGTGAGGGAGTAGGGGCGGTCCAATCGGTTCTGCCCCTCCTAGTCCGCCGGCCCTGCGAAGCCTCACCCCCTGTCCCCCTTATCTGGACTCCTCCGTCAAGGGGTCTAAGGGGGTCGTTTTGAGCCCAACTCCTTCTCTCCGCACGGTTGGGCGATGGATCCGGGGCGGTTTGGGTAAGGCCTGCAGTCGTATCTCCGGCCTCTTTGGGGAGCTTAGCGAGCTCCGGGCCAGGATGGGAAGTCGCGCGTCAG
>JBIOVX010000088.1:0-12200 GCA_044868005.1 Thermoanaerobaculia bacterium | reverse complement strand
TCCTGGGCGGGGACAAGCCCCGTCCCTACGAAGAAACTCCAACAGGAGACAAGCTTGTTTTTACAGCATTGCAGAAGCAAGGACAAGAGGCTTACGGATAAATTCTATACAGCGTCCGCGGGTACGGAATCGTCTCGCGGAGATGGGTCAGACCCGTCATCCAGGCCACGAAGCGCTCGATACCCATGCCGAAACCGCTGTGCGGATAAGCGCCGTACTTGCGCACGTCGAGGTACCACTGGAAGGCCTCTACCGGCAGGTTGTGCTGGCGGATGCGCGAGAGCAGCAGGTCGTGGTCGTGGATCCTCTGGCTGCCGCCGATGATCTCGCCGTAGCCCTCAGGCGCGATCAGGTCGAGGCCGAGCACGAGGTCCGGGTTCTCGGGAGCGGGCTGCATGTAGAAGGCCTTGAAGGCAGCCGGGAACCGGGTCACCATCACCGGCCGGTCGTACTGGCTGGCCAGGATGGTTTCCTCGTCGCCGCCGAAGTCGTCGCCCCACTGGATGGGATTCCCCTCGCGGTTGAGGATCTCGATCGCCTCGGTATAGGTGATGCGCGGGAAGGGCGGCACGATCTTTTCGAGCTT
Source organism: Thermoanaerobaculia bacterium (assembly GCA_044868005.1). Lineage (GTDB taxonomy): Bacteria > Acidobacteriota > Thermoanaerobaculia > Multivoradales > UBA5704 > DATARR01. Next base: position 11,614 of record JBIOVX010000088.1, on the reverse strand, counting down.
CGCGGTGTCGCGCTCCAGCGCCTTGAGGTCCTCGCGCGAGCGGTCGAGGATGCGGGCCACGAGATAGCCCACGAACTCCTCGGCGAGCGCGCAGAGGCCGTCGAACTCCAGGAAGGCCACCTCCGGCTCCACCATCCAGAACTCCATGAGGTGGCGGCGGGTCTTCGACTTCTCGGCGCGGAAGGTGGGGCCGAAGCAGTAGACCTTGCCGAGGGCCGCCGCGGCCGGCTCCAGGTAGAGCTGGCCGGACTGGGAGAGATAGGCCTTGTCGCCGAAGTAATCGGTCTCGAAGAGCGTCGAGGTCCCCTCGCAGGCGGCGGGCGTGAGGATGGGCGAATCGATGAGCGTGAAGTCGCGCTCGTAGAAGAAGTCGCGGATCCCCTGCTCCACCTCGCTGCGCACCCGCAAGGCGGCGCGCTGGCGGCTGGAACGCAGCCACAAGTGGCGGTGCTCCATGAGGAACGCCGTGCCGTGCTCCTTGGGGGTGATCGGATAGTCCTCGGTGAGATAGAGGATCTTGAACCCCTTGCACTGGATCTCGACGCCGGAGGGCGACCGCTTGTCCTCCTTCACCGTCCCCGTGACGAGGACCGTCGACTCCTGCGTGGCGCGCTCGATCTCCGCCCAGTCGGCTGCGGAGACGTCGTTGCGGCCGGCCACGGCCTGCACGGTGCCGCCGGTCGTGCGCACCTGCACGAAGGCGATCTTGCCGCTGGAACGCTTGTTGTCGATCCATCCCGAAAGCTCGACCTCCTGGCCGACGTGACGGGACAGCTCGCGAATCGAAGTGACGGGGACGGGCTCGCTCATGGGGGCGGGATTGTACTAGAAGGATCTACCTCTCCGGCAACTTCGCCAGCGCATCCGCCGCCGCTCGCTGCTCCGCGATCTTCTTGCTCGGGCCTTCCCCCTGGCCGGCCGGCGCTCCGGCCAGCCAGCACTCGACGACGAAGGTCTTGTCGTGGTCCGGTCCCGAAGAGCCGGCCAGCCGGTACTCGGGCAGCTCCCATCCCAAGGCCTGCGAGACCTCCTGGAGCTGCGTCTTGGCGTCGGTCACCGTCCGCTCGACGACTTCGAAGGAGCCCTTCAGCATGGGCAGGATGGCCTTGCGCGCCGCCTCCAGCCCGCCGTCCAGGTAGAGCGCTCCGAAGACGCCTTCGAGCGAGTCACAGAGCAGGGAGGACTTGGTGCGGCCGCCCGAACGGTCCTCCCCCACGCCGATCTTGAGCACGGTTCCCAGGTCGAGCTCGCGGGCATACTGGGCCAGGGTCTCGCGGCTGACGAGCTGCGCCTTGAGCTTCGAGAGCTCTCCTTCCGGCAGCTCCGGATGTTCCCGGTAGAGCCATTCGGCGGTGACCAGGCCGAGCACGGAATCGCCCAGGAACTCCAGCCGCTCGTAATGCTCGGGGATCCCCTGCTCGTTGGCCCACGAACGATGGGTCAGGGCCAGGTCCAGGAGGTCCGGCCGCTTGAAGCGATAGTCGAGGCGCTTTTCGAGCGGAGTGAGATCACGGCGGCCGAAGGGCATGGCGGAATCGTACTATCTCCGCCCGAACCGCCGCTCCAGATCCGAGTCCGTCATCTGCAGCACGATCGGCCGGCCGTGCGGACAGGCGTAGGGCTGCTCGGCGGCGAACAACTCGGCGACCAGAGCCTCCATCTCGGGCGCCGAGAGGGGATGGTGCATCTTGACGGCCGCCTTGCAAGCCATGCTGGCGGCCAGGGATTCGAGGATGCGGCGGGAGAGGTCGGCCGGGCCTGCCGTGCCGTCGCCCGAGTCCGCGGCGAGGCTGCGCAGCAAGGCCTCGGCGCCATCGGCGGAGAGGACGGCCGGCGACGAAGTGAACGCGAGAGTGTTGCCCGAGAGCGCCGCGACGCCGAAGCCGTGCTCTTCGAGACCCGGCACCAGCTCGAGCAGACGGAGGCGCTCGGCCGGCGCGAGCTCCAGGAGAACCGGCGTCAACAGATGCTGGACGGGCGGACGCACGGCCGCGAGAGAACGCCGCAGACGCTCATAGAGGATGCGCTCATGGGCCACGTGCTGATCGATCACGTAGAGGCCGTCCGGACCTTCGAGGAGGATCAGCGTCCCCTTGTACTGGCCGAGCAGACGAAACGGCCGCGCCTCGCCCGAGCGTCCGGAGAGGGGGACGATCGGCCGCGCGGCCGGCGTATAGGAAGGCGCCGCCAGACGAGCCGGCATGCCCGTCGAGGCCTGATCCCCGCTGACTTCCACAGACGGATCGCCGGATCGGTCCCAGGCGACGGGCGCCCGCTTCTCTCCGAGCCCCTGCCAGGCGAATGGAACGTAGGGCTCGGCCGTGGGGGGCCGCAGCGGCGCGGCCTCCTCGCCGCGGGCGCGTTCCAAGGCGCGGCGGAGGGCGTCGTAGATGCGATCGACGAGGCCGGGATCGCGAAAGCGCACCTCCGCCTTCTGGGGATGGACGTTGACGTCCACCTCCTCCGGCGGCACGTCGAGGAAGAGGAACAGGGCCGGGAAGTCCTCGCTCTTCCATTCGTCGCGCACCGCCCGGTAGAAGGCGGCGAGCACGGCGCGGTCGCGGATCAGCCGGCGGTTGACGTAGACGAACTGGCGCCGGCCGCGCGCGGTTTCCGGCATGCCGACGAAGCCGCGGATCGCCTCCTGTCCTTCCCAGCTCTCCGGTATCTCCACCAGCCGCGCCGCGTGCTCGACGCCGAAGATCTGGCCGATGCGCTCGCGCGATCCGGCATCTCCTGCCGTAGCCAGAGCGTCCAGCAGCTCGCGGCCCTCATGGAAGACCTGAAAGCGCACGTCCGGACGCGCCAAGGCATAGCCCTGCACCACTTCCAGACAGCGGCGCAGCTCGGTCTGCGGAGCCTTGAGGAACTTCCGCCGGGCGGGCACGTTGAAGAAGAGCGAGCGGACGTCGAGCGTGGTGCCGACCGGGCGGGAGAACGGCTCGGCCGCCCGCACCCTGCCGCCTTCGATGACCACCCGCTGGCCATCGCCCGGCTGATCGGCGGTGGTCAGCTCGACGCGCGCCACGGACGCGATGGAGGCGAGGGCTTCACCGCGGAATCCCAGAGTGGCCACCCGCTCCAGGTCCGCGAAGCTCGCAATCTTGCTCGTGGCGTGGCGGTCGAAGGCGAGCAGCGCGTCGTCCCGTCCCATGCCCGAGCCGTCGTCGGCCACCTCGATCCACGCCTTGCCGCCGTGCTCCAGGTGGATCTCCAGATGCCCGGCCCCGGCATCGAGCGCGTTCTCCACCAGCTCCTTGACTACCGAAGCCGGCCGCTCCACCACCTCGCCGGCGGCGATCTGGCTCACCAGGGGATCAGGGAGGAGGCGGATGCGGGACACGGAGGAACTGTAGCAGTCTTCAGAGAGGCCGCCTTGTTCCCCCTCTCCAGCAGGCCTGTGATTTCGGGCGGATATGCCCTCCGAAGCCTCACCCCCTGGCCCCCTCTCCCTGACGGGAAGAGGGGGAAACAAGAAAAGGACGCTGCTCTTGCTGTTTTCCCCCTCTCCGGTCACGGAGAGGGGGTCAGGGGGTGAGGCTTCGGAGGGCAGGCCGCTCCGACATCACTCGCCTTTTGAACCACCACCCTCGCCCCCTCCGGCGCCTACAGCCTCCGGAGCCTCCGTATTCCCCCAAGTGAAGGACTCCACCTCCGGTTCCCCGCGCCCGTAGTCGTATTCCCCCGCCTCGGCGGCGGGCTCGGGCTCTTCCACGCGCGGGCCTACGATATGGATCGCCTCCTCCTCGGGGGCGAGCTCGGTTCCCTGGGCGTCCGCCGTCTCGCCTTCCGCACCGTATTCGTAGCTCTTCTCGGGACGCTTCCCGTGGTAGAGATCTTCGCTGTAGCCGTAGCTCTTCTCAGAATCGTCCATGGCAGCCACCTCCTCGCAGAGAATCCTGCAAGGAGCGGGCCGAATTCGGGAAAGGGTCTTCTGCAGGGCCGCCCCTACAGGTCAGCGTTCGACCATCGACGCCACAGCCGCACCGGCCGCGGCCACGGCGGTGGCAATACCCGGCTGCGGTTTCTCAGCCTTGCCGTGCTTGAGGCTCGCCTGAGCCGCCGCCAGGCGCGCGATGGGCACCCGGTACGGCGAGCAGGAGACGTAGTCGAGGCCCACGCGCTCGAAGAAGTCGATCGACTGCGGATCGCCGCCGTGCTCGCCGCAGACGCCGAGATGCAGATGGTCGCGGGTGGCGCGGCCCTTCTCGCACGCCATCTGCACGAGCTGGCCGCAGCCCTCGTCGTCCAGGCTCTGGAAGGGATCCCAGGGCAGCACCTTCTGCTCCACGTACTGCGGCAGGAAGCGGCCGGCGTCGTCTCGCGAATAGCCGTAGGTCATCTGCGTCAGGTCGTTGGTGCCGAAGGAGAAGAAGTCGGCGTGGCGGGCGATCTTGTCCGCCACCAGCGCCGCGCGGGGCACCTCGATCATGGTGCCGATCAGGATGTCGAGCTGCATCCCTTCCTCGCCGAGCACCTTCTGCATCACGCCGGCGGTCATCTGCCGCAGGCGGATCATCTCCTGCTCCGTGCCGACGAGAGGGACCATGATCTCGGCCTTTACCGTGTCGCCGGCGCGGCTGCGCACGCAGGCGGCGCGCACGATGGCCTCCACCTGCATCTCGTAGATCTCAGGGAAGGTGATCCCCAGCCGGCAGCCGCGCAGGCCCAGCATGGGATTGGCCTCGGCGAGGACCTCGGCCCGCGCCTTGACGTCGGCCGAGTCGATCCCCATCTGCTCGGCGAGGACGCGCAGGGCCTTCTCCTCGCGCGGCAGGAACTCGTGGAGCGGCGGATCGAGGAGGCGAATGGTGATCGGCAGGCCGTTGAGCGCCGCGTAGATGCCCTCGAAGTCCTTCTGCTGCATGGGCAGCAGGCGGGAGAGGGCGGCGCGCCGCACCTCGTCGCTGCTCGCCAGGATCATCTGCCGCACCCAGGCGATGCGCTCGTCGTCGAAGAACATGTGCTCGGTGCGGCAGAGACCGATGCCTTCAGCGCCGAGGGCGGCGGCCACCGTGGCGTCGTGCGGCGTGTCGGCGTTGGCGCGGATCTTCATCCGGCGCTCGGCGTCGGCCCACTCGAGGAGACGGGTGAACGCGTGGGCCGCCGCGGACGGCGCCGCCCGGTCGAGGAGCACGCGCAGCACCTCCGACGGGCGGGAGGCCAGAGCGCCGGCGATCACCTCGCCCGTCGAGCCGTCGATGGACAGCTCGTCGCCTTCGTGGAAGACGCGCTCTCCCACGCGCACCTCGCCGGCGTGCTCGTCCACCTCCAGATCGCCGGCGCCGACGATGCAGGGCTTGCCGAGGCCGCGGGCCACCACGGCGGCGTGCGAGGTCATGCCGCCGCGCGAGGTGAGGATGCCCGCCGAGGCGTGCATGCCCACGATGTCCTCGGGCGAGGTCTCGGCACGCACCAGGAGCACCGGACCCGCCGCGGCCATCTCGGCGGCGCGGTCCGCGGTCAGAGCGATCTTGCCGGAAGCCGCGCCGGGACCGGCGGGCAGGCCCTTGGCGAGGAGGTTGCCTTCCGTGACGGCCTTCTTCTTCTGCTCGAGGTCGAACTCCGGGGCCAGCATCTGGGCGAGCTGCGTGGGTTGGACGCGGTCCAGCGCCTCGCGCTCGTCGATCAGGCCCTCCTCCACCATCTCGACCGCGATGCGGATGGCGGCCGGGCCGGTGCGCTTGCCGGCGCGCGTCTGCAGCATGTACAGCGTGCCGTGCTGGATGGTGAACTCCACGTCCTGCATGTCGCGGAAGTGGCGCTCCAGCCGGCCGCAGATCTCCACGAGCTGGCGGTGGGCTTCGGGGAAGTCGGCGGCGAGGCCGCCCGTGCCGTCGGCGGGAACGATGTCCTTCGGCGTGCGGATGCCGGCCACCACGTCCTCGCCCTGGGCGTTGGTGAGGTATTCGCCGTAGACCCGCCGCTCGCCGGTGGCGGGGTTGCGGGTGAAGGCCACGCCGGTGGCGCAGTCCGCGCCGCGGTTGCCGAACACCATGCTCTGCACGTTGACCGCCGTGCCCAGCAGACCAGTGATCTTCTCGAGGCGCATGTACTCGCGCGCCCGCGGATTGTTCCAGCTCTCGAAGACGGCGCCGATGGCGCCCCAGAGCTGCTCCTGAGGACCCTGCGGGAACGGCTTGCCGTGCTCCTCGATGGTGCGCTCGAAGTCCGCGACGACGCCGCGCAGCGACTCGGGGGTGAGCTCGAAGTCGTTGGTAGCGCCCTGGCGCTTGCGCGCATCGCCGAGGATCTTCTCGAAGGAGTGATGCGGCACGCCCAGCACCACGTCGCCGTACATGGTGAGCAGGCGCCGGTAGGCGTCGAGCAGGAAGCGCTCGTCGACGCCGCGCGCGATCAGGGCCTCGATGATGGAGTCGTTGAGGCCGAGGTTGAGGACGGTATCCATCATCCCCGGCATGGACCTGGCGGCGCCGGAGCGCACCGAGACCAGCAGCGGATTCTCGGGATCGCCGAAGCGCTGCCCAGTCAGCTCTTCGACCCGCGCGAGGTGCTCCGCCACCTCCCGTTCCAGGCCTTCGGGGTAAGCGCTGCCGTGCTGGTGGTACCAGGCGCAGACCTCCGTCGTGATGGTGAACCCCGGAGGCACCGGAATGCCGAGCCGGCTCATCTCCGCCAGGCCCGCGCCCTTGCCTCCCAGGAGATCCTTCTGGCTCCCGTCTCCCTCCGCCGAACCGCCGCCGAACGCATAGACATGCTTGACCGACATCGTGTCTCCTCCAGACCGACCCGGATCGCGCCCGAGTCTGGCGATTCTATGCCATGATTAGGACCATGAAAGCCTACCGGGTCGAGGCGACGGTCAGCGGCGACAAAAGCCTGGTGCTCAAAGAAGTGCCGTTCCGGGCGGGGGATACGGTGGAAGTCATCGTCCTCGAGGCCTCGGAGCGTCCGCAGGAAAAGGACCCATACCCTCTACGTGGAACACCCATCCGATACGACGACCCCACCGAACCCGTCGCCGAGAGCATTGACAGCGGGAAGCTGAGATCTTCGTGAACGAAGACTTCGAATGGGATCCAGACAAAGCAGAGGCCAACCTACGAAAACACGGGGTATCTTTCGGCGAGGCGGCAACGGCGTTTGCGGATCCCCTGGCGTTGGATCGTCCAGACCCGGATCATTCCCAAGACGAAGCGCGGTTTATCTGCATCGGCCGATCGTATGTCGATCGTCTTCTCGTGATCGCGTATACGGACCGTGGCCGCCGAATCCGAATCATCAATGCACGGGTAGCAGAACCCCGCGAGCGTAGAGACTATGAGCAAGCAGAACCCTGATCGAGACGAGCTGCGCCCCGAGTACGATTTTTCGCAGGGGACGCGAGGAAAGCACGCGGCACGATTTGCAGTTTCTCGCGAAGAGCCCGCTCCCAACTGGCTGCGAGAGGCAATCCGATACGACAGACAGGCATGGATCAGTGAAGCTCTTCGACGGTTCCAAGAGCTCGAGAGGCTCCTCGTCATCTACCACGCCTTGGCCTTCCAGCTCGAGCCGGGTGACGCCGGAAAGGACGTCTCGCATCTCCTGGAAGACCTGGAGGGGGAAGCCCTCAGCCGTATCAGTACGGATCTGGCGGCCAGTTCCCAAGTGCCGGCGCAAGAGCTTCAGTCTGCCCTCGATCTGCTCTTTCGAGAACGTCATTGGCTGGTGCATCGAAGCCTTCACCAGCAGGCGGATGAGGCCGATTGGAAGGCCGCTGGTGGATTCACCGCGCGGCTTCAGAAGTTATCCTCGGAAACCGCCGCCATGACAGAACGGCTCCAGCAACTCATCCTCGCCAGGTTCAGGCGTACCGGCATGACGCAAACCGAGTTCGAACGGAAGGCCGAATCCGTCACTCAGCAATGGCTCGCAGCGTGAAACCTGCGTTGCAACTCGCCAGCCGCCGCTAAATGCACCAAGCGTAGCGGGGATGCCCGGGCGCGGGAACTCTCCGGACTGCCCTCCATGTCTAAGCGGGTGGAGGGCATGTGAAAGGAGGCCCCCATGCTACGGATTCTCTTCCTGCTCGCGCTGCTCGGTGCGGCCCTGCCTGCAGCTTCAGGACCTGGCGCCGGCGCTCCCCTCTCGGACGCCGAGCTCCGCAACGTCGTCATCACCCTGGAGAGAGGCATGTGCTATGGCGAGTGTCCCATCTATCAGATCCGGATCACCGGCGATGGACGCGTCTCCTACCACGGCAAGATGTTCGTCGAGACGCAGGGGAACCGCGCGCGAAAAATCCCGCTGGCGGAGGTCCGGAACCTCGTCGCCGTCTTCGAGAAGGCCGGTTATTTCTCCATCGGGGATTTCACCTATCAGAACTGCCAGCGAGATCGTTGCAGCAAGGGATACATGCACGACTCTCCCTCCGCCACCACCTCGATCACCATCCGGGGAAAAACGCACCGGGTGAAGCACGACAGCGGCTGCTACTGCGCGCCGCAGGCTCTCTTCGACATCGAAGCCGCCATCGACAAAGCCAGCCAAGCGGACCGGTGGGTAGGCAAGGAGCGAGGGAGCCAGAGGGCGGGATCCGAGAACTGACGGAGGTCCTTTCCGTATCAAGCTGACGCAGGACCGATTGACTATGCCGCAAGCTCCCGCAGCACCTCGGGATGCAGCTCCGCCACCCTGATCAAAGTCTTGGCCGCGCCGCTTGGCTCGCGACGCCCCTGCTCCCACTGCTCCAGCGTACGTCTTGAAACCCCCAGCAACGCAGCGAACTGTGCCTGCGTTAGACCTGCTTTCAGGCGCGCCCTCACGATCGGCGAAGGTGATTCGACCACCTTGCCCCCGCCTGCCTTGATTTCGCGGACGCCGTCGAGGACCTCCTGCCAGACATCGCGGTTCGCCTCGAGCTCGGCAAGGGCGCGCCCAGTCAGCTTCTTACTCATGTTCAAGTGCCTCCTTCAGTTGCCGGAGAATGTGAGCCGGTACGTTTTCCTGCCTGGCTTTGGCGTATAGAGTCAGCAGCCACAGCTCGTCGGGTTCATAGCGCACGAAGTAAATGACTCGTAATCCGCCACGCTTGCCGCTGCCGCCTCGATGAATGTGAACACACAGCCAAACTACGCCAGAGGCGTAATCCTGTCAAGAAGGTCGGGAACGAAGCCGCGGCGGGTCCAGCCCCGTCTGCAGCTTCAGGACCTGGCGCCCGACGCTCCTCTTTCGGACCGTCCCGCGCACCATCCTCAGTAGGAGCCTTCCGCTCCCGGACGGCTCCTTTGGGAGGGAAGCTCGCATGCACCGAATCCCTGGCTCGTCCTGGAGAAGTTGCATCCTGCTCCTGGGGCTCCTCGCCCTGCCGGCCGCCGGCCTCGCCGCCGAGTACGATGACTGCGACGCCGGCTTCATCGCCTTCCTCGGCTCCGATACCTACCAGTTCTCGCCGGTCCTGCCCGGCGAGCTCGGCGCCGTCCGCCTCTACACCGTGCTGTCGTTCCAGCGCGCCGCGGCGGAAGGCGACTTCGGCCGCGCCGTCTGGCGGCTGGAGATCCGGGGTCCGGCGGGACCGGCGGAGAGGTTGGTGCGCGCGGTGGAGGGCGAGGCGCGCATCGGACCGGAGGCGCAGGCGGTCGCGGACTTCCTCTGGAACGGCCGCGACGCGAACGGCCGGCGAGTGCCGGCGGGCAAGTACCTCTACACCTTCCGCGGCCGGTTCGCGCCCGACCGGCTCTACGGCGGCCAGCGGCTGGACCGCTACGGCACTCTCGCCAGTCTCCCGGAAATCAGCGAAGCCCAGGCCTCCACCGACGAGGTGATCGTCGACTACCGCCTCACCGCCGATGCCGCCGGGCGGCTGCGGCAGAGCAAGGCCCTGGGCTCCTGCCAGGCGCAGCAGCACACGCCCATCGAGACCGGCTTCGGCTACAGCTTCTACTACGGCTCCACCCACAGCCACTCCAACTGGTCCGACGGCGGCCAGCCCACCACCTCCTGCTCCTCCGGCAGCGCCTACGGCAGCGGCACCTTCGCTCCCGCGGCCGTCTACGACTACGCGCGCAACTCGGCCGGCCTCGACTACTGGGTGATCAACGAGCACAACCATCTGATCAACGACGCGGTGGCCACCAACAACCCGCCGGTCACCGAGGCCAAGGTCCGCCAGCGCTACGCCGCCGGGCTCGCCGCGGCCAACGCCGCCACGGTCAACGACGTCTTCATCGCGCTCTACGGCATGGAGTGGGGCGTCACCACCAACGCCGACCAGGGGCACGTCACGCTGCTCGAGACCCCGAAGCTCTTCGGCTGGGAGACCTGCTCGACCTGCAACGGCCCGAACCCGGAGTGCACGCCGGGCTCGAACTGCTACTTCGACGTCTTCACGCCCAAGCGGTTCGGCTACCTGACGATGTACAAGCGCTCGCTGGAGAACCCGTCGTCCGCCGGCGCGCTCGGCATCCTCTGCCATCCCTCCACCGGCGAGTTCGACAACTACGCCTTCAACGCCGACGCCGACGCGGCCCTTCAGGGCATCGCCGTGCGCAGCGGCCTGGCGTTCAACACCGCCACCAACTGCGCCGACGCCAACGTGGCCTCCACCGACTACAGCCCGCGCTGGAAGGAGGCCCTGAACAAGGGCTTCCACCTGGGGCCGGTGGCCGACCACGACGCCCATTGCAACAACTACGGGGTCGGCATTCCCAACCGCACGGTCTACCTGCTGCCCAACGCGGCCGCGCCGGTGCTCACCAAGACCGCCCTGCTGCAGGCCCACAAGGCGCGGCACTTCTTCGCCTCCGAGGACTCCAACGCCCAGCTCGTCTTCGCCACCGCGGACGGCACGCACATCCTGGGCGACGTCTTCAGCGCCAGCGGCTCGGCGAGCCTGCGCGCGGCGGTCTACGATCCGGGCGCCGAGGCCGTCTCCACGCTCGAGATCTGGCGCGGCCAGATCGGCGGCGGCGTGCCCGGCAGCCCCTACCGCACCGTCTCCAACCAGCCGACGATCTCGCTGACGGAGAACCTCACCTCCGGCACCTATTACTATTACGTCCACGCCGTGCAGGCCGACGGCCACGATCTCTGGTCGGCGCCCATGTGGATCACCTACGGTCCCGGAGGGAGCAGCGTCAACGTCTCCGGCTGGCGCATCGACCAGCGGAACTCCACCAACTCCTTCACCCTGCCGTCCGGCACCAGCATCCCCGCGGGCGGCTACCTCATCGTGGCGCGCAACGCCACCAAGTCCGCCTTCGAGGCCTTCTGGCGCGGCGGCGCGCCGCTGCCCGCGAACACCGTCTACGTCAACTCGGCAGACAAGATGCCGGTGATCAACGGCAGCGAGGATTACGCTCTGTTCAACGCCGCGGGCGCGACCATCGACGGCTTCACCATCCAGATGCCGTCGAGCGCTCTCAGCACCGTGCAGCGCAAGGACCCCTGCCTGGCAGCGGGCACGAGCAGCAGTTGGACGATCACGGCCTCCTCCACCGCCACGCCCGGCAGCGGCGCCGGCGCCGGCTGCGTCAGGGGCGTGGTGATCAACGAATTCGCTGACGCCGCCGGCACCGGCAACTTCATCTACGAGTTCGTCGAGCTGCACAACGACCAGTAGGGCGCTTCTCGAGGACCAGGATCCGCCGTCTACCACTCAGGGGCGGCCCTG
>JBIOVX010000087.1:0-7602 GCA_044868005.1 Thermoanaerobaculia bacterium | reverse complement strand
CGCCCCCATCCTGCGGCGCCGTATCTGAGATGACGGAGCCGCGCCGCAGGCCTGTGGCGGAATTTCTGAGATGACGGAGCGACGCCGCAAGCCTGCGGTGGGATTTCTGATCCTGCGGAGCCGCGCCACCATCCTGCGGCGCCGTATCTGAGATGACGGAGCCGCGCCGCGAGCCTGCGGCGGAATTTCTGAGATGGCGGAGCGACTCCGCAAGCCTGCGGCGGGATTTCTGATCCTGCGGAGCCCCGCCGCCATCCTGCGGCGCCGCATCTGAGATGACTGAGCTGCGCCGCAAGGCTGCGGCGGGATTTCTGAGATGACGGAGCGCCGCCGTCATCCTGCGGCGCGATTTCTCATCCTGCGGAGCCGCGCCGCCATCCTGCGGCGCCGCATCTGAGATGACGGAGCCGCGCCGCAAGGCTGCGGCGGGATTTCTGAGATGACGGAGCCCCGCCGCCATCCTGCGGCGCGATTTCTGACTTTGCGGGGCCTCGCCGCCATCCTGCGGCGTCGCATCTGAGATGACGGAGCCGCGCCACAAGGCTGCGGCGGGATTTCTGAGATGACGGAGCGGCGCCGCCATCTTGCGAAACGCCGCCGTCATCTCAGATGCGGCGCCCCCATCCTGCGGTGCGACGCCGCGAGCTTGTTTTCGGGACCGCCAGATCAGGCCTTCCCGGGGGACCCGTGCCCCGAGTCGCGGCGTAGCAGGTGGCGGCACCGCGACTCGAATCGAGATCGCGGTAAAGCATCTCGGATCGTGGTGTCTCAGATGACGGCGCCGCGACTCGATCTGAGATTGCGGTGAAGCATTTTGAGTTGCGGCAAAGATTTTGAGCCGCACCTCTGTCATCTGCCTTTCCCCTTCTGGTTTATGCTAAGAGGCCATCGTCTGAAGGGGAGGCGTCCGTGCATGGCGAAGCCCTGACGCGTAGGAGCCTCTTGCGTAGCGCGGGAACGGTAGCCGCGGCCCTGCCGGCCTCCGGGTTCTCCCCCGCTTTCGCAGGTAGTCCGTCCGCAATCCGCTGGAGCGCCAATGCAGCCGTCAGCTCCGGACTCCCCGCTCCCGATCCTCTCGTCCACCTCGTCGGCCGCATCACCTTCGGCCTGAGCCTCAGAGACCTCTCGCGCGCGCGCCAGCTCGGTTTCGAGGGGTTCGTCGAGGAGCAGCTCCACCCCGAGGCGATCGACGACTCCGAGGTCGAGGCGGCGGTGCGGGCCGGCTTCCCCACCGTAGCTCTCGGTCAGGGCAATCTCGAGAACTACGGCCGGCTGGTGGTAGCCGGTGAGCTGAAGGCGGCCACCGTTCTCCGCGCGGTGTCCAGCCGCCGGCAGCTCTTCGAGATGATGGTCGACTTCTGGTCGAACCATTTCAACGTCCACCACCTCGACGGGCCGGTCGCTTACTTCAAGACGGTCGAGGATCGCGAGGTGATGCGCCGCCACGCGTTCGGCCGCTTCCGGGACCTCCTCGGCGGCTCCGCCAAGAGTCCGGCGATGATCGTCTACCTGGACAACTTTTCCAACAAGAAGTCGCGACCGAACGAGAACTACGCACGGGAGCTCATGGAGCTGCATACCCTGGGCGTCGAAGGCGGCTTCAGCGAGGAGGACGTCCAGGAGGTGGCTCGCGCCTTCACCGGCTGGACGCTGAAACGGATCGCCAACGTCGGGATCCGGCGCAACACCTTCTACTTCCATGCACTCCAACACGACGACGGCGCGCGGACCGTCCTCGGCACGCAGATCTCCGCCGGTCTGGGGATCGGTCAGGGCGAGCAGGTACTCGACCTGCTGGCCGGGCACCCTTCCTGCGCCCGTTTCCTCGCCACCAAGCTCTGCCGGCGCTTCGTCTCGGATCGGCCTCCAGCGTCTCTGATCGACAAGGCGGCCGCCGCCTTCACGGCGACCGGGGGAGACATGCGGGAGGTGATGCGCGTCATCCTGCTCTCCACTGAATTCCGGGCTGCGGCCGGCCAGAAGCTCAAGCGGCCTCTGGAGGTCGTGGCCTCGGCCTTGAGGACGCTCGAAGCGCGGGTCTCCCCCGCCGGCGCGCAGACGCTGCTCGCCGTTCTCGATGTCATGGGACAGCTCCCGTTCAACTGGCCCCCTCCGAACGGCTACCCCGACGCGGCGGAAGCCTGGGCCAACACCAACGGCCTGCTCGACCGCTGGAATCTGGGGCTCGCTCTGGTCTCCGGCGCCCTGACCGGGGTGGAGGTGGATCTCGACGGCCTGGCCGCCGGACTGCGCGGCCGCCTCACGCCGGCGGCGCTCGCCGGCCACCTGGCCGAGCGCCTGCTGGCGCGGCAGCTCGAGGAGGCCGATCATCGGGAGGTGGTCCGCTTCCTCGCCGCCGGTGTCCCGCCGAACGCCGCCATTCCTGCATTCAAGCTGCGGAGCGCGATCGCGGCCGGCGCGGCCCTCCTCCTCAGCTCTCCCTGTTTCCAATGGCGATGATCGGGACCGCATCATGACATCGCTCTCCCGCCGCGGCTTTCTGCAATCGATCGGGCTCGCCGGTCTGGCGCTGCCGTCCTGGTTTCCTCGCGTTGCGTTCTCGGCCGCGCCTTCCGAGCAGCGGGACATCCTGGTCTGTATCTTCCTGCGCGGCGGCGCCGACGGCCTCAACGTCGTCGTGCCGGTGGGCGACGACGACTATTACCGGAGCCGTCCGCTGTTGGCGATTCCCGCACCCGCGGCCCTCGACCTCGACGGCTTCTTCGGCTTCCATCCCGCGCTCGCCCCGCTCAAGGAGCTGTACGACGACGGCGTCCTCGCGGTGGCCCACGCCACGGGCTCGCCGGACAGGACCCACTCCCATTTCGACGCCATGGATTTCATGGAGCGCGGCACCCCGGGGAGCAAGTCCGTGCCCACCGGTTGGCTCGCCCGGCATCTGGCGACTCTGGACACGGGGAACGGCTCGCCCTTCCGCGCCGTCGGCGTGGGCTCGCTCCTCCCGGCCTCCTTGCGCGGACCGGTGCCCGCCACCGCCCTGCGCTCGATCGCCGATTTTCATCTCGCCGGCCGGCCTGGGAGAGAGGCCGAGATCGCGCGCTTCCAGACCCGGCTGTCCTCTCTGTATAGCGGCGACGCCTGGCTCGACCTGCAGGCGCAGCAGAGCCTGCAAGCAATCGCCACTCTGGCCGCGGCCTCTCCCGGCTCCCTCAAACCGGCGCATGGCGCCGTGTATCAGGACAGCGAATTCGGCCGCGCCCTGCGGCAGACGGCGCAGCTCATCAAAGCCGGCCTGGGGGTGGAGGTGGCGTGCGTAGACCTCGGCGATTGGGATACCCACGCCACGCAGGGGCAGGTGACCGGAAGGATGACGAACCTGGTCGCCGAGCTGGCGGAAGGGCTGGCCGCTTTCTACACCGACCTCTCCGACCGCATGGATCGCATCCTCGTGGTGACCATGAGCGAGTTCGGCCGCCGGGTCGGGGAGAACGCTTCGGGAGGAACCGATCACGGACACGGCAACTTCATGTTCCTGCTCGGCGGCGGGGTCCGCGGCGGGCGGGTCTACACGGATTGGCCGGGGCTCGCCCCCGAGCAGCTTTACGGGCCGGGAGACCTGGAGGTCACCACCGACTACCGTACCGTGCTCGCGGAGATCCTCGAGCGCCGGGTGCTCAACTCCAAAATCGCTGAGGTCTTTCCCGGCTTTACCTCGCCGGGGTATCTGGGGCTGGTGCGATCGAGACCGCCGTAGGGCGGCCACATAGGGCCGCCCCTACAGAAAGGTGAATTCCTATTCGTACCGCAAGGCGATGATCGGGTCCACCTGGCTGGCGCGGCTGGCCGGCAGCCAGACGGCGAGGAAGGCGACGATGCTCAGCAGCAGGGGCACGCCGACGAAGACCAGCGGGTCCCGCGTGCCGACGCCGAAAAGGAAGGCCTCCATGAAGCGGACCAGGCCGAACGCGGCGCCGACTCCGATGAGGACGCCCGCCAGCGCCAGGACCATCCCCTGAAACACCACCATCTTCCTGACCCGCGCCGCCGGCGCTCCGAGCGCGAGGCGGATGCCGATCTCCTGCGTCCGCTGCTCCACCGAGTAGGCCATCAATCCATAGATGCCGATCGCCGCCAGCAGCAGCGCGGAAAGGCCGAACACCGTCATCAGCCACATGTTGAAGCGCTGGCGCGAGGTGGAGTTGGAGACGACCTGATCCATCGAACGCACGTCGGAGACGGGAAGCCCGGTCGCCTGGCGGAGCTGCTCCTGGATCGCGCCGCTCAGGGATTGGGGCTCGACCCGGGTGCGCACCACCCACGCGATCGGCGTCAGCCGGACGTTGAGAGCGTTGGCGGCGTCCGGCACCTGTGCCTGCGGGATGTACATGGTCGGCTGCGGGTCGTTGTTGAGGCCGCCGTCGCGGGTGTCGCCCACCACGCCGATGATCTGGCGCTCGGGCTCGTCGGCGAACTCGCGCATGACGCCGCGCCCGATGATGAGGCGATCATTCAGCGGATCGCTCTTGGGCCCGCTTTTTTCTGGCCAGTACTGCTTCGCCATGGCCTCGTTGATGATGACGACGGGGAGCGAGCCGCCCTTGTCGTAATCCTTGAAGGTGCGGCCGCGCTTGACCGGGATCTTGAACACCTCGAAGTAACCGGGCGAGACCGTGGTCCAGCCGCCGCCGCCGTTGAAGGGGCCATCGGCGGGCCGGCCCACGATGCGGAACGGCAGGCCGTATCCTCCCTCCAACGGCACGCAGCAGGTGGCGCTCGCTTCGACGACGCCCGGTACCGCGCGCAGCCGCTCGACGCCGTCGCGCACCAACTGCTCGACGGCCTCGGATTCGACGAAGCGCGGCCCGGTGAGCGACATGCGCATCGTCAGCACGTTGCCGGAGTCGAAGCCCGGATCCACGCGGCCCAGCGCGACCGCGGTGCGGATGAGCAGCGCCGAGCCGATGAGGAGGACCAGGGCCAGCGCGATTTCCCACACCACGAGCAACGAGCGCGCGATGTTCTGCCGGAACCCCGTGCCCGAGCGGCCGCCGCCCTCCTTGAGCGACGCCGTGAGGTCGGTGCGCGAGCTCTGCAGCGCCGGAATCAGGCCGAAGAGGATCGCCGTACAGAGGGAGGCGGCGAGCGTGAAGAGCAGGACTCGCCAGTCGACGCCCACCAGCGAGCCGTTCTCGCCGACGCGCGGCAGCCCCGCCGTGTTGAGGGCCAGCAGCGCGCGGATGCCGAGGAGGCCGAGCCCCAGGCCCAGCGCGCCGCCGGCCAGCGACAGCACGAGGCTCTCGGTGAGCAGTTGACGGATGATGCGTCCACGCGAGCCGCCGATCGCCGTACGGATGGCGATCTCGCGTTTCCTGCCGGTGGCGCGCACGAGGAGGAGATTGGCGACGTTGGCGCAGGCGATGAGCAGCACCAGGCTCACCGCGCCGGCGAGCACGAAGAGCGACGAACGGACGTCGCTGACCAGCACGTTGCGCACCGGCTCCACGGTGAAGCTGTTGTCGGGCTGCAGCGCGTTGGGATACTTGCGCCGGTACTCGTCCGCCGAGAGCTTCAACCGCGCCTTCGCCTGCTCGAGGGTGACGCCGGGCTTCAGCCGGCCCGCCGAGAGGAAGTAGTGGCCCTGGTCCTCCGTGTTCGGGTCGAGCTGGAACGGAATCCACACCTGCGGCTGCACCCCGAACTCCTCGCGGCTGAAGTCGCGCAGCACGCCGATGACGGTGTACGGCTCGTTGCTCAGCGAGATCGTCTTGCCGATGATGTCGGGATCGCGGTGGAAGCGCCGGACCCAGAAGCGGTGGCCGAGCACGACGACGCGCTCGCCGTTGGGGCGGTCCTCCTCCGCCGTGAACGTGCGGCCGAGCTCGGCCGGCACGCCGAAGAGGCGGAAGTAGTCCGCGGAGACGCGGTCCGACTGGAGCTGCTCCGGAAAGTTGCCGCCCGTGTAGTTGACGATGCCGGAGTTGAACGCCGCGACGTCCTGGACGACGCTCGTCTGCTGGCGGAAATGCTGGAACTTCGCCGGCGAGGCCGCCGGTCCCTGGCCGTTCGGCGAGGTGGTGAGGAACATCACCATGCGATCGGGATCCGGAATGGAGACGGGCCGCAGCAGGACCGCGTTCACCACCGAGAAGATGGCGGTATTGACGCCGATCCCCAGCGTCAGCGCGGCCACGGCCGCCAGCGTGAACGCCGGGCTCTGCGCGAACATCCGCAGCGATTGTTTGAAATCTTGAAGAAACGTCTCCATCGAGGCCCGCCGGTCCTTTCGTCTACGGTTTCGTCCGGACCAGGTTTCAACCCGAAGAAGGCCCGGGCTCATTCCACAGAACGTTCGCTGGAGAAGATCGTTCCCTACAGGCGCAGCCGCAACACCGCCGCGAAGCTGATCTCGTTCTCATCGAGCTCCGTGAGGCCCTTCACCTCCGGGGCTCGCTGCTCGGCGAAGACGTCGAGGTGCAGGCGGGGGCGCACCGGCAGGTCGGTCCCGACGCGGGCGAGGTAGACGGCGTCGGAGGTCTTCCCCACGATGCGGGTCGAGTAGAAGCAGCCGGCGCCGGCCGCGACGTACCAGCGGTCGCCCAGCACGATGAAGGCCTGGGGGAAGACGAAGACGATCCCCGTGCCGCCGAAGCCGTTGGGGAAGTACTCCAGGTCCATCTGCACTTTGAGTGGGCGGAAGAGCACGAGCTGGTAGGAGACGAGGCCGGTCAGCTCGTTCCCGTCGCCGGCCAGGGGGTTCTCCCGCAGCTCTCCGGCAGGCGTCCACAGGTGAACGCCCAGCCCGATACGGTTCTCGATGGCCGCCGCCGGCGCCGCGGCCATCAGCAAGGCCACGCCCAGCAGCAAGCCCTGAAGGCTGCCCGGTTTCATGTCGGAAAAGCATATCAGGGAATGGGTTAGCCGGGTTCAAGCGATGATTTCCGCTCGGACCGGAGAACCCTCCGAAGCCTCACCCCCTGTCCCCCTCTCCCTGACGGCCCGTCAGGGACAGCCTGCCGCGCAGACGTGACCGACACGCCGCTGTTCGCGGATCCCCTCTTCGGCCTGCGGTTCTGGAGGGTGACCGTGGACGACCGCGGCGAGTGGTTGTCGGGTCCTCACCAGAACACCCTCTGGCCGCCGGGCGGCCAGTGGCTGCACGCGACGTGCCCCACCGGCCACGGTGCGCCGGCGGCCGGTTGCGACTGCGGCGCGCACGCCTGGCATCCGCGCCGGCACTCGGCGCGTGACGTCCTCGCGCCGCGGGCGACCGTCGCCGGGATCGTCGAGGCCCGTGGTGCCGTCGAGGTGCACGAGGACGGCTTCCGCGCCGCCCGCGCCCGCCCGTACGCGCTGATCGCCACGCCGCGCAGCAACCACGCCCTCGTCCACCGCCTGGCGGAGCGCTACGGCGCGTCGGTGCTCGAGCTCTCAGGACCCCCCGAGCTGGCCGCGTGGTGCCGTGACCGCCATGTCGGGATGAGCGAGCAGGTCGTCATGGATCTGCTCGGCACCGGTGATCCCGCCAAGCGGCGGCGCGCCAGGTTCCGCAAGGACGCACTGCGCGTTGCCGCGGCGCTCGCCGCCACGGCGTTGCTCGTGATCGTGGGCCTCCAGGTCACGCCCGACGCCGACGCGGACGAC
>JBIOVX010000086.1:0-17012 GCA_044868005.1 Thermoanaerobaculia bacterium | reverse complement strand
CGCCCTGCTACCTTGGCGGCACCTCTCCAGGGCGGCCACGCAGGGCCGCCCCTACAGTACGTTTTCCGTCCGAGACATCCTCCGGCTGCTCCAACTCCACTCCCTCCGCCAGCAACCCTCGCACCAGCAGCTCGGCGCACTCACGGCCGATCTGCCGCGCGGTCTTGCCGCCGCCCGGACGGAACCACTTCACGGTCCAGTTCACGGCGCCGAGGATGGCGAGCGCGCTCACCTTGGGATCGGCCGGCCGGAAGATGCCGCCGGCAATCCCTTCCTCCAGGACCTCGCGGAAGGCGCGCTCGTACTCGTCGCGTCGCGCCTGCACCGCCCGCCGCCACTTCGGACCGAGCGCTTCCACCTCCAGGTGTGCCAGCGAGCCGGGCGTCTCTTCGTTGAGGCGCACGACGTGCCCCTCGATCAGCAAGAAGAGCCGCGCGTCCGGTCGCAAGTCCCTATCCCGCGCCTGCTCTGCCAGCTCGAGGAGCCCGGCGAGCGTCTCCTCCTGAACGAAGGCGAGGAGCGCCTCCTTGTCCTTGAAGTAGTAGTACAGATTGCCCACCGCCATCCCCAGCTCCGCCGCGATGTCGCGCATCCCGCTGTCGTGCAGCCCCTTGCGGCGGAACACCCGCGAGGCGGCGTCGAGGATGTCGCGTCTCTTCTCCAGAGTCTTATCGCGGGTGGGGATCTCGGCCGAGATTTGAACCATCGTTCAAAATTGTGGCAGCAGAAGACAAAGCTGTCAAGGTGGAGAAAGGTAAGTGGCGCCTCGAAGGTTCGAGGCCGAGGAAAGCGACCTTTTCTCGTGTAGCTCTTCGTGGAAGGGACATGCCCGCGTTCAAGCTCTACGAAGAGCTGCCGCGGCTGGGGCCGGGGTGTTGCGCCGGTGTGGCTCGATGAACAGGCGTGGGCGCTCAGAGTCGCTAAATTGACTGGATCACGAAATCCTCTCCGCTAAGCTTCCGTTCGTAGCCCAGCCATCTGACTGCTGCAGCGTTCCCCGCCAGGTTCCATTTCACTTCCTCCGGGTAGACCTTCCCGTCGTCTTGGAGCAACGAGGCTCCTACTTGTCTTTCCGCGAGGACGCCCGCAGCAAAGGCGTCACCACACCCACAAACTCGCCGACCGAGTGCCGCCACCCTACTCACCTCCTCTCCGATATCTGGTCGCAACCGGGCGTGCCACACACTCGCGTCTCCGGCCTTCGCGACGAGCGCGCCGAGGCTGCTCATAGTTAGAAATACATCGCATTGCGGCGCATTGTGGCGAAACCACGAGAGCACCTTGCGGCAGCCGGAGACGGTTTTCTCTGCTTGCTCTCCGGTGACATACGCGACCTGATCCCAGTTCGCTACGACGCTCAACTGCGTCCGTTCCAAAAGCCAGCGCGTAAAGTCCAGAGGCAATGATTCGGTTAGCACAAAATGAAGACAAGTCCCACTGGCGGAAGCCGCCTTCAGAATCGCTTCCACGACCATCTTATCTTTAACGCTATTCAACAAAATGCCTTCACATTCGGTTAGCTTGGCCAAGACATGGGTCTGCCGAGCGCCCAGCGTGCTAAAAAAGTTCTCAATCGGAGATTTGAGGATGATCTTCGTCTCGCGGTCTCCGACGATCGCATTCGATGGGATCTCTCTCAATCCGAGTCCATGCACCTCCGTCGTCGGACCTCCAACTGCTTGGCCGATCGAGTCGTCGAGCCGACAGGCGTCTACGTACCGCACAGAAAGCTGACCGCCAATCAACTTCAGCGCACACAGAGAGTTGAAGCCGCCACCACCTAAGCGCTCCGAGGTCGCGCCGGCCAACAGCTCGCTAGGCAGCCGATCGACGGTTACCTTCGCCCCGGCGATCACGACACCCCGAGGATGAACCTCGTATTGATTTGCTTCCGTTACCACTACGGTGGCACCATTCTTCGTGTGCACATGTCCCCGAGGGAGGTAGTAATCCTTCGCTAGATTCCCAACCACACCAAGCCACCGAGTCATCGACCGCGTCCTCCGTCCTACGGTTCGTCCGGGGTGTGAGTGCCTTTGCGGCAAGGAGGTTTGGCTCGGTACCAGGTCCACGCCTGAGGCCCGGAGAGGAATCAGAATGCCACGCCTCCGCATGAATAACCGGAGAGCTGAATTGACCTCTGTGGGCCGGCGGATGCATTCCTCCGCTAGCGAGGCGAGCGTGTGCCACCTAGGTGATTTATTGCCTTCACTCCCTAATCTCTCGAAATGACAGGGGTCGCCCCATGTCCTTCCCCATGCCAAGCTGAAGACAGCAACCCACTCATTATTTAGGAACTCGCCTTTCTCAACTTGGTTGATCTCCTTCGCGAGGAACGCGCGCGCACCTGTCAAGCGCTTAAGTGTCGCGGCCTTCCCAATCTTCCAGTTAGTCTCTAGATTCAGTTCCTCTATAATCTCACGAATGGCTGCCTCTTCGTAGGTCTCGGCCCGATCACTCGCGCGGATCCAGGCTACGTGTCCACCGGGTATTTCCAGGCGCCCGTCAGATCGGCGAACTACTAGATACTTACCCTTGGCATTAAAAATCTCTACGTGTACGACTCGGTGAGGTACTCCAGTCCGGTGGGCAATCTCAAATGGCACAGAGAAGACAGCATCGTCGCGCTCATTTGTCCCCACAATTCGCTCGCGAGCCGATTCTCCGTTTTGGTCACTCATTTAATGACTTCCTTTCCTAGTCCGTCCTGAGTAATTTATCCTGGCTGCGGATCGTCTATAAGCTTGCTTCGGGGTTAAACAGTCTTAGCAGGGCGGGAGTCACACTACGAAAGTCTGCTGATGGCGGACGATGGGCACGTCCTTCGCTATCAATCCAGTCTGGCCATTCTGCTCGGTTTGCGATATCATCGACAGTACCGACCACGCCACTACCCAAGTATGTATCCTGCAGCAAGTCCTTCTCCGTCTTGGTGTCGATCCTCCCACGCCTGTCTCTGGCCTTGCAGTAGGCGGCCGCAGTGGCGACTGCCATAAAGTACCGCATCTCTTCGGCTGAGTTAAAGGGTTCAGCAGGGTGGATGACGCCAACGTGTCTATCAAAGTTGCGCTTGGCCCACTCGAGAAGCGTGATTGCAGCGCAGTAAGCATCACCGCAGGCATTTGTATCGAAGAGCACATCGCCTTGCCGGCTGAAGTACGACACATGAATGATATTATTGCTCGCACCGTCAAACCCCAGACTTCCGCGCGGCCCTGTCGTCACATAGATCCGCGGATATGGCGGCTTAAAGTAGTCTCGGACTATTCTAACGAATTGGGCAAAATGGAGAACGTTCGGCAGGTCCCCGGATGCACGCATTAACGGCTCCAACTTGGCTCTCGGAGCTAGTTCCTTGGCGAAGGATACTGCCTCCTCTTCGTTAAAGATCAGTATGAACGAAGGTAGCTTGCCACGCGCTATAACCCCTTCTTTCTTCAGCCAAGGCAGGAACTTTTGCATCGCACCGGTCATTGCGAAGATTCCGATAAAATCACGATCTCTTTGCTGGTCAGGTTGCTTCTCGTAGATTGTGCGGTATTGCTCATAGGCGGCCTTGAAGAGGCGTTCGTCCTTGAGCGAGTTCAGGACAATGGCACCTACTGATTCATGCTCTCCGGATAACAGCTCGCGAAGCGCTTCGGGTTTTGCACCCAGCTTGTCCTCCTGTGGCGTCTTACCCCGGCAGATGATCTTATCTTGAATAGATCGGTCGGCGCTGTAAAACCTGGAAAAGACCCAGTTCCGTCTAAAAATAGGTTTTTGGGGTCTGAATAACAACGAATCGACATAAATGGAGGCAAGGAAGGTCTCGAGTGATATGTCAGACGAGTACCTAGCCAAGATCCGGCTCAGCCGCGATGAGAGTTCCTCGCTACCGCGCATATTTGATTCCATTAAATGGTTAACCGCCTTGGCAGCGTTTCCCCAAGTTCCCTGTTCTTTGGATAGCAGTAAGCTTTGGAGAATTTCTTCTTCAAAACTACGCACAAGTTCGTCTAGGGTCCGGGTCATAGCATAGTCCGTATATCGGAGGTATGGTCGGTCAGGATTGGGAGCAAGGGCTCGCAGAAAACGACATACGTTAATGCCGCCCCCACCCCAGGAGATATCCTCGCAATGGACCACTGCGCCGTTTGGAGCCTGGCGCCACTCTGGTTTTTCTTCCAAGCTTTCTACCGGTCCACTTAGCGTGTACTTCTTGCCTGGACTTAGGGAATAGCGGTCTTTTTTCTTGTCCTTTGGTGGAAACTTATAATTCTCGAGGGTAAGTCGGACGCCGAATCCACTTGCGCCTAATTGCGTCCAGAAGAGTTGATCTTTCTTGATAGTAGGTGTTTCTATTAACTCTAGCGAGGTTGCTAGTTCGGCGTTCTCGCGTATGAGCATATCGACATCAACCTCGACGGTGATATCCTGAACAGCATTGCCGAAGATCCAGATTAGTGGTCTAGACATAGTCTTCCCTCCTGCCAGTAGACAGAGTGCGCATCGCGCATATCGGCGCTGAATAGACGGTTAGCTAGCTAGGCCATTCGTCAGCGCTTTAGACAGAAAGTATATCAGATCGCGAAGCACAGTGTGGGCGGAGGGAATCCCCTCCTCGACTGCAGGAGAGAGCTCCCTCGCGCTTGCCAGGGTGTAGGCGGATACTTCAGCCGTCCTCCTGCGGTATGGTACGGCCCTGCCCGCGCCGGCCGGGCGTGAAATCCGGGAGGGCTGCCATGCCCACTGCCATCGCCACCGTCACCACGGAGGAGCTCCACGAGGCCTGGCGGCTGCTGTCGCCCGACGAGCGCCTCGAGAGCTTCGGCCTCCTCGCCGCGGAGGACGCTCAGGAGTTCTTCCTGGAAATGCGGCCCGCCGATCAGCTCATGGTCGTGCGCCACTCGCCGCCCGCGATCCGGCGAGCGTGGGTACGCCTGCTGGCCCCCGACGACGCGGCAGACCTGCTGCAGGAAGCCGAGCCGCAGGAGCGGGCCGAGCTGATGGTGCTGCTCGATCCCACCACCCGCCGCGAGGTCGCCGCCCTCCTCGCCTATGCGGAAGACGACGCGGGCGGATTGATGAGCCCCCGCTACGCGCGGCTGCGGCCGGGCATGACGGCGGACGAGGCGATCGGGTACCTGCGGATGCAGGCGCGCCAGAACCTCGAGACCATCAACTACGCCTACGTACTGGATTCCCAGCAGCACCTGCTCGGCGTCATG
Organism: Thermoanaerobaculia bacterium; assembly: GCA_044868005.1. GTDB lineage: Bacteria > Acidobacteriota > Thermoanaerobaculia > Multivoradales > UBA5704 > DATARR01. The sequence goes on along the minus strand of JBIOVX010000086.1, from coordinate 11,802 downwards.
TCGCTGCGCGAGCTGTTCACCGCGCCAGGCGACAAGAAGGTCTCCGAGGTGATGAACACCGACCTCTTCACGGTCGCCGAGGACACGGACCAGGAGACCACCAGTCAGCTCCTCGCCCGGCACGACGTCATCGCCATTCCCGTGCTCGACGCCGACGGCAGGATGAAGGGCATCGTCACCTGGGACGACATCGTCGACGTCGTCGAGGAGGAGGCCACCGAGGACATCCAGAAGATGGGCGGCTCGGAGGCCCTCGACGCGCCGTACCTCCAGGTCGGACTGCTGCAGATGATCAAGAAGCGCGCGGGGTGGCTCTCGGCGCTCTTCATCGGCGAGCTGCTGACGGCGACGGCCATGGGTTACTACGAGGAGGAGCTGGGGCGCGCGCTGGTGCTGGCGGTGTTCATTCCGCTCATCATCAGCAGCGGCGGCAATTCGGGCTCGCAGGCAACGACGCTGATCATCCGCGCCCTCGCCCTCTCCGAGGTCCGGCTGCGCGACTGGTGGCGCGTCTTTCGCCGCGAGTTCCTCGCCGGCGCCTGCCTGGGAGGGATCCTGGGCGTCCTCGGATTCAGCCGCGTCCTCATCGCGCAGGCCGCGTTCGGCTCCTATGGAGAGCACTCCCTGCCCATCGCCTTCACCGTGGCGAGCAGCCTGGTCGGAGTCGTGCTGCTGGGCACTCTCGCCGGCTCGAGCCTGCCGTTCCTCTTTCGCCGGCTCGGCTTCGACCCGGCGAGCGCCTCGGCGCCCTTCGTGGCGACCCTGGTGGACGTAGCGGGCCTCGTCATCTATTTCACGGTCGCCAGTCTCCTGCTGCGAGGTACCTTGCTCTGATCGCTCTCGGCCGCGCCGTCCAGCCGGTACTGCTTCTGCTCCTCTTCGGCTTCGCCGCCTGCGGAGAGGCTCCCGGTGCGCCGGCGGCGGGGAAGCGGGGAGGAGCCGTTGAGAAGTCGCGCACTTCGCCGGAAGTGGCCATCGAGCTGCGGCGCGGCCGGCAACCGCGCGAGCTGGCGAGGATCGGCCTGCGCGGCGCGTGGATCGGTACGGAAGGCGGAGCGCTGGAATGGAAGGCGTTCGTCGACCCGCGCCGCGCCGACGACGCCTGGTCCTTCCTCCGCCTCTACGCCCCCTTCGCAATGAAGTCGCCCGAGGGAGATCTGGCGTTCTACGGGCACGGCAGGGTGAGGCCGAGCGCCGTCGAGCGGCGGATGATCCTGGAGTGGGCGCGCCAGGTGGCGACCGAGGCGGCAGGCAGCCGCGCGAGCGCGGCTTACGGGCTCGTCCTCGCCTGGCATCAGGGCGGACCAGCGGACATCTGCGAGAACGTCGTCCTCTATCTGAGCGGCGAAGCCGCCGCCACGGCGTGCGGTTGGGAGCGGGAGGTCAGGGGCCGCCTCGAACCCGGGCAACTGGCGCGCGCCTTCGAGTGGTTCGACCACTTGCAGCCCTTCCAGGCGGTCGCCGGCGAGCCGGACGAGAGCCTGCGGTCCGGCGAGCTGCAAGCGCGGCTGATTTTCGCCGGACGCGGCCCAAGGTTTTCCTCTCCCGCGGAGCAGGAGCAGATCCAGTCTTTCGCCGCGGCGCTCTTCGCGGAATTGTCGGCCCGCAGGCGGGGCGCTGTCGCAGCGCCGGGGCTCCTGCTGCCTCCGGGCGCCGGTGCGAGGGCGGCGGAGATCGTTCTGGAGCTGCCCGAGAAGGCCCCACCGCCGCCTCGGCCCCCCACCCGAACCCTCACCCCTGGCCCCTCTCCCGCCCCCTCCCTTCCGCCCTCACCGGGAGAGGGGGACGAAGAAGGGGGTCATTCGCCGCTGGCGCCCCAAACCTCCTCGAGCCTATGGTCGCGGCCGCAGCCGGTGCGGTAGAACTTGTAGCGGATCGGATTCTTCTTGTAATAGTCCTGGTGGTACTCCTCCGCCGGGTAGAACGCCGAAGCCTGCACGATCTGGGTGGCGATGGGCTGCTTGAAGCGCTTCTGCACCTCCGCCTTCGAGGCTTCGGCAAGGCGCTTCTGCAACTCGCCGTGGTAGAAGATCGCCGAGCGGTACTGCGTCCCCACGTCGCAGAATTGGCGGTCCTTGGCGAACGGATCGATGTTGTGCCAGAAGACGTCGAGCAGCTTTTCGTAGCTGATCTTCGCCGGATCGTAGACGATGTCGACGGACTCCGCGTGGCCCGTGCCGCCGGAGGAGACCTCTTCATAGGAGGGGTCCTTCTTCGTGCCGCCGGTGTAACCCGAGGTCACCGATACCACTCCGGGGAGCTGGTCGAACGGGTGCTCCATGCACCAGAAGCAGCCACCGGCGAAGGTGGCGTGAGCGAGCGGTTGGCCCGGCGCCGGCGCGGCGTTGGCATCTCCAGGGCTCGGCGCGGCCGCCATGAGCAGACCCGCCAACGCCAGCCAGCCTCGGGTGAAGAATCGTTTCATCTGGTTTTTCCTCCCTGTTGACCTTTCAGTGCATCCTACGTGCCCGTTCCGCATGGTGGATTCGCCCGCCGAAAGGACAACAAGGACGACAAGGACAGCAGGGACAGGGGAGGCTCACCTTAACACCTATCCTTGCAGTCCTTGGAGTCCTTTGGGTCCTTTCCTTTGGGGATGTTTTTGCCTAAGCTGTACCGGCATAAATGGGGCCCGCCATGAAACGCTCGCCCGCTCATCCTACGTTGATCCTCGCCGCGGCCGTTCTCGCTCCGGCGCTCCTGGCCGCCCAGACTCCCGGCCACGCCGACCTCTGCGTCTTCCGCGGCGGCCGGTTTCTCTGCGACACGGCTCACGACGGCGGCACGGCCGAGCTGCGGCTGCGTTTCGGCCAACCCGGCGAGATCCCGTTCCTCGTCGACTTCGACGGCGACGGCCGGGCTGACCCTTGCATCTTCCGGGACCGCCAGTTCCTCTGCGACACGGTGCACGACGGCGGCGCGGCCGAGCGCCAGACTCCCCGCTTCAGCACCTTCCCGGCGGGCGCCCAGCCGCTGCTGGGAGACATCGATGGCGATCTCGACCAGGGCGGCGCGGTGGATCCGTGCCACCGCCTCGGGAGCCGCTGGACCTGTCTGGTTTGGAACGGAGCTTTCGGCTACATCCGGATTTTCTGGAGCTTCGGCTCCGCCGCGGCTCCCGGACTGCTCGGCGACGTGGACGGGGACGGCGACGCCGATTCGTGCGTCTTCCAGCAGGGCCGCTTCTTCTGCCGGGTCTTCAGAGAGCAGGACGGCACCCTCTCCACGCTGACGCTCAACCTGCGTTCCGCCCTGCCCGCCGGCGCTCCCGGCACGCCGCTCCTGGGCGACGTGAACGGCGACGGCCGCGCGGACCCCTGCGTCTGGGACGCCGGCCGGCTGACCTGCGGCATCTTTCCTCCGGGAAGCAACCGGCCAGCGAGCATCGTGAGGCAGAGCTTCGGCAATCCCGGGGATGTCCCGGTGCTCGGCGACGTCGACGGCCTCTGATCTCGCTGAAACAGACTCGCTTTTTTCGGTTGGCTGCACGGTTGTGTTGTAGGTGCAGCCACCTTCCTTGAAAGGAGGAGTCATGAGGAAGCCCTTCGTTCTCGCCTTGTTGTGCCTGGTGCTGGCGGCCGCCGTGGCCTCCGCCACGACCATCGTCTACGTCCCGCTCAAGAGGTCGGTGCAGATGAGCGACCTCGTGCTCGTCGGCTACGTCGTCGGCGTGCAGCCGGAGTACGGCCGCGAGGGGGAGATCGTGACCCGGGTCGATCTGTTGGTGGAGGAGCGGTTCAAGGGAGCGGCCGAGCCCGGGCAAATCTTTTCGTTCCATGCCTTTGGGGGAAGTCTGGACGGCGTGAACGTGGAGACGGTGGGGGAGGCGCGGTACCGGTTGGGAGAGAAGGTCCTCGTGCAGCTAGAGGATATCGACGGCGAGTACCACACCCTGGGCCTTGCCTTCGGCAAGTGGAACGTCGTGCGCGACAAGGCGGGCTCCCCGTGGATCACCCGCGAGCTCGCGGATCTGGAGATGGTGGGTGTCGCCGAGGCCCCCGTCGAGCAGGTGCCGCTCGAGCGGATGCGGCAGGCCGTCCGCACCGCCGGCGGCGGCCGGTTCGAGAACTGATCTTCCACGAGGAGAAAAGCACAATGAAAAAGATCGCTCTTTACGCGGCGCTCCTGTGCCTCTCGTCCTCCCTCTTTGGCTACACCCTGAACGGCCGCAAGTGGTTCACCAGCGGCGATGCCAAGTTCTATTACAACAGTGCCAACGGCCCTGCCTGCTGCCTGACCGCGAGCGAGCAGCAGAGCCAGATCGTCTCCGGCATCAACGCCTGGGGCATCGCCAGCTCCGGCGGCTCCACCACCAAGTCCGGCGCCAAGAAGGACGGCGTCAACGCCGTCTCCTGGACGAAGCTGGGCGGCACGACCCTCGGCGTGACCAACTACGTCTCCACCGACACCTCGCAGTCGCAGGTCTGCAACGGCACCCTGCTGTACCGTTTCGAGGAGGTGGACGTGCGCTTCAACAACGCCTTCAGTTGGCAGAAGTCCTCGGGCTGCTCGGGCGGCTTCGACCTGGCAGGGGTCTCCACCCACGAGTTCGGCCACGCCGTGGGCCTCGGCCATACCAACGTCCAGGGCGCCACCATGTATCCCTCCGTCGCCGCCTGCGATTTCTCGCTCTCGTCTCTCGCGAGCGACGACCGGAACGGCTACAGCGCCATCTATAGCTGCCATTGACTCCAGCCGCCTCGGTTGGAACGCGGGGGCGCCGGGGCGGTCCGGTGCCCCTTTTTCATTTCCTGGGCGTTACAACTATTGACATCGTCGCGGACTATATTTATAGTTCTTCTATGGCGAAGAGAAAAACGGCGGAGCCGAAGGAACTTTCGGACCTCGAGCTGGCGGTGATGGACGTGGTGTGGGAGCTGGGCGAGTGCAGCTCCGGAGAGGTGGTGGAGCGCTTTACGGCGCGCCGGCCTCTCGCCGCCACGACGATCCGCACGGTGCTGGCGAGCATCGAGAGGAAGGGCTATCTGGAGCGCCTGCCGACGCTCGAGCGGGGGCTCCGTTTCCGGCCGCGGGTCAGCCGCGAGACGGTGGCGGGGAGATCCCTGCGCAAGCTCGTGGGGCATCTCTTCGACGGCTCGCCGCGGCACGCCGTCGCCTACCTGCTGCGGGAAGGGGATCTCGACGAGGCCGATCTCGCCGAGATCCGCGGCATGATCGATGCGCACAAGCGCAAGGGGAATGAAAGATGACTCTGGAGAGCTTCGCAAGTCTCCTCACGGGACGCCTCCTCGCCGCCAGCCTGGAGCTCGCCGTTCTGGCGGTGATCGTCGGCGCGGCGTCACGGCTCCTGCGGCCGCGCTCACCCAGGGTGGTGGCGCTGCTCTGGCTGCTGGTGATGGTCAAGCCGCTGGTGAGCCTTATCGCTGGACCGCTCGTACCCGCCCTCACGATGGAGTTGCTGCCGCCGGACGTGCACGTGGAAGAGGAGATTCGGAGCGTCCTTCCTGCCGCCGCGCGGAACGCCACGGAGCCCGGCAGTCCCATCGTCACGAGGCGGACCTTGCGCTCGCCTGGGTTGCCGATCTCCTTCCCGCGGCAGGCGGGGTTCAGAGTCGTGGGAGTCTGGGCGTTGGGCGCCTTCGCCGTCATCCTTTTCGGCGTCTGGGATCGCCGGCGTCTCGGCCGTATCCTGGCCAATGCACGACCCGCGTCTCCGTCTTTGCGCGCTCAGCTTGGCACGGCGGCGGCCGGTCTGAACGTTCGCCATCTGCCAGCTCTGAGGATCACGGACGCTCTGGAGTCGCCGGCTCTCGCGGGCGTCTTCGCGCCGGTCATCCTGCTGCCGGTGTGGCTTGCCGAGGAGGGGAGCGCGGAGCAGATCGACTGGGCGCTCCGGCACGAGCTGACGCATTGGCGGCTGCGGGATCCATGGGCCGGCGCCGTGCGGCAGGTGCTGCAGACGCTGTTCTTCTTCCATCCCGCGGCGTGGTGGGTCGGCAAGCGTTGGGAGGAGGCGGCGGAGCGCGCCTGCGACCGTGCGCTGGTGACGACGCGCGAGGACGCCGCCCATTACGCTGAGCGGCTCTACGAGATGCTGGTGAAGGCGGGCGCGCAACGGCGGACGGCGTTGGCGGGCGGCCTGTTCGCCACGCGCACCCAGATCGGCCGGCGCATCGCGGCGCTTCTCCGCGAGCCGCTCGCCGGCTCGCCGGTCCTCACGCTCCCGCGCCGGCTGGCCCTCGTGCTCTGCGCCGCGGCCATGCTGAGCGTCGGCGTGGGATGCCTGGAGCTTTCGGCGGGCACCCGGAGCGATAAGTCGGAGGTGACGGCTTCCCTGTCGCTCTCCGACGGCGGTTGGAAGGCCCGGTTCGAGGCGCGTGGGAACGTCGAGTTCACCGCCGACGGCACGGACGTCGCCAGCTTGTCGCCGGGCGGTTTCGTCAGCCTGGAGCAGACGAAAGGCGGGCCGAACCGCCGCATGGAGCTCGAGGGCCAGGAGGACGGGGTCATCGAGCGCCGCTACATGGTCGAGGGACGCCTGAAGAAAATCGATGACGAGGCGCGGCGCTGGATGGCGGAGACCCTGCCGCGCTTCGTCCGCGTGATTCGCGGCGATTAACAAGTTTTTTCTCGAAGGAGATCGTCATGCCGTATCGCCGGTTCTTGGGATTCGTGTGTCCATTTATCTTTCTCTCGGCTGCGCTCGCCGCGCAGGAGCAGCCCAAACCCGCGGCGCGCACGGACGCGGCGCTGCGGGAGGATCTGGATCAACTGATGACGCGCCTGGAAGCCTTCGGCTTCTCCGGCGCGCTCCTCGTCGCCCGCAATAACAAGGTCCTGCTCGAAAAAGGTTACGGTTGGGCGGATCGCGAGCACGGCGTGCCGTTCACCGCCGAGACGGCCTTCGACATCGGTTCCATCACCAAACAGTTCACCGGCGCCGCCATCCTCAAGCTGGAGATGGAGGGTAAGCTCAAGGTGACGGACCCGATCTCCAAGTATTTTCAGGACGTGCCCGCCGACAAGGCCGGCATCACCCTCCACCACCTGCTCACCCATAGCGCCGGACTGCAGGACGTCTTCGGCGGCGATTACGAGGAGATGCCGCGCGAGCGGCTAGTGAAGGCGGCCCTCGCCTCGAAGCTGCTGTGGCCGCCGGGCACCCGCTATCGCTACTCGAACGCCGGCTTCAGCCTGCTCGCCGCCGTCGTGGAGATCGTCTCCGGCCGGCCGTACGAGACCTTCTTCCAGGAGCGCCTGTTCAAGCCGGCGGGCCTGACGAGGACCGGTTACAAGGCGCCGAAGTGGCCGCCGGCCGCGCTCGCTCACGGCTACAACGCCGAAGGGGACTGGGGCACGCCGCTCGATCACGCCTGGGCGCCGGACGGTCCGTGGTGGAACCTGCGCGGCAACGGCGGCATCCTCTCGACGGTGGGGGACCTCTACCGCTGGCACCAGGCGCTGGAGGGCGAAGCGATCCTGTCAAAGGCGGCGAAGGAGAAGTACTTCACCCCCCACGTTCCCGAGGACGAGGAAGGGAGCTCGTTCTACGGCTACGGCTGGGCCATCTTCAAGACCCCTCGCGGCACGCGGCTCATCGCGCACAACGGCGGCAACGGCATCTTCGCCGCCGATTTCCGCCGCTACGTGGACGAGGGGATCGTGATCATCATCGGCTCGAACCGGTCGGATTTTTCTTCGATCGCCATCGATCCGGAGATCGCGCGGCTCGTCTTCGGCATGGAGTACACCCTGCCGCCGGCGTTGATGAAGCCGGAGGCGAAGTCCCTGCAAAGACTGGCGGGCGTGTACGCGTTACCCTCCGGCGGACGGCTGACCGTCGCCGCCGCTCCCGCCGGCGCCGGAGATCCGCGCTATCCCGGCCTGACCGTGAGCGCCGAAGGCAAGGACGCCTTCCTGCTGCTCGCCGGCGCGGGAGGTGGGGACGGCTCCAGAAACGCCGAGTTGGAAGGGAAGCTCCTCGCGGCGCTGGAGGCGAGCCGGCACGACGACTACGCGCCGATCGCGGAGGTCTTCGGCGTGCCCCTCGCCCAGGCCCGGGAGGAGGTGGGCTCCACCTGGCAGCGGCTGGAGGCGCGAAACGGCAAGTTCAAGGGCTTCGACGTGATCGGTTCGGCAAGCCTCGGCGGTCGGAATACGACCTTCGTCCGCCTGCAATTCGAGAACGGCTCCGCGATCACCGAATACGGTTGGGGAGGTGCGACGGTCGATACCTTCCGGCTCCTTCCCGGCCTGCCGGGCGGCCGGTTCCTGCCGGTTTCCGCCACCGAGTTCGCCGCCTACGACCCGCGTACGCGGACGGTGACGCGGATCGGCGTCGAGATCGGAGCGGACGGTTCGCCACAGGCGCTGGTGCTGCGGCGTGAGGGCGGCGAGGTGAAGGCGAAGCGGGTGAGCTGAGGCCGGGCTCTATTCGGCAGGCTCCGGGTCCGGCGCGGCTCTCCTGAAGGAGAGGAACACCATCAGCACGCCCGCCGTGATCGCGACGTCGGCGAGATTGAAGATGCCGGTGCGGACGGGGCCGATGCCGACGCTGACGAAGTCGATCACGTGACCGTCGTTCGCCAAGCGATCGATGAGGTTGCCGAGGCCGCCGCCGAGGATGAGGATCATGCCGGCCTTCTGCCGTGGCGTGAGGCCGGAGCCGCGGAGGGTGAAGACGAGCAGCGCCGTGAGGGCCGCGGCGACGAAAACCACGCCGCCCAGGAAGCGGGCCATGGGCGGCAGATCGGCGCCGAGGCTGAGGAAGGCGCCCGGGTTCTCCGTGTACTCCAGCCGCACGGCGCCGCCGAGCAGCAACACGGGCGGCGAGGCCTCCAGCGCGCCGCGAGCCAACGCCTTGGCCGCTTGGTCGCAGCCGGCGCAGGCCACCACGATCAGGAGCAGCAGGACGAGGCGGAGTGGCGTCATGTTCATGGAATCGTCTGCTTCATTTTAACTCCGAAGTCTCCTCAAAGGCGCTTCTCTTTTCCGGCTCATCGGAGAGGGAGGAGGACACCCTTGTTTATCAGAAGCTTTCCTTGAACCGCTGTCCATGCCAAAGAGGGAGAACTCGATGCCAGGATCGCAGAAGGTCTGGAGCGTCTTTCTGATACTGCTCGCCGTCTCGTCGTCCCGCCTGCCGGCGCAGCCGGCGGCGGATCTCGAAGCCAAGGCAGCCACGCATATCTCGCTCAATTCCCGCGTCATCGACACCAGCCGGCCGGAGCCCGAGAGCGCCGAAGCGCTGGGCACCGAGTCGGAAGGCGAGATCCTGCTGGTGAAGTTCCCGCGCCCGGTGACGGCCAAGCAGGTGAAGGCCCTGCGCGCCGCGAGCGAACGCATCTACGCCTATCTGCCCTATTACACCTACCTCGTGAAGATGCCGCCGGGCGGCGCCAAGGCGGGCCTCGCCGCGGCCGGCGCGAGCTGGACCGGCCCCTATCGTACCGCCTACAAGATCTCGCCTTCGATCGCGGAGATGAAGAGCGGTGAGGAGAAGGGCGCGGCCCAGGGATTCCGGCCGGTGCTGATCCAGATCTTCCCCGACGCCGATCTCGGCGAGGTGGTCCAGAAGGTCCGTGACCTCGGAGCGTCGGGAATCGTGGGGACGCGGCGGGGTTCCCTCTTCTCCCGCGTCCGTCTGCTGCTCTCGCCCGCCGAGATCGTGGCGTTGCGGGACTCCCTGGCGTCCCTGCGCGAAGTCTTCTGGATCGAGCTGGAGGGCCGGCGGACCTTGCTGAACGACACCACGGTATGGGTGGGGCAGTCGGGCCTCTCCGGCGGCCAGACGACGCCCATCTTCAGCCAGGGGATCTTCGGCGAAGGGCAGACCGTCGGCATCATCGACACCGGCATCGATGCCGACATGTGCTGGTTCCGCGATACCTCCCTGGGTCTGCCGCCGACCAACGCCTGCAACGGCGGCACCGTGGTGAACACCAGCCACCGCAAGGTGATCGCCGTCGATTTCCTGTGGTCGAGCGAGTGCAGCGGCGGCATCGGCACGACGGAGTGGGACACCCAGGACCACGGCAGCCACGTGGCGGGCACCGTCGCGGGAGACAACTTTGCCAACCCGCTGCTCCACGACACCGCGGACGGCATGGCCCCCGGCGCCAAGCTGGTCATCCAGGACGCCGGCTACCAGGTCGACAACTGCGGCGACCTGCCGGGCATCGGCTGCCCGGTGGTGGACCTCAATCCGCTCTTCCAGCAGGCCTACACCCAGGGCGCGCGGCTGCACACCAACTCCTGGGGCGACAACGAGAACGCCGCCGTGCAGAACAACTACTCGGCCGGCAGCCAGGATGTGGACGAGTTCATGTGGAATCACAAGGATTTCCTGATCTTTTTCGCCGCCGGCAACTCCGGTCCGTCGAGCGGCACGGTGGGCAGCCCCTCGACGGCGAAGAACGGCGTCTCGGTGGGCGCCACGCTGCGCGGCACGAGCGCCAACTCGATGGCCTCGTTCAGCAGTTGCGGCCCGACCGCCGACGGCCGCCTCAAGCCCGACATCACGATCCCCGGCTCGAACATCGTCTCCGCCAACAACGACGGCAGCGTCACCACCAACAATTGCGGCACCAAGACGAGCTCCGGCACCAGCATGGCGTCCCCGGGCGCCGCCGGCCTCACGGCGCTCATCCGCCAGTACTACACGGACGGCTGGTATCCCACCGGCAGCGAGAACTCGGCGAACGCCATCACGCCTTCGGCCGCGCTGATGAAGGCCACGCTCGTCAACTCGGCCGTCAACATGACGGGCACCACGGCCATCCCCGCCAACTGCCAGGGCTGGGGGCGCATCCTGCTGGAGAACGCGCTCTTCTTCACCGGCCAGACGCGGAAGCTCTGGGTGAAGGACAACGCCACGCCCTTCGCCACCGGCTCCACCAACGAGGACCGCACCTACAGCTTCTCGGTCACCGCCGGCGAGTCGCTCAAGGTGACGCTGGTGTGGACCGACTTCCCGTCGACCCCGGCGGCGAACCCGAACCTCAACAACGATCTGGACCTGATCGTCACCGGCCCCACCGGCACCGTCTGGCGCGGCAACGTTTTCTCGGGCGGCGTCTCGGCGACGGGCGGCACGGCGGACCGCAGGAATCCCCTGGAGCAGGTGCTGCTCGCCAGCCCCGCGGCCGGAAGCTATACGGTGACCGTGCGCTCGTTCAACGTGCCGAACGGGCCGCAGCCCTTCGCTCTCGTGGTGACCGGCAATGCCGTGGAAGGCACGCCGCCACCGCCGCCGGTGACGGTCTTCTTCGACAACTTCGAGACCGTCACAGGCTGGACGACCAACCCGAGCGGCACCGACAACGCCACCACGGGCCAGTGGGAGCGCGGCGATCCGGAGACGACGACGTCCAACGGTACCAAGCAGCTCGGCACCACGGTCTCAGGCGTCAACGATCTGGTGACCGGGCGTCTGGCGGGAACCTCCGCGGGAGATTTCGACATCGATAACGGAACCACGTCCATCCGGTCGCCGGCCATCGCCTTGCCGGCGACGGGCACGCTGACGCTCTCCTTCTCCTACTACTTCGCGCACGGCACCAACTCCTCGAGCGCAGACTTCCTGCGCGTGCAGGTGGTGGGGACCACGACCGCGACCGTGCTCCAGGAGCTGGGCAGCACCGCCAACGACGACGCGGTCTGGGCTACGAGCTCGGTCAACATCAGCGCCTTCGCGGGGCAGACGGTGCGGATTCTCATCTCGGCGGCCGACGCCTCGACGGCGAGCCTGGTGGAAGCGGCGGTAGACGACGTGAGGATCACCCAGCAGCCTTGATCGTAATCTTGCGCTTTGATCGCCCGTTCGAAGAGGGCGGCCGGCAA
>JBIOVX010000085.1:0-51664 GCA_044868005.1 Thermoanaerobaculia bacterium | reverse complement strand
AGGCAGGCGCCAGGGCGGCCACATAGGGCCGCCCCTACAGGATTTCCCCAAGGCTCAGGTAGGCAGAACTTTTGCTTGTAGGATGGCTGCGAACCATGCCAAAGGAGAGAATGCGATGAATCTGTACGTGGGGAACCTGCCCTATCGGATCACTGAGGATCAACTGCGGTCTACCTTCGAGGAGTTCGGAAGCGTCTCGTCCTGCACCATCATCAAGGACAAAGTCACCGGCCAATCGAAAGGCTTTGGTTTCCTGGAAATGCCGGAGCGCTCGGAGGCGGAGGCCGCCATCAGCAACCTGAACGGCCGCGATCTGATGGGACGCAAGATCAACGTCAACGAAGCGCGTCCGCGCGAGAACCGCGCCGCGGGCGGTGGCGGCGGCGGCCGTGGCTACGACGGCGGCAATGGCGGCGACCGCTGGTAGACGGCAAGGCGAACCCCATCCCCGGAATCCGTCGAGACCGCGTGGCCGGGCGTTCGCGCCGGAGTGAGTAAATCTTTCTCCTCCGGTGGCACCCCTCTTTTCTTTTTTGCGAGCCTCCCGGGTCGATTTTCCCGCGCGGATACTCTAGAGTAGGCCGCCGATCCGCACGGAGGCTCGATCATGCTGCAGGACCTCACGCCGGCCTCGTTCGAGGCGCTCAAGGGCACACCCTTCCGTGTCCATTACGGCGGTGCAAGCCCGCTGGAAGTCGTGCTCTACGAAGTGGCCCGGCACGAGCAGCATCCTGGTCCGCGCCAGCAGCCGTTCTCCGCCTACTTCCGCGGACCGTATCCGCCGGTCCTGCCGCAGAAGATCTACCGGGTGGAGCACGACCAGCTCGGGACGCTCGAGATCTTCCTCGTCCCCATCGGTCCGGACGGCGAGGGTATGCGCTACGAGGCCGTATTCAACTGAGGCCGCCACTCCATCAGCAGATAAGGACCCCGCTCCTCGATCGGCCTGAACCCCAACCGCTCATAGAGACGCATCGCCGGGTTGTAGACCTCGACGTGGATGGTCACCGGCCTGTCTGACGCCTCGCCTTCGGCCAGCAGATCGCGCAGGATGGAGGAGCCGAGGCCGCCGTTGCGGAACTCGGGCAGGAAGGCGATATCCACCAGGCGGATCTCGTTCGGCCGGCGGTGCACGTAGAACCGGCCGGCCGGAACGCCGTCCACCAGGATCACCTGGAACTCCGCGCCGACGTAATGCTCCTGATACCAGGCATGCTGGGCCGCGAACTGCTGCTGGATGAAGGCGTCCTTCTGCTCCGGCGACCAGTCCACGACCATGGCGAGCTCCTCCTCGCGAGTGCTGCGGTAAACCCGCAGGAGGAGGTCCATGTCGTCCGGCGCGATGGGACGGAACGAGACCCGCGGATCCGGCACGCCTACGTCTCTTCCTCCACCGGATCCATGGAGACGAGAACCGACGCCAGCTCCGCGGGAGCCCATTTGGCGAGATCGGCGAGCTCCATCTCCCGGTCCCAGACACCGGGGCCGGTGCCGAGGAGGTAGATCCCGCGCCGCAGCCGCGGCCGGCCCGGCTCGGCGTCCACAGTGAACTTCGTCCGCAGCACCAGCGATTCGCCGCCGGCCGTACGCACTTTGAGGACGAGCTGCGGCAACGCCTGCCAGTCGAGCGGGAAAGTGAACTCGATCGGCGGGCTCGGGTTCCATCCCGGCCGCCGGCGGAAGCTCCAGGCGAAGAACCGCAGCGGCTGCGGGAAGGCCGGATCCGGCGAAGGGAAGAGGACGTCCAGATCCACGGCCAGGGGAAGCTTCTTCCAGAGCTTGGGCTCCAGAGCCTGGGGCGGATACAGGCCGTCGATGCGGATGCGCAACGGCCGGCCCGGCAGCGATGTGTCGCCCTGAAACAGGTCCGCCGCCGGAACGATGACCGGAGAAGCTTCCGCCCTCTCGCCCTCCGCCGCGACGGACAGTGGCCGCCGGATCTTCTTCGGCAGGCGGTGCAGGTCGCGGAAGATCTCGCTGCCGTCGATATAACCGGTCGAGAGCGGCCGGGCCGCGGCCTCGCTGCCCTGAGCCCACGCGAGATCGCCGACGAGCGGCAGGAGCAGACTGGCCGAGCTCAACGCCAGGAATTCGCGCCGCCGGAGCAGCGGTCTACTTGGAGGGCCCTCCTCGTTCGCGCCATTCATAACACATCCCCTCAAAAAAATATTTAAAACACTGTAATTAAGCGACGCGCCCCGGCCGAAGCCGGAACGCGCCGCGGCACGTCTTTACTAAGTTCTAGGCGGGAAGACGCCTTGCAGCGCGATGCAGAAGTAGAACGTCAGGTAGGGCTGCAAGTTGTTGTGCGGCTGGTCACCGCCGGCGGGGGCGAGAGACTGGGGGCTCAGCGACACCAATGGGCCCGGCGGCGCGTACTGGCTGATGTTGATTCCGGTGGCCAGCATCTCGTTGATTGGCGACTGACTTATGCCGTCGGCGGCGGATGCCCGTTGGGCATGACTGTGGGCCGGGATCTCGGATTCGAGCAGGGTCACGGTCTCCGAGCCGCCGGTCTCACCTAGGTCGTGCAATGAAAGACCTGGGCCCTGGCCCGGATGCATTGGCGCGCGTCCCTGCAGGTCGGGAAGAGCGAAGTTGCTCTTGCCATTACCTCCATAGGTGGTCCCGAGCAGAGAGAAAAGGGCTGTGTTCTGGCTGAGCGGCAAGAGCTGGCCATCGCACCAAGCCCACCCCCTGGGAGCGAAGTTGAAGGGAAAAATCCTGATTTCCGCGACGAACGGATCGGCCATGACCCCTCCTAAGTTGGACTTGGGAAGATCCCGAAAAGAGAAATGATGAAGTTGACGCAGAGATAGGGTTGGAAGTTGGTATGCGGCTGCGAACCGCCCACGGAGCCTACCGCCTGGGGTGAGAGGTTGGTCTGTGGGTTGTCCGAGCCATAGGGCGTCTGCGTCGCGAGTGGGGCGGTGGCGAGGACGAGGTTGGTGGAGGGCGAGGTGGCGGAGCCCGCGTTCGTCGTTGCCAGCCCGGGATGGCTGTGCGCGGGGATCTGATTCACCGTCAGCGTGATCTCCTCGGCACCCCCGGTCTCAGCCAAGATGAACCCGTTGCCCTGGTGAATCGGAATCCGGCCGCGCAAATCGGGCAAAGCGAAGGTGCTCTCTCCGTCTCCGCCATACGTGGTTCCGATCAGTTGAAACAACGTCTCGTTTTCCGAGATTGGCAGGAGTTGACCCTCGCAGAACATCCAACCGGCAGGCGCAAAGTTCCCTGCGAACATGCGAATTTCACCGACGTAGGGTTGTGCCATCGCGGTCTCCTAAGTGGGACTCGGGAAGATGCCCTGCAGGGCGATACAAAAGCTGAGGGTGAGAAACGGCTGCATGTTCAAGTGCGCTTGCGAGCCACCCACGGGGGTGATCGCGGCCGGCGCCATTGCCTGCAGATTGTTGTCGGCGGCATAGAGGTTCGCGCCGGTGCTCTTCGCCAGCATCACGCCCGTCCCCGAGGTGCTGGTGGTCGCCTGGTTGGAGGTGGCATTCAGGACGTGGGTGTGGGTGGGAAGCTCGGCGATGGAGAGCGTGTGCGCCTGCTCGCCGCCGCGCTCGCCGAGCGTGTGGCCACTGCCGACGTGGATCGACGTTCTGCCCCGCAGGTCCGGGAGCGCGAAGTTCACCCGGCCGTCGCCGCCGAAGGTGGTGCCCAGCAGCGAGAACAGCCCCTGGTTCTGGTTGATCGGCAGCAACTGGCCGTTACAGAGAGCCCAGCCCTTGGGCGCGAACACGAAGCTCATGATTCGGACTTCGGAAAGAAAGGGTTCTGCCATCCGCTTTTCCTCCTCCTTTGCTGGCCGACGCTACGGCAGCGAGCAGTTGCTGAAGCCACTGGCCGCTGAGATGAGCAGCGTACCACTGCCGGCCGGGTTGAGCCCATTTACATAGGTTTCGACACCAGGGGAGCTCGTCGCCGCCATTCCGTTGACGCCGAAGGCGTGCACCGTCGTGCTCGTTCCCTGCTTGCGCAAGCCGATGCCTTGCGAACCTCCGCTTCCCGCCGAGGTGTTCCCCGAGATATTCAAGCAGACATCGTTGTCCGTGCCGGCGGTCGTGTTGCCGGCATCGATCCGGATGCCGGGGCGGACGCCGGCTTGGGGCGCCTCAACGTCGTTGTTCTGGATCTTTACCTTTAGCGTCCCGTTGGTGCCACGGGCCACCGCGAGAATGCCGTTGCCGTCGACGTTGCGGATGGTGTTGCCGTTGATCGTCCACGTCATGTCCGCAACGTCGGTGACGCCGAACGTCACGCCGACGCCGCCGCTGATCCCGGAATCGCCGGTGGTGCCCGGATGGTTGGCCTCGACGAAGTTGTTGTTCGTCGTCGCCGTCAGAGTGGTGTTGCCATTGGCGCCGACGCCGATGGTAGTGCCGGTATTGTTGCCAATCGGGTTTGCCAGCGTGCCATTGCTCGAGACGTCGACATTGCCCTGGCCCTTGCCGCTGACCGTATAGAGGATCGCGGAGGTGGCCATCCGATTGGCTGCGCTCTGGCCGCGTACCTGGTTGTTGACGATCGAAATGACGTTGGTGCCGCTGCCTGCGGCCCCGAGGATGCCGGCGGGGCCCGCGGCATTGCTGTTGCCGCCCTGCACCTGGATGCCGCCGGCGCTCGGGAAGTTGGTGACGATGTTTCCGGAGATCGTCGCCTTGGTCAGGTTGGAGACTGTCGTTGCCGAGCCTAGGATCTGGAGGTTGATGCCATAGCCAAGCGAGGAGGCAGCGGAAGTCGAGCTGGTAATCGTATTGCCCGTGATGATGGCGTCGGCGACGGTGCCGTTGAAGTTCTGGATCATGATGCCGTGCCAGCGCGAGTTCGTCAGCGTGTTGTTGGTAATCGTCACGGTGCCTGAAAGGTTGTTCTCGGTGCCCGCCGCCTGATTGTTGAACGCTATGTTGGAATCGTCGGCGCCGCCGCCGGTTCCCGAGTTGTTGATGACCCCGTTGGTAAACGAGAAGTTCGTCACGCCGGTGCCCTCGACGCCGCTACCGCCCGTGTCGGCGATGTTCATCCGATCGAAGGATGGGCTGAGAGTCGATGTCAAATTGATGCCATGACCGCTCGTCTTCTGAATCGTCCCACCGCTTCCCGCCGTACCGGTGCCCTTCACCTTCAGGCCACCCGACGAGCCGGTGGTGTTCAGCACGATGCCGTTCGTCGGCCCGCTCCCCGGCGTACCGGCCGAGATGCTGCGGAACTCGAGGTTGTTCGCGCTGATCGTCGTGTTCGCCACGTTCAGCGCGGTGCCGGTCGATGTCGTCAGCGTGTTCACCAACAAGCCTGTCGCTCCCGGAGCGCAGGGGTTGTCGTCACATACCTCGACTGTACCGCCGCCTGTGGCAGTGAACGCCGGGTTGCCCCCGGTCGAGAGCGTCATGCCGCCGCTGAAGCTGATCGTCGAACCCGTATTGCTGGTGAGCGAGACGCCGCTTCCCGAGGTCACGTTGAGGGTTCCGGCATAGGTGACTGTCGTGCCGCTCACGCTGCTGGCCACTGAAAACGCGGTGCCGCCACCGCTCGACTTGGTAATCGAGGCATCGGAGTCGACCTTGAACTGGCCGGCGACGGTGTTCAATGAGAGGCCCGACCCGGAGGTCGTGCTGTCCAGATCGTCGAGTCGCAGGTCGATCGTGGCGCTGGTGACGTCGAGAGCGACACCGTTGCTTCCCCGGATCACACTCGTGCCGCTGCCGTCCGGAGAAGCCGGCGTTACCGACAGCGTCATTCCGCTGCCAGTACCAGTGACCGTCAATCCGCTCGCGCCGTATACATCCAAGTCGTCGAAAAAGAGATTGCCTTGAACGGTGGTGAGCCCCATCCCGGCCCCGCCGACGCCATCTCCAGAGACGCCAATGCTCAGGTTGTCGCCGTCGACCTGTTGCACGGCGCCGCCCGCTACGGCATCGAAGGTCACGTTGGAGATCAAGACGCCCGACCCCATCGTGTTCTGATGAATGGTGTTGCTCGAGAAACCAGTGACCGTGGTATTGGCCACTGCACCGCCGTTGATGACCACGGCCGCGCCCGCTGCATTCGCCGATACGATATTCGTGTTGCCACTGAAGTTCAGATTCAGCGTACCCGCCGCGCGGTTGATATCCACGGCATTACCAGTGTGCGTGCCGGCGACGTTCCAGGAGTTGTTAGTGACGTTGAGATTTAGCGTCCCGGTGGTACTGGCGTTCATGTTGACGTCGATTCCCTCGGCACCCGCGCCGCGGAACTCGTCGCGGCTGATCGTCAGCGTGCTCGAGCCGCTGAGCGCCGCCGCCGAAGTCAGGTCAATGGCATTGCCGGTCGTGCTCGCCAGGCTCAGCCCCACGATCTCGATCGGGATTGTGGTGCCCACGGTCACCGCGTCGCCGGTCGCGTTGGTGAGTTGGGGACGCGTTCCGGTCGCGACGAGGTTCGTGGGCGAGCCGTTGCCGTTGAGGTTGACGGGGATCGATAGCGCGAAGCCCGCGGCAGGTCCCGTGTTCACTTGGCCTTCGCCGATCAGGTGCTGGTTGGCCTCCATCGGCATCGGCCCGCTCAACGCGAGCGTGCCGTCGTGGACGAAGATGTAGTCGCTGGGCCCGTCAGAGTCGGCGCCGCCGTCGAGTGAATCGAGCGTGTTGAAGGGCGACGAGGATGTGCCGTTACCGCCGCCCGCCGCGTTCGGGTCGACATACCAGACGCGCTCGAAGTGATGCAACGTCACCACGGCGTTCGCGGTGAGGCTGGTGGTGTCGCGCGCGATGTACGTGAAGCTGTCGTTGGCGTTGTTGCCGGCCGCCGGAGTGAACGAGAAGCTGCCGTCGGACTCCATGGTCACGGTCCCGCCGTTGGTCGTCGCGCAAACGTAGGGGGCGGTGGTGTCCGCGCAGCCCACAATGCCGGAGACGATCAACGTGTTGGTCTGCCCGGTATCTTCATCGACATCGTTGTCGAGCACGCCCTTGTTGGGCGGGCCACCTGTGGTATCGGCCACGTTAGGCGTCGTCCCGGCCGCGAGGTCCACACGCAGTTCGGTATTGCCGATGGTGTCCCAGGTGTCGGCAGCGGCGTTCGGCGCCTCGGGCAGGTCGTTGACGGTGATGGTGAAGATCTTCTGGAAGGTGAGGCCGGTGCCGCCCTGGTCCTGCGTCTGGACGCGGATCGAGTAGCTGTTCTTCACCTCGAAATTGAAGACCGCGCTGGTGCGCAGCTGGTTGCCTGAGATGTTGAAGGACCCATTGTCGGTCGAGCCCGTACCACCGACGAGGGTATAGACGTGAGTATCGCTCGGAAGGTCGACGTCGCTGGTAGTGAACGATCCGACCACGGTGTTGATGGGCTGATTCTCATTGACCGCGGTGGGCGAGAGCCCGATATCCGTCGGCGGATCGTTGACCGCCGTCACGTTGATGGTCATCGTGTTCGGCGTCAGGTCGAGATCCGTACCGCCGCCGTCGTCGCGCACCTGGAAGGTGAAGCTGGTGTAGGGCGTGCCGTTGGCGTTGGCCACCGGCGTGAACACCAGGTTACCAATGCTCGCCACGGGGATGTCCTGACCCGCGACGACAGGATTGCCCGAGAGCGTCAGGCTGCCGGCTCCCGGCAGTGTCGTGATCACGACCGATTGGAAGTTGTTGGCCGGCGTGTCGAGCGGATCGGTGAAGCCGAAGTTGGCCGCGGCAAAGGTGAACGGCGTGTCCTCCGCCGTGCTGACGGTGTTGTTCGTGCCCGCCGGCGGATCGTTGACCGCCATCACGTTGATGGTCATCGTGTTCGCCGATTGATCAAGATCGACGCCGCCGTTGAGGATGCCGCCGTCGTCGCGCACCTGGAAGGTGAACGTGGTGTAGGGCGATCCGGAGCCGTTGGCCACCGGAGTGAATTTCAGGTTGGGAATGCTCGCCACGGGGATTTCCTGGCCCGCGACGACGGGATTGCCCGAGAGCGTCAGGCTGCCGAGCGCCGGCAGCGTCGTGATGACGACCGACTGGAAGTTGTTGGGCGGCACGTCGTTGGGATCGGTGAAGCCGAAGTCGGCCGCGGCGAAGGTGTAGTCGGTGTCTTCCGCCGTGCTGACGGTGTTGTTGGTGCCCGCCGGCGCGTCGTTGTTCGCCGTGACGTTGATGGTCATCGTGTTCGCCGATTGATCAAGATCGACGCCGCCGTTGAGAATTCCGCCGTCGTCACGCACCTGGAAGGTGAACGTGGTGTAGGGGCTGCCGGACGCGTTGGCCGCCGGTGTGAACGCCAGGTTGCCGAGGCTCGCCGCGGGGATCTCCTGGCCCGCGACGACGGGATTGCCCGAGAGCGTCAGGCTGCCGACCCCGGGCAGCGTCGTGATGACGACCGACTGCAGGGCGTTGGCCGGGCTGTCGATCGGATCGGTGAAGCCGAAGTCGGCCGCCGCGAACGTGTACGGGGTGTCCTCCGGCGTGGTGACGGTGTTGTCGGTACCCGCCGGCGGATCGTTGACCGGCGTCACGTTGATGGTCATCGTGTTCGCCGATTGATCAAGATCGACGCCGCCGCCGAGCACGCCGCCGTCGTCGCGCACCTGGAAGGTGAAGCTGGTGTAGGGCGATCCAGTGGCGTTGGCCACCGGAGTGAATTTCAGGTTGGGGATGCTCGCTACAGGGATTTCCTGACCCGCGATTATAGGGTTGCCCGAGAGCGTCAGGCTGCCGGCGCCGGGCAGCGTCGTGATGACGACCGACTGGAAGTTGTTCGGCGGCGTGTCGTTGGGATCCGTGAAGCCGAAGTCGGCCGCGGCGAAGGTGTAGTCGGTGTCCTCCGGCGTGCTAACGGTGTTGTCCGTGCCTTCCGGCGCGTCGTTGATGTTGTTGACGTTGATCGTCAGGTTGTTGGCCGACGCGTCGAGATCCACGCCGCCGCCGGAGGTGCCGCCGTCGTCGCGCACCTGGAAGGTGAAGCTGGTGTAAGGGGTGCCGGTGCCTGCCGGGGTGAACTTCAAGTTAGGGATGCTCGCCACGGGGATTTCCTGGCCCGCGACGACCGGGTTGCCGGAGAGCGTCAGGCTGCCGAGGGCAGGAAGCGTCGTGATGACGACCGACAGGAAGTTGTTCGGCGGCGTGTCGTTCGGATCAGTGAACCCGAAGTCAGCCGCGGCGAAGGTGTAGTCCGTGCCCTGGGACGTACCCACCGAGCCGTCGGTCCCCACCGGCGCGTCGTTCCTACAGTCAACCGTCACATCCACCGTCCCAGTCGAGCCGGTGTTCAGCGTGTAGGTGAAGGTGTCCAGTGTGGTGCCGGGGGGATTGTTGCAGTAGTTCGCATCCGGCTGATAGGTCAGGCCCGTGTACGGCCCCGGGCCCGCCGGGGTCAGCACCACCGTCCCGTTGGCCGGATCCGTGGTCGAGACGATCGTGAGCGTGTCATCCGGATCGCTGTCGTTCGCCAGGACATCGATCGGCGTCGCCGCCGCATCTTCCGGTATCGTCGCCGAGTCGTTGACCACCGTCGTGGGCACGTTGAGGAAATAGCCTGTGATATCGAGGAGGAGCTTGTAATTTGGAGTCGGAGGCGGAGGATCAATCGTGGCACGGAAGCTCAACTTACCGCTCTGCCCCCCCGTCCCCAGAGCCACGATCTGGATCATCGCCTTCGTCTGGCCCGCGTGGAAAGGGATCGCGCCTGCAGAGGGAGGTGTTGTGCCTGCCTGAAAGACCACGAGCTCGCCGGGGCCGGTTGGACCGATGACCGTCACGTTCAGGGATACTGCGTTCGCCCCTGCCGGCACGCCGCATACGCCGACGGCAGTCAAGGTGTAGACCACACCCGCCTGGAGCGGATTGTCGGGCGGTTGATGCGTGGAGTCGGTGCGGCTGTCGAAGAGCCGACAAGGAGGGACGGTAAAGAAGTCCATCTGGGCGACGGCCGGAGAAGCCATCAGGCCCAGCAGAAGGACGAACGCGATCCGGGCTGCAGCAAATGGGTGAAGTCTCATTGTCGTACTCCTCGGCAGGAACAAGCCGCGCGCACCCTTACCGGATGGCCGGACCACGATGGTTCGGAGTGAACGATTGCTGGCATCGATAGGCTCGCCTTACTCGGATCCGCCAAAGGTCCGGCGCGTTTCCATCATCCGCAAGGGGCACCGACTTGCACGACCCCGCGGTCACACCGTCGCTCCCTGGAGGAAGACCTGAGCTAAGGTAAAGCGTAGCTTACCATAGCTTGAGGGAAATCCCACCGGACGCCACGCAATTTAATGGTTCTTCAACGACGAGATCTTAGAATGGACGAGACCGGCAGGGGCGCAGCGGTTGCTGCGCCCTGGAAAGGCCGGAGATCGGGAAGGGCTAGATCCTACGGCTTGACCGGTTGCGCCGTGCCGCTGCGGATCGCCTGTTCCATCAGCTCCCGGAGCTCCTGTTGCGCTTTCTCGCTGGCGGCTTCCTGCTGCCGGCCGAGCTCCTCCTGCCGCCGGCCCAGCTCTTCCTGCTGGCGGCCCAGGGCTTCCTGCTGCCGGCCCAGCTCTTCCTGCTGGCGGCCCAGCTCTTCCATCTGCGTCTCGAGCGCCTCCTGACGCTTTTCGAGGTCCCGGTCGTCGCCGTCGCGGCCGATCTGCTCGGCGGCGAGCGCCGCCATCTGTCCGCCCAGGGCTCCCTGCCGGCCTCCCAGCTCGCCCTGCTTCGCGCCCAGGGCGCCTTGCCTGGCGCCGAGCTCTCCTTGCCGCCCTCCCAGCTCGCCCTGCCTGGCCCCCAGCTCCATCTGCGGCCGGAAGATCTCCTTGGCCTGCCTGAGCACCGCCGGATCGCGGACGACGTACTCCTTGCCGTCGTGGCGATACCAGAGGATGGGCTCGCTCGAATTGCCGCGCAGCCGCTTGACCTTGTCGAGGCTGTCCATGGAGCCGCTCATCGTGGCGGAATGGTCGCCGTAGAGAAACACCCAGGAATCTCCGTTGTCGTCGCTGTGCCAGGAGTAGCTATAGCCGCTCTTCTTCGGAGAAGCGAGAAGAGCCGGGCGCCCTGGAGCGGCCGCGATAACCGGCAGGAGACCGCGGCCGGACGGCGCCAGCGCGGGCATGCCCGGTGCGGGACCGCCCGGAGGGAGGACCATCGCCATAGGAGCCGTTCCCGGCACGGGCGCCAGGGCCGGCCGGCCGGCGCCAGGAGCGAGGACTCCTCGGGCTCCGATCACGCCACCTTGGACTCCGCCCACGACGCCGCCCTGGACGCCTCCGATCACGCCACCTTGAACCCCACCGACAACGCCGCCAGGAATGGCTCCTTCGACTCCACCCACCACGCCACCTTCGATGCCACCCGGGATGCCCTCGACGACGGCCGCCGGAGCGGCTTCGATCATCGGCTCCGCCGCTTCGGCCACCACCGGGGACTCCGCAGGCTCCACCGCCTCGGCCACCACGGGAGCGGCTTCGGCCTCCACGGCCGGCTCCTGGGCCACCATGCGGAAGGGAATCAAGGCCACCAGAACCGCCGCCCCGGCGAGCCACCACCAACCGGAGAACCGGCGTTCGCTTTTTACAGTCAACTCGGACGTCTGCTGAAGCATCTGAAGTCTCCTTTTGAGGTTCTGCAGCGAAGGCGAGGCGCCCGCGGCGGCGAGACCGGTCTCTCGCGGGGCCACACCCCACCGGAGGAGCAGGCGCCCGTAGGCCTGAGGCGCCGACCCCAGGACGCGGAGCACCTCCGCGTCGCACGCGGCTTCGCGCGCGATCGCGTATTCACGGGCGGCGAGCGCCGCCAACGGATGAAAGAAGAAGATCCTGTGCGCCAGGGCCGGTATCCAGCCGAGCCACAGATCGCCGCGGCGCAAGTGGACCAGCTCGTGGCAGAGCGTCATCGACATCTCGGCCGGCGACAGCCGCTCGACGGCGGACTCCGGCAGCAGCACGAGCGGCCGCAACGGACCGATCGCCTGCGGCGTGCGCACGTCCGCGGAGCCGCGCAGCGCGGGCTGCCGGCGGAAACCGAGAAGAGCGCACAGCTCGGCGAACGACGTCCGGATCCATCCCTCCCGCAACGGCCGCGAGCTGACGATGACCCGGCGGGTGTAGCGAAGCTGGCGCAGGGCTTTCGCGGATTGCCAGGCGAGGCCGACGAGCCAGAGGAGGAGGAGCGTGATGGTGACGTCGATGAATCCTGCCCTTTCCCCCGCCCGAGCCCTCACCCCCGGCCCCTCTCCCGCCCCCTCCCTCCCCCCCTCACTGGGAGAGGGGAACAAAAACGAAGAAGTCTTGCTTTTCTCCCTCCTCTCCCTTTGGGAGAGGAGGGTCGGGGAGATGAGGGCCCCGGTGGCTCCAGAGTCGGTCCGCTGAACGACGGCGGTGGAGTCGGGGGCCGCCGGCAGCACCGGCACCTCGACCGGCGTGATCCACACCAGCCCCACCAGCAGCTTCAGGCAAGCGATCCACCACAGACCGCAGCGCACCGCGGCGGGCAGGCGGGGGAACAGGCGGCAGGCGAACCAGACGGCGCCGATGAACAGCGCGCCTTGCAGGGAAGACCGGAGCAGCGCGGCGACAATGGTCTCGAAGCTCATGGCTCCTCCCTTCGCTGCGACTGCAGCTTCGCCACCAGGTCTTCCAACTCGGCCAGCTCCTCGTCCGAGACGCGCGCTTCTTCCGTGAGGTAGGTCACGAAGGGCGACACGGAGCCGCCGAGCGTCTTTTCGACGAACGTCCGCACCACGCCCCGCATCACCTGACCGGGGCTCGCCGGAGAGAAGTATCGGTAGACGCCCTCCACCTGACGGCGATGGAGGTGACCCTTCTGCCGCAGGCGCTCCATCATGGTGAGCACCGTCGAGCGGGCGAGCCCGCGCGGCGCGCCGAACCCCTCGGCGGCCTGCCCTACCGTGGCGCCGCTCTGCTCCGCCACATATTGCAGGAGCGCCAGCTCCTGGTCTCCGATGGATTTGGGCTTCATTCTTCCCTCCTGCCTACAACTGTCGCCATGGTACTGCTGACGACAGTTGTCGTCAAGAGGGTTCTACGGAGGAGCGGAGAGAAAGTTTACTGGCGGAGAACGGATGCTCGACTCGCCGATCACGCCCGCGGCTTCAAGCGGTAATGCTCCCGGATCGCCCGCTCGACGATCTTGCTCTTCCTTTTCTCCTCCAGGCGGGCGAGCTCGTCCTGGCGGAGATGGATCTGCCGCAGCTCGCGCTGGAGCTTGCGGTAGCTCTCCAGGCGGCCGGGCGCCAGCTCGCCGCTCTCGGCCGCGGCTTCGACGGCGCAGCCGGGCTCGCCCTGGTGCCGGCAGTCGGCGAAGCGGCAGCGCTCGGCGAGCGACTCGACATCCGCGAAGGCGGATTCGATCCCCTGGTCTCCCTCCCAGAGCTGGATCTCGCGCAAGCCCGGCGTGTCGATGACCAGGCCGCCGCCGGGCAGGACGAACAGCTCGCGGTGAGTGGTGGCGTGGCGGCCGCGGTCGTCGCTCTCGCGGACCGCGAGCGTGCGCTGGACCTCGCGGCCGAGCAGGCGGTTGATGATCGTCGACTTACCGACGCCGGAGGAGCCGAGGAGGCTCACCGTCTGCCCCGGAACGAGGTAGGCGTGGAGATCCTCGCAATTCTCTCCGGTCAAGGCGCTCACGCGGTGAACGGGCACGCCCATGGCCACCGACTCGGCTTCGAGCAGGCAGCCGTCGGGGTCTTCGCAGCAGTCGAGCTTGTTGAGCACGACGACGGGCCGGGCGCCGCTGTCCCAGGCGGCGGTGAGGTAGCGCTCGATGCGGCGGGGATTGAAGTCGCCGTCGAGGCCGGAGACGAGGAGGATGGTGTCGACGTTGGCCGCCACCACCTGCTCGTCGGTGCGCTGGCCGGCCACCTTGCGGGAGAACTTGGATCTGCGGGGCAGCACGGCCTGGATCAGCGCCCGCCCGTCGCCGATGGGCGGCCGCAGCGCGACCCAGTCCCCCACCGCCGGAAATCCGGAGGCGCCGCCCGGCCCTTTGAGCCCGTGGCGGAGCTTGCCGGCGAGCTCCGCGTAGTGCTCGGCGGCGCCCGTCGAGACCTGGTACAGCCCCCTCTGCGCCACGATGCGCGCGGGCACGAAGCCCTGCTCCGCGTACGGTGCGAGGGCGGCGGCGAAGAAATCGGTCCAGCCGAGGTCGTGGAGAGCCAAGGGGATCGAGCTCCGGATCAGTGCGGCTGGGACGTCCCCGCATTCAGCTTCTCGACCCTGCTCTTCGCCACCGCGAGCGGCGGCACGTCCCAGCGGACCCGCTCCTCGTCGGTGATGGCGGGGTCCACCTGCCAAAGGATCCACTTGCCGTCGACCATCTTGTACTGCGTGCCGTAGAGCTGCGGCTTCTCACGCCACATGAGAGCGCGGTCTTTGGAGGCAGCGGCGAGCCAGCGGGCCATGGGATGGTCCGGGTCCAGCTCCAGGGCCTTGAGACACCAGTCGTGCGCCTGGTCGTGATCCTCGGGCTTGATGCTGTGCTGGAAGACCATGGCGGCGCGATAGTAGTCGTCGGCCGCCTTGGCGCCGCCGGCCGCCGTGATCTCGCGTACCCGCTGGCGCCGCGCGGCGTCGCGCTTCTCCACCTCCATCCACTGCGTGTCCTGCAGGGTGCCTTCGCGGTCCTTCTGGTCTTCCTCATAGAGCTTCGCGAGCTCGGCGTTGACGTTGCCTACGCGAGCGGTGCTCCGAGCCTGCACTCCTTCAAAGAAGGTCTTCCATCGCGGCTCCTGACGGAGAGGCTCGAGAAGAGGATTCGAGCCGGCGCGATCGACGTCCCGATAACCCTTGGCGGCGGCCTTTTCCAACAAGGTGAAAGCAGCCTCCTTGTCGCCCTTGGCCGTCGCGCAGGCCGCGGCCGTGAAGTAGGCCCGCGCCGCCTGGCGATCTCCCGTGGCGGCCCCGGCGGCTCGGGTCAGGGTCTCGGCGCAGCGGGGCCAGTCTTCGGCAGCGTAGGCGGTGGTTCCCTGGACGAAGAGGGATTCGTAGGAGAGAGAAGGAGGTTGGGCTCTGAGAGACAGGGGAGCAAGGACCTCAAGGACGAAAAGGACAACAAGGACAATAAGGACGCAACGTGGAGTTTTCATCGCTAGAATTCTCCTGAAGGGGCGATTCTAGAACACCGTCGAGCGGCTTGACCTCTTGCCGCAAGCCGGACAGAGTTGTTGCGTGTACATCGTCGCCATCCACTTCGCTCCCGGCACCGGCGACGTCATGGCCGGCGCTCTTGCGGACGCCCTGGGCAAGACGCTCTATGAAGCGCGGGCGCGGTTGAACGATCCACAAAGAGGACCGGCCGTGGTCGGCAACTTCGCGGAGATCGAGCCGGCCTATGCCGCCGGCCGGCTGCGGGCGAACGGAATCATCCCCATCCTGTTGATGCCGGAGGACGTCGAAACGGACGCGCGGCGATTCCTCGTCCGCGGTTTTCAACTTGGCGAGCACGCGATCACGGTTTCACGCCGGGGAGAGACCGCCGAGCTGGCGTACGAGGAGATCGATCTCATCCTGCGCGGGGTGCGGATCGCCGAGCAGGTCAAGGTCAAGCGGACCGAGCAACGAAAGTTCAGCCCGGTGCGAGCCGTGGTGACAGGAGGGCTGATCCTGACCAAGACCACCCGCGAAGCTAAGAACGTGACGACACGGGAGCGGGAGGGTTTTCTCCACCTGTACTCCGGGAGCGGTCCGGTTCTCGCGTTCCATGCGGGCGCGCTCGACTATGGATCGCTGGGCCCATCCCTGAAGCCTTCGATGGCGGCGAACTTCGCCGATCTCCTGGACGCGCTCCGCCGTGCCATTCCCCGCGCCCGCTACGACGAGCGTCTGGCGAATCGGAATGGAGGCGCGCGGATGCTGGGGCCGTCGCTGACGGAGAATCACCTGGACGTGGCCATTACGCTGCTCGCCCGCACGTTGCGGCAGCGATCCTAATCCGCCGGAATCACCATCACTGGGATCTTCACCTGGTGGCGCAGGCGCTCGACGGAGGTGCCGTGGACGAGGTCTCCCATGCCCCGGTGGCCATGGCTGCCGAGCAGGATGACGTCGGGCTGGTGATGCGCGACGAGCCGCGCCAGCTCGTCCGCGGGCTCGCCGAAGCCGAGGTCGTACTTCGCCTCGACCCCGTGCTCCGCCAGCTCCGACGAGTAGAGCTCCAGCCGTTCCTGGTCGCCGCGCGCCTCACTGTCGCGCAGCTCGCCGCCCATCACCAGCGCGCCGCCTGACTCGACGACGTGGAACAGCAGCACCCGGGCTCCCCGATTGGCGGCGCGAGCGAGCGTCACGGCATAGGAGAGGACGGCCTTGTCGGCGCGCGAGAAATCGACGGCCACGCCGATCAGGCGCGGCGAACGCGGCGGCTCGATCTCGGGCACGGCGCTCGGCCCGTGGACGCCGGATGGCACCTTCAGCGGCGCGCCCCGCCAGCGCGCGAGCAGAGGCACGACGATCACGTAAATCAGCAGCGCCACCAGCCCGAGCGCCAGCGGTACCACGGTCACCCAGAGGACCCAGGCGTTGTCTTCCGCTCCCCGGATGGCGCCGACGATTGCGTCGAACACCAGCTTCAAGTTGAGCGCGGCGATCGCGCCCGCGACCACCCAGCCGGCGATCTGCAGCCCCCGGCCGATGGCGTACTGACCCATCCAGCGGCGATCCGAAACCATCTGGATGAGGGGGATGACGGCGAAGGAGAGCTGCAGCGAGAGGACCACCTGCGAGAGAACGAGGAGATCGCCGGTGGCCTGCTCGCCGAACGCGACGATGGTGATCACGGCCGGGATGATGGCCAGAGCACGAGTGATGAGCCGCCGGGCGATGGGCCGCAGGCGGATGTGGACGAACCCTTCCATCACCACCTGGCCGGCGAGCGTGCCGGTGATGGTGGAGGACTGCCCGGCCGCGATCAACGCGATGGCGAAGGCGACGGGCGCGATGTGGGCGCCGAGAAGCGGCTCGAGCAGCCGGTGGGCGTCCTGGATCTCGGCGACGTCGAACCGGCCGGCGCGGAAGAACGTGGCGGCGGCCATCACCAGCAAGGCGGCGTTGACCAGCAGCGCGCCGTTCAAGGCGATCACCGAGTCGATGGTGTTGAAGCGGATGCCGGCGCGGATGCCCGCCGGCGTGTGCTGGAGCCGCCGGGATTGCACGAGCGCCGAATGGAGATAGAGGTTGTGCGGCATCACCGTGGCGCCGAGGATGCCGATGGCGAGATACAGCGCTCCCTCTCCCGGCAACGATGGGGCGAGGCCGCCCGCCATGGCTCCCCACTCCGGACGCGACAGGAAGACCTCGATGCCGAGGCAGATGCCGATGGTGAGCACCAGGGTGATGATGAACGCCTCCATGAGCCGCACGCCGCGATGGTGCAGGAGCAGCAGCACGAAGGTGTCGAGCGCGGTGACGAAGACGGCGAGCAGCAGAGGCATGCCGAAGAGGAGCTGCAGGCCGATGGCGGAGCCCAGCACCTCCGCCAGATCGCAGGCGGCGATGGCGACCTCGCAGAGGATCCAGAGCACCCAGGTGACTTTGCGGGGGAACATGGCGCGGCAGGCCTGGGCCAGGTCCATGCCGGTGGCGATGCCGAGGCGGGCCGAAAAGCTTTGCAGGAGGATCGCCATCAGGTTCGACATCACCAGCACCCAGAGCAGGGCGTAGCCGAACTTCGAGCCGGCGGCGATGTCCGTGGCCCAGTTGCCCGGGTCCATGTAGCCGACACTCACCAGGTAGGCCGGACCGGCGAAGGCGAACAGGCGCCGCCAGAAGGAGAGCTCCCTCGGGATCTCGACCGAGCCGTGGACCTCGGAGAGGGACCGGGGAGGCTCGGTCTGCGGGGGCTCCGGGGCGCGCATGATCGCAGCATCCCGAAAGGCCTCGGGACTGTCAAGCGCGGCGGGTCGCGCCGGCGCGGAGGTTTTAGTAAGGTTGGAGCCTGAGATGAAAAGGATCGCCGTCCTGACGAGCGGGGGAGACGCCCCGGGGATGAACGCCGCCATCCGCGCCGTGGTGCGGGCGGGAGTTCACCACGGATGGGAGGTATTCGGCGTCCGGCGCGGCTTCAGCGGCTGTATCGCCGGCAACTTCATCAGCCTGGAGGCGCGTGACGTCGGCGGCATCCTGCAGCAGGCGGGGACGATGCTGGGGAGCGCCCGCTGTCCGGAGTTCCGCACCGAGGAAGGCCGGGTGGAGGCCCTGCGGCAGCTCGGCCAGCACGACATCGACGCCCTCGTCGTCATCGGCGGCAACGGCTCGCAGACGGGAGCCGAGCAGTTGGCCCGCGCAGGCTTTCCCGTGGTCGGTGTCGCCTCGACGATCGACAACGACCTCTACGGCTCGGAGATCACCATCGGCGTCGATACGGCGCTCAACATCGCGCTCGAGGCCATCGACCGGCTGAAGGTGACCGCCTCCTCGCACCAGCGCGCCTTCCTGGTGGAGGTGATGGGCCGCGACTGCGGTTACCTGGCTCTCGCGGCGGCCGTGGCCGGCGGCGCCGAGGCGGCGATCATTCCCGAGATGGAGATGGATCCCGAGACCTTGGCCGAAGAGCTGCGGGGTGCGTACCAGCGCGGCAAGCTGCACGCTCTCGTCGTGGTGGCCGAAGGGTCGCAGTACAACGCCGAGCGGCTGATGCGCTACTTCGCCGAGCACCGCCAGCGGCTGGGGTTCGAGCTGCGCGCCACCATCCTCGGCCACGTGCAGCGCGGCGGCACGCCCGGCGCCTTCGACCGCCTGCTCGCCACCCGTCTCGGCGCCGCCGCGGTGGAGCGCCTGGCCGCCGGCGAGAAAGGTGTCCTGGTGGGTCTCCTGCGCGGACAGATCGCCACGACGCCGCTTTCCGAGGTGGTCGCCAACAAGAAGCCGCTGGATCTGAGCCTTCTCGAGCTGGCGCGGGTGTTGGCGCGGTAGAGGCTTTAGAGAGGCGGCGGGCTCTTCGGTTTCTCCTCCGGCGAATCCGCTTTGCCGTCCTTACCGAAGAAGTAGTCGAAGGCGTCGATCGGTTTCCGTTCGGCGGGCTCCGCCTTCCGGGTATCCGCCGTCGGGACCGGCTGGCTGCCGCGGCCGAAGAAGTATTGGAAGGCGTCCACCTTGGGCTCCGCCTTCGCGGTCTCCGGGGGCGCCTGGGGCTCGGGGCGGATCTCCGGAGGCGGCGGTGCCGGGATCGAAGGTTGGACCTCGGCTGCGGGAGCTGGAGGGGCCGCCTCGGGCGTGATCGGGATTGGAGTCCCCACCGCGACTGGCTCGCTGGGCTGCTCGGCCGGGGCCGGCTCGGCAGCTTTCTCCGCAGCGGGCTCCGAGGCCGGTTCGGGAGACTCCGTAGCGGGGGACTCAGCCGTCTTGGACTCCTCGGATTCTTTCTTCTCTTTCTTCTCCTTGCGGCCGAAGAAGTATTGGAAGGCGTCGGGCTTTTTCTCCGGCTCCGGTGTGGGGTTGGCTTCCTGCGTGGACGCCGGAGCTGGATCGCTCTCCTGGCCGTAGAGAGGAAGGGATACGACGAGAACAGTGAGAGCGAGGAGTAGCAAGCGTGGCATGAGGTCGGTCTCCAGGTTTGGGCCAAGTCATTGTAATGGAACTGGACGGGCGGAATAGGGGGAGGGGGTATAGGATGTTATAGGAGCCGAGGAGGCTCTTATGCACCTGACCCTGAAAATCGACGGCATGAGCTGCGGTCACTGCGTGGCGCGCGTGGAGAAGGCCCTGTCCAGGCTGGACGGAGTCCATGTCGGACGCGTCGCGGTCGGTTCGGCCGAGGTCGATTACGACCCGGCGCGGACTCCTTTCGCGCGCATCCGCGAGGCGATCGACGATGCCGGCTACACGGCGCATCCGGTGGAGCGGACGGAGGCGCTGGCATGAGCGCGCTGGACTGGATCGTGATCCTCGCCAGCCTCGCGGCCATCGCATGGGTCAACTGGTGGTTCTTTGTGGCGCGGCGCCCGGCCGCCACTGCGGTAGCCGGCGCGGGCGGAGCGCAGGAAGTCACCATCACCGTGCAGGCCGGTTACGAGCCGGCGGAGGTGAAGGTGAAACGGGGCGTGCCCGTGCGCCTCATCTTCGACCGCCAGGAAACCTCCGGCTGCTCGGAGGAGATCGTGATCCCCGACTTCGGCATCCGCAAGTTCCTCCCCGCCTTCCAGAAGACCGCCATCGAGCTGACGCCGAAGGAGGCGGGAACGTTCGACTTCACCTGCGGGATGAGCATGCTGCACGGCCGGCTCATCGTAGAGGGCTGACCCATGGCGACGACCAAGCCCGCGGCCAAGGTCGATATCCCGGTCCAGGGAATGACCTGCGCCGCCTGCCAGGCCAGCGTTCAGAAGGCGCTGCAGCGCCAGCCCGGGGTGCTCGACGCCGCGGTGAACCTGATGATGCACAACGCGGCGGTGACCTACGACCCCGCCGTTACCCGGCCCGAGGCGCTGGTCGAAGCCATCCGCGAGACCGGTTATGAGGCCGAGCTGCCGCGGCCGGAGCAGACCGCCTTCGAGGAACAGACGGCCCGCGACCGGGCGCAGGAGGAGGAATTCCGCTCCCTGCGCCGCAAGGCTCTGTTGAGCGGCGCGGCGGGTGTCGCCGCCATGCTCTTCTCGATGCCCCTGATGGTCGCGCATCATGGCCCGGTCGCCGATCCGTTCATGCGCTGGGCCATGGAGTCGATGACGCCGGCTCTGCGTTCGGCGATGCCGTGGCTCTACCGCATCAACCCGGCCTTCCTCTCGTACGGCCTGCTCTTTCTGACCGTGGCGGTGATGGCCTGGGCGGGGCGGCACTTCTACACGCGCGCCTGGACCGGCTTCCGCCATCACTCGGCGGACATGAACACCCTGATCGCCGTGGGCACGGGCGCCGCCTTCCTCTACTCCCTGCTCGCCACGCTGGCGCCCGGCTTCTTCCTCGCGCGCGGCGTGGCCGCGGACGTCTACTACGAGGCGGTGGTCATCATCATTGCCCTCATCCTCACCGGCAACGCTTTCGAAGCGCGGGCCAAGAGCCGCACTTCGACCGCCCTGCGCTCGCTGGTCGCCCTGCAGCCGCGGACCGCCCGCGTGCTGCGCGGCGGCAAGGAAGAGGACGTAAACGTCGAGGAGGTGCGGAGCGGCGATACCGTGACCGTGCGTCCCGGCGAACGGATTCCGGTGGACGGCGAGGTCCTCTCCGGCGCGAGCGCCGTGGACGAGTCGATGCTCACCGGCGAGTCGATGCCGGTGGAGAAGAAAGCCGGGGACCGCGTGATCGGCGGCACCATCAACCGCACCGGCGCCTTCCGCTATCGCGCGACGACTCTCGGCGCCGAGGGCGTGCTCGCCCGCATCGTGCAGCTCATGCGCGACGCGCAGGGCTCCCGCGCGCCGATCCAGAAGCTGGCGGACCGCATCAGCGGCGTCTTCGTGCCGGTGGTGATCTCTCTCGCCATTGCCACCTTCGCCGTCTGGTTCGTGGCCACGGACGCGGCACCGGCCGTGCGCGCCTTCGCCGCGGCGGTGGCGGTGCTGATCATCGCCTGCCCATGCGCCATGGGTCTCGCGGTGCCCACGGCCGTGATGGTGGCGACCGGGCGGGGCGCCGAGCTGGGCATCCTCATCAAGGGCGGCGAGGCGCTGCAGCGGGCCGGCGACGTTACCACCGTAGTGCTCGACAAGACGGGCACGGTCACCGAGGGGCGCCCCACCGTCACCGACGTCCTGCAGGCTCCGGGCGCCTCGCGGACGTCGGACGAGCTGCTGCGGCTCGCGGCGTCGCTGGAGGCCTCCTCCGAGCACCCGCTGGCCGATGCCATCGTCCGCTACGCGCAGGAGCGGGGGCTGGACCTCGCGGCCGCGGAGGGCTTCCAGTCCGTCACCGGCCAGGGTGCGGCGGGGATCGTCGGCGGCTCCTTCCTCGCCATCGGCAACGAGAACCTGATGCGGGACTACGCCGCCGACGTCTCACCGCTCCGCGCCGACGCCGAGAGGTTGTCCGCGGAGGGCAGGACGCCGGTCTACGTGGCGATCGACGGCGCTCTGGCCGGTCTGCTGGCGGTGGCGGATCCGATCAAGCCCACCGCCCGCGAGGCGGTCGAGCGGCTCAAAGGGATGAGTCTCGAAGTCGTCCTGCTGACCGGCGACAACCGCCGGACGGCCGAGGCCGTGGCGCGCCAGGCGGGGATCGAGCGCGTGGTGGCGGAAGTGCTCCCCGCAGGCAAGGTCGCCGAGATCCGAAGGCTCCAGGAAGCGGGGAAGGTCGTGGCCATGGTGGGCGACGGCATCAACGACGCGCCGGCGCTCGCTCAGGCGGATATCGGCATCGCCGTCGGCACCGGCACGGACATCGCGGTAGAGGCGAGCGACGTGACGCTGATGCGAGGCGATCCGCGGAGCATCGCGGCCGCCATCGCGCTCTCGCGGCGCACCATGCGGACGATGAAGCAGAACCTCTTCTGGGCGTTCATCTACAACGTCGTCGGGATTCCGATCGCGGCGGGCGTTCTTTACCCGGTCTTCGGCATCCTGCTCTCCCCCATCCTGGCTAGCGCGGCCATGGCCTTCAGCTCGGTCAGCGTCGTCGCCAACAGCCTGCGCCTGCGCGGTGCGCGGGTGGCTTGAGGAGACCGATTTCATGACCGAAAGCAAGGCAGCAGGAGTCGATCCCGACATCAAGGACAGCAACCTCAAGCGCCTGCGCCGCATCGAGGGGCAGGTGCGCGGCCTGCAGAAGATGATCGAGGAGGACCGCTACTGTCCGGACATCCTCGTCCAGGTCTCCTCCGTCCAGGAAGCGTTACGAGCAGTAGGCCGCGAGCTGATGCGCAACCACCTCAAGCACTGCGCGACGCAGGCGATCCGCTCAGGCGGAGCCGACGCCGAGGCAACGTATGACGAATTGATCGAGATGATCTACAGGCACAGCCGGTGAGGGCTCAATCGCGCCGGTCGGCCGGGTCAAGACTCCGCCCGCAGTACCTCGATCGGCCGCTTCTCCAGCGCGCGCAGGCTGGCCGCCAGGCCCGCGGTGACGGCTAGCGCGACGCTGGCGGCCAGCGCGACGGTCAGCGCGACGGGATCGAAGCGCCAGGGAATCTCGAAGCCGCGCGTGACCACCTGCCAGGCGAGGACGGTGCCGCCGATGGCGCCGATCGTCCCGGCGACGAGCCCCACCAGGGCATACTCGACCGCGAAGGCCGCCGCGACGCCGCGCCGGGTCATCCCCAGCGTCTTCAGGAGGGCCACTTCTCGGCCGCGCCGGGCCGCGCCGGCGCTGATCGCGCCGGCCAGGATGGCGATTCCCGCGGCCACCGTGAAGCCGCCGAGGAAGCGGATGCCGAGGCTGATCCGGCGCACGACCTTGAGGATCTTCTCCAGGATCTCGCGGATGCGCAGCAGGGTGACGTTCGGGTACTCCGCCGCCACCAGGTCCTGCGCCCGCTGCTCGTTGCCCCGCGGCAGGCGCGCCACCGCCAGCCGCTGCTGCGGGGCCTGCTCCAGCACCCCGGGCTCGACGACGAGGAAGAAGTTGATGCCGAAGGTCCCCCAGTCCACGGTGCGCAGGCTGGTGACCGTGAGATCGAGCGGTACTCCCTGGACGTTGAAGCGGAGTTTGGAGCCCAGCCGCACGCCGATGTCGTCGGCGAACTCCTTCTCGACGCTCACCTCGGCGCGGCGGGGATCGCTCCACAAGGCGCCGGCGACCACCCGGTTGTCGGCGGGGAGCTTCGCCATGTAGGTGAGCCGTTGCTCGCGGGTGAGCGCCCAGCGGCGGCCGCCTTCCTCCCGCGTCCGCTCGACCAGTTTCTCCGCGCGCACGCCGTCGATCGCCGTCAGGCGCGCCATCACCACCGGCACCGACTCGATGCCGTCCGCGCCCACGCTTCGCAGCAGCCGGTGCACTCCCGGCCACTGGTCCGGCTGGATGTCGATCAGGAAAGCGCTCGGCGCGTTGGCCGGGAACTCGGAGGCCAGTTGGCTCACCAGGCGCCCCTCGACGAGCGACATGGCGAGCACGACGAGGACGCCGAGGCCGAGGGCGACGATGGCCCCGCTGCCGCCGGCCCCGGGGCGGCCGAGGGCCGCGAGCCCGTGGCGCAGCCACACGCGGGCCCAGCGCGGCGAGACGTCGCGCGGCAGGCGGCGTACCCCCCAGGAGACGAGGAACGCGGCGCCGGCGAGCGCCGCCGTCACCAGGATCACCCCGCCGGTGAACTTCGCGCCGAGCAAGGACGAGCCCGACTGCAGCGTGGCCATGCCCCAGATTCCCAGCCCCAGGGCCAGCACGGCGGCCGCCGTCGCCCAGCGGTGCTGCGGCAGAGGCTCGGCGTCGCGGCGCAGCACCCGCGCCGGCGAGACGCGCAGCACGGCGGAGAGAGGAGGCAGGCTGAAGAGGATCGCCACCCCCAGGCCCAGGCCCAGGCCGCGCAGCAGGGCGGCGGGCTGCCAGGGGCGGATCAGCTCGCCGGGGATGAGATCGGGGAAGAGCGCCGGCAGCACGAGCTGGACGGCCGCCCCCGCGGCGATCCCCACCAGGCTGCCGGCGAGCCCGAGAAGAGCCGTCTGGCCCAGGTAAAGGAAGAGGATCTCCCGCGGGCGCAGGCCCAGGCATTTGAGCACGGCGACGGCGTCCAGCCGGCCGGCGAGCCAGGAGCGGACGCTCTGCGCCACGCCGATGCCGCCGACGAAGAGCGACAGCAGGGCGATCAAGCCGAGGAAGCGCTCCACCCGCGCCAGGTTCTCGCGCAGCGCCGGCTGGGCCTGGCGGTAGGTCTCGACGCGGAAGGCCTCCGTCTTCGGCAACCGGCGCTTCAATCGCTCCGCGACGGCGTCGAGGCGGGCTCCCGGGGTCCCTTCCGGCAGCTTGACGAGGGCGCGGTAGCCAATGCGGCTGCCGCGGCCTGAGAGCTTCGTGCGGGCGAAGCCGGGGCCGGAGAGGAAGGCCCGCGGCCCCAGGGTGAGGGAGATGCCGACGCGGTCCGGCTCCGCGAGCACGACGCCCGCCACGCGGAACGGCTGGCCGCCGATTTCCAGCGTGTCACCGATCCCGAGGCCCAGGTGCGACAGCAGCTCGGAGGCCACCACCGTCGTGCCAGGGCTCAGCAGCTCGTGCAGGGGACGCCGGGGCTTCAGGTCGAGTTTGCCGTAGAAGGGATAGACACCGTCGACGACCTTCAGCTCGACGAGCCGGCTGGGGCCGGGCCGGCCGCCGCGCCGGGGCGCCGCCGCCACCGTCACCGTCTCCCGCACATCCGTGCGGCGGGCTCCGGGGATGGCACTGATAGCTCGTAAGGCCGCGGGAGGGAGGGGACGATTGCCCCGCACCACCAGATCGGCGGCGAGGAGCTGGCGGGCCTCGCGGCGGATGCCGTCGTCGAGGCTCGCCGAGAGCCCCGCCACGGCGACCACCGCCGCCACCCCCACAGCCAGACAGGCGATGAAGAAAATCAGCCTGCCGCGCGAGCCGCGCGATTCGCGGATGAGGCTATGAACGTAGAAGCCGGGGCTCACGCCAGGGCCCCGAGAGGATCGACCGCCGCCGGCACGGGCTCCTGGCGCTCGACGCGGCCGTCGCGCAGGTGAACCAAGCGGTCGGCGAGGGCCGCCACCGCCGGATCGTGGGTCACCAGCACGAGCGTCGTCCTCTCGTTGCGCCGCAGCTTGGCGAGCAGCTCGAGGATGCGCCGCCCGGTGGCGCCGTCGAGGTTGCCGGTGGGCTCGTCGGCGAGGAGGATCGACGGCCGGGAGGCGAAGGCGCGCGCCAGCGCCACCCGCTGCTGCTCGCCGCCGGAGAGCTGGCTCGGGTAATGGTGGCCGCGGTCCGCCAGGCCCACGGCGGCCAGCAGCTCGTCGG
This sequence comes from Thermoanaerobaculia bacterium, assembly GCA_044868005.1. Classification (GTDB taxonomy): domain Bacteria; phylum Acidobacteriota; class Thermoanaerobaculia; order Multivoradales; family UBA5704; genus DATARR01. The sequence goes on along the minus strand of JBIOVX010000085.1, from coordinate 25,905 downwards.
CGCGGGCGAGAGGGTCCGCACGGCCGAGCAGCTCGATGGGCAGCAGCACGTTCTCGCGCGCGGTGAGGTTGCCGAGGAGCTGGAAGCTCTGGAACACGAAGCCGATCTTCCGCCGCCGCAGCAGGGCCAGCTCGTCCTCCGACAGCGCGTGAATGGGGACGCCGTCGATCCGCACCTCGCCCGAGGTCGGCCGGTCGAGCCCCGCCATCAACGCGAGCAGGGTCGACTTGCCGCTGCCCGAGGGCCCGAGGACGGCGATGAACTCGCCGGGCTCGATGGCGAGATCCACGCGGTCGAGGATCGTCAGCTCGCGGTCGCCGGAGGGCAGCCTGCGGGTGAGCTGCCGGAGCTCGATGCGCGGTGGAGTCATCGGAATAAGCGGCGGGGGTTTGGGTCTTTTCCTCTTGAGAACAAACTAGGAAGGTTCTGGCATGTGGCGAAAAATCCCAACTCTGACCCTGGCGCTCCTTATTCCCGCGGTCGTGGGCTGCGGCGGGCAAGTCTCCGACGACTCGCCGGCGTCCGCCCGGCAGGTCCTGCCGGCGCGCGTCGCGGTGCGCGCCACGCCGGCACCGGCGCCGGCGGCAAACGTGCCGCGGGTCGTCTTTCTCGGCGACAGCCTGACGGCCGGCCTGGGGCTCGATGAAGACGAGGCTTATCCCGCCCTCCTCGAGCGCGAGTTGCGGCAGGAAGGGCTGCCTGTCCAGGTCATCAACGCGGGAGTGAGCGGCGACACCTCGGCCGGCGGCCTCTCCCGCCTCGGCTGGCTGCTGGGGCAGCATCCGGACGTCGTCGTGGTCGGCCTCGGCGCCAACGACGGCATGCGCGCGCTGCCGGTCGAGGAAACCGAAAAGAACCTGCGCGAGATCGTCCGCCGTGCGCGGGTCGCCGGCGCCGGCGTCCTGCTGCTCGGCATGCGCATCCCGCCCAACTACGGCCCCTACGCCGACGAGTTCGCCGCCCTCTATCCGCGCCTCGCGAAAGAATTGAACGTGCCTCTCGTGCCGTTCCTCCTGGAAGGTGTGGGTGGTGATCGGAGCCTCAACCAGGCGGACGGCATCCACCCCACGGCGGAAGGGCAGGAGATCGTGGCGAAGAACGTGCTGCCGTATCTGAACGAGATGCTGCACAGGCGGGTTGCCGCCGGAGCCACGGGCTCGCGGTAGCCGCTCACCTCTCCCGCTTCGCCGCTTCCCACAGCGCGTCCATCTCCTCCAGCGTCGCCTCGGCGGCCGTCTTGCCCTGCGCGGCCAATCCCTCTTCGATCCTGGCGAAACGCTCGCGGAACTTGCGGTTCGTGCCGGCGAGGGCGGCCTCGGGGTCCACGTCCAGCTTGCGCGCCAGGTTGGCGATCGTGAACAGCAGATCCCCCACCTCTTCCCGGACGGCGTCCTTTTCTCCTCGGGCCAGGGCGTCGCGGATCTCGCCGATCTCCTCCTCGGCCTTGTCGAGCACCGGCGCCGCCTCCGGCCAGTCGAAGCCGACGCCGGCGGCCTTCTGGGTCAGCCGGTAGGCGGCGAGCAACGCCGGCAGCGAGGCCGGCACGCCCGAGAAGAGCGACTCGCGCTTCGGTTCCTCGCGCAGCTTGCGCCGCTCCCATGCCTGCCGCACGGCGGCGGCGTCGGCCAGCACCTCGTCGCCGAAGACGTGCGGGTGGCGCTCCACCATCTTGCGGTGGACGCCGTCGATCACCTGTGAGAGGCTGAAGGCACCGGCTTCCTCGGCGAGACGGCCGATGAAGGCGACCTGGAAGAGCATGTCGCCCAGCTCTTCCTCCAGCTCTTGCCAGTCGCCGCCGTCGATGGCACCGGCCAGCTCGTGGGCCTCCTCCAGGAGATAGGCGCGCACGTCCGGCAGGGTCTGCTCGCGGTCCCAGGGGCAGCCATCCGGCGCGCGCAGGCGGGCGACGAGATCGAGGAGCTTCTGGAGATCGGGCTTCTCAGGCATGATGGAGCTTGCTACGATTTTTCAACGACTTTTCGCCGGCGGCCGGAAAGGAGCGGGGGTCCGAAGTGTCGAACGAGCAGAAGGAGATCAAGGTCACCGACAAGAGGATGTTCACGCCCGAAGGCGAGCTGCGGGAAGAGTATCGGTTCCTCAGCGAAAAATCGACCCCGGCGGCGGCTGAGCCCGCAGCGGCGCCGGCGGCCGCACCCCCGCCGCAGCCGCGTCCGGAGCCACCGCCGGAGCCAGCGCCGCGCCGGTCCGAGCCGGAAGCCGCGGCCCGGCTCGATCTTCCCGAAACGCCTCCCGAGCTGGGAGGGGCCAGCTTCTTCGATCTGGTGGCGATCCTGGCCGAGCCCATCCCCATCTATCTCGGCGACGCGCCGCTGCCGGACGGCGGCGACGCGTCGAACCTCGAGTTGGCCCGCCTCCACATCGACCTGCTCGCCATCCTGCGGCAGAAGACAGCGGGCAATCTGTCGGCCCAGGAGTCGGCCTTCCTGGAGGACCTGCTCTACCGGCTGCGGGTCCGCTATGTGCAAAAACGGGGGTGACCGCCGGCGGCCCGCGGTCCTGGCGCTGGCGCTCGCCGCGCTCTCGGCCGCCGGGGCCGCGGCCGCTTCGGTGTCCTCGCCGCAGGTGACCGGCGTCGAGATGACGGCCCCCGTGCGGCAGCAGCTCAAGCAGATCGAAGAGCAGTGGCTGCAGTGGGTCGTCCAGAACGACCGGCAGCAGGCGGAGAGCGCCGTCGACACGCTGCTGGACGCCGCGCACCGGCTCGGCATGTCCCGCCTGCCGGACCTCTCCGCCGCCGCCGTGGCGCGGGCGGTGGAGGCGGCGAAGCGCAAGGACTTCTCCCGCGCCCGCTGGATGCTCGAGGCCGCGGAGCGCTTCGATCCCGGACGCCCGGAGACCACCTTCGCCGAAGCCCGGATCGAGCGGCTGCAGGGCAATTACTTCAGAATGATCGTGACCCGCCTGCGCGCCTATCCCCGACTGCTTGGGCCCCCCCTCGAACGCTATCTGTGGTTTCAGGATCTGGTGATCTGGACGTTCGCTCTCCTGCTGGTGACCGGCGGCCTGTTCCTCGCCGTGCAGATGCTGGCCAAGGGCTCCTCGCTCAGCCGGGACCTGGCGGATCTCTTCGCCCGCCGGCTGCCGCGGCCGGCCGCCGTCGCCGCCGTCGTGGTGGCCTTGCTCTGGCCCCTGCTGCTCCCCGACGGCTTCCTCTGGCTGCCGCTGTACTGGTCGGTCCTGCTTTGGGGATACGCCACGGTGAGCGAGCGTGCCGTGCTCGCCGCCCTCTGGCTGCTGCTCGGGGTCTCGCCCCTGCTGCTCGACCTGCAAAGGCGGCACATGGCGGTGGCGCTCTCGCCGCCTGCCCGCGCCATGCAGAGCCTGGAGGAGCGGCGGCTCTACGGCAGCCTGTTCTCCGATCTCGGCGTGCTGCGCTCGCTGCTGCCGGAGAGCGTCGCCGTCAAGCATCTGCTGGCCGACGTCCACCGCTCGCTCGACCAGTGGGAGCTGGCCCGGGCGCTCTACCGCCAGGTGCTGGAGGCGGAGCCCGAAAACACCACCGCCCTGCTCGACCTCGGCGCCTACTTTTTCAACAAGGGGGAGTACAGCGGCGCCATCCAGAGCTTCCAGAAGGCCGCCGCCGCCGATCCGGCCAGTGCGGCGGCGCAGTACAACCTGAGCCAGGCCTACTCCGAGTCCTACATGTTCGACGAGCAGAAGACGGCCCTCGCCCTGGCCCAGGAGATCGACCTGGCCCTCGTCAACACCTGGGTGGCGCAGCAGCAGCGGGTGGTGGCGGTCTCCGGCGGCATGGCGCGCATCCCCGAGATCCGCCGCGAGCTGCTGGCGAGCTGGAGCGGCCGGGAGGTGCGCTCCGGCCGTCTGGAGCTGCTGCGCCGGGGCTTGTCGCTGCTCGTCTCGCTGAGCCTCGTGCTGGTCGCCCTGGCCCTGCACCTGGCGCGCCGGCCCTTCGGCTACACGGAGAGGAGCACGGAGATCTTTCCGCCGGGCGCCTTCGACCGTTGGGGACGCGCCCTGCTGCCGGGCGTGGCCTCGACCGAAGTCGGCGAAGGAGGCAAGGCGTTCCTCGCCCTGCTGCTCCCCGCCTCCCTGCTGATGCTGCCGCTGCTGGGCAGGCTCGGCGTCCCCGTGCCGTGGAGGTATGATCCGGGGACCTTGCCGTCGTGGATCCTCGCGATCCTGGGCCTGACGCTCTATTTCGGGGTGCGGCTCCGGCGCGAGCTGCGCGGCGAGGCCTGAGGCCGCCGCCCTCCGCGGTGGCCGGGGGTCGGCATCTATGGCGGTCGAGGGCACGCTAGACCTCTTCAAGCTGCCGGAGATCCTGCAGTTGATCTCCCAGCAGCGGAAGACCGGCATCCTGACGGTCCAGGGCCAGCAGGATATCGTCGCCATCTCCTTCCTCAACGGCCGCATCGTCGCCGCGGACGCCCTCAACCAGACGCTCGAGGAGGGCCTCTCCCAGATCCTCGTCAAAGAGGGCATGCTCGGCGCGCCGGACCTCGCCCGCGCCGCCGCCGAGCACCAGACGGCCGGCGGCCGGCTGATCGATCTGCTGGTGGAGCGGCGATACGTCGAGCGCGCGCAGCTCCTCGAGGCGCTCCGCCTGCAGACTTTCCGGCTGCTCGAACAACTGCTGCGCTGGAGCCAGGGCGACTTCAAGTTCTACAGCGGCGACGAAGTCTCCTATGAAGAGGGATTCGCGCCGATCGCCGTCGAGGAACTGCTCATCCACGCGGTCCAGAATGAACCGGCGGCGGAGCCGGCCCGGCCCGTGCGTCCGGCCGCGGCCGGACCTCGGCCGGTGGCGCCGGTGCCGTTCGCCACCCCGAGCCGGCCGGCGGCCGTGCGGGCGGCCCCTCCGCAGGCCGAGCCCGTCGAGCCCGCGGCCCCGCGCCCCGTCGCCGGACCGAAGCCGGCTCCGGCCGCTCCGATCTTCCCGCCCATCGAGCCCGAAGCCGCCGGGACCTTCCGCAAGATGAAGCTCGAGCCGCGGCTCGCCACGTCGCTGCCTTCCGCCTGGGTGGGCCGGGCCCTGGCGGTGCTGGTGGCCGTGCTGGTGGTGACCGCCCTGCTGCGGGCGCCCAACGTCCTGATGCTGCCCTTTCCCTGGCAGCAGCGGGAGCGCGAAGGCCTGGCCCGCGACCAGCGGGCGGCGCTCTATCTGAAGATCGATCAGGCCGCCAAGACCTGGTTCCTCCTGCAAGGGAGCTTCCCCGACCGTCTGCAGGAGCTGGTCGCCGCCGGCCTGCTCTCTCCCAAGGATCTGAAGGATTCCGAAGGCCATGGCCTCCTCTACCTGGCGAGCGAGGAGAGCTATACCCTGGACCCGCTCGACGGCCGCAAACCGGTGCCCGGCGCCGGAGCCACCGAGGCCATCACCGGCAACTTCCTGCTCGATCCCGAGTTCCTCAACGTGCCGCCGGAGCCCTCGGTGCAGCCGTTGGTGCTGCTGGATTAAGGTCTTCCTCCCCCAGGGAATAAATCTGCGCCGATTCTTGTCAGATAAGGTGTGGCGAAAGATTGACTCTGCGCCACTAAGGTTCTAGACTGAGAGAGCATCTCGGGGGTGGAGCGCGAAAATTCGCGCTCGCGCCGAACCAGAGATCCCCAAGGAGGAGGAGAAGCCCGTGAGCAAGATCATCGGAATTGACCTCGGCACCACCAACAGCGTGGTCGCCGTGATGGAAGGTGGCGAGGCGAAGGTCATCCCCAACGCCGAGGGCAACCGCACGACCCCCTCGGTCGTCGCCTTCACCAAGAGCGGTGAGCGTCTGGTCGGCCAGGTGGCCAAGCGCCAGTCGGTCACCAATCCCAAGAACACCATCTTCTCGATCAAGCGCTTCATGGGGCGCAAGCACGACGAGGTCTCCGAGGAGATGAAGATGGTGCCTTATCAGATCGAGCGGGCCGAGAACGGCGACGTGCGCGTCGTCGTCGAGGGCAAGAAGTTCTCGCCGCCCGAGATCTCGGCCATGATCCTCGGCAAGCTCAAGCAGGCCGCCGAGGACTACCTCGGGGAGAAGGTGGAGCGCGCGGTGATCACCGTGCCCGCCTACTTCAACGACGCCCAGCGCCAAGCCACCAAGGACGCCGGTCGCATCGCCGGCCTGAACGTCGACCGGCTGGTCAACGAGCCGACGGCGGCGGCGCTCGCCTACGGGCTGGACAAGAAGAAGGACCAGACCATCGCCGTCTACGACTTCGGCGGCGGCACCTTCGACATCTCCATCCTGGAGGTGGGCGAGGGCGTGGTCGAGGTGAAGGCCACCAACGGCGACACCCACCTCGGCGGCGACAATATCGACCAGCGCATCATCGACTGGCTGCTCGAGGAGTTCCGCAAGGACCAGGGTATCAACCTCGGCAACGATCCGATGGCGATGCAGCGCCTGAAGGAGGGCGCCGAGAAGGCCAAGATCGAGCTGTCGAGCGCGCAGGAGACGGAGATCAACCTGCCCTTCATCACCGCCGACGCTTCCGGGCCGAAGCACTTGAACATCAAGCTGACGCGGCCGAAGCTCGAGCAGCTCGTCGAGGACATGATCCAGCGCTCGATCGGGCCGTGCCGGCAGGCCATCAAGGATGCCGGCGTCGAGCCCAAGGACATCGACGAGGTGGTGCTGGTGGGCGGCCAGACCCGCATGCCGGCGATCCAGAAGCTGGTGAAGGACTTCTTCGGCAAGGAGCCCCACAAGGGCGTCAACCCGGACGAGGTGGTGGCGGTGGGCGCGGCGATCCAGGGCGGCGTGCTGGCGGGCGACGTCAAGGACGTGCTGCTGCTCGACGTCACGCCGCTGTCGCTCGGCATCGAGACCCTGGGCGGCGTCGCCACCAAGCTCATCGAGCGCAATACCACGATCCCGACGCGCAAGAGCGAGATCTTCTCGACGGCGGCGGACAACCAGACCTCGGTCGAGGTGCACGTGTTCCAGGGTGAGCGCGAGATGGCGCGCGACAACCGCACGCTCGGCAAGTTCCACCTGGTGGGCATCCCGCCGGCGCCGCGCGGCGTGCCGCAGGTCGAGGTCGCCTTCGACATCGACGCCAACGGCATCGTCCACGTCTCGGCCAAGGATCTCGGCACCGGCAAGGAGCAGAAGATCACCATCACGGCGTCGAGCGGCCTCAACGAGAGCGACATCGAGAAGATGGTGAAGGAGGCCGAGTCGCACCGCTCCGAGGACCAGGAGCGCCGCCGCCAGGTGGAGGCGCGCAATAAGCTCGACGGCCTCGTCTACTCGACGGAGAAGACCTACGACGAGCACAAGGAGAAGCTCGGCGCGGACGAGAAGGGTGAGCTCGAGGCGGCCCTCGCCGACGCCAAGAAGGCGCTGGAGAGCGAGAACGCTGCCGAGATGGAGTCGGTGGCCGAGCGCCTCACCAAGGCCTCCCACAAGCTGGCCGAGGTGATGTACCGCCAGCAGGCGGCGGGCGGTGGCGGACCGGAAGCGGCTGGACCCGCCGCCGGCGGCCGTCCGGGCGGTGCCGGAGGAGCTTCCGACGAGGTCATCGACGCCGAGTACGTCGAGAAGTAAGACCGGGACCGATGGTAAGCTGAGCCATGGCGCCTCTGAAGAAGATCTACCTCGAAGAGCTGGCCCGCATCCAGGACCGCATCAACAGCCTCTTCGAGCAGGCCTTGGTCACCTCGGACTACGAAGACCACGAAGGGGGCCTGCCGGGCACCTGGGCCCCCGCCGTGGATGTCCTGGAGACCGAGGACGCCTACCTCATCTTCGCCGAGCTGCCCGGCGTTCCGCGTGACGAAATTCAACTGCAGGTGCGGGACCGGCGGCTGGAGCTCTCCGGCCGCCGTCCGTGTCTGGGAGAGAATCGCAACTTCCTGCGCCTGGAACGAAGCTACGGTCCCTTCCGCCGCACCTTCGACCTCGGCTCGCCGGTCGACGTGGACGCCATCGTCGCCGCTTTCGAGCAGGGAGTCCTACGCGTTCAGATCCCCAAGCTGCGGGCCGGCGCCACCGAGGTGCCGATCGCCGAGGAGGTAGGCTGATGGCCACCGGCCGGCGCAAGCCCGATCAGCGGTACGTGATGATCAGCGTCGTAGCCGAGCGCTACAGCATCCATCCGCAGACGCTGCGGCTCTACGAGCGCGAAGGCCTCATCAAGCCGGTGCGTAGCGCCGGCAACACCCGCCTCTACGACGAGGAGTCGATCCGCCGCCTGGAGATCATCCTCACCTTGACGCGCGACCTGGGGGTCAACCTCGCGGGCGTCGAGGTGATCCTCAACATGCGCGAGCAGATGGAGCGCATGCAGGGCGAGGTGGAGCAACTGCTCGAGCACGTCAAACGGCAGGCGGAGGAGCGCCGGGCCGATCCCGGCCGCCAGCACGCGCTCGTCAGGCTCCACGGCGGGCCGCTGAGCCGGATTCGCTGATTCCTTGTTCTGGACGTCCTCGCCGGAGGACAGCGCGCCGTCTTTTCTGCCATTTTGGCGGCTAAAATACGCTCCGATTCCCTAGAACATTGTTTTTTCCCGTCAAACATTGTTTTTTGGCCTGAAACATTGTTTTTTCCGCTCAAACATTGTTTGAAGCCAAAAAACAATGTGTTGGCCGTTTCAAACAATGTTTTTTCCCAAAAAACAATGTTTAAAAGGAAAAAACAATGTTTGACGGGAAAAAACATTAGAAAAACCCGCCGGAGCTCAAGGAACGCTGCCGCGGGCCATGAAAGCGGACCGGCGCGTATTTCACCCGCTTTTCCTGAAAACAAAGACGCATTTCGAGGACGACGTGGTCTCTCTTTCAGCGGCTATTCCCCGTAGAATACACGTGTGAGCCCGGAACCATTCGCGGTCAGCAGCTTCGGGGACTAGAATTTCGTACTCTTGCGCGCAGTTGAGGGTCTTCAACGAGACCGTACACCGTGAAGAGGAGAATCCGGATGAAGACGAGAGCCCTGGTCATACTCCTGCTCGCGGGCGCTCTCCCTCTCGCCGGGGCCTCGTCCATCGCCGAGCAATGGGTCGCACACCTCAAGGCGGTTGACCAGAAGCTCCGGGCTCAGCAATGGGAGCAGGCCGAGAAGCAGGTCCTCGAGGTGACCGATCAAATCGTCGCGGGAACAGGAACGGGTCAGGGAGCCGCGGACATCCTGGGCGTGGCCTCGGCTTTCCGAGCGGTTGCGGAAGCGGGCCAGGGGCGTGAGGAAGAGGCGGGCTGGCATTGGGATATGGCGCTCAACCTGCGTCCGGAAGTCGCCAAGACCGACCTCTCGCCCTACGGCGCTATAGGGGTTGGCTTCAAGGCGAGGCAGTTGCGGCCTATCGACCCCAACCGGGTCAGCCCCCAAGCTGTCGAGGCCGCTAAACAGGAGGCGATCCAGAAGCACTTTCAACCTCCCAGGATCATCCGGAAGGTCCGGCCGAGATTCCCTGAAGGGCTCCGCCGGATGGGTGTATCCGGGAGCCTGTTGGTGGAGACCATCATCGGCGAGGATGGTGTGCCGCGCGAGCCATTGGTTGTCGATGCCGGAGGAGTCGGGCCGGCCATGAAGTATGTGGCCCTGGAGTCCCTCCGACAGTGGCGCTTCGAGCCGGCCCGCCTCGAAGGACAGCCGGTGAAGGTCTACTACGTGCTCAATGTCAACTTCAAGTATAAATCTTGAGGAGATTGAGCCCCGCTCGGCCGTCTTGCTCGATGGCTAAGCAGCGCCGCGGGTGAGCGTGCGGACCGAGATGAGGTCCTCGTCGCGCGCCTCGCGAACGTCGTCCACTCTGAGCGTCAACAATGCCTGCGTCCGGCCGGAGGCGGTGACGAACTCGACCTCGAGCCCGTCCGGCTCGTAGACCTGGACGACCGCTCCGAGGTCTCCTCTGCGCAATCCATGCTCCGGCAGGTCGCGACCAAGAACGACAGTGTCCAGTTCTTTGAATCTCATCGCTTCTCTCCCGGGAACGCTGTTACGAAACGAGGAGCGCGTTCACCTGCCAGAATGATCCAGACAGTCACGACCTCGGCGCGCCCTGCCTACAGAAACCTAATCTTAGTCCCGCTGGGGAAAGTACCTCGACGGCCGCGCTCCCCGGGGCGCTTGGCCTCAAGGAAATCCTCCTTTTCCATAGGTGCCAGCGTTGCCCGCTTGAGATGGATAAGCTCGGAATAGGCAGTCTCCTCGAGTACGAAGTCAGAGACTTCTTCGATAGGAACCCAGCCCTTGTCACGGAATCTGCCCTGGAGCTGCCGACGAAGGGGAGTGGTGTCGGCTTCGGGCTCGAAGAGCACACCCTGGCCGCTCACGCTGCGATCGGAGAACACCTGTCCGCCCACCGGATCGGCTCTCCACATCGCCTCCTTCATCTTGCTCAGACCGAGTTTGCTGTTTGTGCCGTAGAAGAGGAAGTACTCCGTCCGATTCCCTTGGTTGATCATCTCGAAGGTCCGCACATACTTGAGACCTGCAATCTTCTTCAGCTGCTCTCGGTAGAGGCTGACGAGCCGGTCCTTGCGCGTTTCCGGATCGGTGATTCTGGCGATAGCACGCCACTCGTCGGTACCAAAGAGCTCGTCATAGTGGGCTTGGATCGCCGCTCCGGGATGCGCAAGGAAGCGATTGATATCCTCGTACATGAATGAGACTAGGCACTCGCATCGTGGGTAGCGCACGATTCGGGCAACGAGAGCCATAGGAAGGCCTTTGAAGCCGAACGGATCGATGAACGCGAAGGTCGGGGCGAGTTGCTTCTTGTCGGCCTCTATGGCGTTCAGGAGTTCTGTCATGTGATCGCTGAACGCACCTTCGTAGACTTTGGCTGTAACCCACGCTGGGCAAGGGATGGCATCGATCTCCTCCCGGAGAGCCGCTGCTCGCTCTGGGTCCTGCTCGATGAAGGCGAAGACGACGTTCCGCCCCGGGCGAGACTCCTTGAAATAGGGATGATCGAGTAGGGCCTGAAGCGCGATCACCGGCGAACCGGGCTCGCCGCCGCTGTATCGGCCTGGCCCGGCGAAGCCATCGATGAAGACAATCCGTCCTGCCCAACTTCCGAGGATCGGCAGCCACGCATCGAGGTACCGCTTTAAGATCTCGTGCTTGATCTTCGTATGCGGCGGCAAATCCCATCGAGTGGTGCGGATCGGCATGTCCTCTCCTCCGTCATGAGGCTCGCGCCTGGACTCGGCGGAGAGGCAGCGGCATCTGATTCCACTCTCTACCGTCGAGACGCCGCCCTCTGGCCTTAGGCGAACGGCCTCCCCACTGCTTGAAGAAGAAAGCCACTCCTCTAGCTGTGCACTGATCGCGAATGTCACGTACCCACTGCACCTCGATGGGCCGATGATTGGGTCCACTCTCACCGCCGACGATCACCCAGGAGATGCCGGCGAGCGGCATGCGGCGTAAGGGGCCGAGCAGCGGTTCGACCGAGAGAAACCGGACCGCGGCTGGAACGCGCCGAAGGTGCGTAATGCGAGACAAGTAGTGCTCGCTCTCCACTGAGACTCCTTGCCAAACATTGTGTGGCCAAGGGAGGCGCGGCGCGAGTTCGGCCAGACGCTCGGCGCGCTTGGTAAGGATCTGGAAGGTGTGCCAGTGAGCCTCGCCCATAATCTCGAAGACACGCCGGATAAACGCCTCGGGAATACCCTCATGGAAGAGATCGCTCATCGAATTGACGAAGATCCGCCGAGGGCTTTTCCATTTGAGCGGCTCTTCGAGCTTCTCGGGCACCAAGCGCAGGTCGAAGCCCTGCTCATAAGGGTGGCCGGGGATGCCGCGCCAGCGTTCGGCGAAGGTCGAGGCATAGCAGTGCTTACAGCCGGGGCTGACCTTGGTGCAGCCGCGCACCGGATTCCAGGTCGAATCCGTCCACTCAATAGCGCTGATCTCAGCCATGGTTACGCTCCATTTACTCCTATTTTGCGCCAACTGACGGGAAAGTCAATGCCGCCAGAGAGCCTCCGTCCAGAATGAAACGCAGAAGACGGTTCACTCCTATCTAGCACCACCGGCTCATTTTCACCAACTTGGCCTCAAAGCGGGTCTGAGGACCAGACGCTCGCGGGATCTCTCTCGCACGACTTGGTCCGTCGTTCAGGAGCACGTCCGCCGATGATGCGGAGACCTCACTAGAGCCGGCGAAATGACGGCCCGTGCTACCATGATCGCTGACCCGCCGGAAGGCCAACGATGCCCCGCATTCAAGTGGAGTTCGACTCCGATGTTTTTGCGACTCTGCGGAGATCTCCGGAGGAGATCGCCCAGGAGATCCGCTTGGCGGCTGCCTTGCGCCCGAGACCCTCTATGAATGCGCCAAGTCGAGCGCGCTGCCTGAACCGTCGAGAGATTAGCGATGCGTATTCTCGGACAGCGAATTAAGCGGACCCGGCTGATTCAGTCCGAGAAGTATGTGGTTGCGGTCGAGGTCGAGTTGTTTATTCCGGTTGATGACCCGAGCGAGCCGTGCTACGAATCGGAGACCGTTCAACTCCTTCGGGAGATCAAGGAGCACGCCGAGCGGGGCGACTTAGCCTGGTTGACCAAGCGGGGCAAAGTCTATGCGGCACTAGGGGCTGCGTAAGGGACATCAGTCTCGCCGAGGTTCTTTTCGTGCCGTCCGATCCCATCGACAATCTATATGGATGCCTGAAGGATCTCCCGGGGGATCCTCTCGCGGATCTCGAAGCCGAGCATCGGCTGGAATTGCTCCGCGAAGCCGACCGCTACATTGCGGACCTGATTGCCGAGGTGGGGCCACCATCCGCGGCTCAACGGAAGCGCGCCGCCGCTCTCGCGCGGCGACTTGCGCGGCGGCCAACTCGTCAGAAGAGTTGACCGGCGAGCTGGTCGTGCGACCGAACGCCCCGTGCTACCATTCCCAAATGCCGGTCACCGAAGTGCTCGAGGAGCCCTGCCCTGATTGCGGCGGCCGTGGTTGGGTCGTCGTTCCCGATGGCCGGGCGGGTACCGCTCTCCCCTGTACCTGCAGGAACCGTGACGTTGTTCCCCGGCTGATCGCGGCGGCGGGGATCCCCTCCCGGTACCGGCACTGCCGGCTGGCCAACTTCCACGTCTCGAGCCGCCAGTCCCGCGTCGACAAGCAGCTTCATGAGGCGCGCCGCACGGCCGAGCGGTACGTCGAGGAGTTCGTCCAGGAGGGGGTCGGCTTCCGGCAGTCGGGTCTCCTGCTGGTCGGTCCTCCCGGCGTCGGCAAGACCCACCTCGCCGTAGCGGTGCTCGTGGAGCTCATTGAGCGCTACCGCGTGCATGGCCGCTTTGTCGAGTTCACCTCGCTCATCCACCAGCTCCAATCCACTTTCGATCCCGCCTCGCCGGAGTCCAAGCGGCAGGTCCTCGATCCTCTCTCCGAGGCGGAATTGCTCGTGCTCGACGAGTTGGGAGCCCAGCAGCCGACGCCGTGGGTGCGTGACATCCTCTATCTCATCATCAACAACCGCTACACCCGCCGGCTGCCGACCCTCTTCACGACGAACTACCGTCTGGAGCCGCTCCAGGGCAAGGCCGCCAAGCCCCGCTCGCCCAATCTGGACCGCGGCCGCGACACCGAGCCCGCGCCCCTCGACGACGTGACGCTCCTCACTTCCCGTCTCCCCGCCATGCTCGTCAGCCGTCTCTACGAGATGGCCCAGCCGGTCGTGCTGGACGCGGTCGAGGATTTCCGGCGCGAGCAGGCGGTGCACGGGGCGCACCTGCGATGAGGCTCTCCGCCGCCGATTGTCTGCGCCGCGGCTGGTCGAGCCTCGCGGCCAATTGGGAGCTGGTGGTGATCCAGTGGCTGGCGTCGTTCCTCTTCGCGGCCTTGATGGCGCTCGGCCTCGTTCTTGCTTTGCTGATCCTCGGCATGGACGCGCTCGGATCTGCTTCGTGGACGGCCCGCGACGTCGAGGAGGCGCTGCGGCGGCTGACAGACGGCTCTCCGGCGTTGCCGCTGGCGGCGACGGCCATGCTCGCAGTGTGGCTGCTGACGCTCCTTTTCCATTGCTTTTTGCAGGCGGGAACCTACGGCATCCTCACCGCGGCGGACCGCCAGGCGTTGCCGGGTGGCCGCCGCAACCGGCTGCTCTTCCGCACGTTCAGCGCCCGCGATTTTTTCGGCTGGGGAGGCCTTTACGTGTGGCGATTTTTCCGCGTGCTCGTCCTCTTCTGGGGACTGGCCTTGCTGATGGTGATGACGGTCTTCGTCTGGCTGATCTCTCTGGGCGTGGGCGGCGGTCGTTGGGGAGCGCCGGCCGCGTTGGGGATCGGCTGCGGCGGTGCGCTGCCGGTGGGCTTTCTCATCCTCGTGCTCGGCCTCTGGTTCGAGCTCACCCAGGCCGACCTGGCGCGGCAGGGCTCGGGCGTGCGCACCTCGGCTCGACGCAGCCTCTCGTTGCTCGGCCGCAGGCTGGGAGCGGTGATCGCGCTGACGTTCGTCTTCCTGGCGGCTGCGGTGGGGCTCGCAATCGTCTTCCTTCCCTTCTCGGCCGCTACCGGATCTCTGCTCTCCGGCGCGCCGCGGCTGCGCGCGGGGGTGCAAATGATCCTCCTCCTCCTGCAGAGCCTGCCGAGCACGCTGCTCACCCTCGTGCTGGCCGGCTCTCTGGTGGCTTTGGTCCGCAGCGAAGTCAGGGACGAGGTCCGCCGCGGTCCGTTCGAGGTGCAGGCCGCGTGAGGCGCCAGCTTTTCGCCGCCGTCGCCGTCCTGCTGCTGGCCGCCGGCTGCACGCCGAAGCCTGCTCCCCGCGTGCCTCCCGCTCCTCCGGTTCAGCCGCCCCCGGCGCCTGCTCCTCCGGCGCCGCCGCCCGTGACCCCGAAGGAGCCCGTGCCGGCCGAGCCGGAGCCCGAGCTCCCGGTGCGGAAAGAGCCCTTGATGATCATGGTAGGCCTGGCGAGCGACCTCGCGTCGGTGACGTTCCCGTGCTGCGAGGAGGCGCTGGAGGTGGCGGTGGAGGGCCAAGCGGTTTCCGTGGCCGCGGCGCTCAAGGTCGAGCCGGCCGCCGCCTCGGCCCAGAAGGGGTACTATCGCTTGCAGGTGGCCGCGTTGCGCGACGAGCGGCAGGCCCAGGACCTCGCCCGCCGGCTGGAGCGCGAGTCGGGCCAGCCCGGCGAGGCCTTCTTCGATGCCGGCGTCGATCTCTACCGCGTACGTGTGGGCCGCTATCCCACGCGAGAGGCGGCCGAGGCCGACATGCGGCGCCTGGGCGCCATCGGCGTCACCGGCGCCTTCATCGTGAACGAGGGCGCCGGCGTCACCGAGCCGGCCCTGCGGCTGGAGCAGGGACAGAGCTCGACCGTGCGCAACGGCCGGTGGCTGACGGTCACGCCCCTGAGCAACTCCAGCCTCCGGGTGTCGAACAAGCGCTACCGCGGGCGCATCCTCGTCTATCTCAACGACCGCGGCTCGCTCAATCTCATCAACGAGCTGCCGGTCGAGCAGTACCTCCGCGGCGTGGTGCCGAGCGAGATGGGCCCCGAGCAGTACAACCAGCTCGAGGCCCTAAAGGCGCAGGCGGTGGCGGCCCGCACCTACACCCTGAAGAACCTCGGCGAGTTCGCGCGCGAGGGGTACGACATCTGCGCCACGCCCCGCTGCCAGGTCTATGGCGGCATGGCCGTCGAGCATCCCCTCTCGGACCGGGCGATCATGGAGACGGCCGGCCAGGTGCTGCTCTACAAGGGTGAGCTGGCGGACACCCTCTACAGCTCCACCTGCGGCGGGCACACGGAAGACTCCCGCGTCATCTTTCCGTTGAACGATGAGCCCTACCTGAAAGCGGTGCCCTGCATGGAGGTCGGCATCGTGCGGATCGAGGGCGCTCTGGCGCCGGGCATCCTCTTCCCGGCCGGCCTCACCCGCCGGCTGCTGCCGCCGGCCGCGGGCGTTTCGGCCGCCGAGGCCCTCGCCGCCCGGCTGGAGCATCTGGCGCTGCTCGCCGGATTGCCCGCTCCCCGCCAGCGGCTGGCCTCGCTCGACCGGCGCGAGGTGCAGCGCTACGTCTCCGCCGCCTTCGACCTGGCGCTCGACGCGCGGCTCTTCCTCGCTCCCGAGGACGTCAACTATCTGCTCAACGATCCGCCGCCGGACTGGAGCGAGGAGGACCGCCGGCGCGCGGCCTATCTCATCAAGAGCGGCCTGGCGACCGGTCCCATCGACCAGGCGCTCGCCGAGGACGAGGTCGAACGCATGCTCCTGGCGCTCGCCGAGCTGCTGCGCGTGGTCCGCCGCGAGGAGGTCTCCTTCTTCGCGGTCGGCGACGGCAGGCTCGCCGTGCGCACGGGCAAGGAGGACAAGACCTACGAGCTGCCGCCGGACCTCGCGACCTACCGCCGCCAGGGGGACGATCTCTACAGCTCGGGCCTCGCCCTGGTGCCGGGAGACCGCCTGACGCTGTTCTGGCAGGGAGACCGCATCGTCGCCGCGACGCAGGAGGTGGATCTCGACGGCGTGGCCTTCGATCGCAGCAGTCCGTACAGCTCCTGGACGCGCTTCCGTACCGACTCCCAGCTCGCCGCCCAGGTGAACACCCGCTTCCCCGGCCTCGGCTTTTCCGGCTTCGAGGTCCTGGAGCGCGGAGAGTCGGGACGGGTCGGCAAGATCCGCATCGACGGCGACGGCGGCAAGCAGGTCGAGGTCGAGGGCCTCGCCGTGCGCTGGACGCTCGACATTCCCGACACCCTGTTCACCGCCAAGCGCCTGGCGCCGGAGGGCCGCGAGGCCGGCTGGCTCTTCACCGGGCGCGGCTTCGGCCACGGCGTGGGCATGTGCCAGGTCGGGGCCTACGGCATGGCGCAGCGGGGCCACACCTATCGCGAGATCCTCACCCACTACTACACCGGCGTCGAGCTCGGACGGGTGCGGGGGCAGGGGCGAGGGGCGGCGGCTGGGCAGGCTCCGGCGCATTGAAAGGGCTTCTTGGATCGGAGCGGTCTGCCCTTCGAAGCCCTCACCTCCCCGGCCCTCCTCTCCCGGAGGGAGAGGAGGGCGAACAGCGAAAAACAACATCTTTTTCTTGTTCCCCTCTCTCCCTCCGGGAGAGAGGGTTAGGGGAGTGAGGGCTTCGAAGGGCAGATCGCCGAGCCATGCTAAGCTCCTCCCTCTGAGCGGGAGCATCGAACCATGGCCGTAAAAGACCTTCCCAAGCGGCCCTCGCTGGTGCCGCGGCCGTCCGAGTCCCATCCGGAGCGCAATCCCGGCACGCCTCTGGAGCTGGACTGGGTGCGCGAGGTGCGGGTCAACACCAGCGCCGCCGAGCGCCGCGCCGCCACCCTGCCGAAGCGCCGCACGGTCAAGAAGCAGTGGCAGGCCGCCTGGTATCTGCGCGCCATCACCTGCATCGATCTGACGACGCTCGCGGGCGACGACACGCCGGGCCGCGTGCGGCGGATCTGCGCCAAGGCGCGCCAGCCCGTGCGGCAGGATCTGCTGGAGGCGCTGGGCGCCGGCAACCTCGACATCCGCGTCGCCTCCGTCTGCGTCTACCACGCGCTGGTGGAAGCCGCGCATGAAGCCTTGGCGGGCTCCGGCATCCCGGTGTGCGCCGTCTCCGCCGGTTTTCCGGCGGGACAGAGCCCCTTCCGCCAGCGCCTGGCGGAGATCGGCGAGTCGGTGGCGGCTGGCGCCGAGGAGATCGATATCGTCGTCAGCCGCGCCCACGTCCTGACCGGCGACTGGCGGGCTCTCTACGACGAGGTGCGGGCTTTCCGCGAGGCCTGCGGGCCGGCGCACTTGAAGGCCATCCTCGCCACCGGCGAGCTCGGCACCCTGCGCAACGTGGCGCGGGCGAGCCGGGTGGCCATGATGGCCGGCGCCGACTTCATCAAGACCTCCACCGGCAAGGAGAAGGTCAACGCCACCCTGCCGGTCTCGCTGGTGATGGTGCGGGCCATCCGCGAGTATCGCGAGCGCACCGGCTTCCGCGTCGGCTTCAAGCCGGCCGGCGGCATCTCCACCGCCAAGCAGGCCACCGACTGGCTGGCGCTGATGAAAGAGGAGCTGGGCGACCCCTGGATGCGGCGCGACCTCTTCCGGCTCGGCGCCTCCAGCCTCCTCGCGGATCTCGAGCGCCAGCTCGAGCACCACGCCACCGGCCGCTACTCGGCCTTCTTCCGCCATCCCATGGCCTGAGGGCACCTATGGCGACCATCGCCGAGATCTTCGAGACCCTGGAGTACGGCCCGGCGCCCGAGAGCGCCGATCCGGCTCTCGCCTGGCTGGAGGAGCGCGGAGGCGAGGTGCTGCCGTTCATCGGCGGCACGTTCCGGCGGCCGTCCTCCGATGAGTGGTTCGAGACGCTGAACCCCGCCACGGCCAAGCCCCTCGCCCGCGTCGCGCAATGCGGCGCCGAGGACGTGGACGCCGCGGTCGAGGCGGCGCGGGCGGCGCAGAGTCTCTGGTGGAATCTCGGCTGCCACGGCCGCGCCCGCCATCTCTATGCCCTCGCGCGGCACGTGCAGAAGAACGCCCGGCTGCTCGCCGTGCTCGAGACCCTCGACAACGGCAAGCCCATCCGCGAGACGCGGGATATCGACGTGCCGCTCGTCGCCCGCCACTTCTACTACCACGCCGGCTGGGCCCAGCTCATGGAGACGGAGATGCCGGGCTACGTGCCGGTCGGCGTCGCCGGGCAGATCATCCCGTGGAACTTCCCCCTCCTCATGCTCGCCTGGAAGATCGCGCCGGCGCTCGCCATGGGCAACACGGTGGTGCTCAAGCCCGCCGAGTTCACGCCGTTGACGGCCTTCGCCTTCGCCGAGATCTGCCGCGACGCCGGCCTGCCGCCGGGAGTGGTCAACATCCTCACCGGCGATGGCCGCACCGGCGAGCTGATCGTCCGCCATCCGGACATCGACAAGCTCGCCTTCACCGGCTCCACCGAGGTCGGCCGCCTCATCCGTGAAGCCACGGCGGGCACCGGCAAGAAGCTGTCGCTCGAGCTCGGCGGCAAGTCGCCGTTCGTGGTCTTCGACGACGCGGATCTCGACGGCGCCGTCGAGGGAGTGGTGGATGCCATCTGGTTCAACCAGGGGGAGGTCTGCTGCGCCGGCTCGCGGCTGATCGTCCACGAGGGCGTGGCGGAGACGGTCTACGCCCGGCTCCGCGCCCGCATGGAGACGTTGCGGGTGGGCGATCCGCGGGACAAAGCGATCGACATCGGGGCCATCATCGCGCCGGTGCAGCTCGAGCGCATCGAGCGGCTGGTGCGCCAGGGCGTCAAGGAAGGCGCGAAGCTCTGGCAGCCCTCCTGGAGCTGTCCGCGCGACGGCTGGTTCTATCCCCCGACCCTGTTCACCGAAGTGGCGCCGTCGGCCACCATCGCCCAGGTCGAGATCTTCGGGCCGGTGCTCGTCGCCATGACCTTCCGCACGCCGGAGGAGGCCATCGAGCTGGCGAACAACACCCGTTACGGCCTCGCGGCGAGCATCTGGACGGAGAACGTCAACCTCGCGCTCGATCTGGCGGCGAAGATCAAGGCCGGCACGGTGTGGATCAACAGCACGAACCTCTTCGACGCCGCCTCCGGCTTCGGCGGCTACCGCGAGAGCGGCTTCGGCCGCGAGGGCGGCAAGGAAGGGCTGTGGGAGTACGTGCAGCCGGGGAGGAAGATCGAGGCCAAGAAGGCGAAGACCGAAAAGGACAGCAAGGACGGCAGGGACGAAAAGGACGACAGAAAAGAGGCTTCGGCCGCGCTGCCTCCCATAGACCGCACCGCCAAGATGTACATCGGCGGAAAACAGGCTCGCCCCGATGCCGAGTACGCCAGAAAGATTCTAGGGCCCAGTGGGCGCTTGATCGGCGAGGTCGGGGAGGGCAACCGCAAGGACATCCGCAACGCTGTTGAAGCCGCGCGCAAGGCGGCACCTGGGTGGGCGAAGGCGACGGCCCACAACAAGGCGCAGATCCTCTATTACATCGCCGAGAACCTGGGAGCCCGGCGAGAGGAGCTCGCCCGCCGCCTCGACGACATGACCGGCGCGGGGCTCGCCGCCGGCCGCGCCGAAGTGGATCTTTCCGTGGAGCGCCTCTTCGCCTACGCCGCGTGGGCGGACAAGTACGCCGGCACGGTGCAGGCCACGCCGCTGCGCAACTTCACCTTCGCCGTGTACGAGCCCATCGGCACGCTGGCGATCGCCTGTCCGGACGAGCATCCGCTGCTCGCCTTCCTCGCCACCGTGGCGCCGGCGGTCGCGATGGGCAACACCGTGGTGGCCGTCCCCTCGGAGCGCTGGCCTCTCGCGGCCACGGACCTCTACCAGGTCTTCGACACCTCGGACGTCCCCGCGGGCGTGATCAACATCGTCACCGGCAGCCGCGACGATCTCGCCGCCGTCCTCGCCGCGCATGACGACGTCGATTCGATCTGGTACTTCGGCAGTCACGAGGGAAGCGCCACCGTCGAGCGCGCCTCGATCGGCAACCTGAAGCGCACCTGGGTCGACTACGGCCACGCCCGCGACTGGACCGATCCCGAGCGGGGGATGGGAGAGGAGTTCCTTCGACAGGCGATTCAGGTGAAGAACATCTGGGCGCCGTTTGGGGAGTAGGGCAGGCTCCGCCGCTCGCGCCGCGCTCGCCATGGAAAGCCATGGTAAAGGAGGGCTTATGAACCGCCGGCCTCTTCTCGCGTCGTTGCTGCTTGGCACGGTCGCGATCACCTGTAGCCAGCTCAGGGAGCAAGGGGAGAGCAGGAAGGTTTCCAGCGGCCGCTCCTACCTCGCGACGACCGTCGTGGAGCGCGCGCCCTCCGCGTCCGCCACCCCCTCCGGATTCGACGCCGAGCGCGTGTGGAGCGGCCACGACGACTGGGAGCCGGCCATCGGAGTGGACCCCAACTCGAGCTTCGTCTATCAGCTCACGACGCGCTACAGCGGCCCCCCCGCCTGCAAGAGCTGCCCGTTGCCGGTGATCGTCTTCCGGGCGTCGGCCGACGGCGGCAGCACCTGAGGACCCGATCGCTTCTTCCCCCTCACCGGGAAACCGCAGAACGACCCCCAGATCGAGGTGGCGACCGACGGCACGATCTACGCCGCCTGGCTCGACGACTACCGGCCGGGTGTGAAGTTCATCAAGTCGGCCGACCGTGGGGCCCCCTGGTCCGAGCCCATCGCTTTCACCGGCCGAGGCAAGAAGCCGAGCTGGTCCGACCGGCCGGTGCTGGCCATCTCACCCGACGGCCGTGACGTGTACGTGGCCTTCAACGCCAGCGACAGTTGGGTCGTCGCCTCGCACGATTACGGAGCCACCTTCGCGCCCGCGGTCAAGACCAGCAACGACACTCGCTACTGGTTTCACAGCGCCGGCGCCGTGGCGCCGAACGGCGACGTCTTCTTCGCGACCGCCGACTACAGCCAGGACTATTCGGGCGATTCCCACATCGGTGTGCTGAAGTCGAGCGACGGCGGCGCCACCTGGACGCACCGCCAGTTGGACACCTCCAGCGAGATGCCCGACTGCCCCTGGGCCGCGGGCTGCTACTTCGGGTTCTTGGGGCCCTCCGTCGGCCTGGCCGTCGATCTCGCCGGAACCGTGATAGTTGCCTACCACGCCGGCAGCGCTTCGCGCGCGCCGCAGCAGATGTACGTCCGCACCTCCACCGACGGTGGCTCCACCTGGAGCGCGCGGCGCCAGGTGTCGGTCCCCGACCCGGCGGCGCACAACGGCTTCCCCGCTCTCGGAGCCGGGCGCGCGGCCGGCGACTTCCGCCTGGTCTGGCAGGACACGCGCGGCGGCGGGGTAGATTCCTGGAACACCTGGTTCCGCGAGACGCGCAACGGCGGCGCGACCTGGAGCGCCGCCGTGCGTCTCTCCGACCAGACCAGCGGCGCCCCCTACAAGCACGCCAACGGCTACCGCTTTCCCTACGGCGATTATCTGGAGATCGCCATCGACGCCGGCGGCCGCAATCACATCGTCTGGGGCGAGGGCGACAGCTACACCGGCCCCGGCGGGACCTGGTACACCCGCGGATCGGGTTGATCGGTTCGGGCGGAATGAGGGCCCGCAGAGACCAGGTGTAGAATTGCTCTATGAGCGCGACTGAGATCCTGCGCGAGGCCAAGGAGCGTCTCGAACGACTTCCAGAGGATCGCCTTCGCGTGGCGGCTGACTTTCTGGCCTATCTGGAAGAACGCGAGACCAGCGAGGCCACTGAAGAACTGCTCCGGATTCCTGGTTTTCTCGAGGACTTGGAAAGAGCCGAGGAGGAGGTCCTCTCCGGGCGACTCACCCCTGTGGAAGCCTTGAAACGGAAGGCTTGACCTGGGGTGTTTGAAGTCCTCCTTACAGATTTAGCACGCCGGTTTTACGAAGAGGCGGACGCGCCGCTACAACGCAGGCTGGACCGCTGCTTCGAAGTCCTGCGGACCGACCCGCGCCATCATCCGAACATAAGATCTCTGAAAGGGCGCCTCAGCGGCTGCTACCGCTACCGCGTTGGCGATTACCGCGTCGTGTACAGGATCGCGGACGAGGACCGGCGGGTTACAGTTCTGGTGATTGCGCACCGCAGCGGCGTCTACGAGCGCTAAGAGCAGTTAGGGAAAGAGAGAGGGGACGAGAAACAACAACACGGGCTGGCCGCGATGAGCCACGTGAGCTTCGGTGGCCGAATTACTCCTCCCCGCTCCGCTCCAGCAAATAACTCACCGGCACGAACTCATACCCCTCGATCTTCGCCTTGGGGACCTCGCGCGCCAACGCCGCGAGCGTCTCCGGATGCGGATGGCCGATGGCGACCGCGGCGCCGTGGAGGCGCGCGAGACCCAGGAGCCGCTGGAATTGCGCTTCGATCGCCTCCGGGGTCGGCTCGCCGTCGAGGAAGACCTGACGCTCGGCGGCGGGCACGCCCAGCTCCCGCGCCACCTCGTAGCCGACGCTCGCGGCGCTGGTGCGGGAGTCGAGGAAGAACAGACCGCGCCCGGCGAGGACGCCGAGGACGGTCCTCATCGGCTCGCGTTCGGCAGACAGCCCCGAGCCCATGTGGTTGTTGACGCCCACCGCTCCCGGCACGGCGGCGAGGGCCGCCAGGGTCTTCTCCCGCAGCTCCTCGTCGCTCATGCCGCGGAGCAGCGCTCCCGGTCCCGGATCCTCGCCGTTCTTCGGCTCCATGGGCAGGTGCAGGAGGATCTCCGCGCCGCGCCGCCGCAACTCGGCGACCACCTGCGGAGTCTGCTCCTGGAAGGGGAGGACGGCGTAGGTGACCGGAACGCCGAGGTCCTCCAGCGGCGGCAGATCCTCGACGCTCCTTCCCAGATCGTCGATCACCAGCGCCACGCGAACGCCGTGGACCGGACCGGCCGCCGGCGGCGGAATCGCCGTCGCCGGCTTGGCCGTCGAGGACTCGGGCTCGACATGGTCCGAGGGCACCTTCGGCCGCGGCGCGGATTTCTCCGTCCTGCGAACCTCCCCGGCCCGTGCCTGGGGCGCGGACGGAGAGGTCCGATCCGACCGGTTCAGAAAGAGGTAGAGGGCACCAGCCCCGACGAGGAGCCCGAGCACAAAGAGCAGGCAGCTCGATCCTCGGGAACGGGAGCGGCGAACCATGAAGAGGGATGGGGTTCAGCGGGGCGGACCGTCGAGGCCCGCCCCCAGCCGTTCTCAGGCCGCCCTGGCCTCGGTCTCGGGCTCCTGGCCGAGGAGGCGGCGAACGCCGCGGCGCAGGATCAGCTCGCCGAGCGGCGTGTCCTTTTCGAGGTAGGTGCGGCTGCGGTCGTCGACCAGCAGGTCCGGCCTCAAGGCCTCGTTCAGCGGCTTCTTGTCAGGCCCGGTGTAGAACGCCTCGGTGAACAGCAGCCGGCCGCCGGAGGAGAGCTCCGCCGAGCCCTGGCGCCCGGCGTGGCCGAAGGTGCGCTCGCCCACCAGCTCGAACTTCTCTTTCTGCCGTAGCACCGTGGCGAAGACCTCGGCGGCGCCGAGCGTGCCGCGATCCACCAGGACGACCGTCTTGCCCTGCCAGGCCGGACGCTCCTCGCTGCGGAAGGCCCGCAGCTCCTCCTCCCGCCGCTTGAGCGAGCCCAGCTCGCCGCTGGTGAACAACTGGGCGGTGGCGTACGCCGCTTCCGGATCGCCGGAGGAGACGCCCCGCAGGTCGATCAGCAGCTTGTCCTTGATGCGGCCGGGCTCCTGGGTGAGGATCGCCTTCACGTTGGCGGCGGTCTTGTCGTCGAAGGAGGGGATGCGGAGCATGGGCACGCCCTCGACCTCCTCCAGGCTCGCCGGCGGCGGCTCGAAGGCCTTCAGCTCGAAGGCGACCTGCACCGGCTCGCCGACGCGGATCAGCTCCAGGTTGAGCTTGGTGCCGGGCTGGCCGGCGAGCACTTCCTGCATCTCCCAGATCGGCATCAACCGGGTCGAGCGGTCGCCGATCTTGGCCACGATGTCGCCCGCCTTTACTTCGGCCACGTCGGCCGGGCTCCCCTTCTCCACCGCCACCACGTAGGCGATGCCCCGCTCCTTGAGCAGGGTCAGACCGCTGTGGCGCTTGCCGACGATCTCGGCCTGGCGATAGCCGGCGACCTCGGAGGCCGGCACGTAGAGCGAGAAGGGATCGAGCGCGTCCGTGCTGCCGTCGAGCGCGCCGGCCATGAGGGTGGCCATGTCCGGCTCGTCCACGTAGGCCTGGCGGATCAGGCCCAGCGTCTCGCTGAAGACGGCGAGGTACTTGTAGAAGGAGTCTTCCTCCGGCTGCGCCTTGCCGTTGTCGGCCGCGCGCAGCAACGTCGCCGCGAGCAGGGGAAAGACGATGAGGGCGGAGAGGAAGAAGAAGAGGATGCGACTGCGGTTCATGATGCCCCTTACCGTAACCAAACCAGGGGGTCTTCGGGACGGTTCTCGACGCGGATCTCGAAGTACAGCTTCTCAGCGGCGAGCCCCACTGCGTCGCCCAACGATACCATATCTTCCGTGCCAACCCGCATGGCGGAGAGTCCAGCGTAGAGCGTGAAGACCCTGCCGGGATGCTGGACGATGACGGTGTTGCCGTAGCCCTGGAACGGCGCCGCGAAGAGCACCTTGCCGGGGAAGACCACCCTCACCTCCGCTCCTGGGGCGACCGCGAGGTCCACGCCGTTGTGCGGCACCCGGGTGCGGTAGCGGGGATCGAGGATCGAGCCGAAGCCGGCCGTGACGCGGCCCTGGGCCGGCCAGTCGAGAACGCCCCGGAACTCCTGGATGGGAGTGCCCGCCGGGGACCCGGTCGTGCGGCCGTAGAGGAAGTCGAGGAAATTCGCCAGCTTGCGCTCGCGGTCGGCGAGCTCGGTCGAGCGTGCGGCGAGGGCCCGCCGCTCCCGCTCGACCCGAGCCAGCAGCGCCGCCTTGTGCTGGCGGGCCGCCATGAGCTGCTGCCGGCGCGCGCGCTCGTTGCGGATCCAGGTCTCGGCCTCCTGGCGCCGGGCGAGCAGCCGTTGCCGTTCGCGGGCGAGATCGTCCTTCGCCCGCTGATAGCCCTCGATCGCGGCGCGGTCGCGGTGCGCCAGGTAGCGCATCAGACGGATGGAGGGGAGGAGGCGCCGGTCGGGTTTGAGCGACAGGAAGAGGCGGAAATAGCCCTGGCGGCCGAGCCGGT
The DNA here is from genome assembly GCA_044868005.1 of Thermoanaerobaculia bacterium. Lineage (GTDB taxonomy): Bacteria > Acidobacteriota > Thermoanaerobaculia > Multivoradales > UBA5704 > DATARR01. The sequence goes on along the minus strand of JBIOVX010000085.1, from coordinate 405 downwards.
AGAGGGCCGCGAGCCGCCGCCTGAAATCGGTGCGGGCCGTCACGAGGGCTCCCTCCAGCCGCGTCACCTCCCTCTCTCCCTCCTCCACCCGCCGCGCCGCCAGATCCCGCGCGGCGGCCGCCTCGGCGAGACGGGCCTCCTGCAGGCGCAGCTCGACGTCGACCGTCTGCAGCTCCCCCTGGAGCCCGCTCTGCCGGCGCCGCACCTCCGCGAGGCGCGAGGTCAGGCGGCCGATCTCGGCGCGCAGGGCCGAGAGCTCCTGCTCGCGCGACGGCTGCTGGGCGGGCAGGGGTGAGACTCCGAGGATCAGGAGAAGCATTGCGACCGGTATGCCCTTCGAAGCCCTCACCTCCCCGGCCCTCCTCTCCCAGAGGGAGAGGAGGGAGAAAGGCCTTTCTTCTTGGC
>JBIOVX010000084.1:0-12177 GCA_044868005.1 Thermoanaerobaculia bacterium | reverse complement strand
GCTTTCTTGAAAAGGGGGCCAGGGGCCGGCGAGGACGCCGGCGCTCCCAGGAGGACCTAACGCTTCTGCACCCTCACCTGTCTCTATGAATGTGGCCGGCACCGACTCCCGCCTCGTGGCGCGCGCGCTGGCGGGGGAAACGAGGGCGTTCGAGGAGCTGGTGCGGCGCCACCTGCGGTCCGCTCACGCCGTGGCTCTCGGCGTGCTGGGCAATCCGGCCGACGCCGATGACGTCTGCCAGGAGGCGTTCCTGACCGCCCTTGAAAAGCTCGAGGAGTGCCGCGATCCGAAGCGGTTCGCGGCCTGGCTGATGCGCATCGTGCGCAACCGGGCGCTCAACTTCCGCGCCAGCCGCTCCCTCCGCCAGGGCGTTCCCTTGGAGGAGGCGGCGGAGAAGGCGGGTGGCGGCGATCCGGCGCAGGAGGCCGAACGCTCGGAGTTGCGCGACCGGCTGCTCGCGGCCCTCGCCGGCCTGCCGGAATCGCAGCGCGAGGTGGTGCTGCTGCACGATCTCGAAGGCTGGCGGCACCGCGAGATCGCCGAGCTGCTCGGCACGTCGGAAGGCGCCGTCAGGGTGCGCCTCCACGAAGCACGGCGCCGCCTGCGGACGGAAATGGAAGGAGGATGAGGATGGACGAGCGACCGATCGATCTCACGCCGTTGGACCCCACGCTCGATCGCGAGCGCTGGGAACGGCGGATCGCCGCGATCGTGGTCCTCGCAGCCCCGGAGCTGGCCCGCCGCGCCGCCGCGGCGGAGAGCCCGGTGCAGGTGCTCGTCGGCTGGTTCCGGCCGGCCCTCTCGGCGGCGGCCGTCCTGGCGCTCTGCGCCGGCGGCGCCCTGACGCTGCTCCTCCCGTCGGACGCGCCGGAGCCGGCGGCGGCCGTCGACGCGCTGCGCCTGCCGGAACCCATCGCGCTCTGGCTGGGAGACGACCAGCCGCCGACCGTGGCGGATCTGGCGCTCGCCGTGCAAGGAGGAGAGCCATGAGCCGGGCGCGGCTGCTGAGCGCCGTGCTGCTCGTCGTCGTCTTCGCCGCCGGCGTTCTCGTCGGCGCCGCCGCCGACCGGGCGCTCGATCCGCGGTCGCACGGGCGGCATCGGCACGAAGCCGAGGTCCTCGACCGGCTGCAGCTCGACGGGCGCCAGAAGGCCGAGGTGGAGAAGATCCTCGAGCGGCGCCGGAGCGAGGCCGCGAAGGTGTGGAGCGAAGTCAAGCCGCGGCTAAACCAGGTCGTCGCCGGAACCCGGCGCGATCTCGCCAAGGTGCTCACCCCCGGCCAGCTCGCGGAATACGACCGATTGACGGCGGAGCGCTGGCGGCGCATGGAAGGCCGCTTCGACGCCGAGAAAAAGAAGGGCAGGGGTGAAGGAGGTACGCCGTGAGGTCAATAGAGATGAAACCGACGAGGAAAAAGATCCGCTGGGCTTCGGCCCTGTTGCTATCCCTGGCGCTCGCCGCGGTTCTCGCCGCCTGTGGCCAGGGCGAAGGGCAGGAAAAGCAGGCGACGCCGGGCACGGCGCGCGTCGAACGCCGGAACCTGGACATCTCCGCCGACGCCTCGGGCACCATCGAGCCCCTGCGCGTCGTCGAGGTCAAGTCCAGGGTCTCCGGCGAGCTGCAGAAGATCGACGTCGAGACCGGCCAGGAGCTCCGCCAGGGAGATCTCATCGGTCTGGTGGATCCGCGCGATCTGCGCAACGCCCTCGCCCAGGCGCAGGCCGACAGCGAGCTGGCGAACGCCCGGGTGACCAATAGCACGGCGCAGCGCCGGCGCGCCCAGAAGCTCGCCAAGGAGGGCGTCATCAGCGAGCAGGATCTGGAGACGACTCAGCTCCAGGAAACGGACGCCAGGGCTTCTCTCGTCAAAGCGCGCACCAATCTCCAGCTTGCCCAGGAGAAGATGGGCGACGTCGACATCCGCGCGCCCATCTCCGGCATGGTGATCGAGAAGACGGTCGAGCAGGGGCAGATCATCGCCTCGGCCAGCGGCAACGTCTCCGGCGGTACGACGCTGGTGAAGATGGCCGACCTCTCGACGGTGCAGGCACGCGCCCTGGTGGACGAGACCGACATCGGCCGCATTCAGCCCGGCCAACCGGCCGCCGTCACGGTGGAGGCCTATCCCGGCCGCACCTTCCGCGGCACGGTGTCGAAGATCGAGCCCCAGGCCGTGGTGGATCAGAACGTCACCATGTTCCCGGTGCTGATCGAGCTCGCCAATCCCGACCGGCTGCTCAAGCCGGGCATGAACGCCGAGGTCTCCGTCTCCATCTCGCATCGCGCCAACGTGGTCACGGTCCCCAACGAGGCGGTGGCCAGCGTCCGGGACGCGGCCTCGGCCGGAACGGCCCTCGGCCTCGACGAGGACGAGCTGCGCGAGAAGATGACTCAGATGCGTCCGGCGCGGAGTGGTGGCGGCCCGGACGGCAGGCAGGGCAGCGGTTCCTCCGGCGGCGGCTCGTGGCGGGGCCGTGGTGAAGGCGGCTCGCCGGGCGGGGCTCGGGGCGATGCTGGCGGAGGCGGTGGAAGCCGGTCCGGCGGCTTCGGAGGTAGAGGAGCCGGCGGCGCGAGCAGCGAAATGCATCCCGGCGTCGTCTTCGTCAAGGGAGCGCAGGGCCCCGAGCCCAAGTTCGTCATGCTTGGCCTCTCCGACTGGGATTTCACCGAGGTGATCCGCGGCCTCGAGCCCAACGCCGAGGTCTACCTCATCTCCGTCGCGCGGTTGAAGCAGCAGCAGACCCAGTTCACCGACCGCATGCGCCAGCGCGCCGGCGGCGGCATGCTCGGCGGCGGCCAGCAGCAGCAGGGGCGGGGCGGGCAAGGTGGACCGTCGAGCGGTGGCGGCGGGCAGAGGCCGTGAAGGAGTCCTAGATCATGCTTTTCACCGAAATCTTCCGCGTCGCGCTGGAGGCCATCCGCGCCAACAAGCTGCGCTCGTTTCTCACCGCGCTGGGCATCATCATCGGCATCTCCGCCGTCATCACCATGGTGGCTCTCGGTGAGGGAGCGCAGCGCAACGTGCAGGCCCGGCTCCAGTCGCTGGGGGTCAACACCTTGATCGTCCGCCCTGGCCAGGAGTTCTTCGGCGGCGTGGACCGCGGCGACACCAAGCTCACGGCCAAGGACGCCGAGGCCCTGCTGCGCGATCCCAAGAACATCCTCGACGTCACGCCCGAGATGCAGCGCCGGATCCAGGTCGAATACGCCGACGGCAACGGCAATCTCAGCGTCACCGGCGGCTGGCCCAGCTACTTCTCCATCCAGAACTCCAAGCTCGCCGCCGGCCGGCTGTTCAACGAGAACGAAGAGCGAGGACGGCGTCGGGTGGCGGTGCTCGGATCCGCCGTAGGCGACACCCTCAGAGTGCCGACGATGTCGCTCCTCGGCCAGACGATCCGCATCCAGGGCATCCCCTTCGAGGTCATCGGCGTCCTGGAGCCGAAGGGGTCCTCCGGCTTCCAGAACCCTGACGAAGGGCTATACATCCCTCTCTCCACGGCCCAGTTCCGGGTCTTCGGCACCGACCGGGTGCAGTCCATCGACGTGCAGGCGGTGAGCGCGTCGAAGATGGACGCTGCCCTGGCCGAGATCGATCACGTGCTGCGCCGCGAGCACCGCCGGCGCGCCACCCAGCCCAGCGACTTCACCGTGCGCAACCAGACCACCCTGGTGCAGACCTTCCAGGAGACCACCCGCACGTTCTCCTTTCTGCTCGCGGGCATCGCTCTGGTGTCGCTGCTGGTGGGTGGGATCGGCATCATGAACATCATGCTGGTGTCGGTGACCGAGCGCACGCGGGAGATCGGCGTGCGCAAGGCGCTGGGAGCGAAGCGGCGGGACATCCTGCTGCAGTTCCTAATCGAGGCGCTGGCGCTCTGCCTTGCCGGCGGCGCCATGGGCGTGCTCCTGGGCATCGGCGGCGCTGTGGCTCTCCAGCGGCTGGCGGGCTGGAACACCGCCGTCTCCGTGGACGCGGTCGGCATCGCCTTCTTCTTCTCCGCCGCGGTCGGCGTCTTCTTCGGTCTCTGGCCTGCCCGCCGGGCGGCGCGGTTGGATCCGATCGAGGCGCTGCGGTACGAGTAGGCGTTGATCGGACCGGTCTGCCCTGCGAAGCCTCACCCCCTGTCCCCCTCTCCCTGACGGGCGAGGGGGGACGCGGGCGAAGGAATCTTGCCGACGCCGAGCCCTCCTATCAGCAAAACCCGTTGTGCATCGTCCCCCCTCGCCCGTCAGGGAGAGGGGGACAGGGGGTGAGGCCTCTCTGCGTATCCGGTATGCTCATCCTCGATGTTTCCCAAGCGTGTCGTTCTCCCGCCGTTCCTCTTCCTCCTCTTTGCCGCCGCCGCCCTCACCCAACCCCCCGAAACCCTCCGCGCCGATTACGACCTCCTCCAGCGCTGGCGCTTTCGCACCGAGCCGATCGCCGTGCCGGCGGGCGGCGTGCGGTGGAACGTCGAGGGCGCCACGTGGACGTTCGAGTCCGGCCGCTTCTGGCTGGAGGAGCCCACCTCCGGCGGCGCCGTGACCGGCTTGGTCTTCGAGGGCAAGGGACGTTTTCAGATGGAGGTGCCGGACGCGAGCGAGCTCGTCCAGCTCCGGCGCTTCGCCAAGCGGCCGGATCTCGACGGGCTCGACGAGACGTTCTCCGCTCTCGTGCTCCGGAGCTCCGACGAGTTGCCGATACACCCCGCCTCGGTGACAGGCGGCGGCTTCGAAGTCAACAAGCTGGCCCGCGATCGGCACGAGCACTGGCTGACACAGCGGTTCCTCGACGCCGATTCCCGCATCGTCACCGCCCTCGCCACGCTGGGCGACCGTTACCTGCGGGCCGACATGCGGACGGAAGACCTCGGCTGGCTGACCTGGGATTACGACGCCCGGCGCATCGAGGAGATCCGCGTCGTGAGCTTCAACACCGCCCATCCCACCACCGAGGTCTGGCTCAACCTCGACCGTCCCGAAGAGCGGGACGAGCGCGGGCGGTCCGGGTCTGCCAGCCGCTGGAGCCCGGCGATTGACCTGCGGCACTTCGATATCGCCGTCGACCTCACCCAGCCCGGCCGCGACAAGGACTGGTCCAAGGGCCGGTTCAAAGTGGGGGTCACCTTCAACCCCCAGCAGGACGGCGCGCGGGCCGTGCTGCTCTACCTCGACAACTTCGCCAAGGTCACCGCCGCCGGCGAAGGCGGCCGGCCTTTGCCGTTCCTGCGCGATCACCTCGGCGGACGCAGCGCCGGCCTCGACAACCGGATCTACGACAGCTCCCTCGTCGTGTTGCTCGACAAGCCGCTCGCCAGGGGCGTCGAGCGGCGCATTGACCTCGAGTACGAGCTGGATCTGCACGACTACGCCCCCGGCCATCAGTGGTATCCCAGCGCGGAAGACGACGAGACTATCCTCTTCGACACCCACACCGCCCGCCTGGAGCTGACCGTGCGCAAGAAGTACGAGGTGCGCGCCATGGGCCGCCGGGAGGAAGGAAGGGATAGGGAAAGGGAGGGTGCAACCTCCACCTCCGTCTGGATCGTCGATCAGCCGGTGAGGATGCTGACCTTCTCCTTCTCCGATCACTTCCACGAGGAGCGGGTGACCCGTCCGGGCGTGCCGGACGTGATCTGCTTCGGCTCCAAGGTGCAGGTGAGCCGCAGGGCTCGCTTCCGCGACGTCGGCGAGAACGTGAGCGAAGCCCTCGACTTCTTTCAACAGCTCTTCGACGCCAAGCTACCCGAGGCGCCGATCTACGTCACCAGCATTCCTGGGCGCCACGGCCAGGCCTTCGACGGCTTCATCCATCTCGCCGAGCAGAGCTTCGACATCCTGGGGCCGGGCCTGGGCGAGCTGTTCCGGGCGCACGAGGCAGCGCACCAGTTCTGGGGCGTCCTCGTGGGCGGCGCCACTTATCGCGACGCCTGGCTGGGAGAGGCCTTCGCCGAATACTCGGCCATGATGTTCGTCGAGGCCAAGGTGAAGAACGGTCCCGACCTCTTCCGCGAGATCCTCCGCGCCAACAACGACGAGCAGAACGGCTCGATCAAGTCCGGCTTCAGCAAGTTCACCCGCATGGGCGTGAACCGGCAGACCCGTCTCCATGGCGATCGCATCGGTCCCATCGGCCACGGCTGGCGCGCGAATACCGGCGAGCTGCCCACGGCCTACGGCTCGCAGGTCTACGGTCGCGGAGCCCTCGTCCTCCACATGCTGCGAGGCATGCTGCGCGACGCCACCGGAAGCGATGAGGCCTTCCTCGACGTCCTACGCGACTTTCTCCGCACCCACCGCGGAGGAGTCGCCTCCACCCGCGACTTCGAAGCCGCCCTGACCCGCCGCGCGCCGGGAGACTGGTCCTGGTTCTTCGACGAATGGGTACGCGGCACCGCCATCCCCACCTACCGCTGGAGCTACGAGATCGCCGGCTCGCCCAACGCCGAAGGCAAGTACGTGGCGACCCTGAAGGTGCGTCAGAGCGATGTACCGGACGGATTCAAGATGTCGGTGCCGGTGGCGGTCGAATTCGCGGACGGACGGACCGAGCGCCAGAGAATGATGGTGGACGAAGCGGAGGAGATGTTCAGCCTGGCGTTTCCGGCGAGGCCGAAGGGTGTGACGTTCAACCCGGAGTCGGAGGTCTTGGCGAAGATGAGGAGAGAGTAAGCACGCGCAATCAAGCTCCGGACGTCGAACGCATCGGTTCTAGACGCTGACACTTCTGACAGATCGCTGACACTCCTGACAGGTCGCTGACACCGTCACCGGAAGCCGCCTTCTGATCGCGGTTTCTGTGGGTGAGATCGTCGGCGTGGCATGGCATGACAATTGGAAGGCCTCCTCTCCGAACAAAGAGTTTTGAATGAGTGAAAGGAGGTCTTCCTATGAGATCACTTGATATTGGACCGTCGTGCAGGAAAATGGACCGTGCTGGCCGAAACCTGATCTTTGGTTGTATGGCGGTGCTTCTACTGTGGCCTGCCGCGGCCCACGCGCAGGGGAACGGCGGCGGCGGAAATTCCAACCGGGGGCCGGGCCGACCCGTCTCGTTCGAAACGGATAACACGCCACTGCAAAAGGCGGTCACGAAGAAGATCGACGAGTGCAAGGCCGCGGCCGATCGGGGAGAGGTGCCGCACAAATCCTGCCGCACTCCCAAGACGAGCTGGCGGAAGCTCAACGCCGCGGAATGTCCGGATTGCGGCGACCTGAAGGACCGCAACGGCAAGGTGGTCGGCAAGAAGACGGCCACCGAGACGGTCCTCGACTTCGACAAACCCGGGCAGGGAGGGAAGAACGCCTGGGACCGCGTCTCGCTGGCGAAGAATGCCCTGGCCGCCCTCGGCCAAGGCGGCACGGCCTCGCCAGGCGGCCGCGGCGCGCGGGTGCGCAGCGCCGGACTTCTGGCCGATGCCGCCAGCAACGACGACAAGGACTGCATCGACCGGCTCAGCGGGGAGCACAAGGGCGGAGCCACGGTGCCCGACGGCGGCGCCGGTTCCTGTTTCGACGCCAACGGTGTTCTGCTAGCCACTCTCACTCCGATCAACGGCGGTTGCGCGCACGCCAACGGCACGCTGCTTTCCGGCGATCCGGACGACGGAGTGGAAGACGATTGCTACGACGCGGGCGGCAACCTGAAGACGACACTCCAGGAGCTGATGGACGAGGATGGGCCCGACGCCATTGATGACGATTTCGACGGCAGCGTCAACGAGGATCCGTCCGGCGACGCCGACGGTGACGGGGACCCCAACGACGACCACGACTGCGTCAACAAGAAGGGCAAGGTCTTCCATGGCGCCGAATGCCAGGCCACGCCCACGGCCAACGAGCCTCGCCGGGTGGCGCGGGTCGACGAGGACGGCCCGGATCGCATCGACCAGGACGGCGACGGAAGCTTCGATGAGGATCCGCCGGCCGGGAGCCTCGCGGAGGCGTGCCGCAACTTCGGCGCCGCCGATGGCCTGGCCGGCTTGGCCGAGCCCGCCGGCGAAGACGGCTGCGATTTCACGCGCGCGGTCATCGTGGCGGCCAACAAGGCGGCGGCGGCCGCGGGCAAGACCAAAGTCTTCAAGGCTGACGAGAACGGCAACCCCGATCCCGAGGCCGAGGGGACCTACGAGTACGGCCAGGAGCACCGCCGGATGAAGCTCACGGAGACCTACGCCATCCGCTGTCGCGGCAACGCCGAGCTGGTGGAGGGACAGTGCATGGAGCCGCCACGCGGCAAGACCCAAGGCAAGACATTGGCCCGCGGCGCTGCCCTGGCCGCATCCGCGGCGAAGGCCGCGGACACAATCAGTCTCAGCGAGGCGGTGATGATGGGGTTCACCTTCGCGCCGCCGGCGATCGAGTGGGGCTACAAGATCGAGGAGGAAGCCTGCATCTTGGACTGGTGCTTCGAAGTCTTCTTCGCGCGCGTCGGCTATGAGTTCGATCTCTCCGCGGGTCTGCGTCTTCCCGTGGAGGTCCGGGTCAGCGAAGTGCCCGATCCATCCGAGCTGGCCAATGCGCAAGTCACGCTCGAGACCGAGCTGCAGCCGTTGGACTTCAAGGTCAGCGACTACAAGGAATTCTGCGAGAAGCACCGCTTGAACGAGGAATGGTACATCGCCGATTGCGACAAGTTCAGCTTCCCCGAGTTCCTCGATTCGCTCAACCCCTTCACCCCGGCCGCGGAGAAGGACGGCTCCGAGTTCGTCCTCCAGGAAACGGTCTTCGCGGGCGTCCAGGTGCGGATCGCTCAGATCCCCGTCATCGACTGGGCCATCGACTCGCACATCGATCTGCCCGCGGCGTGCACGATCCTCAAGATCAATCAGGAGGGGATCGATCTGCTCTCCTTCGGCAAGGAAGCGATTGAAACCGGAAACCTGATCGAAGCGCTGAAGAACAGCGCCGCCAACTGCGCCAGCTTCGAGACGCCCTTCGGTTACGAGGAGAACCCGTTCAGCACCTCCGGTAAGAGCCTGCGTGCCTTCCCGTTTTCTACGGGGTTCGACATCCGTGCCGACTGTGTCGACGCGGTCCGGGAAGGCGAGACGCTCAAGGTGGGGAACAGGGTCGTGCCGCTCTGCACCGGGCTGGTGCTCGGCGCCAATGGAGCGAGCCTGGGTGTGGGGCTCGGCATCGAGGTGAACGTCGGATCGAAGCTCATCGAGGCCGACTGGAGCGCCCGCGAGGACGCCAGCGGCGGCGGCACGCTGGACTACGAGCACGCGGCCGATGAAGACGACGCGGATCCCTCCGTCGACGTCTCCGTGCCCCTGGGTCCCTTCCGCGCCGACAACTACAATCCCGCCGACTTCGCCGACTTCGCCCGCCTGACGCTGTCGGACTTCACCTACTACCTCAACGCGATGGAGATCGCGTTGAAGGCCAACTTCGAGTTCGGCGGCATACTCGACCCCATCCCCGATCTCGGCTCGTTCACCATCTACAGCTTCACCTTCGACATCGGGGACAAGGGCATTCCCATCGGCCAGCACCCCGGCACGGAAGACATGCAACTCGCCTTCTTCGTCGAGAACTACGCGCTGGAGCTGGACGCTCATCCGTTCCCGGGAGACGCCAACCGGAAGGACGAGAACACCCTGGAGATCAAGCCCGGCCAGTTTGGAGACTTTCAGGTCGAGATCGAAAACCGGGGGAGCGTCGCCGGCGACTTCGACAGGTTCGGGCGCGAGCTGTCGAACCGCCGGGATCAGAGCGCGGGAGCGTTGACCTTCGTCATCAACCCGAACACCGACTTCGATTGCAAGGACGCCGCGGGCCAGCATTATCGCGGCAATCCTTACGACGGCACGGCGGACGACTGCTACGGCCCGGGCGGCGCGGTGCGCTCGGACCGCACCGAGCTGATCGACGAGGACGACTTTGGTCCCGAGGGCGAGCTGGTGGCGGTAAGGGACGCGGATGGGGACGGCGTGGCTGACGAAGATCCGCCGGACGTCTGGGAGACCCGCCCCGACGCTGTTGCCTTTTCCCTGAAGGAGATTCTGGCGGTCCCACCTTACACGCGTTCGAGCGGCCCTTCTTCTCAACCGCTGACTCTGGGGGTGAAGCCGTTCCGGCACCCGCTCACGGCGCCCGGGCTCTACCCCTTGCGGCTGACCGCCGACAGCCGGCAGGCCCGGACTCTCGGCCTGCCCGCGCGGGACGCTTCGGGCAACGCCCGTCTGGGTGCCAGCGATGTCGTCTACGTCCAGGTGTCGGCCTTTTTCGATCCGCTGCTCGCCCTGGCGCCGCGTGCGTCGGCGCATAAACCGGGCCTGTCGCAGGCCTACCTGGTGGAGGGCTCCAACGGCGGCAACGTGCCGGACACGCTACGGCTGGGCGTGGACTTCCTGGATTTCAACCAAGCCGGCTGCACGCTGACCACTCTCGGTACGATCCCAGGCTGCCCTTTCCGCGCCGTACCCACCCAAATCCCGGCCATGCAATGGACCACGGCCTCCTCTCTGCCGTCGACCTTTGGCCCCTTCGATCCGCTGGACAGCGCCCAGGGGCGCTTCACCGTATCGGTGCCGCGCGACTGGGCGGGCATGCAGGACACCACCTACGAGATCGTCCTGACGGCCGAGAGCATGGAAGATCCGGACTCGCCGCCGGCGCGCCGGCAGGTGGTGGTGCGGCACACGGTCGTGGCGACCAAAGAGAGCATGACGCGCTACATCGGCTTGGAGATCGCCGAGCTGATCGCCGAAATCGAGAAGGCCAACACCCAGGGGATCGCCACGAGCGGACTGCTGCCGATCTCGGTACATCCGATCTTGGCGACCAACGACCGGGCCCTGCAGCGGATCCTGGCCGGAGACCTGGCCGGCGCCTCCCACGCCCACGCCGCGAACATCAAGATCACCCAGGGATTCCTGCGAGCGTTGGCCAGCGCTTCCCGCCGCTTGCCGGCGGCGGAAGCGGCTGACTGGAAGGCGCGCGGCGAAGCGATCGTGAGGGATCTGACGGCGGCCGAGGCGAGCCAGGTGGCCTCGGCACCCTAGGGATCAAGGTCGCGTTAAGATGACCGCGGACCACGCAACGGTGGGCCGCGGTCATCATCCGTCCTTCGACGGGTCCATGCTGACGAGTTCGGCAATTTTGGCGAAGGTGAGGCGGGAATAGCCTCTCGGACGACACCGATGTTCTACTTTTTGGCCTCATTTCCTGAGACTGATACGAGCCAGATCGAGCGGTTCCGGCGGGAGCATGATCCGACGGCCGACCTGATTGAGGCGCATCTTACCGTTGTCTTCCCAGTACCGGATTCCATCGGCAGGTCTCGCTTGATCGAGCACTGCGAGCAGGTGCTGCGACGGTGGCCGCCGTTTCCGGTCGTCGCGGCCGGTTTCTCGAAGTCTCCTGATCACTGGTTGTTGCTAGGCCTGAAGGATGGTGGAGCGACGGTAACCAAGCTCTACCTGGAGTTGAACACGGGCATCTTGGAAGACTATGCGAGACCGGACTTGTTTCAGCCGCACATCGGGCTCGGACAGTTTCTCAAGCCCGGAGCCATCCACGACTGGAACCATCCAGATCCGGAGGCCTTCGACGCTGACCGCTACTCTCAGGCGTTGCGCGAAGCCGAGGCCTTGGACCTCAGGTTGTCATGGGTTCTCGATCACCTCGACCTCGGCGAGCTTCCGGACGGGGGCATTTCCTGGGCCCGAGGCGAGTCGCCGTCATTGCCGGCGTCACTTCGAGCCCAGCGAACTCACACCTTTCGATTACGCGGGACCGAGCTCTGATCCTTACGCACGGCGCCGCCTTCAAGGAGGAGAGCAGGCTCGCGCTGTCGTCCTTCGACGGGTCCGTGCTGACGGGTTCGGCAATTTGGCTGGAAAGCGGAACCGATCCTTATGGGTCAGGCTCCGTCGATGCCAGGTAGCGGACCTCGACCTGGTGGGTCGCCGGATTTTTCTCCTGGGTCACGGACCTCAATCCAATGGGTTCGGAGTTTTTTTCTACTGGGTTACCGGCCGCAACCCAATGGGTTCAGGATTTTTCCTACTGGGTCACCGACCGCAACCCAATGAGTTCGGAGTTTTTTCTACTAGGTTGCGGGATTTTTCCAGTAGGTCGCGGACCGTGACCCAATGGGTTCAGAATTTTTTCTACTGGGTCACGGGCCGCAACCCAATGGGTTCGGAGGTTTTTCTACTGGGTTGCGGGATTTTTCCAGTAGGTCGC
>JBIOVX010000083.1:0-44251 GCA_044868005.1 Thermoanaerobaculia bacterium | reverse complement strand
GCAGGGACGCTTCGAGGTCGAGCAACCTTCCGGGATCGAGCACCGCGGCCGGATCGGCGCCCGAGTCCCACAGATGTTTGGCCTCTTCGAGGGTGGCGTCCGCCTGCTTCAGCTTGCCCGAGACGCGAAGGATGTTGGCGGCGTGTCCAAGCGCGTAGCCTTGGAGACGGCTGCGGAAGCCCTCCGGAGCCCGCACCCGCGCCGCGATCTCCACGGCGAGCTGCGCCCAGTCCGCCGCCGCCTCGAGGTCGCGCGAAGCGGCCTCGACGGAGGCGCGGCAGGCCCGCTCGCACAGGTACCAGGTCTGGAACTCCTCGGCCTCCTCTACCATCACCAGCCTCATCTCCTGCGAACGCCTCTCCAGCCGAGCGAACAGCTCCTCGGCACGGAGGCGGGCGGGAACGAGGTCGTGGGCCTCCGGGTAGCCCTCCGGCGGCGGCACGGCGCGGGAGAGCTGGACGGCCTCGGTGAGAGCCGCGCGCAGGAGGCGCATGCCCGCGAAGACCGCCTCTTCGATGCTGGCCTGCTCTTCGGGGGTGAGGTTCGGGTACTCCCGCTCCAAGGCCTCCCAAGCTTCGACGAAGGCCGAGGCAAGCCAGACCGCGGCCGGCCGGCAATCCATGGCGGCCAGCAGCCGGTCGAAGGTCTCGGCCTTGATTTCCCCCTGCCGCCCGCGGCTGAGGTAGTGCGAGACGTCGCTTGGCGACATGCGGGCTGCGGCGGCGATCTCCTTCTGGCTCTTCCCGCACACGACGGCCAGGATCGCGAGCAGCTTCTGCCGGAACGTCAGCGCCATCGCGGGCCATCTCCCTCTTGTGCGCTATCGGCGTTGCCGGACCCGGCAATCTCTTCCCCGGGAAAGACGCCAAGCCGGGTTCGATGTGCTTTCCATACGAACTCTCGCAACTCTTCTGTCGAGGATACCAGAGTTCCACTGCTTGCAAAACAATTCCCCTCAACCTGACAAGGAGGGTTGGTGCCAACGTGACCGAAGACAGTGAAGAAGGGGCCAGAGCGGAGCTGCGAGCCATCGTCGAGGAGCTGGACCGCATCCGCGCCCGGCTCGTGGACCTGCACGCCCGGCTGCCCGTCTCACCCCAGGAGACGGCGATGCTCGTGGGCGAGGAGGAGATGGACTTCCCCACCGAGGTCCGCTCGGTGATCGAGTGCGTGCTAAACGACAACCTCCGGCCCGGCATCCGCGACCTGGCCGTGGCAGCCTCCTTCCAGCCGAAAAAGAAGGGATCTGAATGACGGACTTCGCGCCCGAGGAGGGTCACGGCGCCCCGGATCTGCTCCATCTGCTGACCTGCGCGAGCTGCCGGAGCCGGGCGATCGGCCGCCTCCTCGATCGGCAGGCCGCGCCGCCGGAGGAGGTCACGCAGACGGATGTCTATTCCGGCCTGTGGGAGCGGCTGGAGGAGCGGACCCCGGAGGCGATCGAGCAGGCCAGGGTACGGGGCGAGAGGGTGGAGCGCCTGTTCATAGAGCTGATGCAGGCGCCGCCCGCTCACCGGCTCGGGCTCCTGCAGCAGCCCGAGTTTCTGGACCTCGGCCTGCTCGAGCGGCTGCTGGAGGAGAGCCACGCGGGCCAGCTCGCCGATCCGGCGCGCGCGGCCGAGCTGGCCCGCGTCGCCGCCCGCCTGGCAAGCCTCATCGAGGAGGGAGAAGAAGAAGCAACGGCGGCTCGCTCTCGCGCCTACTGTCTCGGCGCCAACGCCCGGCGCCTGGAAGGCCGGCCGCGGAGCGCCGAAGCCTTGCTCGCCAAGGCGGCGCCCTACCTTTATGGCCGCCTGGAGCGCGCCTTCTTCTGCCGCACTCTGGCGCTGCTGCGTTGGGAACAAGGCCGCGGCGACGAGGCCATGGCGCTGTTCCAGCATGCGGCCTGCTTGTACGTCTCCGATGATCTGAACCGCGAGGTCGGCTGCTGTCTGACGCTGCTGGGGATGGTGCTGCAGGAGGAGGGCGATGAAGGGGAGGCGCTTTCCCTCCTCAGCCGTGGCTGGGCCGAGATGGACCGCGAGGTGCGGCCGCTCTTTGCCGTGCGGGCGGGCCTGGCGCTCGCTTTCAGCCTCGCGCAGGCGGAGCAGACCGAGCGCGCCCGCCACGTCCTGCTCGAGGCGTGGCAGCTCTTTGGCGAAGTCACGGACCCCCGGGAGATGGCCCGCGTCCACTGGCTGGAGGGCAGTGTGCTCTCAGGGCTGGGAGAGCGCGAGGAGGCCCTGCACGTACTGGAGTCGGTGCGGCGGCAGCTCCTCGCCGAGCCGAGCCCGGCCGAAGCCGCCCTCGTGAGCCTGGATCTTGCGCTGTCTCTCGCCGAGGTCGGCCGTACGGACGAGATCGAGGCGCTGGCCGAGGCCCTGCAATCCACCTTTCCCGCCACCCCCGCGATGACGCCGGCGACGGAGGTCGTGCGCGCGCTCGCCCGCCCTGCCGTCAGCGAGCACCGCCTCCGCGAAGCGGCGCGTGCCACGGCCGGCCTGCGGCGTTTGTTTCGCAAGCATGGCCCCCCACTGAGGCCGCTGCCGTTCGCGTGAGGGAAGCGCGAATGGCTAGGAAAAGAAGAGATCGCCCACCGGCCAGACGCTCTCTGCGGGCTGCAAAGAAGGGGACCTCCCATCCCTACGTGTCCCTCGGCTCGGCCTTGGTCTTCCTGCGAAATCGCACCCGCCGCAAGCAGAGCGAGATCGCCGAGGAGGCCGGGCTGACCAAGGGCATGCTCTCCGCTTACGAGACCGGCCGGCAACGGCCCTCCCTGGAAAGCCTTTTCAAGCTCTTGGAAGTGCTTCAGGCGGACTTCGGCGACTTCCAGGACGCCCTCGACATCACGGCGAATCGGTCGTCGGCCCGGCGGCGGCAGTTCGAGGAGGAGGAGAAGGCCCGGGAACAAAGGCTCGGCCGGGCCATGCTCGAGGTCGTCGCCTCGTTCTCCGAGGCGATCCGCGCCCGCTCGGCTCCGCAACTGCGGGTGGAGGGAAGCATCGGCTCGCGGCGAAAGGTGGGGCCGCGGTAAGGACGGTCGATGCGAGAGCGCTCGCAAGCCCGCCGCCAGACGAAAGAGCTTCTTGAGGTTCCTGGAGTCGATCGGGGCGCCCGGCCTGCCATGGCCCCGGGCGCCCCTACTTTTTTCCAAACGCATCCTTCGCGCGACCAGCTCGAATGCTTCCTGCGCGGCGAGCTGTACGACGAGCTGGGGGGCGCCATCGCTCGCCATCTGCTGGCGCGCTGTCCGCAGTGTCTGCAGGTGACGCGCCGGCTGTGGGCGGGCGCGTCCGGAAAGGTGCCCAAGCCGAACCAGCCGCCAGGAGACGCGCAGCCTCGGAAACGCCGGCCGCGGGCACCCCTGAGCGCCGCCGCCAGGGCCGCGCTGGAGAGCGCCGCACAGGAGCGGCTCCAGGAGCTCGCAGGCGTGCTGCAGAAGGTCAGCCGGGAGCTGAAAACCATTGCCGCGGCCCTGCCCTCGGACTCGCCGAGCGGAGAAGAGAGCCTGAGCGTGGAGCTGCGGGCGGTGATCGACTGCGTGCTCCTCGACTTGATCGGGCCGGCGATCGAAAACCTCCGCGCGGCGGCGGCTCCATACGTATGACGGCCCCATTTTGTTAGCCTTTTTCCGCCACAAAATTCAACTCGTAATTCCTTCCTCCTCAGAAGCAAAAAGATTCTTCTTTCAGCAACGCCGAGCCCTTCTTTGCCGGCGTCTATGGGCGTCTAGACGGCGAGCAGGACGGTTTTTCCTCGCCGGCCGTTGAATCTAGTAACCGACGCGACCGAAAGTCCGCGGCCATCCGGCCAATGACGGCCGGGTTCTCCGGAAGGAGAAGTCGTATGAACACGCAGCAAGCCGTATCCACGCAGGGGACCGTCCACGAGGAGCTGAAGTCGGAGCGGGTGCAGGAGCCCGCGGCGACGTTCCGTACGCAGCTCAAGTCGGAACGTGTCCAGGACGGGCTGGCGGCCGTCGGCGAGGCGGAGGTGTCCATCGCCTCCATCGAGCTGGCGATCTATCAGCCGCAGACGGTGGCCATCGAGCTGTTCGCCTCGAAGGTCGCCCTCACGCTCTACGGCAATCCCGCCGTGAGCGGCTCCGGCAACGCCGGGTAAGAAAGGAGGGGGCGTAAATGCCCAGCAGGAACTCGTATTCCGAGCTCATCCTCGATTTCCAGGAGCTCCTCCGATCGACGGACACCGTACCGGAACTGCTGCCGAGCATCGAAGCGGAGCGGCAGGTGCTGGTGCAGGTGCTCGCCGACGTGGAGCGCCTGCGGACTCGCCAGGCGGAGCTCACCGCTCTCAAGCAGCGCGCCACTCAGGAGCTCCGAGAGGCGATCGAGCGGGGAAAGGAGGCGAGGATCCAGGTTCGTTCCGTGCTCCGCGGCAAAGTGGGGCCGAAGAACGAGCGTCTCGTCCAATTCAAGGTCGCGCCGCTGCGCAAGCGGAAGCGCAAGCCGGAGGAGGACGACGAGAAGCCGAACGGGGAGAAGCCGGGAACCGATGAAAGCAACCGGCCCTCCCCGTCCGAGAAGGATGCCGCCTAGTCCCTAGGTTCGGGGGGCGTGTGCGTGCACGCCCCCCCTTTTCCAGAAACCAAACGACACAAGGAGATTAACATGCCCAGAAAAGCCCCGGACGACCTTCTCAAGCATTGTGCGACGCTGCTGCGCGCCGTGCGCAAGCACGAAACCCAGATCGGCTGCGTGGCGCCGCTTCGCGATGCCCTTGAGAAGGCCTATACCCAAACGCTGTTCAACCGCCAGCGGCAGCAGGTGGCGCGTGCCGCCGCCAGAGAAGCCACCCGGCAGCTTCGCGGCAGCCGTGCGAATTTGTACGACGCGGTCGCCGCGCTTCACCACTACCTCAAAGGCGTGCTCGGGTTCCGCAGCGACATGCTGCGGCAGTTCGACATCGAGCCGATCCGGAAGCCCTCTGCTTCTCGCGAGAAGCCGGTGCCGGGATTCGAGCCGCCCGGCTGAGGTTCTTGCCCTCTGACGCTGCAGGTCGCCGGAGGAGGCGGCTCTACGGAGCCGCCGCCTCCGGATTCGTAGAAATCCGCCGGGGGAGAGCGGGCTGGTCTCCTCGACCTCCGCGCAGTTGCTGAAGACGCCAGCCGGCACTGCATATTGAATCCCGGGCTGCGCGCCGTGCTGCCCGGGCAGACCGCCGAGAATTCCACAGGCTTGCGCGGTATCCTATTCCCGTGCCGTTGCAGCTCGGTCTGTTCGACTACCTCGCGGAGCCGCCGCGTCCTCCCGGCCGCATCCTGACCGCCGAAGGATCTCTCGCTGCCGAGGCGCTATTGATGGAGCGGCTGGACTCGCTCCTCGCCGAGGCGCGCCTCGATCCGTCGCTCCTCGCCCGGCCGGTGCGCATCGTGGTGCCCTCGCGCAGCTTGCGGCTCCATCTCGCGGCCGCCGTGGTCTCCCGCCGCGGCCGCGCGGCCGCCGGCCTCATGATCCAGACGCTCTTCGGCCTTGCCTCCGAGGTCCTCGAGCGCGCCGGCGAGCCGCCGCCCCGGGGTGCGCTCCTCTTCGACGTTCTCGCCCAGCGGGCCGCCCGTGACGAGCCGGTGCTGCGCCGCGGGCTCGAAGGCCTGCGGGACGGCTTCACGGCGGTGACGGGCACCGTCCGCGATCTGCTCGACGCCGGTCTCGAGCCGGTCCACGCCGAGGCCGCGGAGGAGGCGCTGGCCGCCGACGGCGCGCGCGCCGCCAGCCGCGCCGAGGTGGAGCGGGCGCGCGCCCTGGTGCGCGCCGCCGCCCGCGCCGAGGGCTGGATGCGCGAGCTGCGCCTGGGGCGCGTCTCGACGCTCTTCCGGCGCGCCGCCGATCTCCTGGAAGACGGCGGGCAGGCGCACCTGCCGGCGCGCGCCATCCTGATCCACGGCTTCGCCGACGCCACCGGCGTGGCCACCGACTTCCTGCAGGCCCTGCTGCGGCGGCGCGGCGCCTGGCTGATCCTTGACCGGCCGCCGAAGCCGGAGGGGGGAGGGGCGGAGAAAGCCTTCACCGAGCGCTTCGCCGAACGCCTGGCGCTCTCGGCGGGGGTCGAGGCCGCGCCCCCGGCCGCGCACCGCGGCGGCAGCCCGCGCGTCGAGGCCTTCGAGGCGGTCGGCGCCGAGGCCGAGTGCCGGGAGGCGGCCCGCCGCGTGCGCGCCCTGCTGGAGAGCGGCGCCCGTGCCGAGGGCATCGCCGTGGTGGCCCGCGATCTCAGCCCGTACCGGCTGGCGCTGCGCCGCCACTTCCACCGGCTGGGCATTCCCTTCTCGGGCGTCGGCGAGCGCGGCGCCCTGGCGCCCGCCGGCCGGCGCATCCAGGCCTTCCTGGAGGTGCTGCGCCAGGGCGAGGCGGTGCCTTCCGACCGCTGGCTCGACGCCCTGGCGGCGCTGCCGCCGCTGTCGCTGGAGGGAGCCCAGGGGCGGGTGGACCTGCGTCTCGCCTTCCACTCGCTGGGCGCCGGCCGGCTGCGCGACGCCGCCGAGCTGGACCCCGAGGAGGTGCTGCGGAGCAGCAGCTCCTATCCGCTCCCCATCCGCCAGGGGCTGAAGAGGGTGGGCGCCGAGGACGAGGACGACGGCACCGGCGAGGGCGACGGCGCGCAGCGGAGCCACAAGTCCTACGCCCGCCGGCGGCGCGTCTCGGGCTCGCTGATCCGCGCCGGCGTGCACGCCGCCCGGCGCACCCGCGAGCGGCTCGCCGGCTGGCCCGCGGAAGCGCCGCTCGCCGAGCATCTCCGCCGCCTGGAGGAGCTGCTGGCGGACCTGGGCTGGAAGGACGACTCCGCCGAGGCCCGCGCCGTGGCCGCCGCGCTGCAGGAGCTCGAGCGCGGGGTGCCGCCGCGCCTGCGCCTCGCCCAGGACGAGCTGCGCCTGCTGCTCGAGGCGCTGCTGGAGGATGCGGGAGCCGATGAGCTGGGAGGCCGCGGCGGCGGCGTGCAGGTGCTCACCGTCACCGAGGCCCGCGGGCGCACCTTCGAGCATCTCTTCGTTCCCGGCCTCAACCGCGACGTCTTCCCGCGCGGCATCCGGGAAGACCCCCTGCTCTCCGACGATCTGCGCCGCATCCTGCAACGGGTGCTTCCCGACGTGCCGGTCAAGCGCGCGGGCTTCGACGAGGAGCGCTACCTCTTCGCCCAGCTCCTCTCGGCCAGCCCGGCCGTCGTCCTCTCCTGGCAGACGGCGGACGACGACGGCAAGCCGGTCTCCCCCTCGCCGCTCGTCGAGCGGCTGCGGGAGCGGCTGGCCGTGGACAAGGCGCCGCCCCTCTGGTCCCTGCCCGCGGCCGGGCCTCTGCCGGGGCCGCGCACGGCCGAGGAGCACGCGGTGATGGCCGGCCTCCATGCCCCGCGGCGCTGGTTCGGGCGCGTGCTGCCGCTCGCCGTCGAGGAAGGCCGCCGCGACCTCGCGGATTTCGTGGAGGCGGACTTCGCAGGGGCGCAGCAAGCCGAGCCCTCGCCGCCGCCGGTCTTCGATCTGGCGCCTGGCCGCCTGGCCGCCGTCCGGCTGGCCGTGCTGGAGGAGATGGACCCCGACCTGCGCACGCCCGAGGGGAGGGCGGCGCGGTCGCGTCTCGGTCCCTACTTCGGCTTCATCGGCCGGCTCCCCGGCGTCGAGGGCGAGCCGCGGCTGCGCGAGCTCTACGTCACCCAGCTCGAGAACCTGGCCGCCTGCCCCTGGCAGCTCTTCCTGGTGCGCCTGCTGGGCATCGAGCCCTCGCCCGATCCGCTGGGCACGCTGCCGGGGGTCAACGCCGCGCTGCTCGGCAACGTCGTGCACGCCACGCTGGAGCGCATCGCCCGGCGTCCGGAAGGGCCGCGGCCGGGAGCGCGGCTGCGCGATCTCGCTCCCGTCTCCGTGGCCTGGCCTCGCGAGGAGGACCTCGCCCGCATGCTGCGCGAGGAGGCGGCGCGGCTGCTGGCCGAGGAGGGAATCCGCCTGCCCGGCCTCGCCCGCGCCCTCGGGGAGCGCGCCCGGCCCATGCTCGATGCCGCGTACGAGATGGACTGGGCCGGCGGCGAGGTCTCGGTGCTGGCCGCCGAATACGAGGACAAGATGGACGTCGGCGAGGCGCCGGGCCGGCTCCGCCACGTCCTCTTCCGCGCCGACCGCGTGGACCTGGGCGCCGGCGGACTGGTGATCTGGACCGACTACAAGACCGGCAAGCCGGTGTCGGAGGCCCGCAAGCCCGAGACGCGCCGGCGCGACTTCCTCAAGCGCGTCCAGGCCGGCTCCCACCTGCAGGCCGTCGCCTATCTGCTCGGCTCGGAGGGGGAGTCCAAGGGGCGGTACCTCTTCCTCAAGCCGGGTATCGAGGAGGAGGCGCGCGAGCTCTCCGTCACCAGCGACGATCACGAGTTCGTCTCGGCCTTCGCCGCCGCTTCGGAGGCCGTGCTCGCCGCCTGGGAGGTGGGCAGCTTCTTTCCGCGCCTGGTGGATCCGGAGGGCCGCAAGGAGCCCGGCCGCTGCGGTTTCTGCGCCGTGGCCGAGGCCTGTCTCCGCGGCGATTCCGGCTCCCGCCTGCGCCTCTCGCACTGGACGGCGAGCCCGCCGGCGAACGTCGAGGAAGAGGCGCTGCTGCGGGTGTGGCGGCTGTGGGAGAAGGCGGAAGCCCGCCCATGACCGATCCCCGCGCCGCCGACCATGCCGCCCGGCTCGCGGCGCAGACGCGGTTCGAGCTTCCGCTCGTCCTTCAGGCGGGAGCGGGCACCGGCAAGACGACGACGCTCATCAGCCGGCTGCTCGCCTGGACGCTTGGGCCGGGGTGGGAGCGGTCCGCCCGGCGCTTCGCGGAGGCGGCGTCCGGAAGAAACGAGGCGCCGGCGGTGGACCGCATCGCCGCCGAGGTGCTGGGCCGCGTCGTGGCCATCACCTTCACCGAGGCGGCGGCGGCCGAGATGGCGGGCCGGGCGGCGCGCGAGCTCTCCATCCTCGCCGGCGGCGGCGCGGCGCCGGGCTGGCTGGACGCTTCGCTGCTGCCGCCCGCCGCCGAGCGGGCGCGGCGCGCCCAGGCCCTCCTCGGCACGCTCGACCACCTCGCCGTGCGCACCATCCACGCCTTCTGCCGCGGCCTCCTCGCCGACCATCCCCTGGAAGCGGGCGTCCATCCCGAGCTCGCTATCGACGCCGACGGCCACCTCGTCGAGGAGGTCGTGCGCGAGGCGGTGGAGGACTCCCTGCGCCCGGGCTACGGCGATCCCGGCGATCCCCATCTGCTGGCTCTCGCCGCCCGCGGCTTCGGGCCGCAGGAGATCGTCGAAGCCTTGCTGGCGCTGCTCAACGACGGGCTGCCCGCGGCGTTTCTCGACGAGGATCCCCTGTCGCCCGAGGCCGTCCGCGCCTTCCGCCTGCGAATCGCGGGCGCCTGCCGCGCCGTCCACGCGCTGATCGCGGGCCGATCCATCCCCGCCCGGCTCAAGAACCTGACGAGGATCGAGCAGGCGCTCGGCCTGCTGATCGGCCGGCTGGAGGAGCCGGAGGCGATCTCGCCCGCCGTCCTCGTCGCCTGGCGGGCCGAGCTGCTGCCGGACAATCTCGTCCATCATCTCAAGGGATGGGCCGGCGGCCTGGAGAAGACCGAGGCCGAGCTCCTCGGAGACGTGGCGCCGGAGCTGGCGGCCGCGGCGCGCGTCCTCGCCGGCCTCCTCGCGCACGTGGCGGAGCTCGATCCCGTGCTGCTGGACCATGGGCGCCAGGCCCTGCGCCCGCTGCTGGCGCGGGTCGAGCGCGAGCTGCGCAGCCGCGGCATCGCCACCTTCGACTTCCTGCTCAGCGGCGCCGAGTCGCTCCTCGCCCGCCATCCGGAGGTGCGGCGCCAGGTGCGGCGGCGCATCGATCAGCTCCTCGTCGACGAGTTCCAGGACACCGACCGCACGCAGTGCGAGATCCTGCGCTGGCTGGCCCTCGACGGCGCCGCGGACGAGCGCCCCGGCCTGTTCCTGGTGGGCGATCCGAAACAGTCGATCTACGGCTGGCGCAACGCCGACCTGCGCGCCTATGACGGCTTCGTCGGCCTGGTGCGCGAAGCCGGCGGCGAGGTGATGTCGCTGGTCGAGAACTTCCGCTCGGTGCCCGCGGTGCTCGACGAGGTGGCGCGCGTCATCGCGCCGGTGATGCGCGAGCGCGCGGGGGTGCAGCCGCCGTTCGAGCCGCTCCTGCCCTGCGACCGCAGGAAGGACGAGCCGGGCTTCCGCCGCGGCGGCGGCGCCGGCTGGACGCCGGTGGAGCACTGGGTCTCCTGGCAGCGCAATGACCAGCGGGGGGAGCGCGGGGCGTGGCGGACGCCCTCGGTCGACGCCGCGCAGCTCGAGGCCGCGGCGCTGGCGGCGGATCTGCGCGCGTTGCACGCCGAGCACGGAGTGCCTTGGCGGGAGATGGCCGTGCTGCTGCGCGGCTTGGGCGACCTCGACATCTATCTGGAGGAGCTGCGCCGGGCGCGGGTGCCCTTCGCCGTCGGGCGCGACAAGCAGTACTACCGCCGCCGCGAGGTGATCGAGGCCGCCGCCCTGGTGCGCTGCGTGCTCGATCCCGGCGATCATCTGGCGCTGCTGACCGTGCTCCGCTCCGCGGCGGTGGGCGTGCCGGACGCGGCGCTCATCCCGCTGTGGTATCGCCAATTCCCCCGCCTCATGACCGAGCTGCGGTCGCCCTCGGCCGAGGCGCTCGGCAAGCTGCGCGAGGCCATCGACGGGGCGGCGCGCGCGGTGCAGCGGGAGGTGCCCGGCATCGAGCGCGTCAGGGGTTGGGAGAAGGGCCTGCTCGCCGCCGTCGAGCATCTGGCCGTGCTGCGCCGCTCCTTCGCCAGCGAGCCGGCGGACGTCTTCGTCGAGCGCCTGCGCCGGCTGAGCCTGATCGAGGCCACCGAGGCCGCCCGCTATCTCGGCCCCTACCGGCTGGCCAACCTCGACCGCTTCTTCCGCCAGCTCCTCGCCGCCATCGAGGACGGCGGCGGCGACGTGACGGCCATCCTCCGCGCCCTGCGCAGGAGCGTGGCCGAGGCCCGCGAGGCCGAGGAGGGGCGCCCGAAGGACGGCGCCGAGGACGCCGTCCAGGTGCTCACCATCCACGGCGTAAAGGGGCTCGACTTCGAGCACGTCTACCTCGTCCAGCTCCACAAGCAGTCGCCGCCCGAGCGCCTGGGCGGCACCGAAGCCGGACGCCTCGCCGGCGGTTTCGAGGTGCGGCTCTTCGGCGCTCCCAGCCTGGGCTTCGACCAGGTGGCCGCCGCCCGCCGCGAGGTGGAGACGGCCGAGCGGGTGCGCCTGCTCTACGTGGCGATGACCCGCGCCAAGGACCGCCTCGTCCTCGCCGGCGTCTGGCCGCAGCAGATGACGCCGCGGCCGCCGGAGCACGCCCGCAACCACATGGAGCTCCTCCTCTCGCGCGGCGACCTGCCGGCGAGCCTGCCCTTCCTCTGGGAAGGCGTCGCGGCGGGAGGAGAGGGAGCCTGGACTTTCGCCGACGCCGCGGGCGCGCTGTGGAAGTTCCCCGCCCTGCGTCCGGCCGGCGAGGTGCGCCTGGCCGCCGAGCCGGAGCGTCCCTCCCTGCCCGGACCGGAGGAGATCGCCCTCGTCTCCGCCACCCTGCGCGGCGCGCGCCGCCGCGCCGAGGTCCGCATGTCGCGGCCCTTCGGCGCCGCCGCCTCCGAGGAGGCCCACGCCCTCCTGCGCGAGCAGCAGGCGGAAGCTCTCGCCGCCGAAGCGGGCAAGCGGCCGCGCCGGGAGCCGGAACGCGGCCGTGAGATCGCCATGCTCGCCGGGGGAGCCGTGCATCGGGCGCTGGAGGAATGGGATCTCGCGGCCGAGCCGCGGGCGGAGGCGCGCCGCCAGCGCGCCCTGCTCCCCGCCTATCTGGCGTCCCTGGCGCCCGGCGACGAGCCGGCGCGGGCACTGCCCGCCGCCGAAGCCCTGATGGAAGCCTTCGCCGGCGGCCCCCTCGCCGGCCGGCTGCAGGAGCTGAAGGAGCACATCCTCGCCCGCGAGCTGCCCGTGCTGCTGCCGCCGGGGGAGGGGGAGCGCGCCCCGGTCGGAGTCGTCGCCGGGACCATCGATCTGCTCTACCGCGACCCCGGGGACGGCCGGCTCGTCGTCGTCGACTACAAGACGGACGAGGTGGAGACGGAGGCGCAGATCCGCGCCCGCGCCGCCGTCTACGCGCCGCAGGGAGCCGCCTACCTGCGGGCGGTCCGCGACGCCCTGGAGCCCGCGGAAACGCCGCGGTTCGAGCTGTGGTTCCTGCGCGCCGGACAGGTGGTCGCACCGGGGATCGGTTGACTTCCCGGGGCCTGCAAGCTACCCTCCGCCACATCGATCCGCTGGTATACCAATCTTTGCGGGGACGCTGACGCCGTGCTGCGGGTACTGATCCTCGATGACGAGTCGATCGTGGTGGACACTTTGGCGGCCTATCTGCGGCTGCCGGGCCTCGCGCTGACCACCTGCCGCGAGATCGAGGCCGCCGAGGCGCTGCTCCGCTGCTTCCGCTTCGACGTCGTCATCACCGATCTCTCCGTCTCGCAGCTCGGCGGCCTCGACGGCATGCGCCTCGTCCGCTTCGTCACCGCCAACTTCCCCGACACCGCGGTGTACGTGCTCAGCGGTTACGTCGACCAGGCGGTGCGCGACCTGTGCTCCGTCATCGGGGTGACCGCGGTGCTGGAGAAATCGGAGGGCCTGTCGCGGCTGCGCGGCTACCTGCTGGAGCATCGCGCCGCGCTACTGCCCGCCCCCGCCGCTCCGGAGGGCGAGGGCGAGGTGCAGCAGGTCGAGCTGCTCGAGGACTTCATGGCCGCCAACCCCATCCGCGCCGTCCTGCAGCCGGTGGTCAAGCTGCGCGACGGCGCGCCGCGCTTCGAGGTCTTCGGCGTCGAGGGCCTGGCGCGCGGCCCGGCCCGGTCGGTGCTGGGCAGCCCGGCGGTCTTCCTCGCCTACGCGGCGCAGAAGGAGCTGCTCTTCGAGGCCGACATGATCTGCGTACGCGCCGCCCTCGCCGAGGTGATTCATCTCGGCAATACGGTGACCACGTTCCTCAATGTCCAACCCAGGTCGTTGACCAACCCCGAGTTCGCCGCCCGGCTGTGCGAGGAGGTGCGCGCCGTGGGCATGGCGGAGACCAACGTCGTGCTCGAGCTCACCGAGCAGCAGACGATCGTCAATCCCACCGCCTTCGCCGCCACTCTGCAGCGGCTGCGCGAGCGCGGCTTCCAGATCGCGCTCGACGACTTCGGCGAGGGTTCTTCGAATTTAAACCTATTTCAAGATTTACATCCCGATTTCCTGAAGATCTCGGGCACCTTCTGCCGCGGTCTCGCGCATGACCCGTTCAAGCAGATCATCGTGCAGAGCACCGCCGAAATGGCGGCGCGCGCCGGCACGGCGACGGTCATGGAAGCCGTGGAGACGGCCGAGGACGCCGAGGTGCTCCGCCTCCTCGGCATCGATTACGCGCAGGGGTACTTCTTCCAAAAGCCCCTGCCCGGCCGCGATCTGGCGCGGCTCCTGCGCGCCGGGGATTCGCCCGCCGACCATCCCGGCATTCTCGAGCCGCTCGGCGCCGCGCCGTAGGCGCTCTGATTTCGCTCATTTAGAATCGAAGCTTTTCATCAGGCTTGTCGCGGCCTATTGCTTTGCGCTAGATCTCGGGAAAAGGTGTATACTCCGCCCCCGGCTGTTGTCCCGCCTGCGCGAATTCGAGGCACTCTTTGGTTCAGACGTGCAGTTTTTATGGTTGTTTGCAGTTTAATGCTGTATTTTCTATGGGGGGAATTGACATGGCATCCCACGTTACCTGACTGCCCAGCGGTTTTCCGTCCTTCTGAAGCCTTTTAAGTTAGGTTGTAACGGGAGAGCGCAAGCTCCCGGCTTGTTGTGTGATGACGTCTATTCGGCAAGCGAACTAGCAGTAAAACTTTAATGTAGGTACCATAGGGGAGGAACTACGCCGATGCATATCCAAGACTTCCATTCGAAGCTGATGTCCGCGAACGGGGAGGGCGCCTTGTTCGAGGCGCTCCGCAGCCTTAGCCAGGTTGAAGATCCCCGCGCGATGTTCAACGATGACGGAGTGACCACCCAGAGTCAGTGGACGGCCTGGCCGCCCATGGACGCGCACGCGTCGCGCGCAGCTTCGGCGGAAGTTTGATCCAATTCTCCCGGGGGGCGCTCCGCCCCCCGGGACGTTTACAAGGACGTACGTTCAGAGGTGTGACATGAGATTCGAGGAGCTGAAAGACCGGATCTGCAGCCTTCACCCGTTCAGCTCCTGGCCGCAGGCGCTCGAATTCGTTGGGCGGGCGGTCCATACCGAATCCGCGGTCTGGGAATTCCCGCTCGCCGCCTGCCGTGCGGTCGGCGGCAGCGAGAAAGCGGCCTTTTCCGGAGCCGCGGCCATTTTCTGCTCGGTGGCCAGCATCCGTCTGGTGGACGACATCCTGGATGAGGATCCGCGCGGCGACTACCGCATCGTCGGCGCGGGGAAGGCTGCGAACCTGGCGCTGGCCTTCCAGGCTGCGGGGCACCTGCTGCTGGACAGTCCCGGGATTCCGCCGGAGATTCGGCCTGCTCTCCAGGCGAGCTTCGCGAAGATGTCACTCGCGACCTGCTTCGGTCAGAGTCTGGACACGCGGGAGGCCCGGAGCGAAGCGGAATACTGGCGGATCGTGGAGAGCAAAACGCCGCCGCTCTTCGGCGAGGCGTTGCGCATGGGCGCTCTGCTCGGCGCCGCTCCGGCGGAGACGGCCGACGGGCTCGCACGCCTCGGCCGCATCCTGGGCCGGTTTATTCAAGTCAGCGACGACGCGACGGACGCCCTCGAGGCCCCGGCCCGCGCGGACTGGCAACGGCGCGGCAACTGCCTGCCGATCTTATACGCGATGACGGCCCCGCATGCCGACCGCGAGGAGTTCCTGCGCCTCTCGACCCAGGTGGAGGAAGCCGCAGCGCTGGCCGCGGCGCAGAAGATCCTGCTGCGCAGCGGCGCCATCAGCTATTGCGTGTTGAAATTGATCGAGTTTTCCCGGGAAGCTCAGGATCTGCTGGCGCGCCTGCCGCTTCCAGATCCCGGCCCCATGGCGCGGCTCGTCGAGCTTCATCTGAGGCCGCTCCACCGGTTGCTGAAATCGGTGGGCGTGGAGGAGCCGGCAACGCTCTGATTTTGCCAATTTTTTTATAAGGCGACATCGCGCCTTAATAGAGTTATAATCAGACATCCTCAGTGAGGATTCTGAGAGGTTTTAGATATGCTCACGTTGCACTTTCATACTGTGAGCATTCAGCCGGCGCCCCTGCACCGTCGGGAGTTCCTTAAGAATCCCTCTGCTTCAGCACGGGGTCCTCCCTTGCTGCTCCCACGATCGCAACAAGCCGTGATCGCAACTTCCCCAGGAGGGGAGACATATGTTTATCAATGAATTTCACAGAAGGTTCATGTCCGAGCAAGAGAAAAGCCGGGTTTTCGACTTCCTGCGCCGGTTGAGCCGGCTGGAGACGAAGCCGCTCCTGTCGTGCGATGAGGACGGCTGGCACGAATGGCCGGTGATGGTCCCTGATGGTCCCGGGCTGAAGAGGACTTGAGGGCCAGCCCATCAGCCTCCGCGTGGCCCTCGCCGCTCTGCGAGGGCTCGCGGGGTGCTCGGTCCTGCCCCCGGATCCAGGCTTCCGGTAGACCGGAAGCCGTGAAGCCTGCTATAAAGTAGCCGGCTAAACTCGGAATCCAGGGCTGAAGATGGGCGCTTTGCGCTTCTCGTTCCGGAAGACGGCGGACCTTTTCCTGGTCCTCGTGTGCCTGCTCGTCCTGCTCCCCTGTCTCTACTATTCGTACACCGGTGTCTATCCCGACTTCGGTTTCACGCTGAGCACGGCCGACTGGAAGATCGTCGCCGCAGACCCCTGCCCGGGGGAACCCGCTGCGTGTCTGAAGGTCGGGGATCAGTTGACATCGATCGAAGGCGTGACCGTCCAGCAGTTCGTCAACGATCGCGGCCTCTCGGTTCCTCAACTTTTCGGCTCCGACGGCGTCGCCCGCGTCGAACTGATCCGTAATGGGGAGCCCCTGACTCGCGACGTGCGAGCCCGGGCGAAGCGTCTCGACCTGGCGCAGATGTTCTTCACGATGCTGGCGCCTCTCATCTTCTGGGTGATGGGCACCGTGGTGGTGATCTTCCTCCGTCCCCGCGACGAGCGGTGGCTGATCCTGGTCCTCTTCAGCTACGACACGGCTCTGTGGATCGCGTCGGGCCTGGCGCAGCGAGTTGCCGGCGCCGCCTATGTCTTCCATGCTGTGATCTGGTTCTTCTTGCCGCTGGCCTTTCATCTGCACACGCTCCTTCCCAACCCACTTTTCCCGGCGTGGGTGCGCCGAGGGTTGCAGGCGGTCCTTTACGGACTGGCCGGCGCGCTGGCGGTGCTCGACGCGTTGCGCCTTCTGGATCGGTTCGCAACTCTGTCGGTCTGGTTCACGCTGGCCGGCATGCTGCTGTCGGTGGCGCTGCTCCTGCTGCGGCTCGTCTTGCCGGTCGATCCCGCCACCAAGATCGCCGCCCGCATCATGATCTTCGGCGTGATCTTCGGGCTGCTGCCGTTCCTGCTCTTTCACGGTGTCTTCCTCGTCTGGTTCAAGCACATGGCCGGGGCGGGGCTGGATATGAGCGCATTCTCGCCCTACGTGACGGCTATCGCTGCGGTGTCCGTGCCCATCCTGCCGATGGCGTACGTCTATGCCATCTACAAGCACCACCTGAGAGCCCTGGAGTTCCGGGCCAACCGCCTGCTGGGGATCTACACGTTCTCCACGCTCGTCTTCGTCTCCTACGCGATGGTCTTCTTCGCGCTGAGCGGGCGCTGGCGGTTCGTGCACGCGGATTTTCTGGCCACCGTCTTCCTCATCTCCATGCTCTACGTGGCGGCCACGCCGCTGCTGCGCGATCGCTTCCAGCGCTGGGTGGACCGGCACGTCTTCGGCATCAAGCACACGGCCGGCGAGGTCATCGGCCTGGTCTCCGAGCGCATCCCAACCTCTTTCGACCGCGAGGTCCTGGCGCGGGTCGTCGCCGAGGAGATCCTGCCGGCGCTGCTGATCCGCCAGTCGGCGCTCTACCTGTTCGAGGCTGGGCGAAAAGAGACGCTCTACGAGCAGGCGGTGCCGGAGGGCGAGCCCGAGCCGACGGTCGCGGCCCTGCAGGACATGCTCGCAGAGAGCGGACGGTACCTCCCTCCGGGCCGGCCGCGAGGAGCCGCGCCGCCGTGGGTGCGGCTGGTGATCCCGCTGGCCATCCAGGCGCGGACGATCGGCGTCTGGCTGATCGGCCGGCGGGATCCGGACGACCACTTCCCCACGAGCGACGTCCATCTCCTGTCCACGGTGGCCAACCAGATCGCGCCGATGGTGGAGAACGTCCGCCTCTACGAGGAGGCGCAGCAGGAGATCGAGCAGCGCAAGGCCGCCGAGGTCGCGATCCGGCGCAGCGAGGAGCGTTTCCGCACCCTGTTCGAAGCCACGCTCGAAGGCATCGCCATCGTCCGCAACGGCACCATCCTGGAGGTCAATCACGCCCTGCTGGGGATCTTCGGTTTCGAATCGCAGGAACTGATCGGCCGCAAGCTGTCGGAGCTCGTGTCCGGGGAGGTGGACCTCGAGGGGGTGCCCCGGGAGAGCACCGGGCTGCGGCGGGACGGCACGGAGGTGGACATCGAGGTCGCCGGCAAGCGCTACCTCTTCCAGGGCGAGGAGGTCTCGGTCGTGGCCATCCGCGACATCGCGCAGCGCAAGCGCGACGAGGCCGAGAACAAGCTGCTGCAGCGCCAGCTCCAGCACTCGGCGAAGATGGAGGCCATCGGACGCCTCTCGGCCGGCGTGGCGCACGACTTCAACAACTGCCTGCTCGCCATCTTCGGCTACAGCGACCTGCTGCTGGAGCGGCATGGCGAGGATCCCTTCATCGCGCGCAACCTGGCGGGGCTCAAGGAGGCGGGCCAGCGGGCGGCCTCCCTGACCAAGCAGCTCCTCGCCTTCGCCCGCCGGCAGCCCATGGAAGCCAGGGTGCTGAACGTCAACGGCATCGTCCTGGGCCTCGAGAAGATGCTGCAACGGCTCCTCGGCGAGGACATCCATCTGGTCACCGAGCTCCATCCGGCGGTCGGCAAGGTGAGGCTCGATCCCGGGCAGATCGAGCAGGTCATCGTCAACCTGGCGGTCAATGCCCGCCACGCCATGTCCGACGGCGGGCGCCTGACGTTGCGGACGGCGCCGCTGGAGGCGACCGCGGAGGAGCCGGCGCCCCATTCCGACGTGCCGCCCGGGGATTACGTCCTCCTGGTGGTGAGCGACACGGGGATCGGCATGGACGCGGCGACGCAGGCACGGGTCTTCGAGCCGTTCTTCAGCACCAAGGGCGAAGGCACGGGATTGGGGCTCGCGACGGCGTACGGCATCGTGCGGCAGAGCGGCGGCTACATCTTCGTCAACAGCGCGCCGGGCGAGGGGGCGTGCTTCTCGATCTACCTGCCGGTCTCGCGCGACGTCGAGATCCTCCGCGGGGGCGCGGTGCCGGGCGCGTCGGACCGCGGCTCCGAGACGATCCTCCTGGTGGAGGACGAGGAGGAGGTGAGGGCCGTCCTCCATCAGATCCTGGTCAGAAAAGGCTACCGGGTGCTCCAGGCGGGCTCCGGCGAGGAGGCGCTGGTCATCTCGCGGCTGCATCGCGGCGACGTCCACCTCCTGCTGACCGACGTCACCATGCCGGAGATGAAGGGGCCGGAGCTGGCGCAGCGCCTGCGTGCCGAGCGTCCCTCGACGCGGGTCGTCTTCATGTCGGGTTACAACGACGAGCGGCTCTCCGACGGCGGGCCGGACTCTCCGGTCTGTCTCCAGAAGCCCTTCTCGCCGCAGCTCCTGGGGGAGACCCTGCGCGCGGTCCTCGACGCGGCCGAGGATCTGCGCGCCGCCGCCGGCTAGGGAGCGGCGGCCAGCACGGCTCCTCCCCACCTCTCCGGCCCCAAGGCCTCCGCCAGGACGGCGATCTCCCGCACGTGCGCCGGCGGGTCGATGCGCAGCGTGCGCCGCAGCCCCTGCTCCAGGTCCGTCGCGGTGAGGATTTCGTGGTGGATCTCGGCGGCGCCTTCGGTCCCCTCGTCCGGCCACGCCCAGGAGACGCGGACGGGGCCCGGCAGGGCGGCCGCGGAGATCTCGACGGGAGCGATTTCGATCCGCAGCTCCCAGCCGGCGGCGGCTCGCCGCAGCGCGAGGCGCAGGGGAAGGTCGCCGCCGGCGCTGCGGTGCGCCAGGAGATCTTCGAGACGCGCTGCGGCGATCTCTGCGGGAGTCGAGGAGCGGATCCACCCCGGGGCGCGAATCTGCCGGGTTTCCATCGTACCCGGCAGGCTCACCGCGGCCACCCAGAGCACGGCGTCGATCCGCTCGCGGGCGGTCAGGCTCACCGCGAGGGAGTGGAGCCGGCCGTCCACGGGCACATCCGGCTCGGCGATCCACAGGCGCCATCGCCGGGAGAGCGCGGCGAGGGTCGGTGCGATCTGCTGCTCGAAACCGATGACCGTCCCCACCGTTGCCCGGGAGAGGATCCGCAAGGCCGCCGTCTTGGGCTCGATGAAAAGATCGATGACACCGGTGAAGGCGAGGGTCGTCTTCTTCGGCGGCCGCCCGGGCAGGATCGGCGGCACGCCGTTCTGGTGGTCCGACGGCGCGGAGCTCCCGCGGAAGCTCTCGAGCTCGCTCTGTGGCGCCACCTCGACGCCGACCCCTTCCCGGCGCAGCGGAACGGGAATGGCCACCCAGCCGTAGGCCGCGACGACGCGGGCGGCGCGATGAAACACGGCGGCCGGCGTTCCCACGGCGCCGGCGGCTTCCTGGCGTTCGAGGAGAGCGCTCTGTTCGGGCGACAGATCGAGTCCGTCGGCGATGAGGAAGACCGCATGCGGGCCGGACGGACGGCGGGCGGCGAGGAAGGCGAGGAGCTTGTCGAGCTGCCGGCGGATCTCGGGCAGGGAGGGTTCGCCGGACGCCTGAGCCCGAGCTTCGGTGACGTCACGCTCGACCCGGGCGGTGCCGGAGAGGTCCAGGAGGGTCTGCCTGAGAGGTCTTTCCTCTCGCGTCGAGGGGAGGACGACGCGTGGGTCGGAACCGGCGACGACGATCTCTACACCGCCCGCCCGCGTCAGCTCGCGGGCGTGGTTGGCGAGCGCCAGCCCTGAGTAGAAGATCGTGCCGGGCCTGGCGAGCACCTCGTCGATATAGAGGACGATCGTCCAGTCGCCGGCGGCGGGCTCGGCCCGCGTCACCTCACGAGGCTGGCCATCGACGAGCACCAGGAAATTGGCGGGCTGCAGACCGTGGGCGCCCTGTTCATCCGGCGGGTCGACGAGGATCTCCCGCTCGCGGATGACCAGCTTCTCCGAGAACTTCTCCGGCGGCTGGGCGGGGAGCCCGCCAGCGCAGACGAGGAGTGCGAGCAGCGGCCCCGCCGCCCCCAAGGATCTCCATTTCATCGATGACGTCAGTGGCAAAGGCCGTGCCGCGCGGTCTTCCCCGGAGGCCGCCGCAAGCCCGTCCGGCCGTGTGGACAGGGCGCGTCGGAAAAAAGCTACAAAGGCTAGGGTTCCGGCTCGACCACGCCCCCGACGCCGGAGCCGCGGGGATCCGAAGCGGCTTCCACGTGGCCGTCCGGCAGCAGGTGGACGGCGTGGACCTTGGCCGAGGCCGACGTGATCTCGAGGGTGTGACCGCGGCGCTGCATCTCGCCGCGGGTCTCCGGGGAGAGGGCGTCAAGCTCGGCGTCCAGGCGGTCGGGGAGCCATTGGTGGTGGAGCCGGGGGCGGTCGATCGCCGCCTGCAGCGGATCGCCGTCCACCAGCAGGTTGAGCAGCACCTGGAGCGTATTCGTGGGGATGCGCGAGCCGCCGCGCCCGCCGAGCGCATAGGCCTCCCGTCCCTTCCAGGCGATCACCGGGCTCATCGAGGAGAGCATGCGCTTGCCGGGAGCGACGGAGTTGGCCTCGCCCTGGATCAGCCCGAAGAGGTTCGGCTTGCCGGGCGCCGTGGCGAAATCGTCCATCTCGTTGTTGAGGAAGAAGCCCGCTCCGGGCACCCAGAGCCCGCAGCCGAAGAGGCCGTTGAGCGTGGTGGTGAGGGCCACCAGGTTGCCCTCGCGGTCCACCACGGAAAAGTGGGTCGTCTCGCCGCCCGCGGCGGGCGCTTCCGTGCGGGCGGCGCCGGGCCAGGGCTCCACTTGCGCGGAGGGAGTGGCATGCCGGGGATCGATCTGCGAGGCCCGGCGGGCGAGCCACTCGGGAGCCAGGAGCTGCCCCTCGGTGGCCCGGGTGGTCGCGGGATCCCCGAGCAGGAAACGGTCGGCGAACGAGCGCCGCAGCGCCTCGGCGAGCAGGTGGCCGCGGTCGGCGCCGAAGCGCGGCAGCTTGCCCCACTCGAGCCGTTCCAGCATGCCGAGCGCCTGCCCCAGGATGACGCCGCCCGAGGAGGGGAGCGGCATGGAGGCGAGCCGCCAGCCGAAGGCCTCGAAGGTAAGCGGCGTGCGCCAGGCGGGCCGGTAGGCGCTGAGATCGGCAGCGGTGAGCACGCCGCCATGGGCCTTCGACGCCTGCTCGACCGCGGCGGCCACGGGGCCGGCGGCGATCCCTTCCGGGCCCTGCGCGGCGTAGCGGTCGAGGGTCGCGGCGAGGTCGGGAAGGCGCAGGATGCTGCCGGCGGCCGGCGGCTCGCCGCCGGGCAGCCAGACGCGGGCGCTCTCGGCGAAGCGCAGGAGGAGCTTGCGGGTCTCTTCCCTGGCCAGCAGGTCGTGGAGATAGCGGCTGACGCGAAAGCCTTCCGCCGCCAGGCGATGGGCGGGAGCGACGACCCGGGGCCAGGGGAGCTTGCCGTAGCGGCGGTGAAGCTCGTAGAGGCCGGCCGGCGAGCCGGGGACGCCGGCGGCGAGAGGTCCCACCAGCGAGGCGTTCTCGATCGGCTTGCCCTGGCCGTCCAGATACATGTCGCGCCGCGCCTCGGCCGGCGCCGTCTCGCGGAAGTCCAGCGCCGTCACCTCACCGCCCATCCTGATGACGGCGAAGCCGCCGCCGCCGAGGTTTCCCGCCTCGGGATAGACCACGGCGAGGGCGAGGGCCGTGGCCACGGCGGCGTCCACGGCGTTGCCGCCGGCCCGCAGGGTGTCGAGCCCCACCGCAACGGCGAGCGGATCGGCCGCGGCCACGGCACCGCCCGCGCCGATGGGCGCCGGCACCGACGAAGCTGCGGCGGAGAAGGGGAGGAGGAACGCCAGGAGCAGCGGCAGAGGGATCCTCATGCGGCGCATTCTTTCACGGCTCCCGCTCAAGGCATGGGGCGCTCCTGCCGCAGCATCGCCTCCCGCGCGGCGAGCGCCCGCTCGAAGAGCTCCATTTCTCCCGTCTCGCGATAGCGCGCCGCCGCCAGCTTGAGCAGGGCGGCCGCCTCGCCGATGCGGCCCTGCTCGCGCCGCAGCGCGGCCTCGAACTCCAGCAGGTGCGCGTCCACCAGCAGGTCCCCCGTGCCGCCCGCGAGGCACGCGGCGGCGGCGCGGAGGGCTGCCTCCGCCTCCGCCAGCTCCCCCTGGCGGCGGCGGACGTCGCCGGCGATGGCCCAGGCCCGCGCCTTCAGGTCCTCCACCACGGCGGCGGCGTGCCGCGCCGGATCGAGCCGCTCCGCGCCGATGAGGGTCAGGCCGGCCAGCCAGCCGGCCTCGGCGATGTCCGCGGCCTCGGCGCTCCTGGCGAGCAGCAACTCGCAGACTCCCCAGGAGTGGAAGCGGACGTCCGCCTGCAGTTGCTCGGCGCAATGCT
This sequence comes from Thermoanaerobaculia bacterium, assembly GCA_044868005.1. Classification (GTDB taxonomy): domain Bacteria; phylum Acidobacteriota; class Thermoanaerobaculia; order Multivoradales; family UBA5704; genus DATARR01. Next base: position 21,442 of record JBIOVX010000083.1, on the reverse strand, counting down.
CGGGCGGCAGCGCGAGCAGCTCGGCTACCAGCCCCGGCGCCGCCGTGCGTTCCCGATCGAGGTTGGAGCCGACCTCGCTCAGGCGATCGAGGAGCGGACCCGCCCCGTCGTCGTGCTGGAGGTCGGCCGCCGGCTCCACGAGATCGAGCCCGCGACCGCTGGGGTCGTCTTCAGCCATCGGCGTCTTTCCGAGCGAAACCGTGCGGACAAACCGCGAACCTTCGAGCCTTGGAGCTCTGTTCCACGAGTGCGCGGGCCGCACGGAACCGGGACGGTGAGGCTCGCGCGGCCCGCCGTCACCCAAACGGCGATCCCGGTCAATTTCTCTCGCTACGTCGGCGAGCTGGCCACCGCCACCAGCGCGAAGGACAGCTCCACCCGATCGCGGCCACGCAGCAGTCCTCGTCCCTGGCGGTAGGGCGGGACTCCGAAGTCGCTCGGCTGTAAAGAGATCGCACCCTCAGCGCGCAGCTCGGTGCCGGCGGCGGTGATCGTCGCCTCGATCTCCACCGGACGGGTGACGCCGCGCAGGGTCAGCTCCCCTTTCACAGCGTAGCGGCGCGGCGACCGACGTTCTACGCCCGTGGCGCGAAACGTAATCGAAGGATGGGCGGCCGAATGGAGCTGCCAGGCGATGATGGCGTAACGAAAGCGCTGGCGTAACCGCTCTGGCAGCCGCCTCAGGCCATGGGCGCGGCGGTCCGCGGGCTCATCGATGGCGAGGGCATCGGCCGGCACCGTCAGCTCGATCTCCGCCGACTCCGGCGCCTCGGGATGCCAGACGACGGTACCCGCGAGCTCCGTCACGCGTATCACGTGCTCGCGTACGACAAAACCGAGCGGGCCGCGGACGGGGAACCTCGCGACGATCCGGCTGCGGTCTGGGTCGAGCCGGTGATGCGGGCTGCGCAGGTAGAAGAGGAAGTTTTCCTCGAATATCGCCCGCACGGCCTGCCAGCGTTCCGGCTGCGGCTCGCCGCGCCGCGCTTCGACGATCAGCACGTGGGGAAGGCCCGGTTCGTCCGTATACGTCTCATGCCGCTCGAGACCGCGGAAGAGATCCTGCTCGCTCTCGCCCCAGCCGCACCAGCGCAGATCCGTGAAGCCGCAGGCGAGGAGCGCCTCGGCGAGCAGGTCGCGGTTCCACAGGAACTGGTGCCCCCAGCCGCGGAAGGCCCGGTTGAGCTGGAGTCCCATCGCGTGCCGATCCCCGGCGGCGGCATCGAGGTCGTAGTGAGTGCTCAGCACCCATTCGAGGTTGGGGGTCGAGAGGCGCAGCCATCCCCCGGGAGCCAGCACGCGATGCGCTTCGCGGAGAAAGGCGAGACCGTGGTCGAGGCGCAGGTGCTCGAGGAAATGCTCGGCGAAGACGGCCGCGGCGCCGGTGAAGGGGAGGCCCTCGGTGACGTCCGCCACGACGTCCACCTCGGGCAGGTTCTGCAGGTCGACGTTGACCCAGCCTTCCAGACGCTGGTTGCCGCAGCCGATGTGGAGATACAGCGGCGCCGTATCCGTCATCGGCCCGCGGCGACCGTCTCCTTCTCGGCCGGTCCCAGCGCCTTCACCAGCACTCCATACCCCGACGTGCCGATCCACAGCTCATCCTTGACGACGCGCGCGGCGGAGATGTCGCGGGCGGGGACGGGGACGTCCACGACCTCGAACTTGCGGCTCTCGCGATCGAAGAGGCGGACGGTGTCGCCGCTCACCAGCAGGGCCGAGCGGCGCTCATCGCCGGTGGGCAGCAGGCGGGCGGACTCGCCGAGGAGCTCGATCCAGTCGCCGTCGGCGGCGGTGCGGGTAAAGACCCCGCCCGGTCCCCAGAGGAGGAGCTGCGTGCCGAGCTGCTGCAGCCGGCCGCCCGCGAAGGGCGCGGCGATGGTGTGGTTGTCGTTCGCGGTCAGCCGGTAGACCGACTCCGCGCTGCTCACCCACAACGCGTCGCCGTAGAGGGCGGCCGAGCGCGGCGCGCCGTGCTGGAACGCGCGGCGGGTGAAGAGCTTGCCCTTGAATTCGTAGAGGGCGTCCGGCGTGCGGGCGAACAGCCGGGAGCCGTCGGCAATGAACTGCTCGACCCGGCCCGTGCCCAGGTCGCGCACCCAGTGCCAGCCGATGCCGCGCCGCTCGAAGATCCCCTGCTCCGTGGCGGCGAAGACGCGATCCTTGTGGACGGCAAGGTCGAGCACCGTAGGCAGCGAGGCGAAGCCGCCGAAGCTCTTGCCGCCGTCGTGCGAGGAGTAGACGCCGGAGAACGGCCCGGCGTGGCTCACCGCCACCAGCACCTCGTCGCCGACGGTGCCGAAGGCGGAGATGCGCGTGTTGATCATGCCGGCGCCGGAAGGCCGCAGGGTGAGGCCGCCGTCCTCGGAGATCCAGGTGCCGGCGCCCTCGGTGCCGAGGATCACCCGCTCCGGGCGCGTCGGATGATAGGCGATGGAGAGCACGGAGATGCCAGGGTCCCCCACCCGGCGAAAGGTCTTGCCGCCGTCGTCCGAGATGTGGAGCCCGGCGACGGTGCCGGCGAGGAGGCGGCCGCTCGGCAGGACGGCGAAGCTGGTGGTCCGCCGCTCCTCGAAGCCGTTCTTGAAGCGCTCCCACTTGCCGCCGCGGTCCGCCGTGCGGTACACCCAGCCGCAGGTGCTGGCCCAGATCTCCCCCGGCTTCTCCGGCACCGGCGTGAGGGTGAACACCTCGGAATCGAGCACCATGCCCTCGAAGACGCCCGCCCAGGTCGCGCCGGCATCGTCGCTGCGGTAAGCCCGCCGCCAGGTGCCGGCGATCACCGTGTCCGGCTGGCCGGAATCGACGAACAGGCTGGTGACCTTCTGCACCTCGGGGAGGGCGGTCGTCAACTGCCGCCAGGATTCGCCGCCGTCCTCGGAGCCGTAGACGCCCGTGGCCGTGCCGGCGTAGATGCGGTCCTCCCGGCCCGGCACCAGCGCCAGTGTGTAGACCTGCTCGTTCGGCAGGCCCGCGGCGGCGCGGGAGATCCAGGTCTTCCCGAGGTCGTCCGACGAGGCGACGTGGCCGCCGCCCCAGACGCCCCGCAGCGCCGCCCACAGGCGGGTCGGCTTGTTGGGATCGAAGCGGAGATCGCTCACCACCCAGCCCGGGAACGCCAGGTGCTGGCCGGCGTTGGCCCACGTGCGGCCGCCGTTGCGGGAGACGTAGACCTGGCCGGAGGCCGTGCCGGCGAAGACGAGGTCGGGATCCTCGGGTTGGAAGGCGACGGTGCGCACGTCGCCGCCCCAGATTGGCAGGTAACGCCAATCGGCGGGAGACGCTCCGGCGGACGCCGCGAGCAGGAGAGCTCCGAGCAGAACGGTTGCGATGCGATCAGTCAATCTCCACCTTCTCATAGCGAGTACCTATGACCTCCGCCAGAATCGAAATCGCGATCTCCCCCGGACTGTCGCCGCCGATCGGCAAGCCGATGGGCGCGCGCAGCCGGACTCCAGACAGATCGAAACCCTGCGCCTCCAGCTCCTCGCGCACCCGCGCCACCTTGCGCCGGCTGCCCATGAGCCCCAGGTAGCGCAGATTCGCGGGCACCTGCCGCAGCACCGCCGCGAGCGCCGTGGTGTCCGTCTCCCAGCAGCGGGTGACCACCGCGAGGTAGAGCTCGCGGTTGCGCACCGGCGCCAGGAAATCCTCGCCGTACTCGCGGTCCACCTCGGCGAGGCGGGTGCCGGCGGGGAACGTCTCCGGCCGCCGGAACTCCGCGCGGTCGTCCGCCACCAGGCACTCGAAGCCGGCGAGGGCGGCCGCCTTGGCGAGCGCCTGCCCCACCGGGCCGCCGCCGCAGATGACGAGCACCGGCGCCGCCACCATCACCTCGAGGAAGACCTCGGCCATGCCGCCGCAGACCATCCCCGTGGGCTCGCCCTTCACCGCCTCCTCGGTGAGGTAGTACCGCTTCACCTCCGAGGCGTCGACGCCGGCCCGCGCCCGCAGCTTGGCGAGCGCGTCCGCCTTCACCAGCGCCTCGAAGGCGCCGCCTCCCAGGTTGCCGATGAAGGTGCCGTCCGGCCGTGCCAGCAGCTTCCAACCGACCTTGCCGGGGGTCGAGCCCTCGGCGCGCACGATCTGGCACAGCACCACGCGCCCGTGCGTTTGCAAGGAGCGTTCCGCCTCGGTGAGGACCTCCGGGGGTGCGGCGACGGTGATCATGCCGGATCAGGATAACCTAATCCTGCTGAAAGCCCGCGACAGTTTTTCGTAGGGGCGGGGCTTGTCCCCGCCCTGAACCGTCGCGTCATCCGGCGTCCTCGATCAGCCCCACCCGCCGCTTGAAGCGGAACCAGGCGTTGCGCAGCTTCCAGAAGCGGCTCGCCTCCATGGCGGCGATGCGGGCCCGCAGCGCCTCGGCCTCCACCGCCGACCGCGCCCGCTCCGCGGCGAGGACCGCCTCCGCGTGCCGCAACTCGCGGTGGAAGCGGGCGGAGTCGTTGCGCGCCGAGTCGAGGAGAGCCGAGTCGAGCGAGCCGATCCACAGGGGATGCCGCACGCCCCGTGCGTCGACCGCCCGCAGAACCAGGACGGACGAAGAGCGCGAGACCCCTTCCGGCAGCGCGCAGGCGAGGACCCAACCCGAGAGCAGGAAGCGCTCGCCGCCGAGGTATTCGGCGACGTCCGGGCGCGGCTCGGCGACGGGGGCGGCGGCGAGCCGCTCGCCGTCGAGCACGGCCTCGACCTCGCGCACCGCGCCGGAGCGGACGGCGGCCCAACCGGCGAGATCGAGCCGTCCCGGCGTGAGCCTGGCGTCCTCGAGGAAGAGCTGCGGCTCGCCATGGAAGCACAGCGAGGAGAAGTCCACGCCCGGCTCCGGGATGGCGAGATAGAGGTCCTGAAAGTTGCAGAGGCCGCGCTCGATGCGGTGCAGCGAGGCGCCGGCCCCCGCGGCCCTGTCCAGCGCGGCGCGGACGAACTCCTCCGTGACCCAGGTCGATCCATAGTCGCTCGTGTCGAGCGAGCCGCTCTCGCTGATCGCCTGAAAGCAGAAACCGCCGGCCGGCATCTCGGAGCCGGCGAGAAGCACCGCCGGAGAGTGGGCGCTGAAGACGAGCATGCCGCCCGGGGCGAGCAGGCCGAGGAGGACCCGCAGCCAGGCCACGAAGCGCTCCTCCGGCAGGTGGGTGAAGAGCGAGGTGACGAGAATGGCGTCGAAACGCTCGCCGCAGGAGAAGTCCTCCGGCCGCACGGTGGAGACGATGCCGTGCACGCCGAACCGCTCCTCCTGGAAGCGCACGCCCTCGGCATAGACGTCCGCCACCCAGACGCGCTCCGGCGGGATCTCGCGCACCAGGAAGCGGGTGACCCGGCCGTAGCCGCTGGCGAAGTCGAGGAGCTTGCCGATGCGGCCGGGCTCGCCGAAGCGCCAGCGCAGGACCTGCCCGAGAGAGTCGGCGATGCTCGCTCCCGAGCGGAAGTACTGGCAGAGGGCGCGCTCGCGGTCGCCCTCCTGCGCCGCGGCGAGGAAGCCCAGCATCTCGTCGTGGGCGTCGATGGCCCGCCCCGGCGCCACGCCCAACTCGGCGAGGAAGGCGTCGGCGAGCGGGCTGGTCTCGTCGGGACGGAAGGCCAGGGTCATAGCGGGAAGGAATCCTCGCGGAGGCGAGAGTTTAGCAGGGTGGGATCTCGCCAAGGCCTCCCGGCGTAGGCTGAAAAGACCTGTAGGGGCGGCCCTATGTGGCCGCCCTGCCGTCAGAGGCCTCGCAAACCAGGGCGGCCACATAGGGCCGCCCCTACAGATCGGTCAACCAGGAGTGCGGGTCAGCGCGCGACGATCGTCACGACGTTGCTGTACTTCGAGAAGGCGCCCCCGCGCTCGGCGCGGACCCGGAACGAATAGAGGCCGCGGGACCGCAGGTCCGTCACCGTCGCCGAGGTGGCGTCGGCCGGCAGCGACAGGACTTCCCGCCACGGCTTCCCCCGGGGCTTCATCTCGACCCGGTAGGTCTCCTCGCCCGTCGCCCGGTCGCGCCAGGTGAGGACGACTTCGGCGCTCTTCGCGGAGCGGCCCTGCAAGCGGACGGGAGCGGCCAGATTCGCCTCGCCGCCGGGGCTCCCGGGGCCGCCCACGGTGCCGTTGCCGTAGAGCTGAGCGATGGCGGCGCGGTCGTCGGCCGAGAGCCGCGCGCCGCGGCCGTCGGCGTGCGCATTGGCATACATCAACGCGTCCCGCAGGGAGGAGTGCCCGAGGCCCAGGGTGTGGCCCAGCTCGTGCGCGAAGACCTCCTCCGCCACGCGGGGATTGCCGCTGAAGAAGCACTCGGTGCCGTCGTTGGTGACGATGTCGCCCTCGGCCGCCTCGTGGAAGCGATTCCCCTTGTAGGCCTTTATCCCGCTGCTGAACCACGGCCCGCCCATGGCGATGACGCCGCCGTCGGAGCAATTGAAGTTCCCTTCGACCGCCTCGTCGGGATCGTCCCGGTACGGATCGTCGAAGAGGATGGTGTTGACGTTATCCGCGCGGGCGAGCCCTCCCCGCGCTCCGGTCGTGCCGCCATAGACGTACAGGACGTCGGTGCCGGGATCCTCCGTCCAGGCGTTCAGAGCCACCTGGAAGGCGTTGATCGTGGCCTCGAGGCCCAGGCCCGGCTGGCCCATGGTGTTGACCCTGAAATCCACGCTCTGGCCGCGGTCGAAGCGGAACCAGCGGATCGGAACGCCGTCCCGGGCAGTGAGGAGGCTGAACTCGGAGGCCGATTCGAGGCTCGCCTTGGCCCTGCCCACCACGTAGCCGCCCGCGTTCGGAACGCCCTCCGCGCGGTCCTCCACCCAATCGGAGAAGCGGTCGAAATCGCGAATGGCGTCGACGCCGTCCTCGCTCTTCGCGCCGGCCTCGTGGGCTTCGGAGAGATCGCGCAGGGCCACCGTGCGGCCGTCGAGGACCCGCTTGTGGAAGGCGCCGAGCATCAGGTGGAGGATCCGGTAGGTGCCGTCCTGCGCCGGACGGAGGAAGAGCAGGGCGTTCTCTCCCTCGGCGAACTGGGGCGCGCCCCAGATCTTGAGACCGACTCCCAGCGGATTGACGCCACCCGGCACCCGCACCACGATGGTGCTGCCGGCGAGGTCGCCCTTGAGCACGCGGTTCACCTCGACCAGATAGTCGGTGGACGGCGGACCGTCGACGATAGGCGCGGAATCCACCCCGACCACCTTCACATCCGCCACCGCCGAGGCCTGATCGGCGAGGGCGCGGTCAGGCATCATCCTGTAGGTCGTAGCGGCCGCGGGCCGGGCAAGGCCGAGCGGCAGGACGAGGAGAAGGAGAGCGAGAAGGCGGAGCGCTGACTTCACGGGGACCTCCTGGGTTTCTCGGGCTCGGTCAATGCCGGAGCGGAATCCAGTCGCTGATGCCATCATAACATGTCCAGGCTTCAGCATAATTTCAATCGGCGATCTGAGAACGACAAGGACGAAAAGGACAGCAAGGACAACAACGGCAGGAGGTCTTTGTATTTCTTCCCCTGAAGGCTCGGGCGGGGAGCCTATTCCGACCCCGCCGAACCCGAGCTCTTCTTCTCCGCCGCCGCCTCCTTGGGCTTCTCCGCTTTGGTGCCCTCGTCGGCCTTCGTCTCGGACTTGGCCTCCGGCTTGCCCTCGGACTTGGATTCCTCACCGCCCTGCTTGCCTTTGCCTGCGTAGTCGGTGGCGTACCAGCCGCTGCCCTTGAACTGAAAGGCGGGCGACGAGATGAGCTTCTTCACCTCGCCGCCGCACTGCGGGCAGGCGGCGAGGGGCGCTTCGCCGTGGCGCTGGAGGACTTCGGTCCTCCTGCCACACTGCAGGCACTGATACTCATAAAGCGGCATCGGGTCACTCCATCAGGCGCTGAATCTGTCGCCGCGCGTCTTGAACCGGATTCGGATGGCCCCCGTTGCCTCCGTGCGCCGCGGCTCCGGCGGAGCGGCGGTCACGGCTGGGACGCCGCGGATGAGTTGGAGGATCTGGAACGCGTACAGCAGCTTGGCGTTGTCCGAGGCGCTGTGCGGCCCCTGGGTGCAGATCTCGTAGAGAGTGCGCTTGCCGTCCACCAGGCTCAGGAGCCGGTACTCGTCGCCGTCGAGAGCCAGCTCGATCAACTGCTCCGTCTTGTAACAAGGCTCGAGCACCGTCTCTTTCCGGCCCAGGCGGGCGACGAGGGTCTTGGCGTCCGGCGCGCGCTTGATGCCCTGCAGGATGACCTGCCGCATGGGCAGCAGGATGCGCACCGAATCCGCCTCGCGGAACTCGCCGATGCTGTAGATGACGCTACCTTCCTGCCAGTAGAAGAGGCTCCACACGATCGCCTCGATCTGCTTGCGGATGGCGCGGTAGACCTCGCCGGGCGAGAGCACGCCGCGCTCGATCAGCAGCACGCCGTAGCGCCGGTTGGAGCGCTCGCGCTCGCGCATCGTCTCGTCGTACACCTCGGGCGAGAGCGCGCCGCTGCGCTGCAGATAGGCGCCGAGGCTGTCGTTGCGGTCGGTCGAGGTGGCGTGGACGACGTTCCCTTCCTTGATGTAGACCTGCTTGACCACCCCTTCGCGGCTGGCCTCGATGACTCCCGGCACCTGGAAGCGGTCGATGGTGTAGAGGATCTCCGGCAGCGCCGTCTGGGACAGGTCGCCGCGGTACTGAAAGCTGTTCTCGACGGTCGCCAAGCGGAGGACCTCCCCACCAGGGAATGCAGGACTTCAGGGAAGCGCGCCTAACTATACCATTTCGCTCACTTTGGGGGCGTCCCCCTATGACAAGCTATCCCCATGGCACCCCTCCCTCCCGACGAGGCCTGGCAACGGATCGCCGAGCGGCTGCGGCCGCTCGGGGCGGAATCCGTCGAGCGGCGGGCGGCGGCAGGAAGGGTGCTGGCCCAGGATCTCGCCGCCACGGTGGACGTGCCGGCGGCGGACGTCTCGGCCATGGACGGCTATGCCGTGGCCGGCGAGGTCCGGCCCGGCGAGCGGCGTCCGGTGACGGCGACCGTCGCCGCCGGGGATGCGCCCGGGCTCGAGATCGTCCCGTCCGCGGCCGCCCGCATCATGACGGGCGCGCCCGTTCCCCGCGGGGCGGACCGGATCATCCCCGTCGAGGCCAGCGACGGCGGCCGGCAGGAGGTCCTCTTCCATTCCGGAACGAATCCTGGGGAGCACGTGCGGCGGCAGGGCGAGATCGTCCGCGCCGGAGACACGCTGCTGCCGGCGGGCAGCCGCCTCACTCCCGGCGCCCTCGCCCTGCTCGCCACCCACGGCTACGCCACCCTGCCGGTGCACCGGACACCCTCCGTCGCCGTGCTCACCACGGGAGACGAAGTGGTGCCGCCGGAGGCCGTGCCCGCGCCGGGCCAGCTCCGCGACTCCAACACCGACTTCCTGCTCGCGGCCGGCGCCGGCCTGGGTCTCCGCTTCGAGTCGCTCGGCATCGCGCCGGACCAGGTGGATGCCCTGCGCGAGGCGGTCCGGCGAGGGCTGCGCTCGGACGTGCTGCTCCTCTGCGGCGGCGTCTCGATGGGCGAGTTCGATTTCGTCGAGGGCGTGCTGGCGGAGCTCGGTTGCGAGGCGGTGTTCGACGGCGTGGCCATCCAGCCCGGCAAGCCCATGGTCTTCGCCGTGTCGCGCGACGGCGGTCTCGTCTTCGGCCTGCCGGGCAATCCGGCTTCGGTGATGGCGAGCTTCTGGCTCTTCGTGCGTCCCGCCCTGCGCCGGCTGATGGGAATCGAGGATTCGTGGTGGGGATCCGCGGTGGCGGGCGTCCTCGACGCGCCGCTGCCCGGGGCCGGCCCCCGCGACCGCTTCCTCGCCGCCGCGGTGGAGGCTCGCGGGGGCGAGCTCCGCGTCGCGCCTTTTCCGCCGCAAGGCTCGCACGACCTCGCCGCCTACGCCCACGGCACCGCCCTGGTGCGCGTACGGCCGGGATCGCCGCCGGCCCGGGTCGGGGAGCGATGCGAGGTGATGCTGCTGATGCTGTGAGCAGGCTGGCGGAAGCGCATGGGAATCGAACCCACCCCCGACGCCGCAACCGGCGCCGGACAACGGTTTTGAAGACCGCAGGAGGCACCAGCCCCCGAGCGCTTCCGGCCGGGATTCTAGCCCATGCGGTCCTCAGGTTGCGGTGATACTCTCCCCACAGCGGCCTGGCGCCGCCGATCCTGCGGAGAATGCGATGAACCGTAACGTCCTTTCCATTTCCCTTCTTCTGCTGTGCCTCTGCGGCTGCCGCGGCGATCAGAGCGCCGCGCCGGAGGAGGCTCCCATGGCGGAGACGAGCTCCGCAGCTCCCGGTCAGCCGGCGGACAGCGCGCCCGTGGGTCCGATCTCTTCGCGTGGCGAGATGGTGGCGGGCGGTTCTTCGCAAGCGAGCGAGGGGAGCATCGACTTCGACGTGCCCGCGGGCTGGCAGTCCCAGCCGCCTTCGTCCAACATGCGCGTGGCCCAGGCGGTCATCCCCGGGCCTGGGGGGAACGGTGATCTCGCCGTCTTCTACTTCGGGCCCGGCGGCGGCGGTCCGGTCGAGGCCAACCTCGAGCGCTGGGCCGGGCAGATGGAATCCGCGGACCAGCCCCAGCCCGAGATCTTCGAAACCAACGGCTACAAGGTCACCTGGATCGACGTGGGAGGAACGCTGAAGGCCAGCACGATGGGAACGGGACCCTCGACGGCGCAGGCCAACGCGCGGCTCTTCGGGGCGGTGGTGGAAGGCCCGGGCGGGCCGTGGTTTTTCAAGGCCACCGGCCCGGAGGCCACCATGGCGCCCGCCCGCGACGCCTTCGTGGCGATGCTGAAGAGCGTGCGGGCGAAGTAAAAGGGATGACAGAGACAACAGGGACAGCAGAGACAGGAGATTACCCGGACGGCTGATGTCCTTGTTGTCCCTTGGGTCCTTTTCAATAGGGATTAGGGTTCACCAGCACGCTCACCTTCGGCGGCTTCGCCTCGCTCTCCTCGCGCTCGCGCTGCTTGCGCATCTCTTCCCTCTGGCGCTCGCGCTCGCGGCGATCTTCTTCCATGAGCTTGCGGCGCTGCTCCGTGCTGCGGCGCACCTCCTCGCGCACGGCCTGCATCTGCTGCTGGATCTGCTCGCGCATCTCGCGCGTGGCCTTTTCGATCTCGGCCCGGTGCTCGGTCATGAACTGATGGTGCAGCTCCTGATGGCGCCGGCGCAGCTCTTCCATGGCCTGGCGCTGTTCTTCGGTGGGCCTCATCTCCCGCGCCATGCGGCGGGCCTCCTCGGCAATCTTTCGACGCTCCTCGCGGTTCATCTCGCCTGCGGCGTTCAGCTTCCGCACCTCTTCGTCGATGTGGGCGTGCAGCTTGGCCATCTCCTCCGCCGAGGGACGCATCTGGTCGGCGAGCTGGCGCATCTCCTCCCCGAGCTTTCGCATCTCGGCGGTCGGCATCTCGCGCGTGAGCTTCTCGCTCAGCTCGCGCGATAGACGGTCCATCTGCGGCCTGAGGTTGCGTTCGATCCGCTCGTTGGCGCGCTCGATCTCCCGCTCCAGCCTTTCCCGCTCGCCGTCCGAAATGGGCCGCATCTCGGCCAACGCCTCGAGCTGGCCATCCATGGCGTCGAGCGCCGAGGTCACCGACTCGGCCGCCAGATCGGCGATCTCGTCGGCGTCGAAATCGAAATCAAAGTCGAAGTTGAAGTCGTGGTCGAAGTCGTAGTCATAGTTGAAGTCGTAGTCGTGATCGAAGTCGTAATTCCCATCCTCGCCGTCCTCGTCCTTGTAGACGTGCTTCTCGACAACGCGCTCCTCGGCGACCTCGTGCTCGCCGGGCTCCATCTCCGCGGAGGGCGCGGCGGATGCGGATGCCGGCGCGGAGGAGCTCGCCTGGACGGCGGGGGTCTCGGATTGAGCCGCGGCATCCTGGCGCGCCGCCGAGATGGCCGGCGCGGCGGCGACCACGGCGATCAGCAGGCCGACCATGGCCGCTCCCAGCCAGATCCGGCGGGCCGGGCTCTCCGGCGACCGGCTCTCGTCGAGCAGGCGGCGGATGCGCTGTCCCAGGTGCGACGGCCGGTCCGCCATGACGGGCACGGGCAGCTCCCGGCCCGTGGCCGACCAGCCGGCGACCTCGGCCAAGCAGCCGGCCAGGGAGAGCGGCCGGCCGGTGCGGCCCACCGCCCACTCGTCGCTCAGCACCTCGGAGATCTCCCGCAGGCGGCGGCGGGCGACCCAGTTGAGCGGCTGGAAGAAGAAGAGACAGGCCAGCACATGGCTGATGATGAGCCAGAGCGGATCCCGCCGCGCGAGGTGGGCCAGCTCGTGCGCGAGCATCCCTTCCTGCTGATCGTCGCTGAGGGCGGCGAGGGCGCGCGGCGGCACGCAGATCTCCGCCCGCCGCAAGCCGAGCGCCACCGGCACCGGCACGCGCGAGGAGCAGGAGAGCCGGACGTCGCCGTCGAGCCCCGCCTGCGCGGTCAGCCAGCGGAGCCGTGAGAGGAGCGTTCCGCCCACCACCCGCGGCCGGTGCCGCAGCCGGCTGCGCAGCCGCAGGTGCGACCGGCCGTAGGCGAAGAGCAGGATGCAGCCGCCCAGCGCCCAGGCGCTCAAGGCCAGCGCCGCGAGCGAAGGCCACGGCAGCGAGCTCGCCGGAGCGGCCGGCGTCTCCAGTGCCGGTGCGATCCAGGGAGCCTCATTACGGAAGGAGGCGGCCGGTCGAGCCGGAACGGCGACGTCCTCGACGATCGCGGCCGCCGCCGGCACACCCGGGAGGTTCCAGCGTCCCGCCATCGGCTCCCAGCCGGCGGCGAGCTGCAGCGAAGCGGTGACGAGGGCGCCCACCAGAGCCAGCTTCCAAACCGCCTCCTCGGCCGCCGCCGACCAGCGGCCGAGCGGCTTCGAAGCGAGCCGGGCGAGGCCCAGCAGAAGAGTGCTGTGCAGGAGGTAGGTCAGCAGCCAGGCGATGGCCTGATGGGGAAAGAGATCGGCGGACATTCAGCGTCCCTCCTCGCGCCCGCGGGCCGCGATCAGGCGGCGGAGCTGGGCCAGCTCGCGCGCGTCGATTTCGTGCTCGGACAACAGGTGATTGACCAGTGCGGTGACGTCCCCGCGGAAGAGCTGCGAGGTGAGGTCGGCCACCATCGAATGGCGGACCTGCTCCTCGCTCACCAGGGGACGGAAAATGAACCGGCGGCCTTCGGCGCGGTGATCCACCACGCCCTTCTTCTCCATCTTGGTCAGCATGGTGGCGATCGTCGTCAGCGCGAGCCCGCGCTCCGGCTCGAGTGTCTCGTGAACCTCCGCCACCGTCGCCTCGCGGCGGTTCCACAGCACCCGCATGATGGCGAGCTGCAGGTCTCCGAGGTGGTGGGATGTCTCCATGATCGGGTCCTCCCCGTGTCAACTACCCAGATAGTACTACCAGGGTCGTTGGCTGTCAACAGGGAGATACGGAACGGGGAGCGGAAGGTTTCGGAGGCCTGTAGAATCTCTGCCGATGCCGATCCAGGTCAAGCGTGTCTACGATCCCCCGTCCGCCGCGGACGGCCTCCGAGTCCTCGTGGACCGTCTCTGGCCGCGCGGCCTGACGAAAGAGGCCGCCGCGCTCGCCCGGTGGGACCGCGACGTCGCTCCCTCGAACGAGCTGAGGAAGGAGTTCGGGCACGACCATTCGCGCTGGGAGGAGTTCAAGGCGCGCTACTTCGCCGAGCTGGATGCGAATCCAGAGCCAGTGAAGCGGCTCGCCGGCGAGGCCAGGAAGGGGAAGGTGACCCTCCTCTTCGCGGCGCGGGATACGGAGCGGAACAACGCCGTGGCGCTGCGGGAGTATCTGAAGAAGCACGTTCGATGAATCGCCCGGAGTAGAATCCTCCCGTCCGGCTCCCTGAAAGGAGGCCCAGCGTGCGATTCGGCCTGCGGAAGATCATCGCGCCTCTCCTGCTGCTCGTCGCCACCGCGGCTCAGGCGCAGCTCTGGATCGGCCCGGCGGCCGTGGAAATCCGGGTCGAAGACCAGAAGGGCCCTCCCGTAGCCGGCGCCACGCTAACGCTGCGCTACAACGACGTCGATCCCAAAGACGGGCCGGAGACCGTGCTCACCGATGCGCGCGGCAAGGCGACCATCGGCGGGCTGGCCATGGGCTCGTGGCACCTGGAGGTGAGCCACGAAGGCTTCATGACCTACCTCGCCGAGTTCACCGTCCGCGAGAAGGGCCGGATCGTGCTGGAGGAAGCCGCGCAGTTCAACGTCGTCGGGGCCACGCGGACAATGCGCGTCCAGATCTCCCGCGGCAAGCCGGGGCCCGTTCCGCGGCCTTCCGTCGTTGCGGAGAAGGTTCCCGCGCCGGCGCCGGTTCCTGCACCGCCCGCGGTCACGCCGTCGGTTCCTAAACCCAAGATTCCTCCGGCGTCAGCGCCGCCGACCCAGCAGGAGCCGACCGCTGCGCCGACGCCGGCCCCCACGCCCCCGGCGCCGCCGGCCGCTCCGGCTCCTGCACCGATCCCTTCGCAGCCCGCGCCGGCCGCGCCTGCGGCTCCCCCCCCAGCGCCAGCCCCGGAGCCGACTCCCACGGCAGAACCGCCGGTGGCGAAACCGCCCACGGCTCCCGCGCCGGCTCCGATACCACCGCCGGCTGCCGCGCCCCCTGCGCGACCGCCGGAGAATCCTCCCGCGCCGGAACCTCCTGTGGCGAAGCCCGCCACACCACCCGCGCCGATGCCGCCGGCCGCTCCTGCTCCCGCCCCTGCTCCGGAGCCCGCGCTCCAGCCTGCCCCGGTTCCGCCTGCACCGTCGCCGGCCGATCCGGTGCGGCTGCGCACTTCGAAGGACCGCACCTGCTTTGAATGCCCGCCCGGCGAGTCGGCGCTCTCGACCGAACGGGTGATCCAGTCCGGCGGCGGCTCCGGCTGCGGTGCGGACATCGCCTCGCAACTGCAGACTGGAACGGTCCCCTCCGACCTGCCCGCCGGCTGCCACGTGCTGCGCATCGCTCTGCCCTCCGGCGCGCGCTATACCGGCTACCGCTTCGAGGTGCAGACCGGCGGCGACAGCCTGGACTGCCTCGCCGGCCAGAGCTGTCCCCAGAGCACCGGCCGCTGGCCGATCAATCCGGTCCTCCTCCGGCAGCCGGAAGGCACGGTCGTCCTCGCGCCCTTCGAGGCCGGTCCGGCCGAGCGCGAGCGGCGGGCGGTCTTCACGGCCTACTTCACGACGGGAATGGCGAAGCGGCCGCGGTAGGGTCATCCCCCGCGGCCCTTCCCCGGGTCTCTCCTCCGGCCTCACTCCTTCACGCAAAGGATTCCGCTCCGCTGTGCATCTAAGGGATGCAGAGCCGGAGAGGAACGACCGATGAAGAGATCCTCAGCAGTCCATGCCGCTGCGATAGCCGGGCTGGCGACGTTTCTGTCGGCGATCCCTGCCGGCGCACAAGATCGACGATTCAACCTCGGCGTGCGGGGAGTGCTGATGGCCGCCGATGGAGAGCCGGCGAACGACATCCCGGGCTTCGGCGTTTTCGGCCGCTATCACCTGAGTGACCGATGGTCGCTCGGGCTGAGCGTCGATCAGACCGAATACGACTTCGAGCAACCGGCGCTCGTCCTGGGTCTCCAGCAGGATCCGAGCATCGAGCCTGTAGACGTCCTGGCGGAAGCGACGGTGATCAGCGCCTGGCTGCAGCGCGACTACAAGCGCGCGGGCGGCCGGACGACGTGGTTCTGGGGCGCCGGGCTGGGCTTGGCCTCGATCGATGTGCCCGACGCCAAGGGACCCTTGGCCGGATCGGGCAGCTTCGACATCCAGACAGATGCGGATGCGGAGGTCATCGCCTCGCTGACCGCGGGTGTTATCCGTCGCCTCGGCCAACGCTGGTTCCTGGAATTTGCGTTACGCGCGGACCAGCACTTCGCGGATTGGAAGCTGACGGACCGGGTGTCCGGCGCCACGGGAGCGATCGATGACTATCTCGCGCTCGGCGGTCAGCTTGGAATCGGTTTTCGCTTTTGAGGTTGGCCCCTGCGGCGTTTCGGCGGCTAACATGGCATGGCCGTTTCCAACGCAGGTTGACGAACGGAGGCTGGAAGAGCCGGAGCCATTGGTGGAGCACAGCGAGGACCTGCAGCTCGTCGAGCGCATGCTCGCGGGAGACGAGAACGCCTTCGAAGCGTTCGGAGAACGCTCCTTCAAGGCCGTCTACCGCTTCGCCTTCGCGCGGCTCGCGGGTGACCGCGAGCTCACCCGCGAGATCGTGCAGACGGCGATCGCCAAGGCGCTCTCGCGGCTCGCCACCTACCGCGGCGAGGCCGCGTTGCTGACCTGGCTGTGCGCCTGCTGCCGCAACGAGATCCTGATGCACTTCCGGCGCAAGCAGACCACGCCGGCCGAGGTCAAGCTGGAGGAAGAGTTGGCGCCTGATCCCGGTTTCGCTTCGTCACGTCCAAGCGGCCCCGAAGTCGGCCTCCTGACTCGGGAAAGAGCCCATCTGGTGCACGCGGCGCTCGAGGGTCTGCCGCCCTCCTACGCCAAGGCGCTGGAGTGGAAATACCTGGACAGCCTCTCCGTCAACGAGATCGCCTGGCGGCTGAGGTTGCGGCCCAAAGCTGCCGAGTCGCTCCTGACGCGAGCGAGGCAGGCGTTCCGGAAGAGCTATGAAAGCCTGGAAGCCCTTCCGCACATGGAAGGACCGGACCATGGATGAACGAGAAAAGCTTCCTCTCGAAGACGAGGATTTCGTGCGCGAACTGCTGGCAGAGGCCGGACCTCGGCCACCGATCCCGCAGGAGGACCTCGACGCGATCTCCGCCGCCGCGCGGTCCGCGTGGCGGGCGCAGATCAGGCCAAGATCCGCGTCTCCGGTACGCCGGTCGCTCAGGACCGTCTTGGCTTTGGCGGCGAGCGTGCTCGTCGCAGTCGGCCTCGCCTGGTGGTGGGTCTCACGGGCTCCTCGAGATCCAGCAGGCGTGCCGCCCATGGTCGCCCGAATCGAGTTGGTGACTGGGCAGGTTCAGCTTGAGACGGACACGGACGAAGCACGGACGATCACCGAGAGAGAGCCGATTCCCCTCGGGGCGGCGCTGCACAGCGGTCAGGGCAGAGCTTCGCTGCGGCTGGCTGGCGGCGTCATTGTGCGCCTCGACGTGGAGAGCCGTCTGCGATTCGCTTCCGCAACAGTCCTGGACCTGGAGCGCGGCGCGCTTTACGTCGACACCGGGTCCGGACCGCACGGGGGTCCTATCGAGGTCCGGACCCCTCTGGGCACCGCTCGCGACATCGGGACACGGTTCGCCGTGCGCATTGTAGAGGCGGACCAGACGACACTGCTGGTGCGGGTTCGCGATGGCGCAGTCCTCACGCAGCAACGCGGCCGCACGTATCGCACGCAGGCGGGGCAGGAGCTGGCCCTACGCCGTGACGGGACGGCGGAGCGCCGCGTGATACCCGCCTACGGCTCCGAATGGGAATGGGTGTTAGCGGCGTCTCCCGGGTTCGCCATCGAAGGCCGCACCCTGCGGGAGTTCCTCGATTGGGTCTCGCGGGAAACCGGCTGGCAGATCCGTTTTGCAGATGCGAGCCTCGCCGATTCGGCGACGAAGATCGTGCTGCACGGCAGCGTCGGAGAGCTGCGGCCGGACCAAGCGCCCTTCGCCGTCCTCCCCGGCGCAGGGCTCAAAGGCGAGATCGCGGACGGCACGCTGGTTGTCCGGCGGCGGTGAGGTTCAGATCAAAACTCCCACGCGACCCCGAGCGAAGGGAAGATGCCCGGCCAGTGCTCCTCTTCGAGCTCCAAGACGCCGGCCTCCTCGTCGAGATGCGCGTCGAACCCCGCGAGGTTGCGGCGGCTGTAGACGTTCTGGATGTCGACGAAGAACGTCAAAGTGCCCAAGCGCAGGTCCCGGCGGCGGCTGGCTCGCAGGTCCAGGCGATGGTAGGGAGGGAACCGCTCGCTGTACAGAGGTCCGAAGACCGCAACCAGCACCGGCTCCGCCTTCTCCTCCTCCGGATCTTCCGGGTCTTCCGGGTCGTCTGGATCGTCCGGGTCGTCCGGACCAGGCACCAGGCGCGCCTCGACCGGAGTCCTCGGCCAGCCCGAGTGGTACCGCCAGGCGAGGTTGAGGTTCCACTGTTTGGGAAGCTGGAAGTTGAGGTCGAGGGCCAGGGTGTGCGGCTGGTCGAGGGAACGCGGCACCGTTTCGCCCGCGAGCCGGTCCTCGGCCCGCGCATAAGAGTAGGCGAGCCACCAGTCGAAACGCTCTCCCCGGCTACCGCGCACCAGGACCTCGATCCCTTCGGCCGTGCTCTGCTCGGGAGCGATGCGCACGCGGTCGGGCTCGGTCTCTGGAAAGATGTTCAAAGGCTCGAGCAGGCTCTCATAGCGCGGCCGCGGATCTTCGATGTCGCGACGGAAAAGCTCGACGCGGACGGCGTCGAGGCCGGCCCGGTTGGGCTGTAGCTGCGTTTCGTAACCCAGGACCCAGTGCACCGCCAGCTCCGCTGGAAAGAGAGTGCTCTCGCCATCCTCGACCTGCAGCTCATAGGGACGCTGGCTCTGGAAGAACCTGCCCCAAGCCCCTCGGATGACACCGCGCTCTCCCAGACGCCAGGCGAGGTTGACGCGCGGGCTCAGCAGGGTGTCGTCGGTCGCGGTATGCCGGTCGTAGCGAAGGCCCAGCTCGGCCGTCAACCGGTCGCGCCAGGTGAAACGATCGCTGGCCCACACGCCGAGGTGCTCGCCGCGCACCGTGCCTCTGAACTGGTGCTCCGTCACCCGGGGAGGAGGGAAGGGAGCGATGACGATGAACGAGTCCAGCTTCTTGGCGTAGTCGAAGAAGGAGTCGTAGCGGCGCGCCTCCCATCCTCCGAGGAGCGTGTGCCGGGACGCGAGCTGCAGATTCCAGGTCTGGGTCAGCGACGGGACCTCGAGGTCGCGCCGGTCTTGCAGCTCGAAGCCGCCGTCCTCCTCGAGCCCCGATCCCCCGCGCATCCTGTCGATCTCGGCCCACGAGCCGATCGTCTCCACGAGAAGCCGCTGGCCGGTCGCCTGGTGAGTGAGCCATCCGTAGGTGCTGCGGTAGTTGTTCTCGAGGCGCTCGAAGCCATCGCCGGAGATCTTGTTCAGCTCGAGCTCATCGCTTGCCGTGAGCACGCGGGCGGTGAAGAGGCCGAGGTCCGTCGTCAGCTCCGCCTTGGCGAGAACGTCCCAGAACGCCGGCTTCTCGTCGCCGATCACGTCCCCGGCGAAATCGAGAGAGCCGCGGCGGGCGGTGAGAAGCCAGGCACCGCTCCCATCAGCCAGCCTGCCGGAGCTCGAAGCGAGCGCGTCGAGCACGCTCAATCCCAGGACGTAATGGCGGCCGGTCGGCGGGTCCACGGTCCGCAGGTCGAACACGCCGCTCATGCGATCGCCGTGGCTCGCCGGATAGGCCCCGGTCGTCAGACTGGCGCTGGCGAGAGAGCGCGCGGCGACGAAGCTCAACGCGCTGTCATAGTCCTTGAGGTGGTAGGCCTCGTAGAGCTCCTGCCCGTCGAGGAGGATGCGCACTTCGTCGCGGCGCCCGCCGTGGACGCTGAATTGAGCGGTGACATCGTTGGCCGCCACGCCGGGCAGCAGGGAGATGGCGCGGAAGAGATCGCCGCCGAGGTGAGGCAGGCTCTCGATCTCCTCCCGGTCGAAGGAGAAGGAGGAGTCCGTCTGGTCCTGGAGAAGCTCGACGCGGCTGGGCTGCACGGCGATCTCGTCGTAGAAGACAGGAGGGGCCACGACTTCCACTTTTTCCTCGCTGGTGGCCTTGCCATCGACGCCCGCTGTTCTCGCCGCGACGACCACCAGGACATTGCCCGGTCCCTCTTCGACGGTCAGCCCATGGGGAGCCAGGATCTCGTCCAGGATCCGCCGCGGCTCGCGGGAGACGGGCTCTCGCACGACCCTCATCTCCGGCCGCACGAGCTCGCTGGTGAAGACGATGGTCAGGCCCTGGCGCTGCAGGGAGAGGAGGGCTTCGCTGAGCAGTTGACCTTGGTAACCGGCGGCCACCGCGGGAGCAGCGCCTGCCAGGGCCAGCGCGATGAGGAGCCCCCACATGCCGGAGCGTCTCGCCACCGGATGATCGTAACTCCGATACCGGTGAAAGGACCCAAAGGACCTCAAGGACTACAAGGACAGGTGCCGTTACGCCTTCACCAACGCCACCCGCCCCCCCGTCCAGCCCGGGAAGAGCCTGGCATCGTCCTTGACGCCGAGGTGCTTGCCGGCGAGCTCGCAGAAGACGGCGCGGAAGTCCGTGGTCACCGGCAGGTCGCGGCCCTCGTAGAGAGCGCCGGGCTCGAGGCCCGCGGGGAAGACGCCGTGGACCTTGCCGCCGTCCACCTTGTTGCCCAGCACGAACAAGCAGGAGCCGTGGCCGTGGTCGGTGCCGCCGGAGCCGTTCTCGCGCACGGTGCGGCCGAACTCCGTCATGGTGGTGAGCAGGACCTGATCCTGATACGGACCGAGGTCGGTCCAGAAGGCGCGGACCGCCTGCGCCAGGTCGCGGGCCTGGCGCGCGAAGGCGAACGCCTGCTGGACGTGGGTGTCCCAGCCGCCGGACTCGGCGAAAGCGATCTCCAGGCCCACGTCGGACTTGATGAGGAGCGCGATCTGCCGCAAGGCGTTGCCGAGCGGCGTCTGCGGGTATTCGGCGCCGGCGGCCGGGCGATAGCGCTCGATCTCGGCCGCGGAGAGCATGTGGATGGCGCGGAAGGTCTCGCCGCCGGTGTCGCGCAACAATCCTTGCGACGCCTGCTCGTAGAGAGTCTCGAAGCCCTGGCCGGCGGCCGCCGCCGTGCGGTCGGCGCCCGGGAGCTGGACCTTGAAGTCGGCGAGGTTGGTGACGGCGAGAGCCGGCTCGTCGCCGTAGAGGGAACGCGGCAGCGCGGGCGTCATGGCCACGGCGCGGAACGGCGAGCCGTCGTGGCCCATCAGTCCCACCGCGCGGTTGAGCCAGCCGTCGGGCGTGCCCTTGCGGCCGGGCGTGCCGGTCTCCATGAAGTCCTGGGCGTCGAAGTGCGAGCGCGTGGGATCGGGCGAACCCACGGCGTGGACGATCGCCAGACGCTTCTCCTTCCACAGCGGCAGCAGCGGCTCGAAAGAAGGATGGAGGCCGAAGCCGGTCTCGAGATCGAGCAGCGCGGCGTCTCCCGCCGAGCGGGCGCCGGTGGTGGCGAGCCGTGGGCGCAGGGATTTGAGCTCCGCGGCGTCGATGGGCGGCACGGCGGCGAGGCCGTCCATGGCGCCGCGCTGGAAGATCGTCACCAGGACCTTGCGCCGCCGCGAGGTGGTCGAGCCGGTGCCGGTCGCGGCTAGAGCGGCGCGAGCGAGGAAACCAGGTCCGCCTCCGACGCCCAGCGTAACGAAGGCCACGCCTCCGGCTTTGAGGAACAGTCTGCGGTTCAGCATGGTGATGTCCTTCTTTCTGGAAGCGGCCTGCCCTTCGAAGCCCTCACTCCCCTAACCCCTCTCTCCCAGGGGGAGAGAGGGGAACA
>JBIOVX010000082.1:0-17488 GCA_044868005.1 Thermoanaerobaculia bacterium | reverse complement strand
CGTAGGGGCGGGGCTTGTCCCCGCCCAGGTGGAAGGGGCCGGATCGCAAAGAGGGCGGGGACAAGCCCCGCCCCTACGTCTCCCCTATTTTCAGAACCTTCGGAGGGCAGACCGCCCGCTCTCAGTTCCGCAAGCGGATACCGGCGAAGAAGTACCGCCCGTTGTCATACACGGCCCGCGGGCGGAAGCGGTCGGAGGCGAACTGCGTGATTTCCTCCTCCGTCAGATTGACTCCATCGAGCGTCAGGGAGACGTTCTTGAACACATTGAACGCCAAGGAGGCGTCCAGTGACTTCAGGGCAGCCTGGTTCAACCGGGTGGAACGGTCGAAGGTGACGAAGAACTCCGAACGGTAGCTGTAGGCAAGGCGGCCGGCGAAACGCGAGTTCTCGTAGAAGGCCATCAGGTTTCCCGAGTGCTTGGAGTTGCCCGGAATCTCCAGGTCGGGATCGTCGGCGTCGGCGTCGGAGTACGTGTAGTTGGCCTGCATGCCGAAGCCTCCGCCCAGCGGCTGCAGCATGTTCAGCTCCAGGCCCATCACCGTGCCGCCGCCGCCGTTCACGCGCTGGTTGATCGTGAACTGGCACTCGTATCGATTCGGGAACTCGGCGGTGAAGGCGGGCACGCAGAGAGAGGTATTCGGGTTGTCGGTCTGGATCAAGTGACCCTGCTGGACGGGTCTGTCCGTGATGAAGGACTCGATGTCCTTGTAGAAGAGGGCGGCCGAGAGGATGGAGTCCTTGCCGTGATACCGCTCGAGAGAGACATCGAGCTGGTTCGCCCGGAACGGGTCGACGTCGGGGTCGCCCCCTTGTCCCGTCAGGGCGCCCGGATTCAGCGTCACGCGAGGCGACACGTCGGTGTAGTCCGGGCGTGCCATGGTGCGCGCTCCGGCAAGGCGCAGGACCAGCTCGTCGGTGAGATCGAAGGAGAAGTTCAGGCTCGGCAGGTAATCCCGATAGGTCCGGTTGGCCGTAACGCGCGTGAAATTGCCGAACGCGTTCGAGATCTCACCGGCGCCGCCCACGACATTGCCGGTGGATTCCTGGTCGGTGACCACCGCGCGGAGGCCGACGTTGCCCCGCCACTTGCCGCTGCTTCCCTGCAGCCTGCCCATGACGAATCCGCCATAGGTCGCCTCCGTGACGGAGAAGACCTCGGGGGGGTTCGGAATGCGGGCCCCGTTGAAGCTGCCGAACAGGATGCTTTCGACGAGCGCCCTGTTGACGGACCAGTACCGGTCCAGCGTCCCCGGCCCGCCGATGTCACCCAGGAAGTCGCCGGGCGTGAGCCCGCCGGCGAAGTCCGCAGGCGTGCAGGCCCGGCCGCCGCAGCCGGTGGCCGAGAGGGGCAGGAAGAAGCCGCCGTAGGTCGTCGCCTGGAAGTCCGTCTTACGCTCGTGATCCGTGTACTTGACGCCGAACTTCACCGACTTGAGAGTGTTCAGGTTCAGGGCCTTCTCGGCGTCGAAATAGGAATACAGCTCGTCGTCGTCGTTCGTGATCTCGTGCAAGGAGGCGAAATCGAAGACGAGGTCATTCGGGTTTCTGGGATTGACATTGAGGAACGTCACACTCGGCGTGCTGCCCCGCAGGTCGTAGCGGAAGGCTGCCGGCGCTCCGAACTCCACGAAGGGCTGCGACTCGGTGTCGCCTTGCGCTTCGGTGTAGCCGGCGTCGAAGTGCAGGAACCAGTCAGCGCTCGTGGTGTAGGTCGCATCGAGGTCGACGTACGAAGTCTTGGCGAACGCGAAGCGGTCGATCGCGTCGAACACGACGCCGCGCCCTTCGGTGCCGCCGTTGGCGGAGGAAATGACGCCCGCCACGGCGGTATTTCCCTCCACCGTCGCACTGGTCAAGGTGCCGCCGCCGCCCAGGGCCTGGGAGCCCCAGGCCAGGTAGTTCTGGTTGATGTTGTCCGCGCCGAAGCGGGAATAGAGGCCGTTGACGTTGATCTCAAGGCGGTCGGTGGGCCGGAACTGCATCGCCGCGTTGAAGGCCTTGCGCTCGCGTTCCTGCTCGAAGAGCGCCGAGCCGATCAGGGAGGGGACCAGAAGCCCCGACGTCGGATCCGTGAAGTAGCCGAGCACCTCGACGCCATCGCGGCGGATCTCGCGCTTCTGGTAGACGGCGGCGAGGAGAACGCCGAAGCTCGCCGCCGGGTTCTTCCAACTGAACAAGCCGGAGGCGTTCGGGTCCGTGGAGCTGGAGTTCTCCGTGTACGCGCCCTGCAGCGACCCGTTGAAGGCGAGGGGCTTCATGTCGAGGGGCTTCCGCGTCTGGACGTCGATCGTGCCGCCGATACCCCCCTCGTCGATGTCGGCCGTCGGGCTCTTGTAGACCTTGAGCAGACCGATGATCTCCGAAGGCAGCAGGAGGTAGTTGAAGCTGCGGGTGGCGGCCAACTGCTCGAGCACGAACCAATCGGCAACGGCCACGCCGTGGCCGTTCACCGTCGTGCGCACGAGATTGGGCGAGACGCCCCGCAGGGAGACGCGTTCGCCTTCGCCGAATTCACGGTTGATGACGACGCCCGGCACGCGCTGCACCGCTTCCGCCAGGTTCTTGTCGGGCAGCTTGCCCACGTCCTCGGCGACGACCGCATCCACGATGGCATCGGACTCGCGCTTGATCTCCACCGCCTCTTGCAACGCTTCCGCGATGCCGACGACGGTGATCTCCTCGGCGACCGTACCCCCCTCTGGATCGTCCGGAGGTTTTGCCTCCTCTTGTGGGGTCCCGGCGGCCTGTGCCGCCACCGGCGAGGCGCAGCAGAGCAAGATTGGAACTAGCCATATCAGCAGGGTGCGAACGCGCATGACGACCTCCTCAATAGGGTTGGGCCTGGTTCAGTGAATCGATTCACTAAATCGATACCACAGAGCTTCCGGGGCTGTCAAGAGGTCAGCCGCAATTAAGGGGCCGCGGCCTCGGCCTGCCGGCGCGAACGCAGCAGCTCACGCAGCGGCACCGTGGCGTTGGCCACCAGCGGCCGGGCCCAGAAGCCGACGCTGAGGATGTAGCCGAGGGTGAGGAAGAGCAGGCCCATGCTGGCGCGCAGCCCGAAGCGGTCGCCCAGCCAGCCCACCGCCAGCGACACCACGGCGCCGCCGACGATGCCGGTGCAGAGGATGCCGGAGAACGAGCCGTGGTGGCGCTGCACCGAGTTGAGCGCCAGCGAGAAGATCACCGACCACATCACCGAGAGGCAGAAGCCCGCCAGCATGAAGGCGTAGTAGGAGACCCGCGCCGGGCCGGCCAGCGCGGTGGCGAGCGTCGCGATGGCCGCGAGGGCGAAGCCGATCAGCACGCGCCGCGAGTCGAACAGCTTGAGCAGGAGCAGGCCGAGCAGGCAGCCGGCGGTCATCAACCCCCAGAAGAACGCCACCGCCCGGGCGCCCTCCACCTGCGGGTCGAGGCCGTGGTAGGTGGCGAGGAACTTGGAGATCCAGTTGGCGATGCCCTGCTCGGAGCCGACGTAGCAGAAGATGCCGGCGAAGTAGAGCCACACGGTGCGGTCGGCGAGCAGCTCGCGGTGCGTCTGCCAGGCGCCGGCGCGCTCGTCCTCCTTGAGCTCGAAGCGCGGCAGCCGGACGGCGGCGAGCAGCGCCACCATCAGCAGCGTCACCGCCGCGAACAGCCAGTAGAGCGACACCCACGGCAGCTCGCGCGGCACCTGACGGGCGAGCAGCGCCACCAGCCCGCCGTGCCCGGCCGGGTCGCCCTTCATGCTGGTGACCAGGTACGAGTAGACGAGCGGGCTCAGGAACGACGCGCTGCCGAAGACGAGCTGGCCGAGCACGGAGAGGAAGGCGAAGTGCTCCTCGCCCCCCGCCGCGCGCAGCAGTGGGTTGATCGCCACCTGCAGCATGGTCATGCCGACCCCGATGAGGAACAGCGACGGCAGCGCGGCGGCGAAGGTGGGAGTCGAGGCGAACAGCAGGGAGCCGGCGAAGGCGAGCGCGAAGGCTCCGGCCATCACCCGCTTCTCGCGGTAGCGTTCGAGCAGCATCCCCGCCGGGATCGACATGACGCCGTAGGCGACGAAGAAGGAGAACGGCAGGAAACCGGCGAGGCCGAGGCTGAGGTCGAAGCCCTCGATGAGGTCGGGCACCAGCGGCCCGAGGATGTTGGTGAGGAACGAGATGACGAAGAAGACGAGGAACACCAGCAGCACGATGAGCGGGTAGCGGCGGGGCATGGGTCTCTCTCCTTAGGGGCCCGCGGGGACGTTGATGCCCTGCCAGCGCAGGGCCGGCGGCTCGCCGCCCAGGGCGTGCGCCGGGATGACCGCGCGCAGGGTGCGGCGCTCGCCGGGCAGCAGCGAGACGTAGTTGTCGTCCCACCGGATCGGCACCGCGAGCTCGCCGCTCGTCGCGCGCACCACCGCGAGCTCGACGAAGAAGGCGAGCGCCGGGCCGGGGTTGTGGAGCGTCACTTCCACCTCGTACCCCTCGGCGCCGCGGCGGAAGCGGTGGCTGACGGCGAGCGGCGCCGGCGGCAGGCGCGTCACCGCCGTCAGATCGGCGAAGCGGCTCGTCGGCGTGTAGAACCACTGGCTCTTCTCCCAGTCGATCACGTCGGGCTCGGCGGGGAGCCAGTAGAGGTTCTGCGCCAGCAGCGCGCCGTCGGCGCCCTCCAGCCGGGCGTCGACGAAGCACACCGGCGAGCCGGCCGGCGGCGCGCCGAGCCCCCCGAGGACAACGACGTCGCGCCGCTCGCCGGCGGGCACCTCCAGCCGCCGCGACTCCTGCCGCACCACGCGCGAGGCGGCGTCGAGCACGCGCACCACCGCGGTGGCCGAGAGCGGCTCGGCCGTGTCGTTGACCGCCACCACCTTGCGCTCGCCGTAGTCGTACGCGATGTTGAGCGGCCGGTTGGCGTTGCGCGCCGCGTAGTAGGCGCCGGTGGGCACCAGGTACCAGTCGTAGAGCTGCCAGAAGAGGTCGGGCCAGGCGGAGTTGAGCATCCATTGCACGACGCCCTTGGCCAGCGGCCGGCGCAGCGAAAAGGCCTCGAACATCGGCCGCATGGCCTCGTAGTTGGCGAGCTGCGCCTTGCGCGCGAACTCCTCCAGGCTCGCCGAGGGGCCGTAGCGGGCGTCGAGCGCGGCGCGGTAGCGGTCGAGGTTGGAGAACTGGTGCCGGCCCGAGTGGTAGGCCCACATGTCGTCGATCGGCCACCAGTGCTCGCGCGGCAGCATGCGGCGGAGGCTCTCCGCCACCGGCGGCTGGGCGCCGGGGCCGGTCTCGGTGTTGAAGCCGAAGGCGCCGCCGCGCTCGCGGTCGACGTACCAGTACTGCGGCGGCACCCACTCGTAGGGACCGTTCATCTTCACTCCGGTGGGGCCGCTCACCTCGCTGGTGCGCACCGAGCAGGAGGCGAGCGGCGGCCGCGTCGGGTCGATCTCGGCGAGCAGGGCGCGGTAGCGCCGCTCGAGCTCGGGGCGCGGCAGCAGGTCGCTCGCCAGGTTCCACACCACGACGCTGGGGTGGTTGCGCAGCCGCAGCACCTGGTCGCGCAGCGAGGCGGCGACGAGCTCCATCTCGGCGGGCGTATCGACGCCGCCGTAGGTCTCGTCCACCGGCGCCCGCAGGTAGTCCTGCCACTCCCACTGGCAGCTCCAGCCGACCCAGACCATGAGCCCCAAGCGGTCGGCGAGCTCGTAGAGGCGCTCCGTCGTGCCCCAGAAGCCCTCCAGCCGGATGGTGTTGAGGTTGAGGTGGCGGGCGTAGCGGAGCTGGTCCTCGAGGCGCTGGTCGCCGTCGGCGAGCAGCAGGTCGTTGACCCAGCCGCCGCCGCGGATCGGCACCGGCTTGCCGTTGACCGTGTAGCCTCGGTAGCCGTGCTCGTCGAGGTAGTCGGCGACCTTGCGGATGCCGAAGTCGATCGTGCGGCGGTCGCTGGGCTCGCCGCCGCGGCGATGGAGCGCGAGCTCCAGCCGGTAGAGGTGGGGCTCGCCGAGGTTGTTGGGCCACCACAGGCGCGGCGCGCGCAGCCGCAGGGCGGGGACCTCGGCGGGCGTGAGGACCAGCCGCCGCTCGCCGGGCGCGAGGTCGACCTGGTGCGAGAAACGGACGCCGTCGCCGAGCTCGCCCACGAGCAACGCCGGAAACGCCTCGTCGCCGTGATTGACCAGCCGCGCCTCGATCGCGAGGTCGGCGGTGGTGGGGTTGCCGACGTCGAAGTCGCTGCGCACGAAGACGTCCTCCAGCGAGACGGCGCCGGTGCGGCGCAGCTCGACCTCGCGCCAGATCCCCATGCTGCCGTCGGGCGGCTCGGGGTTCCAGTCGACGAAGCCGATGGTGAAGTCGCCCGGCCGCGGCGGATGGACGAGCACCGCCAGCGCGTTTGCCCCCGGACGCAGGCGGCCGGTGACGTCGAGGTCGAAGCGGCGGAAGGCGCCGGTGAGCTGGTCGCGCGCCGCCAGGCGTTCGCCGTTGAGCCAGACCTCGGCGCTGTAGTTGACACCGTGAAAGACCAGCCGCGACGACGCCGGCAGCGGCGCCTCGACCGCGATCTCGGTGCGGTACCACCAGGGGACGGCGAAACGCGCCGTGGGGATCTTCTCGAGGTTGCGGCCGAAGTACGGGTCTTTGTATTCACCGCTCGCGACGAGCGCCGCGAGCACCGTCGTCGGCACCCTGGCGGCCGTCCAGCCGGCCGTGGGGAAGCCGGGCCGCGAGATCTCCGCCCCGCCCGCCGTGACGTCGGCCGAGCTGCGCAGGTGCCAGCCGTCGCGCAGGCTCAGCGCCGGCGGCACCGCCGCCGCCGTGGGGTGGGCCACGCAAGGCGCCAGGGCGCCGAGCAGGCAACCGAACGCCCGGACCCGGCGCGTCATCAGCGTCCTCTCTTCGCTCGGCGCCGCGGTGCCGGAGCCGTCGAGCCGCGCACCACGAGCTCCGGCGCGAGAGTGACGAAGGGCTGGGCACCGGCCTGCTCGCCGCCGATCCGGCCGAGCAGGATGCGGGCGGCGAGCTCGCCCATCCGGCGCAGCGGCTGGCGCACCGTGGTGAGCGTGGGGTTCTGGTAGGCGGCGCTCTGGATGTCGTCGAAGCCGATGACCGAGACGTCCGCGGGAACCCGCAGGCCGGCGTCGAGGAAGGCGCGGATGGCGCCGATGGCGGAGACGTCGTCGAAGGCGAAGAGCGCAGTGAACTCGACGCCGCGCTCGAGCAGCGTGCGGCCGAAGGTATACCCCTCCTCGTAGCCGTCGGCGGGCGAGAAGGTCGCCAGCGACGGCTCGCCCGAGAGCTGGACGGTCAGCTCCGGGCGCACCGCGAGACCCAGGCCCCGCGCCGCCTCGACGATGGCGCGCCAGCGGTCGTCGGTGTCGGCGCTGCCCGGCTGCCCCTTGAAGAACGCCACCCGGCGGTGCCCCAGCGCGGCGAGGTGTCCGAGGGCGGCGGCGGCGGCGCGGTCGTGGTCGATCACCACGTTGGTCACCCCGGCCAGCGGCACGTGCCCGGACACCACGACCGCCGGCAGCGTCGGCGGCTCGCGTAGCTCGCTGGCGACCAGGATCAGCCCTTCCACGGCGCGGTCGCGCATGAGGTCGAGGTACTCGTGGAGCAGGCTGGCGTTGGAGCGGCGGTGGCTCGCCACCAGGTAGTGGTAGCGGGTCTCGAGCAGGTGCCCCTCGATGCCGCTCATCACCTCGGCGGCGTAGGGCTCGCTGATCTCGGGCACCAGCACCCCGACGGAGTAGGTGCGGCGGCTGCGCAGCGAGCGGGCGAGGTAGTTGGGGCGGTAGTTGAGCTCGCGGACGGCGGCGAAGATCCGCTCCTGCGTCTCGCTGGGGATGGACGCGGCGGCCGGTGCCTGGTTGAGCACCATGGAGACGGTGGCGGGCGAGAGCGCCACGCGCTCGGCAACGTGGCGCAACGTCACCGCGCCGCCGCCCTCGCTCCGCCGCGGGCCGCGCTTCCTCACCGGTTTGGCATCGCCGTCGCCCATCGTGCCACCTCCCTGCTTGACACCCTCGACGGCGGGATGGTATCACTAGTAAAACGATTCAGCAACGGTCATGGATCTCTAAACCCCAACCCTTCCCAACCGCCACAGAAGACCGCCGTGCCAGAGCCCCAAGTCCCTCAGCCGCGCTCGCGCGGACCATCGCCGGCGGCGGCGGGCGACGGCGCGGCGATCCTGGGGGTGGACCTCGGCGGCACTCAGGTGCGCGTCGGCAAGGTGCGCGCCGGCATCGTGGAGCGCAGCGCCGCCTCCCCCATCTCCAGCCGGGGCTCCGCCGAGGTCGTCGCCGGCGAGCTCTACCGCGCCATCGACGGCCTCTTCGACGCCGAGGTCAGCGGCATCGGTTGCGGCGTGCCGAGCGTCGTCGACCTCGAGCGCGGCGTCGTCTACGGGGTGGAGAACATCCCCTCCTGGCAGGCCGTGCCGCTCAGGGAGCAGCTCGAGCGGCGCTACGGGGTGCCGGCGCACGTCAACAACGACGCCAACGCCTTCGCCGTCGGCGAGCTGTACTTCGGCGCCGGCCGCGGCTTCCGCCATCTGGTGGGCCTGACGCTGGGCACCGGCCTCGGCGCCGGCGTGGTCGTCGACGGCAGGCTCTACAGTGGCGCCAACTGCGGCGCCGGCGAGCTCGGCGCCATGCCGTATCGCGACCACACCATCGAGCACTACTGCTCGGGAGCCTTCTTCCAGCGCGTGGCCGGCATCCGCGGCGAGGAAGCCTTCCGCCGCGCCGAGGCCGGCGACGAGGCGGCGATCGGGCTCTTCGAGCAGCTCGGTCACGAGCTCGGCCACGCGGTCATGGTGACGCTCTACGCCTACGACCCCGAGCTGATCGTCCTCGGCGGCTCGATCAGCGCCGCGCTGCGATTCTTCGAGCGCCCCATGCGGGAGCGCTTGCGGGAGTACCCCTGGCCGCACGTCGTCGAGCGGCTGCACATCGCCGCCAGCGCGGTGGAGAACGCGGCGATCCTCGGCGCCGCCGCCCTCTGGATCGACGCCACCAACGGAGCCTCCGGACCATGAGCCTCCGGTCGGAGATCCACGAGCAGCCGGCGGTGCTGGAGGGGTTGCTGCGCGCGCAGGCGGGTCACACCGCCGAGATCGCGGCGGCGATCGCGGCGCGGCAGCCGGCCTGGGCGCTGGTGGCGGCGCGCGGCAGCTCCGACAACGCCGGGCTCTACGCGCAGTACCTCTGGGGGGCGCGCAACCGCCTGGCGGTGGCGCTCGCGACGCCGTCGCTGTTCACTCACTACGCGCGGCCGCCGCGGCTCGCCGGCGCGCTGGTGGTCGGCATCTCGCAGTCGGGCCAGTCGCCCGACATCGTCGGCGTGCTCGCCGAGGCGCGACGCCAGGGCGCGCCCACGCTGGCGATCACCAACGACCCGCAATCGCGCCTCGCCGCGGCCGCGGAGTGGGTGCTGCCCACCGGCGCCGGCGAGGAGCGGGCCATCGCCGCCACCAAGACCTACACCAGCCAGCTGCTCGCCGTGGCCCTGCTGTCGGCGGCGCTACCCGGCGGCGAGGAGGATCGCGAGGCCCTCGCCGGCGTGCCGCAGGCGGTCGCTGCGACGTTGCCGCTCGAGGAGGCGGTGGCGGCGGCGGCGCCGCGCTACGCGCCGATGCAGCAGTGCGTCGTCCTCGGCCGCGGCTTCCACTACGCCACCGCCTGCGAGTGGGCGCTCAAGCTCGAGGAGCTCACCTACATCGTGGCGGAGCCCTATTCGGCGGCCGACTTCCGCCACGGACCGGTCGCCATGGCGGCGCCGGGGTTCCCGGTGCTCGCGGTGGTCCCCGGCGGCGCCGTCTACGCCGACGTCGTGGCGCTGCTCCGCACGCTCGTCGAGGAGCGCGGCGTCGACCTCGTCGCCCTGTCGGACGAGGAGGAGGCCCTCGCCCTGGCGCGCACGCCGCTGCGGCTTCCCGGCGGCCTGCCCGAATGGCTGACGCCGATCCCGGCGATCGTCGCCGCCCAACTGTTCAGCTATCACCTGGCGCGCGCCATGAGCCGCGACACCGAGGCGCCGCGGGGCTTGAGCAAGGTGACGCGGACGTGGTGAGGAGCGGCACCTCGACCACTGCGGACGGATCAGCCCTTCGAAACCGGAGAGGGTGAAGGCACCGGCTCCTCCCGCGCCTTGGCGGGCTCCAGCTCCGGCAGCGCCGCACCGGCCGGTGACGCACCCTCCAGTTGTTCCCGGAAATCGGCGCTGTAGATGTCCAGCAGGGAGAGGAAGAGCGCGGCGATCATCGGCCCGATGATGAGCCCCGCGGGCCCGAACATGGCGAGGCCGCCGAGCGTCGAGAAAAAGACCAGGAGGTCGTGCATGCCCGTCTCCTGGCCGACCAGCCGCGGGCGCATCAGGTTGTCGACGTTGACGATGATCAGCACGGTGACGAGCAGGATGCCGATGCCCTGCCAGAGATGGCCGGTGGCGATCTGGATGAAGGCCGCGGGATAGAGCACCAGCCAGACGCCGACCATGGGAACGAGGGCCATCAAGGTCGCCACCACGCCCCAGAGGAACGGCGAGCCGACGCCGAAGATCCACAGCGTGAGCCCCGAGAGGGTGCCCTGGACCAGCGCGATCAGCAGCGTCCCTTTGACCGTGGCGCGGGCCACCGCCGAGAAGCGCTCGGCGATGGCGTTCTTGTACTCGCGGTCGAGGGGGATGAGAGCGCGGACGCGGCGCAGCAGGTCCTTGCCGTCGCGGAAGAAATAGAACATCGTGAACAGCGTCACGAAGAGCAGGACGATGACCTGGATCGTCCCCTGCGACGTCTTCTTGATGAGCCCCGCCGCGATGCCGCCGGCCGACTCCGCGACGTTCTGCAGCGCGCCCTTGAGGTCGACCTGATCGAGGGGCAGCTCGCGCACCAGCGGCAGAGTGCGCAGCCAGCCGAGCGGCCCCGCCGCTCCCTTCTGGAAGAACTCGGCGATGCGGTCTTGCGAGGTGCGGTAGAAGTCGATCGCCTCGCGCGCCACCAGGTCCGCCACCACGTAGAGCGGCACGATCAGGCCCAGCAGCAGGATGAAACAGCAGAAGAACGACGCCAGCGTCTTCCGTCCCCGGAAGATGCGCAGGAAGGCCTCATAGAGCGGATAGAAGAGCGTGGCGAACACGGCCGCCAACAGTACCGGCACGAAGAAGATCCGCAGCATGCGGAAAAAGACCAGCGCCGTGCCGAGCAGCACGGCGATGAAAAACCAGCGGCTGAGCCTCTTCTCGTTCATAGGGACCCCATTCTTCCACGAAGACCATGGCTCGCGGGTTGCATCCTAGGGCAGGCGGTCCGCCGGAGGGCGGGAATTCATAGGAGATGCTCCATGCTAACACCTACCTCGAAGCTCCTGATCCTGCTCGTCTTGGCGTCTTCCGCTCTCGGCGCGAGGCCGCCGCTGCCAGGCGACGCGAAGCCGGCCGTTTCGCCCGCGGCGAAAGCGTCGCCGGCACCACAGTCCGCAGCGGCGGGCGAGCCGTCACCGCAAGAGCCCGGCGACGTCCAGATCCTCCTCGACCGGGCGGGCTTCTCGCCGGGGGTCATCGACGGCCGCCCTGGCTCGAACACCCGCAAGGCGATCGCGGCGTTCCAGGCGGCCAACGGCCTGCCGGCCAAGGGCCAGGCGGATGCCGTCACCTGGCGGAAGCTGCTGGCGGTGACCGGCGACCAGGTGCTCGTCCCCTACACGATCTCGCCCGAGGACGCGAAGGGGCCTTTTCCGGACATTCCCGAGGACATGATGGAGAAGTCCAAGCTCGAGGCCCTCGCCTACAGCTCGATCCTCGAGCTCCTTTCCGAGAAGTTCCACTCCTCCCCGGAGCTCTTGAAGCGGCTCAATCCGGGAGCCCGGTTCGCGGCGGCGGGCGAGCAGCTCCAGGTGCCCAAGGTCCGGACGGCCGCTCCGCCCGAGAAGGGCCAGGCGCCGGACGGCACGGAGGTGACCGTCTCGAAGGGCGCCGGCAACCTGAGCGTGAAGCGGGGCGACCAGGTGGTCTTCTTCGCGCCGGTCACCTCGGGCAGCGAGCACGACCCGCTACCCATCGGCAATTGGAAGGTAACGAGCGTCAATCGGAACCCCACCTTCAACTACAATCCCGACCTCTTCTGGGACGCCGATCCCGCCCACAGCAAGGCCAAGATCCCGCCCGGGCCGAACAATCCTGTGGGGGTGGTCTGGATCGACATCTCCAAGGAACACTATGGGCTCCACGGCACGCCCGAGCCGAAGACGGTCGGCAAGACCTCCTCCCATGGCTGCGTGCGGCTGACCAACTGGGACGCGCTCACCGTGGCCGGGCTGGTGAAAGCGGGGACGCCGGTGATCTTCACGGAATAACGCTATGGCGGAGGAGAGAAGGCGAGGCGAGAGAAGGCGAGGCGGCTGGAGAGTTCCGCTGGCGGGCCTCGCGGGGTTCGCGCTTGGCGCCGCCACCGTGCTGCTGATCGTCTGGCTCTATGGGAAGGTGGAAGCTCCCAGGACGGCAGCTCCGCCCTCCGCCGCGCCGCCGCAGACGACCCCCGCTCCTCCAACCGTGACTCCCCCGGTCCTGGCGCCGCCGGCTGCGGCCCTGCCGGCGGACCTGGCCCAGCGCGACCTGCTGCTGCCCGTGCAGGGAATCCGGCGCGAAGAGCTGCGAGACACCTTCAGCGAAAGCCGCAGCCAGAACCGCGTCCATGAAGCGATCGACATCATCGCCCCGCGCAACACTCCGGTGCTGGCGGTGGACGCGGGCCGCATCGTCAAGCTCTTCTCCAGCAATCTCGGCGGCCTGACGATCTACCAGTTCGACCCCACCGAAACCTACTGCTACTACTACGCCCACCTGGAGAGCTATGCCCCCGGCCTCAAGGAAGGAGACCAGGTCGCCCGCGGCCAGGTGATCGGCTACGTCGGCTCCACCGGCAACGCCGGGCCCAACAACCCCCACCTCCACTTCGCCATCTTCCAGCTGAACGCGCAGAAGAACTGGTGGCAAGGCGAGGCGATCAATCCGTATCCGATTTTGCAGCCGGGGCAGTGAGGTGAAGTAGAGTAGGAACCATGTCCCCGCAAGGACCCCATAATCGAGGAAATTCATGCCGTCCGCGAGGAAATTGCGCGGCAGGCGGACTACGACCTTGAGAAGATGGTTGAAGCGGCCCGAGCACGGCAGGCGGCCAGCGGTCTGAAAGCCGTGCGGCTTCCCCCGAGGAGGCCCGAGTCCGCCAGGAAGACCTCGTAAGAATCAGCTACTCAGGCGCCACGAGTCTTCGCCAAGCCTTCCTCAAGCTGCTCCCGGGTGAGCCCCCTACTGCGCTTGTACGAGGCGCGTGACCGTCGGACGATCCGTTTGAAAACCGGGCTTTCGCTGACCAAGAAGGACTCGAGATCGGCGTCCTGGATGCGCACGAGGGCGGCTATGGCTTCGCCATCTCGGGTCAGAACGAGTGGGATACAGGCGGCGAATAAGAAGGCTGCACGCGGTTGACTCGCGTTGGCGTCCATCCCCACCAAAGTGTTGCCGAATCATACCGCGGTCAAGCCCGGTTGGTTAAGGCGGACCGGCAAGGTCGTGGCCGTCGTGCTGCACCAGAACGGCTTGGATATGCGAGCGCCGCGACGGTTGACGAAAGCAACAGAAACTCGTAAAATTAGACCAAAACTGCGAGCTCGGGGTGGATGGTGGCTGCAGATTTGTGTTTTCTCCTATGCACCTATCCGAAGTCCAAAAAATCCCCTTGTTTCCTCTCCTTGGCTACGCCGAGAAGGATCTCTCTCCGGCTCCCCTGGACGATCCGTTGCGGGCCGCGGCCATCCCTCTCCTGCAGGCCGAGTTCACCGCGCTGCTGTCGCGGGATTCCGCGCTGAAGAGCCTGACCGACCGCCTGCTGAAAGCGAACTGCCAAGCGGTGGTGTTCGGCGGCTGGGTGCGCGACCTCATCCTCGGCAGCCGAGGCGAGGCCGTGGCCTCCCGGGACATCGATCTGGTCACCCACGGCCCGCGGCCTCTCGCCGAGCTGATGCCGCCGTCGGTCCGGCGCAGCATCTTTGGCGGCTTCAGCATGGACGCCACCACGACCCAAGTCGACATCTGGGAGTTGCAGCACACCTATTTGATCGTCGAGCGGCAACTGCCCGTCCTCTTTGAGACCCTGCCGAAGACAACCGTCTTCCGCTGCAATTCCCTGATCTTCCGTCCGGCCGAGTTCTTCGGCGCGCCCGGCCTCCTCGAGGCCGGCGCCCTGAAGGCGATCGAAGAGCGGGTGGTGGACTTTCAAGCCCGCGAGGTGCCGCTGCCCCAGGTCCAGGCCTCCAGAGCCGTCATCTACGCCGCGAAGCTGGGATTTCACCTCGCTTCCGAAGTGGCTGATTTCATTGCCGACCTCTGCCGGCTGCAGAGCAACCTGGAGATGATCGAGGCCGGCGTCCGCACCTACTGTCCCGCGAGGCACGCCGCGGCGGCGCAGCGACTTCTTCGCTCGCTTTGTCGCGAGCGCCCGCAATCGGAGGAATGATGAGCACGACGACGACGTATTTCACGCATTGTTGGGGAGTATTCGAAGGTGGCGGAGTGCGTGCCTCCGCGCATGCGGGAGCCTTTGCCGCGGCGAGAGCCGCGGGCGTGACGTTCGGCCGCGTGGCGGGGACCTCGGGAGGCTCCATCGTCGCGGCGCTGGTGGCCGCGGGAGCGACTCCGGAGTTCATTCGCGACGCGCTCGAGAATACCCCGCTGGCGAGCTTCCTGGGGCCGGCTTCGAGCCGTGATAGCGTCTTCAAAGATCGCCCCCCTTGGCTCATCGCGGCTCGCCAAGCCACCTGGGGAAAATCGCACGCGCTGGCGACGGTGGCGCTCGATTCGGGGTTGTACAGCTCGGAGCCGATCCAAACCTGGTTGGAGGAAAAGCTGCGGTCGGCGCTCGCACCCCAGCGCCCCCTGGGTATCAAGAGGCCGGTGAGCTTCGAGGAACTCAAGCCCTTGCACGTCGTCGCCACCGATCTGACCGCCGGAGCACCGCGGGTCTGGTCGCGGGAGAAGACGCCCACCGCCAGCGTGGCTTTCGCCGTCCGCTGCTCCTGCAGCATTCCGTTCTTCTATCAGGCCATAGGGGACGGCTCCGCTGTCCTCGTCGACGGCGGAGTGGTCAGCAACCTGCCGGCGTTCGTCTTCGCCAACCTGCTCGCGGCGTCGGACGCTCGCAGCGTCCTCTCGCGGGTCCTGTGCTTCCGCTTGTTCGCCGACGTGTCCACGGTCCGGTCGCGTCCGTCCGGCTTCCTGGATTTCGCCCACCAGCTCGCGGATTCAGCCATCGACGGCGCCACCGAGATCCAGCAGTCCCTGCAGGCCGACGTCTACACGGTCAAGATCAACACCGGTTCGATCGGGTCTACCGATTTCGAGGGGACAGGCCAGAAGGAGAAGGCCGCGCTGTACAAGGCGGGGGCGGAGGCGGTGGAGGAATTCATCCGCAATGAGCGGCTGGAGGTGCGGGCCAATGTCTCGGCTCGCGTCTATCGCGGCTATGACGAAAAACTCCTCCTCTTGGTGCAGGCTCTGCGATCCTGCGAGCAGACCGCCTGGGCGGTCGGCGTCTCGACGTACTGGCTGCTCTTCACCTTCCCGACCGTGCTGGCCGCGATGCGCAAAGGCATCCGTCTCCATGTGCTCACCACTCCCAACTCTGAGGCCACGGAGGTGCAGCGCCGAACCCTCTTGCGACGGCTCGGCGCGGCGGTGTACGAAGTTGCCGATCTGCCCTTCTCGGGCTTCCTCTTCGACCCCGAGAGCGAAGCCGCCTGCGCCGTGCTGAGCAGCACACGCGGAAGGGTTGGCACGGATTATGACTACGACGAGGAGCGGGTTCGCTTGTACACCGCCTCGTGCGACGCGCCCGTGCTGTCGAGCCTGTGGAGCTTGATCGCCGGTCAAAGCGCGAAGGCTTCGGACGCGCCTCCGGCGCCGCTGCCCTATGCCGAGTGCCCGCCGGGTGAGCTGTTCGAACGACTGCGCCGGGTATCTCAGTACCGCCATGCGAAGTTCAACATGGAACAGGTCCAGTTGACGCCGGCTTTGCTCGTGGTGCAACAAGCGGTCAAGGAGTACAAGGCCTTGCAGATCCAGCAGCTCGTCAAGGAGTTCAAGGAGGCGAGCTGTGCTCTGTTCGCGCCGCAAAAGGTACTGTTCCCGGACGGCAGCGACTCCATCCTGACCCCACCGGTCCTGGAACGGACGGGAGACAAGCTGGTCGTGATCGAAGGAAACACGAGAGTGTTCCACTGTTACTGGCATGGCGAGAGCCCCATCTCCGCCGTCGTGGTGGAGAACGTCGAGGCGCTGCTGCCCGCCAAACCCTACTCGCTCAGCGACCTGAAGTTGACTTCGGCGACGAGAACCCTCACCGACAACTTTCGGGACATAGACAGATCGCTGTTCCGCCGCATCGAGGAGGCGGTGCACTCGTGACCGGTGCGCTCAGGAGTGCGGCCCCCCCGCGAACTTCTTCTCCCCCGCCGGCACCGCGATGGACAGCTTGTTCTGCGGCGGCGGCAGCGGACAGGTGGCGAAGGCGGTGAAGGCGCAGGGCGGGTTGTAGGCGGTGTTGAAGTCCACCACCACCTTGCCGTCCTTCGGCGGCTCGGTGTCGAGGAAGCGGCCGGCGCCGTAGGTCTCCTTGCCGTTCGTCGTGTCGCCGAAGAGGAGGAACAGGCCTCCTTCCGGCGAGCCCTCCAGAGCATCCAGCCGGTAGGTCTTGCCCTGCCAGTCGAAGACCACGGCGCCCGGCGAGGGGACGTCATCCACCTGGCCGACGATGTTGGCGATGGGGATCTTCTTCTCCTTGTACGGCTCGAAACGGGCGACGACGCGCCAATCCGGCTGGATGGGATAGGTGTCCAGCTCCTTGAAACCGGCGCGGAGAGGGCTCTCGCGGTCCTTGATGCGGACTCCCAGGCGGTCGCCGCGCTTGATGACGTAGAAGCGCAGCGAGCCGAGCTCCAGGACCGTCGCCTTGCCCTCGGCGTCCGTCTTCACCGGCATGCCCGGCTTGATCTCCTGGCCGTCGGCGGTGAGCGCTACGCCCGGCTCGACGCTGACGGTAACCGCGTTCCCCTCTACCTTCAGGGCTCCCGCCACGCCGGGCGCTTTTCCCTGCGGCAGAATGACCGGGTTGTTCGGATCGCTGCCGAAGCGGTTCTCCCCCGGCTTCAGCCAGTAGAGGCCCACCAGGGTGAGCCAGCCGTCCTCTTTCTTCAGCCCCTCGTTGCGCTCCTGGCGCCAGGTCTCGATCTCCTTGCGGTAGGACTCGGGATCTGGCTTGGCGGGCGCCGGGGCCTTGTCATCGACGGCCCACAAGGCGGCCGCCGCCAGCAGGGCGATGAGCAGGAAGGGTGCGGTGCGGTGAAGTCTGGCGATCATCGGAGAACCTCCAAAGTCGGGCTAAGAGAATAACGCAACGCGGGATCGAGGAAATCCCGCAGAAGAGATCATCTGTAGGGGCGGCCCTGCGTGGCCGCCCTGTTCCCCGGGTTGGTACGTCAA
>JBIOVX010000081.1:0-2260 GCA_044868005.1 Thermoanaerobaculia bacterium | reverse complement strand
CGGCGCCACTGCGCCTTCGCTCACGTGACAGAAACCGCGGCGAACGCTTCGGCGCGCACGACTGGAGCGATGCGCGGCGCGAGGCGCTGGCGCGCGATCTCAGCGGCGCGGTCGACGGCGAAGTGCGCTTCGAGCCCGCGTCGCGTGCGCTGTATGCCACCGCCGGCTCGAACTACCGCCAGGTGCCGCTGGGGGTCGTCATTCCTCGGCACGCCGACGCGCTGGTCGAAACCGTCCGCGTCTGCCGCGCCCATGCGGCGCCGATTCTCGGACGCGGCGGCGGCACCAGCCTGGCCGGGCAGTCCTGCAACGTCGCGGTTGTAATCGACTGCTCCAAGTACATGAACGGCATCCTCGCGCTCGACGCCAACGGGCGTCGGGCCCGCGTCCAGCCGGGCCTGATCCTCGATCACCTGCGTCACGCCGCCGAAGCCCACCATCTCACCTTCGGCCCCGATCCCTCGACGCACGACCACTGCACGCTCGGCGGCATGATCGGCAACAACTCCTGCGGCGTGCACTCGGTGATGGCCGGCAAGACGGACGCCAACGTCGAGGAGCTGGAGGTGCTCACCTACGACGGCCTGCGGCTGCGGGTCGGTGCCACGAGCGAGGAGGAGCTGCAGCGCATCGTCCGCGCCGGCGGCCGGCGGGGCGAGATCTACCGCCGGCTGCGCGAGTTGCGGGACCGTTACGCGCCGCTCATCCGCGAGCGCTTCCCGGACATCCCGCGCTGCGTCTCCGGCTACAACCTGCCGTGGCTGCTGCCGGAGAACGGCTTCCACGTGGCGCGCGCCCTGGTGGGCTCCGAAGGGACGTGCGTCACCTTCCTCGAAGCGACCGTCCGCCTGGTGCCCAGCCCGCGGCACCGCGTCCTCGTCGTCCTCGGCTATCCGGACGCCTACGAGGCCGCCGATCACGTGCCGGAGATCCTGGAGCACGGCCCCCTCGGCCTCGAAGGGATCGACGACGTGCTGGTGGAGGACATGAAGAAGAAGGACCTCCACCCGCGGAACGTCAAGCTCCTCCCGGCCGGCCGCGGCTGGCTGCTGGTCGAGCTCGGCGGCGACACGCGCGAGGAAGCCGGTGGCCGCGCCCGCCGGCTCATGGAGGCCCTGCAAGGGAAGGCGGACGCGCCGTCGATGAAGCTCTTCGACGATCCCAAGGAGGCGAAGAGCGTCTGGACGGTGCGCGAGTCGGGCCTCGGCGCCACGGCGCGGGTGCCCGGCAAGGCGGACACCTGGGAAGGCTGGGAGGACTCAGCCGTGCCGCCGGAGAAGCTGGGCGGCTACCTGCGCGAGCTGCGGAGCCTGCACCGGAAGTACGGCTACAGCGGCGCCCTCTACGGCCACTTCGGGCAAGGCTGCGTGCACACCCGCAACGACTTCGATCTCGTCACGGCGCCGGGGATCGCCAAGTTCCGCGCCTTCCTCGACGAGGCCGCGGACCTCGTGCTGCGCTTCGGCGGCTCGCTCTCCGGCGAGCACGGCGACGGCCAGGCGCGCGCCGAGCTGCTGCCGAAGATGTTCGGCGACGAGCTGATCGGCGCCTTCCGCGAGTTCAAGGCGATCTGGGATCCGGACGGCAGGATGAATCCGGGCAAGCTCGTCGACGCCTACAGCCCAATCGAGAACCTCCGCCTCGGCACCTCCTACGATCCGCCGGCGATGCGCACCCACTTCCGTTATCCCGGCGACGACCACGGCAGCTTCGCGCGCGCCAGCCTGCGCTGCGTGGGAGTCGGCGAGTGCCGCCGCATGCACGGCGGCACCATGTGCCCGAGCTACCGGGCGACGGGCGAGGAGATGCACTCGACGCGGGGCCGCGCCCGGCTGCTCTTCGAGATGCTGCAGGGCGAGCCGCTCCACAATCTCTGGCGCGACGAGCACGTCAAAGAGGCGCTCGATCTCTGCCTCTCCTGCAAAGGGTGCAAGGGCGAGTGCCCGGTGGACGTGGACATGGCGACGTACAAGGCCGAGTTCCTCTCGCACTACTACAAAGGCCGGCTGCGGCCCCGCTCTGCCTACGCCTTCGGACTGATCCACCGCTGGGCGCGGCTCGCCTCACTGGCGCCGGGCGTCGCGAACTTCTTCATGCAGGCTCCTGTTTTGCGCGATATCGCCAAGACGATCGCGGGCGCGGCGCCACAACGAAGACTCCCCGCGTTCGCCAAGATTCCCTTTACGAAATGGTTCTCGAAAAGATCTGTAGGGGCGGCCCTGCGTGGCCGCCCTGGGAGGGGGGACCAGAGCCCCCTATA
>JBIOVX010000080.1:0-13511 GCA_044868005.1 Thermoanaerobaculia bacterium | reverse complement strand
CGTTCCGGGCGGGGACAAGCCCCGCCCCTACGAAAAACAGCAAACTGGATCATGGCTGAAAATTTCCAAGACCAGCCCCACGCCCGCGCCCGCGGCAAGGTGGGAGAGGACGACGCCGTCCGCTGGCTCGCCGATCAGGGCTACGAGATCCTGGCCCGCAACGTCGTCAACCACGGCGGCGAGATCGACGTCGTGGCCAAGGAGGGCAGCACCCTCTGCTTCCTCGAGATCAAGGCGCGGCAGGGCGACAAATACGGTCCGGCGATCGAAGCCGTGGGCTTCGCCAAGCAGCGCCGGCTCTCCCGCGCCGCCGCCCTCTACCTCACCTCCCGCGGCTGGCACGGCCGCGCCTGCCGCTTCGACGTCCTCGGCCTCGACCGCGACGGCGAAGGGTGGCGCTACACGCTGATCCGCAACGCCTTTCCCTACAACCCCGGACCGCCGCGGCGGCGGTGGTAGAAGACGCAGGAATAGGCGTTTCCGGCCTGCCGTTGTACCCTTGCCGGCCGGCCTGCGCCTTGACAGCCCCGGGTCCGCCGACTATCCTTTGCCAGCCTGTCGGGCGGGAATAGCTCAGTGGTAGAGCACAACCTTGCCAAGGTTGGGGTCGCGGGTTCAAGTCCCGTTTCCCGCTCCAGAATTTGACTTTCAGAGATTCGCGGACTCCTTCCGCGTTCTGCTAAGATCGGGGCCGCGCAAGCGGCCCTGTCCGTCTCAAGGCGACGTAGCCAAGTGGTAAGGCGAGGGTCTGCAAAACCCTTATTCAGCGGTTCGAATCCGCTCGTCGCCTCCAACTCCTCCGGAATCAAACCTGTCCGGCAGCACGAACACCCGCCGTGCCAGCTCGGAGCCCAGCGTCTCCTTCTCGTAGTAGCGGTCGAGGACGGAGGGGTTCCAGACGAGCAGGTCCGGGTTGCGCCGCGCGAACTCCTCCCAGGTATCCACCTCACACCGCGCCATGCGCTCGTGGATGAGCAGCAGGTAGGCCCAGGTAATCGTCTCGTGGTAGAGGCCGGGCTTGCCGTTGGCGGTGGCGAAGCGCTTGAGCCCCTCGACGAAACGAGCGAGCGCTTCCAGGGCCGGGTAGCGCCGCAGATAGAGCCAGCCGAGGCGGACGTGGTCCCGATGGTGAAAGGAGGTATTGGGCAGCGTGCAGTCCTCGAAGCTGCGCAGGAATTCGGCGTCGGTCATTTTTCACTCCAAAAGGAAAAGCCCCAGGGGACGCAACCCCTGGGGCTTCGATGACGAACGAATTCTACCGGAAGGACGGGCGAAACGCAAGGCCGGTCCGCCGCTGGTAGAATTTCCCCGCGCCGGAGTGGCGGAACGGCAGACGCAGAAGACTTAAAATCTTCCGTCCGTAAGGGCGTGCGGGTTCGAGTCCCGCCTCCGGCACCACAACTCTTCCCCCGTCTGTGCCTCTCCCATCCGCTCGTAGTTGGCACGATCCTTGGATTTAGTGTGTCGCTCCTAATTGCTGACAAGGGGTCGCAGAACGAAAGGCAGGGCCTGATGTCCGAGGTCGAAGTCGAGCTGGAGAGGGTGCCGCAAGAGGAAACCGCGGCCTGCCTCGTCAACAGTCATCCCTGTCCGGTCGTCGCCATCGGCTCCTCCGCGGGCGGTCTGGAGGCGTTCCAGGAGCTCTTCCGGCACATGCCGAGTGACAGCGGGCTCGCCTTCGTGCTCATCCAGCACCTCGCCCCTCGCCATCAGACGCTCATCCCCGAGTTGCTCGCGCCGCTTACGGCAATGCCCGTGCAGCAGGTCTCGGAGGAGACCATCGTCGAGCCGAACCACGTCTACGTCATGCCGGCGAGCATGACGCTGACCATCGACGACTGCGTGCTCTATGCCTCCAAGGCGCTGCGGCTGCACGGCCGGCGCTCGCCCGTCGACCGCTTCTTCCGCTCCCTTGCCGAAGACCAGGAGGACGAGGCGATCGGCATCATCCTCTCGGGCACCGGCACGGACGGCTCGCTGGGCCTCAAGGCGATCAAGGAACGGGGGGGGCTGACGATGGTGCAGGCCCCGCAGACGGCGACCTACGACAGCATGCCGCGCGGCGCCATCCTCACCGGCGCGGCCGATCACGTGCTGCCGGTCGGAGAGATGCCCGCCAAGCTCTTCGAGCACCTGGCCCGCCTGCGGGAGGGACAGGGGGGCAGCCCGGAGCGCTTCCGTGAGGAGGTCACCGCCTACCTGGGGAAGATCTGCGCCATCCTGCGGCGGGAGACCGGCCACGACTTCCGCCGCTACAAGCAGAGTACCCTCGTGCGCCGCGTCCGCCGGCGGCTCAACGAGGCGGGCTGCGCCTCGGTATATGATTACGTCGAGCTGCTGAAACGCGACGCCCAGGAAGTCGAACAGCTCTTCCGGGACCTGCTGATCAGCGTGACCCACTTCTTTCGCGATCCGGAGACCTTCGAGCTCCTTGCTGCGAAGGTGGTGCCGCGTCTCTTCGAGGGCAAGGACGCGGACGGCTACGTGCGCGTCTGGGTGCCCGGCTGCGCCACCGGCGAGGAGGCGTACTCGCTCGCCATCCTGCTGCGCGAGCACATGGCCGGTCTCAAGGAACCGCCTCACGTGCAGGTCTTCGCCACGGACATCGACACGCAAGCCTTGGAGGCGGCCCGGCAGGCGCTGTATCCGGAGACGATCGCCGGCCAGATCTCGCCCGAGCGGCTGGAGCGCTTCTTCGTCAAGCAGGGCAATTTCTACCAGGTGTCGCGCGAGATCCGGGACATGTGCCTGTTCTCGCTGCACAACCTGATCGCCGATCCGCCGTTCTCGCGGCTGGACCTGGTCTCCTGCCGCAACCTCCTCATCTATCTGGATAGCGAGCTGCAGAAGAAAGTCCTCGCCCTCTTCCACTACGCCCTGCGTCCGGGCGG
This sequence comes from Thermoanaerobaculia bacterium, assembly GCA_044868005.1. Classification (GTDB taxonomy): domain Bacteria; phylum Acidobacteriota; class Thermoanaerobaculia; order Multivoradales; family UBA5704; genus DATARR01. Next base: position 10,620 of record JBIOVX010000080.1, on the reverse strand, counting down.
CTATCTCCTGCTCGGCCCTTCGGAGATGGCCACCGGGCAGCCCAAGCTGTTCCGCACGCTCGACAAGAAGCACCGCATCTTCCAGTCGCGCGACACCGTGGCGCGTCCGCCGTTCAGCTTCCCGCTGGCGGAGCGCACCCGCCTGGGCCACCGGCCGGCCGAGGACTCGCGCCGGCCGGCCCCCCGCCAGCAGGAGGTGGCGCGCACCTTCGAAGCCGTGGTGCTCGAGAGCTACGTCCCCGCCTGCGTGGTGGTCAACGAGTGGGGGGAGGCCGTGTACTTCTCGCCCCGCACCGGCCGCTTTCTCGAGCCGCCGGCCGGAGCGCCCACCGTCAACGTCATCGAGATGGCCCGCAAGGGGCTGCGGCTGGACGTGCGCACGGCCCTGCACAAGGCCGTCACCTCGCGGGTGGAGGTGGTGCACGAGAACGTCATCTTCGAGGTCGACGGCCAGGCCCAGCGCGTCAACGTCATCGCGCGGCCGATGCCGGAGCTGGGCGAGGACCCCGGACTGTTCATGATCGTCTTCCAGGAGATCGTCACCTCCGGCGAGGCCGGCGCGGAAGCCGAGGTGGAGGTCCTCGCCGGCGACGACCCCATGGTGCGGCGTCTCGAAGCCGAGCTGCGCACCACCAAGGACCATCTGCAGACGACGATGGAGGAGCTGGAGAGCTCCAACGAGGAGCTCGTCTCCTCCAACGAAGAGCTGCTGTCGATGAACGAGGAGCTGCAGTCCGCCAACGAGGAGCTGCAGACCTCGAAGGAGGAGCTGCAGTCGGTCAACGAGGAGCTGGAGACGGTCAACGCCGAGCTCAAGAAGAAGCTGGAGGAGCTGGACCGCGCCAACAGCGACCTGCAGAACCTCTTCCAGAGCACCCACATCGCCACCGTCTTCGTCGACCGCGAGCTGCGTATCAAGAAGTTCACGCCCGCCGCCACCGAGGTCTTCCGGCTGATCGACACCGACGTCGACCGGCCGATCGCCGACATCGCTCCCCGCTTCTCGGGCAGCGATCTCGTCGCCGACATCCGCGAGGTCCTGCGCACGCTCGCCTCGCGCGAGCGGCAGGTGGGGACGGAGGACGGCACGGCCTGGTACCTGCTGCGCATCCTGCCGTACCGCACGCTGGACGACGTCATCGACGGGGTGGTGCTCACCTTCCTCGACATCACGGAGCTGAAGCGGACGGAGGGGGAGCGGGGCAAGCTCGCGGCCATCGTCGAATTCTCGCAGGACGGCATCATCGGCAAGACGCTCGACGGCGTCGTCACGAGCTGGAACTTCGGCGCGGAGCGCATGTACGGCTATACGGCGCGGGAGATGATCGGCCGGCCCATCGAGGTCGTCGTCGCGCCGGAGTGCCGGTCGCAGATGGTGGCCGTCTTCGAGCAGCTCCGGCGCGGCGAGCGGGTGGAGCCTTTCGAGACCACGCGCGTGCGCAAGGACGGCGAGCGCTTCGACATCTCGCTCACCCTCTCGCCGGTCCACGACGCGGCGGGGCGCCTCGTGGGCGCCTCCGGGATCGATCGCGACATCTCGGACCGCAAGCAGATCGACGAAACGCGCCAGCAGCTCGCGGCCATCGTCGAGTCGTCGCAGGACGGCATCATCGGCAAGACGCTCGATCGCTTCGTCACGACTTGGAACTCCGGGGCGGAGCGCATGTACGGCTACACGGCGCAGGAGATGATCGGCCGCCCCATCGACCTCATCGTGCCGCCGGAGAACCGGGACGAGTTGGTGGCGGCGTTCGAGCAGGTCCGCCGGGGAATGCGGATGGAGCCCTTCGAGACCGTCCGCGTGCGCAAGGATGGCCGGCGCCTCGACATCTCCCTCACCCTCTCACCGCTCTACGACGCGGCCGGACAGCTCGTCGGGGCGTCGGGAATCGATCGCGACATCTCGGACCGTAAACGGGCCGAGGAAGTCCTCCAGCAGGAAGCCCGCCGCAAGGACGAGTTCCTGGCCATGCTCGGCCACGAGCTGCGCAATCCGCTGGCGCCCATCCGCAATTCCCTCCACATCCTGCGCTCGGAACAGGCCACCGCCGCGCAGGGTGAGAGGGCGCTGCAGACGATCGAGCGCCAGGCCGTCCACCTGACCCGCCTGGTCGACGATCTGCTGGACATCTCCCGCGTCTCGCAAGGCAAGATCCTGCTGCGCCGGGAGCGCGTCGATCTGGCCGAGACGGTGCGCGCCACAGTGGAGGACCTGCGGCCGCAGGCCGAGGCCGCCGGTCTCGGCCTGGAGCTGGATCTGCCGCCCAGGCGCCTCCTCGTGCAGGGCGATCCGACCCGGCTCGCGCAGGCGATCGGCAACGTGTTGCACAACGCCCTCAAGTTCACCGAGCGCGGCGGCCGCATCGCCGTCGCGGCGCGCGAGGAGCCCGGGGACGGCGCCGTGGCGGTGACCGTGCGCGACACCGGGATCGGCATGGAGCCGGAGCTGCTCGGCCGCGTCTTCGAGCCCTTCAGCCAGGCCGAGCGCGGCGCGGACCGGCAGCGCGGCGGGCTGGGGCTCGGCCTGTTCCTGGTCAAGGCGCTCGTCGAGCTGCACGGCGGCTCGACGGCGGCCGCGAGCGCCGGGCTCGGCCGCGGCTCCGAGCTCACGCTGCGCCTGCCGCTCACGTCCAGAGAGGAGGAAACCGCCATGGCCGGAGAACCGCCGACCGAGGGTCCCGCAGAGTCCCGCCGCTGCCTGGTGATCGAGGACCACGAGGATGCGGCGGAGAGCCTGACACTGCTGTTGCGGCTGGTCGGGCACGAGGCCGAGGTGGCCTTCGACGCCGCCGAAGGGCTGGAGAAGGCCCGCCAATTCCTTCCCGAGGTCGTGCTCTGCGACATCGGTCTCCCCGGCGCCATGGACGGCTATGGCGTCGCCCGGGCCCTGCGGGCCGATCCCGAGCTGAGCTCCGCGTTTCTCATCGCCCTCACCGGCTACGGCCAGGAGGAGGACCGCCGGCGCGCTCTGGAAGCGGGGTTCGACGCGCATCTCACCAAGCCCGCGGACCTCGAAGCGCTGCGCCGTCTGCTGGCGGACCTCGGACGGTGAGGGGAGGAACCTTCTTGCCGGCGCGGCCTCACCCCAACCCCTGTTCTGAGCCTCCGCAACAAGGACGACAAGGACAGCAAGAACACCAAGGACAAGGGGCGCCTGACGGTACCTGTCCTGGGAGTCCCTGGAGTCCTTTGGGTCCTTTCTTCTCTTTCGCCGCCGTCTGCGTCCTGCTCGCCGCCGCGCCGGTGCAGGCGGCGCAGGTAGAGCCCGCCGAGCTGCGGAAGATGAGCATCGAGGAGCTGATGGAGGTCGACGTCACCTCGGTGTCGCGGCGCAGCGAGCGCGTCTCCGGGGCCGCCGCGGCCGTCACCGTGATCACCGGCGAGGACATCCGCCGCTCCGGGGTGACGAGCCTGCCGGAGGCGCTGCGCCTGGTGGACGCCCTGCACGTGGCCCGCTTCAACTCGGGCACCTGGGCGATCAGCGCCCGCGGCTTCAACACCGGCACGGCCAACAAGATGCTGGTGCTGATCGACGGCCGCAGCATCTACACGCCGCTGTTCTCCGGCGTCTTCTGGGACGTCCAGGACCTGCTGCTGGATGACGTCGACCGCATCGAGGTCATCCGCGGCCCCGGCGCCGCGCTGTGGGGAGCCAACGCCGTCAACGGCGTCATCAACATCATCACCAAGAGCCCCCGCGCGACGCCGGGAGGGCTGGCGAAGCTCGGCGCCGGCAACGAGGAGGGTTTCGCCGCTTTCCGCTACGGCGGCGCCCTGGGGGAGCGCGGCGCGTATCGCGCCTACGCCAAGTACCGCGCCATCGACGCCCTCGCCTTTGCCGCCGGCGGCAGCGCCGAGGACCCGCTGCGCACCTTGCAGGCAGGCTTCCGCGTCGACGGCGACCGCGGGGAGAGAGACTCCTACACGCTGCAGGGCGACGCCTACCGGGCGTCCAGCGGCCTGTACCTCCGCGAGGACAGCCGCATGAACGGCGGCAATCTCCTGGGTCTCTGGTCGCGCCGCTTCTCGGGGTCGTCGCGCTTCGATCTGCGGGCCTATTGGGACCGCACGTTCCGCCGGGTCCAGGGCCAGTTCGAGGAGCACCGCGACACCTGGGACGTGGATTTCCAGCACACGTTCGCCTGGGGGACGCGGCACGAGGTGGTCTGGGGCCTAGGATACCGGGCCAGCGGCGACGAGGTCGAGAACACGCCGGTCCTCGCCTGGGATCCCACGCAGCGGACGCAGACGCTCTCCAGCGCCTTCGCGCAGGACGAGATCGCCCTGGTGGCGGACCGCCTGCGGCTGACGGTGGGGACGAAGATCGAGGACCCGGAGTACACCGGTGTCGAGATCCAGCCGAGCGTCCGCCTGGCCTGGACGCCGAACGAGCACCGGACCCTCTGGGCGGCCGTCTCGCGCGCCGTCCGCTCGCCGGCCCGCATCGACGAGGACTCCCGCTTCCTGCTCGGTCCGGTGGTCTTCGTCCAAGGCAGCCGCGACTTCGAGTCCGAGGAGGTCCTCGCCTACGAGGCCGGCTATCGCATCCTGCCCAGGCCCGACCTGTCGCTGGACGTCGCGGCCTTCTACGACGTCTACGACCACCTGCGCAGCCAGGAGCCGCCGGCGAGCGGCGCGCCGTTTCCCCTCACGCTGGCCAACAAGCTGAACGCCCGCACCTACGGCGCCGAGGTGCAGGCCAAGTGGCAGGCCGCTTCCTGGTGGCGGGTGTACGGCTCCTATACGTACTTCCACAAGCGCCTCAGCTTCGATGCGGACAGCCGCGATCCCACCGGCGGCGTCGCGGAGGGCAACGATCCCGAGCACCGGTTCGCCGTCCGTTCCCTGGTGGACCTGCCGGGCGGCATCGAGCTCGACGCCTGGCTCCGCTACGTGGACAGCCTGCCGAACCCGTTCATCCCCGCCTACACGGAGCTCGACCTCCGGCTGGGATGGCGGCCGAGCGACCGGCTGGATCTTTCGATCGTCGGCCAGAACCTCCTCCACGAGCAGCACGCCGAGTTCTTCACGGCGCGCTCGGAGGAGGTGCAGCGCAGCGTCTACGGCAGGGCGGTATGGCGGTTCTGAAGCGCTGGCCGGCTGGAGCCATGCTCCTCTGGGCGGCGCTGCTCGCCGCGCCCGCGGCCGGGGCGCAGGAGACCGCTGCGGAGTACGACGTCAAGGCCGCCTTCCTCTACAACTTCACCAAGTTCGTGGAGTGGCCGTCCCGGGTCTTCCACGACGACCGCAGCACGGTGCGGCTCTGCGTGCTCGGCGACGATCCCTTCGGCGCCAGCCTGCGGGAGATCGCCGAGGGCGAGGTGGCGGGCCGGCGCATGACCGTGCTGCGCGCCCGCTCCATGAGCGAGCCCGTGGGCTGCCAGATCCTCTTCGTCAGCCGCTCGGAGAGGGGCCGCCTGCCGGCGATCCTCCGCGAGGTGCGCGATTTTCCCGTGCTGACGGTGGGCGACACGGGAGGATTCCTCGAGCACGGCGGCATCGTCAACTTCGTCCTCGACGGCACCAAGGTCCGCTTCGAGATCAGCCAGGAAGCCGCGCAACGGGCGGGCATCAGGATCAGCTCGCGGCTGCTGCGGTTGGCCACCCGCGTCGTCACCAATCCGAGGCCGGGGCCCTGACCGTGCTGCGCAACCTTCCCATCCGCCTCAAGCTGATGCTCATCGTCATGCTGACGACCGGCGGCGCGCTGCTGCTGGCGGGCATCCTCCTCATCACCTTCGAGCAGAATCGATCGCAGACCGAGCTGCAGCGGGACCTGGAGACCCTCGCCGAGCTGGTCGCCCAGAACAGCGCCGCGCCCCTGCAGTTCAACGACTCCACCGCCGCCACCGAGACCCTGGAAGCGCTGAAGACGCGCCAGACCATCGTCGCCGCCGCCCTCTACGACCGCGCGGGACGCCTCTTCGCCGTCTATCCGCGGGGCGGCGGCCGTGCCGTACCGCCGCAGCCGGGAGCGCCGGATGTCGAATTTCAGCCCGGCGCCGCCGTCGTCTTCCGTCCCATCATGCTCGAGGAGGAGCTGGTCGGTACCGTGTACCTGCGCAGCACCCTCGACGAGATCGTCTCCCGCGTGCGCCTGCAGGCGATCACGGCCAGCATCGTCTTCGTCGTCTCGGGTCTCGCGGCCCTGCTGCTTTCCGCCGGCCTGCAGCGCCTGATCTCGCGTCCCGTTCTGGACCTTGCCGAGACCGCGCGGGCGGTCTCCGAGCGCAAGGACTACTCGCTGCGCGCGAAGAAGCGCGGCGACGACGAGCTCGGCCATCTGGTGGACGCCTTCAACGACATGCTGGGGCAGATCCAGGAGCGCGATTCCGAGCTGCGGCGGGCCGAGCAGGAGCGCTCGCGTCTGCTGGTGCTCGAGCAGGAGGCCCGGCACCAGGCCGAGGAGGCCAACCGCCTCAAGGACGAGTTCCTGGCGACGCTCTCCCACGAGCTGCGCACGCCGCTCAATGCCATCCTCGGCTGGAGCCAGGTGCTGCGCTCCGGCAAGCTCGACGCCGCCACCGCCGAGCGGGCGCTGGAGACCATCGAGCGCAACGCCCGCTCGCAGGCACAGCTCATCGCCGACCTGCTGGACATCTCCCGCATCATCACCGGCAAGCTGCGGCTCGACTTCAAGCCCGTCGAGCTCCCCCGCGTCATCGAGGCCGCGCTCGACAGCGCCCGTCCCGCGGCGGGCGCCAAGGGCATCCATCTCGACGTTTCTCTCGACCCGCTCATGAGCCCCATGCTGGGCGACGCGGACCGCCTGCAGCAGATCGTCTGGAACCTCCTCTCCAACGCCATCAAATTCACCCCGCAGGGCGGCCGGGTCGGGGTCCGGCTGACGGAAGCGGGGTCGAACGCGGTCATCCAGGTGGCCGACACGGGAGTCGGCATTCGGGCCGATTTTCTCCCTCACGTCTTCGACCGCTTCCGCCAGGCGGAGGGCTCGCACACCCGCTCGCACGGCGGGCTGGGGCTCGGCCTCTCCATCGTCCGCCATCTCACCGAGCTGCACGGCGGCACGGTGGAGGTCGAGAGCGACGGGGAAGGGAAGGGCGCCGCCTTCACCGTGAAGCTGCCGCTCGCCGTGGAGCTGAGCGGAGAGGTGCCGATCGAGCTCCGGCCGGCGGTGCCGGGGGTATGGAGCGCGCCGGACCTGCTGAAAGACCTCCGCATCCTCGTCGTCGAGGACGAGAAGGACACCCGCGACCTGCTGGTGATGACGCTCGAGGGGTGCGGCGCGGAAGTGACGTCCACGGTCTCGGTGCCCGAAGCTCTGGCGGCGTTCGACCGCAGGACGCCGGACGTCATCGTGTCCGACATCGGCTTGCCCGGGGAGGACGGCTATTCGCTGATCCGCAAGGTGCGGGCGCGCAACGGCGGCCGGGTCCCCGCGGCCGCCGTCACCGCCTACGCCGGCGCCGAGGATCGCCGGCGCGCCCTCGAGTCCGGGTTCCAGACCCACCTCGCCAAACCGGTGGATCCCTCCGAGCTGGTCGCCACCGTGGCCCGGCTGGCGGGCCGGCGGGTGGCGGCTTAGAAGCTCACCCTCAACCCCAACCTGTACGATCGCGGCGGTGTTCGCAGCACCGCCTTGCCGTAATCCGGATTGACAGGTATGGGGGAGCTGTTGTCCGCCTCCTGGAAGCCCCAGCGCTGGTCGAGCAGGACCGCGCGTTGGGCGTCGAGCAGGTTGAAGACGTCGACCAGGAAGTTGAAGGTGACCGGACCGACCGTCAACGGATAACCGAGATGGAGGTCCGCCTCATAGTTGTCCGGCGTGCGGCCCTCGGCGCCGCGGCGGGTGAGGAAGAACTCGTAGCGGGCGTAGATGTCCGAGTAGCCGTAGCGGGTCACCGGCGTGCCCGTGCGGTAGTAGGCCGAGAGCCCCACGGACAGCTTCCACGGCGTCACATACAAGCCCGAGAGCTTGAACTGGTGACGCCGGTCGTTCGACAGCGGACCGTCGTTGGTGATGCGGGTCAGGTCGCTGCCGTTGGTGAAGAAGTCGAAGTAGTCGTAGGCGGCGGAGATGTTGGGGTCCGCGCCAACATTGGTGAAGGGCGCGTAGAGGCCGTCGAAGTTCCCTTCGAGCTTCGAGTAGATGTAGGAGGCGAGGGCCTGCCAGTTCTGCGAGAAGCGCTTGGTGGCGTCGAGCTGCACGCCCTTGTAGACGCGCTTGGGCTCCGGCGCCGGCAGGGTCCGCGCGTAGTCGAGGGTGAAGACCTCGCGCATGATCCCCTGGCTCGGATTGCCGATGCAGTAGGTGCCGTCGTCGGCGCAGAGGAAGTCCTCGATCACCTCGCCGTAGTCGCGGTAGATGGCCTTGATCCCCAGGGCGAGGTCGGGGCGCACCTCGTGCTCGTAGCCGAGCAGGTACTCGTTGATGTACTGGTTGCGCAGGTCCGGATCCGACGGCTCGGTGAAGCCGCCGAAGATGACGGACTCCTCGCCGAGCGCCGCCTCCGCCGCCGCGTCCGGCGTCGTGCTCGTGGGGCTGAAGTTGAAGATGCGCGCCTGGCGCTCGAAGGAGAAGGAGCGGATCACCAGGTCCATGGGGATCTGCTCGTAGTAGCGGCCGTAGGAGCCGTAGAGCTTCGCGCGGCCGGCGGCGGAGGGGTCCCAGACGAAGCCGAGGCGCGGCGCGTAGTCCTGGTCGAGATCGATCTGCTTGGTGCCGGCGGCGTCGATGATCTCCTGGCGGTCCCAGCGCACGCCGAGGCTCAAGCTGAGATTGGGGCGCACCGTCCAGCGGTCCTGCAAATAGGCCGTGGTGTTCTTGTGCTCCGGCGAGGCCACGAGCGCCGACACCGGCGCGTTGGCGACGGTGGCCGTGGGCGTCGTCCAATAGAAGTGGCTGTAGACCTGCCCTGAGTCCGTTCCGAAGACGTCCACCTGCTGGCCGCCGGAGAAGCGGCGCACGACGTCCGCCTGCTCCTTCTCGTGCTCGAGGCCGAATTTGACCTCGTGACGGGTTAGGTAGCGGGTGACCGAGCCGCCGGCGCCGTCGCGCTGGAAGTCTTTCGTCTGCAACAGCCCGAAGCCGCCGGTCTGGAAGAAGTTGTCGTCCACGGCGCGGAACTGCACCACGTCACCGGCGCTGGTCGCCGGTCCCACCGAGTTCTCCTCCTGGTGCCGGGTCGCCTGGGCGGTGAGCAGCCAGGAGGCGGAGAGGATGCCCTCGTAGCGAAACGCGTAGTCCTTGCCGCCGAAGCTGCGGACGCCCGTGTAGGTCAGCGGGTCGCCGTTCAGCGTGTGCGAGGCGTCGTTGATGGCGCCGGTGTCGTCCCGCGGGTCCTGGAAGAAGGTGGCGATGAGCGACTGGTTGTCGTTCAGGCGGTAGGTGAGCTTGGCCGCGCCGAGGTCGCGGTCGTCCGTGGAGCGGACGACCTGGCCTTCCTGCGGTCCGCCTGGAGGAAGGGCGGTGTCGAACGTGTTCTTCACCCGATCGTAGGCGGCGAAGAACCAGAGCTTGTCCTTGACGAGGAAGCCGCCGAGCCCGATGCCGAAGTCCTCGCGGGTGAAGCCGCGGGAGGTGCCGGCGACCGAGGCCACCGCCTCTGCGCCGCTCTGCTGAGATTCGTCGTCGTGATAGGCGAAGAGATCGCCGTGGAGCTCGTTGCCGCCTGACTTGGTGATGACGTTGATGATGCCGCCCGTCGAGCGCCCGAACTCGGCCTCGTAGCCGCCGGTCTTGACGTCCACCGCCTGGATGAACTCGAAGTTCAGCTCCTTTCCCTGGAATCCGTATTCCGCCCCGGTGGTATTGACGCCGTCGATGTAATAGACGTTCTCCGCTCCGGTCGAGCCGTAGACGGTGACCGATTCCTGGCGCGTGTTCTCGGGGTTGGCGTCCGAGGCGACGCCGGGCGTGATCTGCACAACCGCGGCGTAATTGCGCGCGGTGGGGAGGGTGAGGATGGCCCGGGTGTTGAGGTTCAAGCCCTGAGTGCTGGTCGTCGTATCCACCACCGGCGCGTCGCTGGTGACGGTGATCGAAGCCGCCACGGAGGCCCGCAGCGAGGCGGGGAGCGTGGTGTCCCGGCCGAGGCTCACCGCGATCTGCTCGTGGGTTGCGTTGGCGAAGCCTTCGAGGGTGAAGGTCACCGTGTATTCGCCGGGCGGCAGCAGCTCGAGCCGGTAGGCGCCGGTGCCGTCCGTCACCGCTGTCCGCGAGCCCTGGAGCGCGGTGCTCCGCGCCTCCACGCTGACGCCGGGCAGCACGCCCCCGGTCTCGTCCGTCACCCGGCCGACGATGCTGCCGGTGGTCTGCGCCGCGGCGCTCGCGGCGATGGCGAAGAGAAGCACAACCGACAGCAGGCAACGACGCGGCGCGCTCATCGTGACCTCCTTGGGTCCAGGGAGACTGGTTTGTGGCGGGAATGTAACACAGGGCGGGGGCAGGCCTATGCCGGGGTCCTTGAAGGTTGGAGGGTCCTGCGCTTCGAGACCTCACCCCCTGCCCCCTCTTCATCGGAGATGGAGAGGGGGAACGCGGATGGAGGAGGATTGCCGGTAGGGTGCGCTGTGCGCACATCAGCCTCGTCCCCCCTCTCCAGCTTGCTGGAGAGGGGGCCAGGGGGCATACGCGTTAACCTAACGTAGGGGCGGGGG
>JBIOVX010000079.1:0-30386 GCA_044868005.1 Thermoanaerobaculia bacterium | reverse complement strand
TGTGGCCGCCCCGTCCGCAGTAACCTGAGGAGGTTTCTTGCAACCCGGACGCGATCGAAAACTGGTCACCGGCGGCATCCTGCTGGGCATGTTCCTCGCCGCCCTGGAAGCGACGGCCGTGGCCACGGCGGTGCCGACGGCGGTCGGCGAGCTCGGCGGCGTCTCCCACTACAGTTGGGTCTTCTCCATCTACCTGCTGACCTCCACCACCACGGTTCCCCTCTTCGGCAAGCTCGCCGACCTCTACGGCCGCAGGCGCACCTACGGCGTGGCGGTGGCCTTCTTCCTCGTCGGCTCGGCGCTCTGCGGCGTCGCCCAGTCGTTCGTGCAGTTGGTGATCTTCCGCGCCATCCAGGGCCTCGGCGCCGGCGGCGTGATGCCGGTGGCCGTCACCGTCATCGGCGACATCTACAAACTGGAGGAAAGGGGGCGCGTCCAGGGAGCCTTCTCGAGCGTCTGGGCTCTCGCCAGCCTCGTCGGCCCGCTGCTGGGGGGAGTCATCACCGACGCGCTCTCCTGGCGCTGGATCTTCTACCTCAACGTCCCCTTCGGCCTCCTCTCGGCGTGGATGCTCCAGCGCTGGCTGCGCGAGAAGAAAGCGAGGACGCAGCACCGGCTGGACGTCCTCGGCACGGTGAGCCTGACGGCGGCGGTCACCCTCCTCCTGCTCGCCTTGATCGAGGGGCCGGAGAGCTGGGGCTGGAGCGATCCCCGCACGCTGGCGCTGCTCGCCGGCTCGGCCGTGGGGCTCGCCGTCTTCTTCTGGCAGGAGCGCCGGGCCCCGGAGCCCATGCTGCCGCTCGACCTCTTCCAGAACCGGCTGATCGCGGTGGCGAGCGCCGGCAACCTCCTGCTCGGCGCGCTCCTCTTCTCCATCACCGCCTACGTGCCGATGTTCGGCCAGGGCGTGCTCGGCGGCACAGCGATGGACGCGGGCACCATCCTGGCGCCGATCCTCATCGGCTGGCCGATCTCCTCGACGCTCGCCGGCCGCCTGCTGCTGAAGATCGGTTACCGCGCGATGTCGATCGGCGGCGCGACTCTGGGCATCGCCGGCGCGCTGCTGCTCGCCAGCGCCGAAGCCGGCGCCGGCCGCCCACAGATCATGCTGGCGATGCTGATCATCGGCCTCGGCCTCGGCTTCACGTCGATGCCCTACCTGCTGGGCGTGCAGAGCGCCGTCCCTTGGCACCAGCGCGGAGTCGCCAGCAGCTCGGTACAATTCTTCCGCAACATCGGCGGCGCCCTCGCCGTGGCCATCCTGGGCGCTCTGCTGAACGCGCGGCTGCAGGCCCTCGCCGGGCCCGGCGCCGACGCCAACGCCGTTCTCGATCCCACGCTCCGCGCCAGCATCGCGCCGGCGACGCTCCATCACCTCACCGAGGCGCTGCGCCACGGCCTCCAGGCCGTCTTCATCGCCATGGCCGTGCTCGCGGTGGCCGGCTTCGTCGTGGCCCTGCTCTTCCCGCGCGGCACGGCGCGGGAGCAGATGTACCAGGAGAGGGAGCCGGTGACCGAACCGTAAAGAGAGGAAGATTCGATGGCGATCCAGGTCGGGGAGAAAATCCCCAACGTCAAGCTGGTGACGATCCGCGACGGAAAGTTTCAGGGCGTGGAGACGGACGACTTCTTTCGCGGCAGGAAAGTGGTGCTCTTCGCCGTGCCGGGAGCCTTCACCTCCGTCTGCTCCGATCACCACCTGCCGGGCTTCATCGAGCTTGCCGATCACCTCAAGTCCCGGGGAGCCGACGAGGTGGCCTGCACGGCGGTGAACGACATCGAGGTGATGGACGCCTGGTTCAAGCACATGGGCGTCAACGACAAGATCGTGCCCTTGGCCGACGGCAACGGCGACTTCGCGCGCGCCATGGGCCTGGAGCTGGACTCCCGCCCCTTCGGCATGGGGATCCGCTCGCAGCGCTACGCCGCCGTCGTCGAGGACGGCGTGCTCAAGGCGCTGAACGTGGACCCGCCCGGTCAGGTGGCACGCAGCGGGGCGTCGGTAATACTGCAGGCGCTGTAGGGCGGATCGCAAACGCCCGATCGCGGTCATAGCGGCGGCCCTACGTGGCTGCCGTCTGTTGGTGCGCGGGAACGGAAAACGGCGGCCACGTAGGGCCGCCGCTACGACCCTCCGGCGTTCTGTTTTTCTCCCTTCGCTGACTCCGCGTCCGGCCGCCACGGCGCCACCTGCACGCTCTTGAACCGCTCGATGCGGACCTCGCCGGCTGGAGCTCCCCGCCGCTTGCTGACGTCCTCGCAGCGGCAGACGTGGACGGCCACGCGCCCGCCTTTCTTCGCCTTGCTGTAGCCGGCGGCGAGCGACGCTGCGAACTGCTCCGTCTCGCGCGGCATGCGCTCGAGCCCCTCGGGATTGCGCACCACCACGTGCGATCCGGAGTCGGCCGCCACGTGGAGCCAGAAGTCCCGCGGGCTCCCGAGCTTCAAGGAGAGCACGTCGTTGTCCGCCGCCGTGCGCCCGACGAGCACCGTCATACCGTCCGGCGAGACGAACCGGCGGGCGACGGACCTCCCTTGCCAGAGGCCGTTTTCGGGGTCGGGCGGCGGCGGGGCTTTGCGCATCGCCGGTGGATTATAGGCAGTGGCAGTCGTATAGAATGGAGTCAGGTCGAAGAGGACTGAGCCATGCAATTCACGCGTGTCACCGTCGATCCAAGCCAGATGGGAGGAGTTCCTTGCCTTCGCGGCCTTCGCATCCCCGTGGCCACCGTCGTGGACATGGTGGCGAACCGCATGAGTGAGGAGGAGATCCTCGAGAGCTTCCCCGATCTGGAGCCGGAGGACATTCGTGAAGCCCTCCTCTTCGCCGCCGAGGCTGTCCGCGAACGCGAGATCCCTCTCCTCGCAGCCTCGTGAAGTTCCTGATCGACAACGCCCTTTCTCAATCCGTGGCAGATCACCTCTGCCAGCAGGGACACGACGCGATACACGTCCGCCAGTACGGGCTCCAGAGAGCGGACGATTCGGTCCTCTTTGCTCGCGCCCGAGCAGAGGGCCGGATCGTCGTCTCGGCAGATACCGATTTCGGATCTCTCCTCGCCACCCGCCGAGAGGCCGAACCCTCGGTCATCTTGTTTCGCCGCGGCACAGAAAGGCGGCCACAAGACCAGGTGGCTCTTCTCCTGCGCAACCTTCCGGCAATCGAGACCGACCTCGCTCGAGGTTCGGTCGTCGTCTTCGAGTTCGCCAGGATTCGGATCCGTCGCCTGCCGATCTCCGGATAGCCCCCTCTACTCCCTCACGATCTCCAGCAGCTCAACATCGAACACCAGCATCCCTTCCGGCTTGTCCGGCTCGCCGCGGTAGGCGAGCTTCTTGGGGATCCAGAAGCGGCGGGATTCTCCTTCCGTCATCAACTGGAGGCCTTCCGTCCAACCCGGGATGACCTTGGTCAGCTCGAAGGTGGCCGGCGCACCTTTGGCGAGCGACGAATCGAACATCTTGCCGTCCGTCGTCCAGCCCGTGTAGTGCACCCGCACGGCGCTAGTCAGCTTCGGATGGCGCGTGCCGGTGCCCGGCTTCAGCACCTTCCAGGCGAGGCCGGACTCGGAGCGCTGAGCGTCCGCCGGCGGCGCCGCCACGTCGGGCGGCACCGGCGGCACGCGCAGGATCTCCAGCAGCTCGACGTCGAAGACCAGCATGCCTTGGGGCCGGTCCGGCTTGCCCTCGTAGGCCAGCTTGGCGGGGATCCAGAGGCGCCGCTTCTCGCCCGCCACCATGAGCTGCACACCTTCCGTCCATCCGGCAATCACCCGGTTCAAGGGGAAAACCGCCGGCCGGCCGCGCGCCACCGAGGAGTCGAACATCTTGCCGTCCGTCGTCCAGCCCGTATAGTGGACCTTGACGAGGTCGGAGGGCACCGGATGGTCCGTGCCCGTGCCCGGCGTGAGGACCTTGGAGGCGAGGCCGCTCGCCGTCACCTGGGCGTCGGCCGGCGCCGCCGCCACGTCCGGCGGAGCGGGGATAGACTGGGGAGCCGCCTGCGCCGCGAGGAGCGGCGGCGATAGCGCAAGGACGAAAAACGGAATCCAGACCCGGTGCCATCTGTTCATGGATAGGTACGGTATCAAGATCCGAAGGAGATTCGCATGCTGAAATCCCACATCGCGCCTCTCGCCGGCGCGGCGCTCCTGGCGCTGGCCGCTCCGGCGCTGGCGGTGGAGGCCCTCAAGGTGACGCCGCCGAAGCTGGAGGTCCAGGAGCACAAGCTGGCCAACGGGCTGCAGGTGCTGATGTACGAAGACCACTCCGTGCCGGTGGCCACCCTCGAGGTCTGGTACCACGTCGGCTCCAAGGACGAGCGTAAGGGCCGCAGCGGCTTCGCCCATCTCTTCGAGCACATCATGTTCAAGGGCTCGGCGAACCTCGGCCCCGAGGAGCACAAGAACTACATCTCCTCGATCGGCGGCCGCTACAACGCCACCACCGACTTCGACCGCACCCTCTACTATCAAACCTTCCCCAGCAACTACCTCGAGCGCGTCCTGTGGATGGAAGCCGACCGCATGCGCTCGCTCAACGTCTCGGAGGAGAACTTCAAGTCCGAGCGCGACGTGGTGAAGGAAGAGCGCCGGCTGCGCATCGACAACCCTCCCTTCGGCCGGCTCTTCGAGGTGGTGCTGGAGAACACCTACAACACCCATCCCTACCGCATCCTGCCGATCGGCAGCATGGCGGATCTCGACGCCGCGACGATCGAGGACGTGCGCGCCTTCCACAGCACCTACTACGTGCCCGAGAACGCTACCCTGGTGGTCTCCGGCGACTTCGCTCCCGGACAGGTGACGCAGTGGGCCGAGAAGTACTTCGGCTCCATCCCAAAGGGGAGCAAGCCGATTCCGCGCGAGATTCCCAAGGAGCCCGCGCAGACGGCAGAGCGCCGCGCCACCGATTACCATTCCAACACGCCGCTGCCCGCCGTGGTGCTCACCTACCACGTGCCCGAGGCCGGCACGCCGGACCTCTACGCGCTGGAGGTGGCGAGCAACATCCTCTCCGCCGGCGAGAGCTCGCGGCTCTACCGCCGCATGATCTACGACAAGCAGATGGCCGTCGCCGCCGGCGGCCAGACTGTCCTGCTGGAAGATCCCGGCGTGTTCTTCTTCTTCACCATCCTGCAGGCGGGCCAGAAGCCCGAGGACGGCGAGAAGGAGCTGCTCGCCGAGGTGGCGCGGCTGCAGAGCGAAGCGGTCTCCGCCGACGAGCTCGCCAAGTCCAAGAACCAGCTCATCTCCGGCCTTGTCTTCGGCCGCCAGACCGTGCAGGACAAGGCGGACGCCATCGGCAACGCCGCCGTCATCCTCGGCAACCTGGAGCTGGTCAACCACGAGCTCGCCGAATACCAGAAGGTCACCGCCGCCGACGTGCAGCGCGTGGCCAAGACCTACTTCAACCCCGACAACCGCACCGTGGTGTATATGCTCCCCGAGGCCATGCGCCCGGCGGCGCAGGGCACGGGCGAGGTGAAGCCATGAGAACGTCCATTCACAGCCTCATCGCCGCGGCCCTTCTCCTCGCCGCCGCCGCGTCGGCGCACGCTCAGACCGCTCCGGCGAAACCGAAGGACGCGGGACCGCCGCCGGCGGCGGCCAAGGACGTCCGCTTTCCCTCGTTCGAGCAGAAGACCCTCGGCAACGGCCTGCGCGTCGTCGTCATCGAGCAGCACGAGCAGCCGCTGGTCTCGCTGCGCATGATCCTCAAGGCGGGCAAGAGCTTCGAGCCGGCCGACAAGGCGGGCCTGGCCAACGCCACGGCCGCCCTGCTCACCAAGGGCACCGCGACCCGCTCGGCGCAGCAGATTGCCGAGGCTATCGACGTCGTGGGCGGCAACCTCGGCGCCAACGCCGGCATCGAGGCGGGCTACGCCGACGCCGGCGTCACCTCCGACCAGCTCGACCTCGGCTTCGACCTGCTGTCGGACATCGTCCTCCATCCCAGCTTTCCCCAGGAGGAGCTCGACCGCTGGCGCCGGCAGGCCTTGAGCGAGCTGCAGATCGACCTGGAGGACGCCGGCTATCTCGCCGAGACCGCTCTGACGCGGACGATCTTCGGCGACCACCCCTACGGGCGGCCCGGCGGCGGTACCCCCGAATCGCTCAGCAGCCTGACGCGCGACGATGTCGTCGCCTTCCACAAGCAACGCTGGGTGCCTAACGACACCATCCTCGCCGTGGTGGGCGACGTCAAGGCGGCCGACGCCTTCTCACGCGCCGAGCGCGCCTTCGGCGGCTGGGCCAAGGGTGAGACGGTCGAGGTCCCCGCCGTCCAGGCCAACCGTCCCCAGGGCCATCGCATCATCGTCATCGACAAGCCGGACGCCGTGCAGACGGAGATCCGCCTCGGCCAGGTGGGGATCGCCTTCCGCGATCCGGACCTCTACGCCGCCGAGGTCTACAACTCCGTCACCGGCGGCAGCGCCAGCGCCCGCCTCTACCTGGAGATCCGCCAGAAGCGGGGCCTCTCCTACGGCGCCAGGAGCCACTTCGTCGAGATCACCCAGCCGGGCTCGTTCACCGCCTCGACCTTCACCAAGACCGAGACCACCGTCGAGGCCATCGAGCTGGCCCTGGAGGTGCTGCGCGGCCTGCAGAAGGATCCCGTGCCGGAGGCGGAGCTCGCCGCCGCCAAGACCTACATCACCGGCGCCTTCCCGCTGGAGATCGAGACCGCGGACGGCATCGCCAACAAGGTGCTCGAAGCCATGCGCTACGGCTACGGCCGCGAGTTCCTCGAGAGCTACAACGACAACATCGCCAAGATCGGCCCGGCCGACATCCAGCGCTTCGCCAAGGAGCGCATCCATCCGGACGGCATGGTGATCGTGCTGGCGGGCAACGCCGCCACCTTCTCGGCGAAGCTCAAGGAGAAGCTCGGCGCCTTCGAGACCATCCCGGCGGCAGAGCTCGACTTCCTGCGGGCGGACCTGCGGAAGCCGAAGGACGCGGCGGGGGCCGGAGGGAGGTAGACGGAACTCTCAAGGTGCGGGATCTCAGCCGCACCTTGACCCTGGCCGGTCCATGAAAGATACTTTTTCCATGATTACAACCGTTACCCAGAAAAATATGGTCACGATCCCTGCCGAGGTGGGGCGTAAGCTCGGGATCAAACCTGGCTGGAGACTCGACTGGCAGCCGGTCGAGGGCAAAGAAGAGATCCTCGTCCGGGTCATTCCCGACCGCGGAGAGCTCGCGCGTCGCCTGCTGGGCGCTGGCCGCAGGTTCTCACCCGACCGTGACGCTGTCTCCGAACTCGTGTCGGAACGTGAAGCCGAGGACTAACGGCGCTGCGCTTCCTGCTCGACACTTCTGCCCTGCTCGCTCATAGCCGCAAAGAGCCCGGGTGGGCCCGCGTCCAAGCATTGTTTGAGGACGACGAGTCCGAGGTCCTGGCCACCAGTGTCTCGCTCACCGAGTTTGCCAGGCGCCTGCGTGAGCTCGGGGCCACGGCCGAAGAGGCTCGCCGCACCGTGGAGGATTACCTGGAGTTGCTGGACGAGATCGTTCCCATCGACGAAAGAGTGGCTCTCACGGCGTTCGATATCGGCTGCGCGGTGACGGAGCGGCTGCCGCTCGTAGACGCTTTGATCGCAGCGGCTGCCCGCGAACGGGAGGCCTGCCTGGTTCACCGCGATCAACATATGGCGCACATTCCCGAGAGCCTAGTGGAACAGATCGATCTCGCGATGGAGCTCAAGCGGTGAAAGGCGAGCGCCCGGTGCATTCAGAATTGTAGCGCTACCCAAAAGTGGCCTACCCATGTACGAGCTTGTGGACCGGTTCACGAGCTCGTACACGTGTTCACCAACTTGAATAAGCTTAAAAAAAGCTGGCCTGCCCGTTTACGGGCTCGTACACCGGTTTACGAGCTCGTAGATCCATTCACGAGCTCGTGAACCCATATTTGAGTTTGGCGAACCGACCACGAGCTGGTGAACCGATGTCCGATTGGTGAACTGGTACAAGAGCCCGGAAACGCGTCTCCGTGGTGATGAATCGCTTCGCGAGTGTGCGTCGCTATCGCTGAGGACCACCGTGCCACGCCGCCTCTTCGTCAAGCAAGGCGTTCGCCACTCTTTCGGGAGTCATTTCTTCGTCCGCCCGAGCTTCGTGAGCGCACTCGACGAGCGGCAGCTAGACGCGCCTGCGGATCGGCATCGATCCACCGGGTCCGCAGGCCAAGCCGCGCCTCAGCAGGTTCTCCTCGACGGCGCGGATCTTGACCGCACGCATTACGCCATCGGGCAGATCGAGCGTGGTTTTCATGGACCGATGATGCCAGAAAATCCGGTTTTCTGGCACACCTTTGGCCCCTGCGGGAAACCGACAGCACGCTGCGCCTTCTCGCCGCCAAGCGCTAAGATGCGGCCTGGGGAACGCGTGTATGGAGCCGACCGCCAAGGCGTCCCGGAATCATACCTTCTACGCCCTCGCCTTCGTCGAGAACTTCTCGCTGCGAGAGCTGGCCGCCGCCTTTCCCGAGGCGAAGACCGGGACGCATGAGCTGCGCCTGCCGCTCGACGGAGGGGAGCTTTTCGTCTATCCGTTCGGTGCTCTGGTGTTCCGGGACACGCCCAAGGAGCGCCGCGAGGATGAGCTCGCCCGCGTCCAACGAACCCTCCCACGCCTGACCGCCGAGATCGTGCGAGAGGACTTCCTTGTGCGCGAGGAGGAAGGCGCGCGGGTCAGCCTTGCAGGCGGGACCCTGACCCTCGACCATCTCACGCCGGACCGCGCAAGCATCGTAGCCCTCACCGTCGCCCAGAGCGCGGCTATGGAATATTACGAGCGCATCGTCGAGCAGCTCTTTCAGCGCACCGGCAGCCTGGTGGCCCGGCTGGAAGACCGCGGCACCGTCCCGTTGCGGACGCGGCCGCTCCATCGCTTCATCGGCGCGGCGATCTCGACCCGCAGCGAGGTGCTCTCGGTCCTCCACCTCCCTGGACAAGCCGGACGCCGTCTGGGACGACCCGGCCATGGACCGTATCTATGCTGACCTGCGGGAGGAGTTCGACCTCGCCGACCGCTACGGCGCGCTGGAGTTGAAGCTGCGCAGCGTGCAGGAGGCGTTGGAGCTTGTGCTCGACGTGGCGCGGGACCGCCGCCTCGTGCTCCTCGAATCGGCGATCGTGCTTCTCATCGTGGTCGAACTTGCCTTGAGCCTCCTGCGGCTGTAGTTGTAAATGCCGAGGCGGAAGGATTCGTATTGCCATGGGCCAGCACGACCCCTCCCTGCTCAAACCAGCTGAAAGGAGCGTGATATAGAAGACCTCCATCCCATGCGGTCCTTCCGACTCCTCACGCCGGCTCTCTTCGTCCTGGCGACGCCGGTTCAGGCCCAGGCGGAGCCCGCGGCGGCGCTGGCGGCTCTGCGTGAAGATCTTCCGGCTTTGGGGATCGGCTTCGTTTTGCTGGGGTTCGGGCTGGCGGCGGGCGCGGTG
The DNA here is from genome assembly GCA_044868005.1 of Thermoanaerobaculia bacterium. Lineage (GTDB taxonomy): Bacteria > Acidobacteriota > Thermoanaerobaculia > Multivoradales > UBA5704 > DATARR01. Next base: position 20,929 of record JBIOVX010000079.1, on the reverse strand, counting down.
GCGGTGGCGCGGCGGCGGTCCGGCGATCCTACCGTCCTCTACTTCTCCATCCTCTGCTCGCTGTATGCGGTGCGTCTGCTCTGTGACACCGACACGATGGAGGTTCTCTTCTCGCCTCCCGAGCTGGCGTGGCAGAAGCTGATCGACGTCCTGACCTACATCATGCCCGTGCCCGCCTTTCTCTTTTTCGAACGCGTCATCGGGCGCGGATGGCGGTCGTCGCTCTACCGGCTGGGTCAGCTCCTGATGATCCTGGCGGTGGTGGCGGTCCCGCTGGAGATCGTTTCTCCTTCGCCGGGCGTGCTGCTCGGTCCTTACAGAGTCCTGGTGATCGTGGGATTGGCGGTGACGCTGGCCAACCTTTTCGCGCCCGGCCGGGAACGCAGCCCGGACCTCCGGCTGCTGCGGGGGAGCTTCCTCGTCTTCGGCGTCTTCGCTCTCTACGAGAACCTGAGCGGCATGGGGCTGACGCCCTGGCAGGAGAACGTCGAGCCGCTGGGATTCCTCTTCTTCGTCGGCGGCCTCGGCGCCATCGCGGCCCGGCGCGTCTTCGGCGCCCAGGAGCGGCTCGCCGCGATCCGGCAGGAGCTGGAGATGGCGCGCCGCATTCAAGCGGCGACTCTCCCGGGCGAAGCGCCACAGATCGAGGGCCTCCGCCTCGCCGCGCGCTACGTGTCCGCCTCCGAGGTGGCGGGAGACTTCTACGATTTCCTTCCCAGCGAGGGCCGGCGGGTGGGCATCCTCATCGCGGACGTCTCCGGCCACGGCGTGCCCGCAGCGCTGGTGGCCTCGATGCTCAAGGTGGCCGTGGCGGCGCAGGCCGGCCAGGCCGAGAGCCCGGCGAAGGTCCTCGCCGGGATCAACCAGATCTTCCATGGCAAGCTGCGCGGCCAGTTCATTACCGCGCTCTACCTCTTCCTCGACCTCGAGGCGGGACGGCTGACGGCGGCGAGCGCCGGCCATCCACGGCCGCTCCTCTGGCGCCGGCGCGAAGGACGAGTCGAGGAGCTGCCCCTGGGCGGCACCGTCATCGGCCGCCTCCGCCGCGCCGGCTACGAGGAGGTCTCCTTGGAGATCGAAGCTGGAGACCGCCTGCTCCTGTTCACCGACGGCATCCCGGAGGCCCTGGCTCCCGGCGGCGAGGCGTTCGGCGACGAGAGGCTCCGCGCCTTTCTCGCCCGCTGCTCCTCCCTGCCCGCGGAAGCCATCGCCGACGGCCTGCTGAAGGAGGTCGCCGCCTGGCGGGGAGGGGCGGCAGCCTTCGACGACGATCTGACGCTGGTGGTGGCGGAGATCGGCGAAGACTTTTCTCCCGCATTGCCTTAAGATCTGCCTCAACTCGGAGTCAGTGCAACTGGCTGGAGGCAGGGCGGGGTGAACCTCTACGAGGAGCTGTTCCAGATCTCCAAGCTCCTGCTCGCCGAGGACGACGGCGAGCGGACACCGGAGGTCCTCCTGCGCCGCATCATCGAGAAGTGCGGCGCCGAGACGGGCTTCGTGGTGGTGCGCGAGGAGGGCTCCTTCCGGCAGAAGTTCGACGTCGGCTACGACCGCAGCCGGCTCTCGGCGGTGGAGCGCCGGTTCAGCCGCGCGTTGGTGCGCGAGGCGATCGAGGCGGGCGAGGTGATCTACCTGCCCAACCTGATCGAGGACTCCCGCTTCGGCTCCGGCGAATCGGCGCTCGCCATCGGCCGCTGCTGCGCTCTCGTGGCTCCCCTGCGCCACGGCGGCGAGATCTACGGCGTCGTCTATCTGGAGAACCGCGAGAGTGTGGACAGCTTCAGCGAGGAGAGCCGCGCCTTCCTCGCCGAGTTCGCCGAGGTCGCGGGCCTCTTCCTGCTGCGCGCCAGCGAGCGCGAGGCCCTGCGGCGGCGCAACCGCAGCCTCGAGCGCGACCTCTTCTCGCAGCACGACTTCGCCGGCATCGTCACCCGCGACGCGCGGATGATCGAGGTCCTGCGCATCGTCGCGCAGGTGGCCGGCACGGACGCGCCGGTGCTCGTCTTCGGCGAGACCGGCACCGGCAAGGAGCTGATCGCCCGCGCGCTGCACGTCAACAGCGGGCGGCGCGGCAAGCCTTTCGTCACCGTCCACTGTTCCGCCCTGCCGGGGACGCTGCTGGAGTCGGAGCTCTTCGGCCACGTCGCCGGCGCCTTCACCGACGCCAAGCGGGACCGTCCGGGCCGCCTGGCCACGGCCCACACCGGCACCCTCTTTCTCGACGAGGTGGGCGAGATTCCGCCCGAGGCGCAGGCCAAGCTACTGCGCTTCCTGCAGTTCGGCGAGATCCAGCGCCTGGGCTCGGACCGCACGGAGCGGGTGGACGTGCGCATCGTCGCGGCCACCCACCGGGACCCGCGGCGGCTCATCCGTGAGGGAAAGTTCCGCGAGGACCTCTACTTCCGCCTCAAGGTGCTGGATCTGACGCTGCCGCCCTTGCGCGAGCGCCGCGGCGACGTGCCGCTGCTCGCCGATCACTTCCTGCGCCGGCACTGGCGGCGGCCGGGCGAGCGGCCGCGCTGGACGGCGCGCGCCGAGCGGGCGCTCCTCGCTCATGACTATCCCGGCAACATCCGCGAGCTGGCGCACGTCGTCGAGCGCGCCTGCCTGCTCGCCCGGGGACCGGAGCTCGATCTCGATCTCCTGCCGGCGGAGGTGGCCGGAGCGGCGGGAGCCGACTCCTACCCCGCCGCCGTCACCTTCCGCGAGCTCACCGGCGAGGCCCTGAACGAGGCGCGCGAGGCGAGCGTCGCCGAAGTGGAGCGGCGCTTCGTCGAGGAGCTGATGCGGCGCTGCGAGGGCAACGTCTCGCGGGCGGCGCGGGAGTCGGGCATCCACCGCAGCTATCTGCAGAAGCTCCTCGCCCGTCACCGGCCTGCCCGATCCGCAACGGCCAGCTTCGCCTCCGAGGAGGCGTGATGCAGGGCGCCCTCTGTCCGGTCTGCGGTCGCGACAACTCCGAGTTCGACTCGCATTGCGCGGATTGCGGCTCGGCCCTGCCGCTGCCCTCCATCGCCGAGGAGACTCTCGAGGAAGGACGGCCTTTCCGCGTCTCCCGCGACGAGCCGGGCCGGCGGGACGCCGATACGCTCGTCGGCCGGCAGATCTCACATTTCCGCATCCATCGCCTCCTCGGCCGCGGCGGCATGGGGGTGGTCTACAAGGCCGTGGACCTCGAGCTCGGCCGCGACGTGGCGCTGAAGTTCCTCTTGCCCACCGCGCGCAGCCCGCGGGACGAGGCCCGCTTCCACCGCGAGGCGCGCGCCGCGGCCGCGCTCGACCATCCCAACATCGGCACCATCTACGAAGTCGGCGAGCGCGAAGGGATGCGCTTCATCGCCATGGCCTTCTACGACGGCGAGACCCTCGCCGCGCGGCTCGGCCGCGAGCCGGAGGGCCGGCTGTCCATCGCCGAGGCGGCGGCCATAGGCGGCCAGCTCGCCTCGGCCCTGGCCTCGGCGCACGCCGCCGGCGTCGTGCATCGCGATCTCAAGCCGGACAACGTGATGCTCACCCGCGGCGGACGGGTGAAGCTCCTCGATTTCGGCCTCGCCAAGTGGGCGGAAGGGCCCACCGTCACCGAGCGCGGCGTGGTGGTGGGCACGGCGGCCTACATGGCGCCGGAGCAGCTCCGCGGCGACGAGAGCGGCGCCGCCGGGGATCTGTGGGCGCTCGGCGTGGTCCTCTATCAGATGGTCACCGGCCAGCGGCCGTTCGGCGGCGAGCGGCGCGGCATGGTGCACGCCATCCTGCACGAGGATCCACCGCCGGCGCGCGAGCTGCGGCCGGAGGTGCCGGAAGCCCTCGAGCGCATCGTCGCCCGCTGCCTGGCCAAGGCTCCCGAGGAGCGCCATCCGGACGCCGACGCGATCCTCGCGGAGCTGGCGGCCGCCGGCCTCTGGGAAGCCGGCAGCACCAGCACGAGCACGGCGGTCACGACGCGAAAGCAAGCCTGGAGAAGATGGGTCTGGGTCGCGGCGGCGGTCCTGTTGCTGGCCACGGCGGCGCTGACCCTTCTGTTCCTCCGCCGGTCAAAGCCGCCGATCTACGTAGCCGTGCTCAAGCCTGACGTCAGCGGATCGCTGAACGCCGAAGATCAAGCGCGGGTGACGGCCAACCTGCAGGCTGCTCTCCTGCGGACCGTGGCCTCCCTCGACGGCCTGGCCGCCCTGGACTCGGTGCAGGTTAGCGCCGTCAAGGGCCCGCCTGCAGCCGTCGCCCGCGCCGTGGCGGCCGGCGAGGTCGTCGCTTCCCAGTCGGCTTGTTCAGGCGACCTCTGCAACGTGAGTCTGCGCCGCCTGAAGGGTCAGGATGGCCGCGTTCTGTGGACCGAAGCTCTGGAGATCCCCACTTCCAGGCCTCGCCTTTTCGCGGACGCCGTCGCCTCCGCGCTGCGCCGGGGCTATGCGGAACAGAGGTTGCGGGTGGCGCGTCTGGAGCTGGAAATCCAGGAGAAGGATTACCAGACGTACCTCGACTTGAGAAGGCGCATCACTCAGGAAGGAGCCCGGGAGGAAATCCTCGCTCGGCTGGCCGAGCTGCGGCAGAACGCTCCTTCGTTCGTCGAGGCCTATTCCCTGGAGGCCAGAGTCGCCCGCCGCCTCTATCTCGACACCGGCGAGCGCCGCTATCTCGAGCGCGGTCTCGGCGTGGCGCGGGACGCGCTCCAGCGCGCGCCGGGCGATCCTCGACCGCGCGAAGCGCTCTTCGAGCTGGAGCTTTCCGCGGGACGTCTCGACGAAGCGGAGGCCGCCCTTGGAAAGCTGGAGGAGATCGATCCGGCGGGGGGCCTCCTGCAGCGAGGCCTGCTCGCCGAGCGCCGGGGCCGGCTCCCGGAAGCCTTGGAGCTCATGCGGGCTGCGGCGCGCATGCGGCCGTCCTGGCTGACCTTGCTCACCCTCGCCAATGCCGAGTACCGCCAGAGCCGTTTCGACGATGCCCGGCGCCACCTGGAGGAGCTTCTTTCCCGCTCGCCCGGCAACCTGGAGGGCCTCAAGACCCTGGCGCAGATCGAGCTGCTGCGCAACCCGGAACGGGCCGTAGCACTGCTCCGCGAGGCCGCCAAGAGAGATCCGGATATCGGTTCCCTGACCAATCTCGGAGTCAACCTGCTCCTCCTACGCCGCTATGGCGAAGCCGAGGCGAGCCTCCGGCGGGCCCTGGCCCTCCAGCCGGACAATCCCTCCGCCGCTCTCAATCTCGCGGACTGTCTATCGCTCCTCGGCCGTCTGGCGGAGGCCCGCCAGCTCTACGCCCGCGCCGCCGAGATCGCATCTCGCCAGGCTACTCCGGGCGACTGGAGCCTGCTCTCCGTCAAGGCACAGGCGCTCGCTCACCTCGGCGCCTCCGAAGGAGCCCTCGAGGCGATCCAGGAGGCTCTGCGGCTGACGCCCAATAACGGCCAGTTGGCTTATGAAGCTGCGGTCGTCTACGTCCTCCTCGGCGACCGCAGCTCCGCCCTCTTCCATGCGCGCCAGGCCGCGGCGCAGAAGGTGGACGCCAACTGGTTCGCCCTTCCCTTCTTCGACCCCCTGCGGAACGAACCGGCGTTCGCGGCCCTCAGTCGCACCGGCCGCTAACCGATCGGATCCTTCGTCACCACGATGGTGGGATCATGGGTGGTGGTGGTGAAGCTCAATGGCGTGATCGCGAAGGAAGCGCCGGTGGCGGTGATGTCGTAATTTAACATATTGACATCCGTGACCGTATTCCTGAGGACGACTATCCACTGCGTGTCCACTGAGCCAAGATGAGATTCCAGGTTCTGGACGTTGGGCGGGAGGCTGGTTCCCGGCGACGGAAGGACGATCCCATCGCTGCTGGGGAAGAACACGGACGAGAGGCCTTCGCCTGCTATGAGATTCCAGAGCACTGTCCATGTTGGCCCCAGCTCGCCCGGTCCGGGGACGCCGATGAGAGGCGCCGCGTAGACGAGATCGGTCAAATCGGGTGGGAGCGAAACGATCACCGTCGCGGAGACCACCTGATTCTTGGCGTCATAGGTGACCGTCGGCTCCGTGATCGGGTCCGGAGTAAAGGCTCGTTCGACTCTTGCTGCTGCTGCGCTCATGGTATGACCCTCCGTTGAAAAACTGGTTGGTGTTGAACGGCGAAAGCAAGATTGAGCAAGGAGCGTACCGCGTCCGGCCGGCTCGCTTCTCCCTCGGGTCATGAGCAGGCGGTGGGATGAGCCTGCCTCTCCGCGTTAGCAGCGACACGCGGGAAACCTCTGTCTTCGAGGAGAGGCGGTGCCGTCTCAGGGAGGCATTCTCCAAAGAGCCAAGGCCGCCGCCCCGGAGGGGAGAGGCGGCGGCCTTTCGCTGACGGTCGTGGAGGTGGAGGTGAGCGATTAATGCTGGATCGTGAAGTTGACTGTCAGCGTGTAGAACACCTTGACCGGCCGGTTTGCCAGCGTGGCGGGCTTGAAGCGCCACTGCTCGATGGCGTCCACGGCCGCCCGGTCGAGACCCATCGGCAGGCCGCGCAGCACCCGCACATTGGTGACCCGTCCCTGCTCGTCGATGATCGCCTCGACGATCACCGTCCCCTGCACGCCGGAACGCCGGGCGAGCTCGGTGTACTTGGGCTGCACCTGATGGACGATCTCGGGCCGCGTCATGCCGACGGTGATGCGGATCGGCTGGCTCTCGGCCGGACCGTCGCCGCCACCGGGCTTCACACCGGGGCCGCCAGGGCCGGGACCGAAGCCGGGGCCGATGCCACAGGCCGGGCAGAGGGGGCCGTCGCCGGAGCCTGGGTCTTCGTCACCGGTGCCTGACTCGGGGAACACGTTTTCCACCGGCACGGTCGTCGTAGGCGTCGGCACCGTCTCCGGGATGGTCTCGTCCGTCGGCTGCACGGGCTGCTCCGGCGTCCGCGGCTTCACCTCGTCCGTCACCGGCGGTTTCACCGTCGGCCGTTGTCCGCCGTCGCCCCCGAGCTCCGGCAGCGGCGCGAAGGTCAGGAAGACATAGTTCTCTTTGGGCTCCGGCACTTCGCTGACGCTCCAGTAGCTGCCGAAGGCGATGGCGGTGAGACCCACCACATGCAGGCCGATGGCGATGGGCAACGAGATCCAGCGGCGGCCGCGCCGCGGTTTGTTTTCCAGGTCGATCAGGGAGTGCTCGAACATCTTTCCACCCTCCAGGACAACTGCGTCTGTCGTTCCCCGCCTCGACACCCGCGAGGCTTTGGGGGTACCTCGGAGCGCTCCTGTAGTGATTAGAAGGTTGAGACTCCGAATTGGTTCCAAGGGGGCTCGGCATGCGAGGCGGTCTGATATCTTTGGCCCGCTCGGCTTCTGCCGAGCAGGCGCGCATTAGGAATCGTTCATTCTCTTGGAGGTCTGAATGCCGGATTCAAACCCGAGCCCGACGCGGGTGCGCTCGGCGCTCTACGTGGACTTTGACAACATCTACTTAGGACTGCAGCGCGAGGATCCCGTGGCGGCCGAGCAGTTCGCCACGGACCCGACGCGCTGGCTGCTGTGGCTGCAGGACAGCCTGCCGAACCAGGACGGCGACGACCGCAAGCGCAAGATCCTGCTGCGCCGCTGCTACCTCAATCCCTCGCAGTTCGGCCGTTTCCGGCCCTACTTCACCCGCTCCGCCTTCGAGGTGGTGGATTGCCCGCCCCTGACCAGCGGCGGCAAGACCAGCGCCGACATCCACATGGTGATGGACATCCTGGACACGCTCGGCCACGCCACGCGCTTCGACGAGTTCATCCTCCTCTCGGGCGACGCCGACTTCACGCCCGTGCTGCTGCGCCTCTCCAAGCACGACCGCCGCAGCGCCATCCTGGCGGTGGGGCCCGCTTCCGTGGCCTACAAGGCGGCCTGCGACCTGCTCATCGACCAGGACACCTTCCTGGAGGAGGCGATCGGGGCCACTCCGAGCCAGGCGGCGCGCACGGCCTACGGACCCAGCAACTCGGCGATGGCCGAGCTGCTCCACCACATCGCCGACAAGATCTACGAACGGGCGAGCGCCAGCGGCGAGCTGGTGGCCACCGAGCTGCCGCCGATCTTCCGCGAGTTTCCCGAGTTCACCGCCAGCACCAACTGGCTGGGCTTCAACAGCCTGCGTAACATGACGATGGCGGTGGTCTCCACGCGTCCGGACCTGGCGATGATCGACGGCGACCCGTGGCGGGTGGGCCTCGTGGCCGAGGGCGAGGCGCCGGAGCCCGGCCCCGAGCCCGGCCGCCTGCTGGCGCATCCGCGCATCCTCTCCGTCGCGGACCGCAACCGCCTGATCGAGGAGATTCTCGGTTTCGTCCGCTCCGCCGTGGAGTCCTCCGACGCGGCCATGCCCATGGCGCGTGCGGCCCAGATGGTGATCAGCCGCTTCGGCGAGCAGGTGCTCGCCACGCGCTGGGCGGGCGCCGGCACCTTCCGCGACCTGCTGGAAGGGCGCGAGAACCCCGGCTTCGCCATCTCGGCGCTCAAGCCTGGATACGTCTACGATCCGGCGCGCCATCAGCTCCCGGTCGACGGCCGGCCCGAGGAGCTGGTGGGCGATCCGGAGCTGAACGCGCTTGCCTACCGGGTGCACCAGCTCACCGACACGCCGTACCTCCCCCGCGGCGAGTATGCCCGGGTCTTCCGCCTCACCGCCGAGGAGGTGAACGAGCACGGCTACTTCCTCACCCGCACCTCGAAGGCGGTGCGCGACCGCTGCATCGAGGAGGGTTCGCCCATCGCGCGTGCCAGCGTCAACTTCATCCTCCGCGGCATCACCTTCGGCGGCCACCGCTTCGGCCAGAACGGCCCGGAAGATCCGCTGACCCTGGCCTCCTGCTTCTTCCGCAACGTAGTGGGCCTGTGCGACGGCGCGGGAATCGCGCTGGACGGCAACGAGATCGAGGTGCTCGAGGATTGGCTCCTCGGCGATCTCCGGCGGGAGACGGGAACGGCGGAACGGCGAGCTGAGGAGGATGAGGAAGGCGAGCCGGTTGCGGTCGGGGAGGATGCCGAAGTCGAGCGTGGGTAGATGACCTGGGAAATCGAAGAAGACGAGGTCCGGCAGCTCCTCTCGCTGCCGGCGGCGGACCGCGCCGTCACCTTCTTTCAGCTCGTCGCCGACTGGGAGGAGGCCTGGGGCCTCAAGGACTCCGCGGGTTGGATCGTCGCGAGGGAGACCAACGCTCTGCCCCTCTGGCCGCACGCCGCCTTCGCCGAGGTCTGCGCCCGTGGCGCCTGGAAAGGAGCGACTGCCGAGGCGATTCCGCTCGGCGAGCTGCTCGACGATCTGCTCCCCTTGCTCGAGGAGGACGGCCTCGCCATCGCCGTGTTCCCGGCGCTGGACGATCCCGGAATGGTGATGCCGCCGGGCGAGATTCGTGAGCGGCTGGAAGAGGAGCTGGAGCTGGGGACCTCCTGAGCCGCGCTTTCACCACCCTCCGGGGTAGCTTGCCGACCGCCCGGGGGCGTATTGGCGCCGGCCGAGCGCCGCTCTAGGCTGATCCTGCCGTAGCGCTCGAAAGGAGATCTCACATGAGAAAACTCGGCAAGAGCAGCGGTCGGTGGATGGGCATGGTGACTGTCCTCGCCGTCTTTGCCGCGCTCGTCTTCGTGGCCGGCCGCTCGGGAGCTCAGGATGAGGAAGCCGCCGCCTATGGACGCGTGACCTATCGCGTGTACTGCCAGAACTGCCACGGGAAAACCGGCAAGGGCGATGGCACCCTGGCGCCACTCATAAAGATCCCGGTGGCCGATCTGACCCAGATCAGCAAGAGGCACGGCGGCATCTTTCCCAGCGACGAGGTCAACCGGATCATCGACGGCCGCGAGGAAGTCCTGGCTCACGGCGCGCGCGAGATGCCGGTCTGGGGTGACGCTTTGACCGGCAACCAGGAGGAGGTCCAGCAGAAGATCCGGCGGTTGATCGCCTATCTGGAGTCCATTCAGGAGAAGGGTGAGGCGGCCAAGAAGGGCTCCTGAGGCTTTGCGGGTGCCGGCCCCGGTGCGCGGGGAATGCTATCTTCGCTTCGCATGGTGAAGAGGCTTTCCATCCGTATCTCCGGCCAGGGCCTCCATGAGGTCACGGATGAGGTGCGCGGCGCCGTGCGGGAGAGCGGCGTCCGCGAGGGGCTCTGCACGATTTACATCCAGCACACCTCCGCCAGCCTGACCATCCAGGAGAACGCCGATCCCTCGGCCCGCCGCGATCTGGAGAGCTGGCTCAACCGGCTGGTGCCGGAGCGCGACGCCCTCTATACCCACACTGCCGAGGGACCGGACGACATGCCTTCGCACATCAAGGCGGCGCTCACCGCGACGTCGCTTTCCATTCCCGTCCTGGACGGCGAGCTGGGGCTCGGCACCTGGCAGGGGATCTACGTGTGGGAGCACCGCCGGAAGGCGAGCGTGCGGAAATTGCTGGTACACGTGGGGTAGGCCTCACCCCCAACACGGACTGACACGGACGAACACGGACGAACACTACTGCCACGGACGAGCCCTTTCTTTCCGTGTCGGTCCGTGCCCCGTCCGTGTCCGTCCGTGTTCTTCAAGGGTAGTACCCGCTGATCGTCCGCGCCTCGAGGCCGGACTTCGCCACCTGCACGCGGACGGCGCGGAAGGCGTCGTTGGGCCGCGTATTGGAGGACTGGTAAGAGATGCGGTACCGCGAACGCAGGTCGCGCTCGATCTCCTGGTAGGCGACCCCCAGCTCCGCGGTGCCCTCGAGGAAGAAGCTCCGTCCTCCCGTCTCCGTGGCCAGCCGGGCCAGCCGCTGCGCCCCGCTGTCGTGCGGCAGGTCGAGGCCGATGGTGTAGACGGCGATGCCCGCCCGACGGGCAGATTCGAGCGCGTCCTCGAAGCGGAAGCCGCTGGTGCGGTCCAGGCCGTCGGAGAGGAGGAGGACGGCCCGCTGTCCGGACGCCCCGCCGAGGTAGTAGAGGGAGAAGATGAGGCTGTCGTAGAGCGACGTCTCTTCCTCGGCCACCAGTCCCGAGAGGCCTTCCTCCAGCGCCGCGAGGTTCCCCGTCAGCCCCGCGGCCACCCGCGGCGCGCGGTTGAAGGTGATGACGGCCGCCTCGTCGCGCGGCCGTAGCGTGCGGCGAAGGAATTCGAGGCCCGCGCCACGGGCGGCTTCCAGCCGCGGCTGCATGGAGGCCGAGTTGTCGATCAGCGTCACCAGGCGTAGCGGCGTGTCCTGCACGCGCTCGACCCGGCGCACCGCTTGCCGCAGGCCGTCCTCGAAGACCTGGAACTCGCCGGCGCCGAGCCCCTCGACGGGCTTTCCCGCTGCGTCGACGACGTTGGTGTAGAGCTCGACCAGACGGATGTCCATCTTGTCGGCCGCCGCCGGCGCGTTGAGCAGCACGAGATCCTCCGCCGAAGTGCCGTCGGCGAGATAGGCCACGGCGCGGACGTACTGGGTCTTCGCTGCCTGGGGCAGCAGCAGGGGCTGGACATAGGGCGGCTGATAGAGGGTCGCCACCCGCGCGTCGCCGAGATAGAGCTCGACGCGCTCCACGGCGCGGTCCTCCGGCGCCTCGACCCGCACCTCGGCCCGCAGGCTGCGCTGGTAGAAAGCGCCTGCCTGCGGCTCCGCCAGCCGCACGGCGAAGCGCTGCGCGCCGGCGTTGAGCACGAGATCGTCCTTCGCCAGCACCTCGCCCCGGCGGTCCCATCCTTCGACGGCGAGCTTGTGCGGGCGCGGCGTGCGTCCGAGATCGAGCTGCGCCACGTACGGCGGCCGGTTGCGGATCAGCACCTGCCGGCCGTCGAGGTAGAACGCGACGCGCTCGATCTGCCCCTCCACCGCCACGCCGGCCGCGCGGTCCACCCGCGCCTCGAAGCGCTGGACGCCCGCCAGCAGCTTGCTGCCGGAGGCGAGGATGCGCAGCCCCGGCTTCGGCGCCGCGAGCGAAGCGTCGGCCTCGGCGAAGAGGCGCTCGACCTCCGGCGACACCTGGGGAGGCGGCAGGCTCGCCACCGCCGGCATGGCAGGAACGGGCGCCGGGGCCACCGCCGGCACGACGGCCGGGGGATCGGGCGGGCTCGGCACCGCCGCCGGAGCCGGAGCGCCGGGAGCGGGCACCGCCAGCTCGCGCTCGCCGACGAAGAGGCTGTCGGCAGCTTTGGTGTCGAGCTCCACTTCCAGCTTGTAGCGGCCCGGAACCAGGCGGCGCTCGAAGGTGATCGGCCAGGCGCCCACGCCCCCCGCCGTCGGCAGAGCGTCGAAGCGATAGCGGAAGGAATCGACGGTCTCGCCGCCGCGCAGGATGCGGCCGGTGACGATCAGCTCGCCCGGCGCCGCCGAGACCGGCGCCATCGCATTTCCCGGAGCGACGAAGACGCGGACGAGCCCCTCCCCCAGGCGTCCCGGAAAGGCCACGTCGAGCTGCGCCGGCAAGGTGGATCGGCTAACGCGGGCCGGCGCCGCAACCGGCTTGAAGCCGGACACCCATTCCTTGGGACGGGGCGGGCTGAGGGCCCGCTTGACGACGGTCGCGTAGCCGTCGCGGCCGGCGAGGCGCACCCAGAGAGCCGCATCCTTGAGCGGCTGCTCGCCGCTGCACGGTCCTGCCGCCGCGGCCACGAGATCCGGTGCGTCCCCGGGATGCCAGAGACGGGCCGCTCCTCCTTCGCCGCCGGTGAAGACGATCATGATGCGGTGCTTGGACTGGAACCGCGGCTGGAAGTCCCAGACCTCGACGGGAACGCCGGCACACTCAGTTTGAAAAATGGCATCCGGCTCACCGTTGACGAGGAAGATCCGCGTCCGCTCGTCCTGCGGATCGCTCCAGCGCCGGCGCGCCTCCGAGAGCCGCTCCTGCCAGCGCTCGCGCGCCTCGTTGCGAGGAGTCTCCGGGTAAGGGTCGCGTACCTGCCAGAAGCGTTGGATGAAGGCCTGGCGGTCCGCTTCCTGGGTGAGGCCGAGAAAGGCTTCGCGCTCGCGCGGCGTGATGAGGGAATCCACCTCGCTCAGCCAGGCCTGCGGCTCGACTTGTGCGTGAAGGGGTGGCGCGAGGAATGAAAGGACGACAGAGACAACAAGGACGGAAAGGAGCCGAGATACCCGTGAGATCATCGCCCGTACCCTCCTTGACGGGTGTTGACGGACGACAGCTCCCGTTTTTCTCTCCACCCGCCCCTACATGGAGGCCGGCTTAGGCGAGCCGTCCAGCTCTTCGATCAACGCGTCCGAAGCGGGGCGCTCTTTTTTCAATCGCTGGGCGACGCGCTCGGCTTCGCGGAAGGCGCGCAGCGCGTTGAGGCCGGCCAGCTTCTTGATCTCCTCGTCGCTCCAGCCGCGGCGCAGCAGCTCGGCGAAGAGGGCGGGATAGTCGGCGACGCTCTCGAGCCCCAGCGGCACGCTGGTGATGCCGTCGAAGTCCGAGCCGATCCCTACGTGATCGATGCCCGCCACCTTGCGCACGTGCTCGACGTGGTCCGCCACCTGCTCCAGGGTGGCGCGCGGCGCCGGCTGCTTCTGATGCCAATCCTCGAGCTCGCGTTTCACGCGCTCGGGATCCTCGGGATAGAGAGCCTTGAGCCGCGCCTCCTCGCCATCCTCCTGCGCGTTCCGGGCCCGCACCTCTTCGGAGACGAAGGAGGGGACGAAGGTCACCATCACCACGCCGCCGTTCTTGGCCACGAGAGCCAGCACGTCGTCCGGCACGTTGCGCGGATGATCGTCGAGCGCCCGCGCCGACGAGTGGGAAAAGATCACCGGCGCCGCGGCGATGGCGAGGGCCTTCTTCATCGTCTCCGGCGAGACGTGCGAGAGGTCCACCAGCATGCCGAGGCGGTTCATCTCGCGCACCACCTCCTCGCCGAAGCGGGTGAGGCCGCCGTGCCGGGGCGCGTCCGTCGCCGAGTCGGCCCAGTCGGTGTTCTTCGAGTGCGTGACCGTCATGTAGCGGGCGCCGGCGGCGTAGAGCTGGCGCAGCGCGGCGAGCGAGTTGTGGATGGAGTGGCCGCCTTCCATGCCGATCAGCGAGGCGATGCGCCCGGCCTTGTGGATGCGCACCACGTCGTCGGCGGAGCGCGCGATCTCGAACGTCTCGGGATAGCGCTCGGCCAGCCGGTAGACGTCGTCGATCTGCTCGAGCGTGGCCTGCACGGCGTCCGCGCCGAGGATCTCGACCGGCACGTAGACGGACCAGAACTGGCCGCCGACGCCGCCGCGCCGCAGACGCGGAATGTCGGTGTGCATGGGCGGATCGAGCTGCGAGGTCCCCCCCTTGAGATCGATCTGGTCCAGATGGTTCTTCACCCGCTTCCGGTATTCCCAGGGCAGATCGTTGTGCCCGTCGATGAGCGGCACCTCGTCGAGCAACTCGCGCGCCCGCTCGACGAGGGCCGGATCGGGAGCCTGGTGAACCGGCTGCGCACCGCTCGCAGTCGCCAACATCAGACCCAGCGTGAAGGCTCCGAGCCGACTGATCCGTAGCATCGTGTCTCCTCCTTGGCGGCGCCATTCTATGGTGCGGCGCTCTGCCGGCGGCACCCGGCTCGCGATAGAGTTGGGGAAGTCATGGATCACCCCGCGCCGTTCCGCCCTGAGGATCACGCCGTTTACGACCCGCAGAAGATGGGCAAGGCCACGCTCTTCCAGTCCGACCGCATCCTGGTGGGATTGAACGCCTTCGAGCCCGGCCAGGAGCACAAGCTGCACGCCCACGCCGGCATGGACAAGGTCTACCACGTGCTCGCCGGCAGCGGCGTCTTCCTGCTCGAAGGACGGGAAGCTCCCATGGCGGCGGGCATGACGCTCATCGCACCCGAGGGAATCCTGCACGGCATCCGCAACACCGGCGGTGAGCGCCTGCTGGTGCTGGCCATCCTCGCCCCATCACCCTGAGGAGAAAATCCCGAAGCGCCTGGGGGTTTTCCCCTCTGTGACAGTAGTGGCACGACGACAGAAGATCTCCTCGGGGCACATTGCCGCCCCATTCAAAGGAGATTCTCATGGCCATGCTCCGTACTCCGCTCCAGTCGCTGCTGGTCATTCTGCTGCTCTCGGCGGTTCCGGCTGCGGCGATCGTTCCGCCCCAGGGCTCGGCGCTCGCGGACCGCGCCTTCACGCAGCCTGATCTCGCCATCCCCAACTACCTGATGCCGGTCGAGCAGCTCCCACTGCCGCTACAGCCGGCGCTGCGCGACGCCATCCTGCGGCTCCAGGCCGCCGGGGGGGCGGCCCTCTACGACCGCCGCGCCGGGCGTTTCGGCACCCTCGTGCTCGCCACGCCGCTCGTTCCCGGAGCCGGCCTCGGCAACCTGCTCGGCTGGACGGGCCTCGGCGGCGCTCCCGCCAACGACGAGGCCTACCGGACCGCCCTGAAGACGGCATTGACCCAGTTTCTCGCCGCCCACGCCGCGGATCTGCGGCTGGACCTGGGCCAGCTCGGTACCCCCCGCATCGCCCTGCACGAGGGGCGGCGCGTGGCGCAGATCTACGTTCCCCGCGTGGTCGGCGGGGTGCCGGTGCGCGACAGCTTCGTCGTCGCGGCGGTGAACAACGGCAACCTGATCCTGTTGGGAACCCGCAACTGGGGTGACGTC
The DNA here is from genome assembly GCA_044868005.1 of Thermoanaerobaculia bacterium. Taxonomy (GTDB): domain Bacteria; phylum Acidobacteriota; class Thermoanaerobaculia; order Multivoradales; family UBA5704; genus DATARR01. Next base: position 5,409 of record JBIOVX010000079.1, on the reverse strand, counting down.
GCGGTCTCGACGCAGCCGGCGATCCCGGCCGCGCAGGCCGCCGACGCCGTGCGCGCCCATGCCGCGCCGTACGCCATCGAGCGCTTCTGGAAGAAGGACGAGCTGCAGCTCGTGCCGGTGGCGCGCGGCGCCGATCCCGCCCAGGTGGAGCCAGGCCAGGGCCTCGGCTATCGCCTGGCCTGGTCCATCAAGCCGCGCTTCGCCGGCGACCTCGGCTCCTATGAGGCGCTGGTGGACGCCCACACCGGCGAGCTGCTCTCTTTCGCCGACCGCAACCAGTACGCCGAGAGCCGCACCCTCGGCGGGGTCTTTCCGGTGTCCAACGACGGCCAGACGCCCGACGGCGTCGAGCAGTCGCGCTTCCCCATGCCCTTTACCGACGTCACTACCGGAGGAGCGACGAGCTTCGCCAACGCGCACGGCCTCTTCACCGCCGCCGGCCGCGCCGAGACCACCCTCTCCGGCAAGTACGTCAAGATCAACGACAACTGCGGCCCCATCCTCGAGTCCAATTTCTGTTCGAGCGATCTGAGCCTGGGAGCGAGCGCCGGCCATGACTGCGCGGTGCCACCCGGACACTCGGCCGGCGACACCCACTCGGCGCGCTCCGGTTTCTACGAGCTGAACCGCGTCATCGCCGACGCGCAGGGCTATCTGCCGGGGAACGCCTGGCTGCAGCAGCAACTGCCGGCGAACATGAACATCAACAACACCTGCAACGCTTTCTGGAACGGCGAGTCGGTCAACTTCTACCGCGAGGGCGACGGCTGCGGCAATACGGGTGAGATCGCGGCCGTCTTCGATCACGAGTGGGGGCACGGCCTCGACAACAACGACAACATCCCCGAGGTCTCCTCGCCGGGCGAAGCCTACGCCGACATCAACGCCATCTACCGCCTCAACTCGTCGTGCGTAGGCCGCGGCTTCTTCCTCCAGGGGACCTGCGGGGGCAACGGCGATCCCTGCGTCGAGTGCACCGGCGTGCGTGAGGTCGATTTCGCCAGGCGCGCCTCGGGCCAGCCGCACGACGTCGACTGGATCCTGGGCTTGAGCGACGTGCCGGGCGGCTGCGGGGTCGGCACCCAGACCGGGCCCTGCGGCCTCGAGACCCACTGCGAAGGAGTGATCCCGGCCGAGGCGATGTGGGACCTCTACGCCCGTGACCTGCAGGGCTTCGACGGCTCTCCGACCGACCTCGACGCCAACAGCGCCCTGGAGGTGGCGAGAAGGCTCTTCCTCCTCGGCGCGGGCAACGTCAACTCCTGGTACCAGTGCGTCCCCCGCGCCGTCCCGCTGCTCGGCGGCGGCGGTTGCAGCGCCGAAGGCGGCTACCTCAATCTCCTCCTTATCGACGACGACGACGGCAGTCTGTTGAACGGCACGCCGCACATGGAGGCGATCTTCCGCGCCTTCGAACGCCACGGCATCGCCTGCGCCCTGGTGCCGCCGGTGACGGGCGGCTGCGCCCTGGCGCCGCAGCAGGCGCCGGTGGTGAACGCCACGGCCGGCCTGCGCTCGGCGCAGCTCTCCTGGCTCCCGGTGCCCGGAGCGGCCGAGTACTGGATCTACCGCACCGAGGGCGTCTTCGGCTTCAATTTCGGCAAGCAACGGGTCGCCGTCACAGCCGCCACCACCTTCACCGACGGCACGCTCCTCGACGGCTTCACCTATTACTACGGCGTGATGCCGGTGGGGTCCGGGGGCTGCCTCGGCCCGATGTCCGCCGGGGCCGCGGTCACTCCTTCGGGACCGCCCGATCCGCCGACCGCCTCGGTGCCGGCGCTGGGCGTCGCCGAAGGCTCGGCGAGCTACGCGGCGGCCAGCGGCGACGGCGACGACTTCATCGACAACTGCGAGCGCGGTGAGCTGCGCTTCACGGTGCGCAATACGGGCAACGTGCCGCTCACCAACGTGCGGATCGTTTCGGCCTCCTCGCCGACACATCCGGGAACGATCATCACCTCCCCGCTGCCCAAGACCGTGGCCGCGAGCCTGGCGAGCACCTGCGCCGGCGCGCCCGGAGAAACAGCCGCCGCGCTCGAGCTCGTGGCCGGGGGCGTGGCGCCGGGCGAGGCGATCGGCTTCGAGGTGAAGCTCACCGCCGACGAGCTGGCGCCCGCGACGGTCACCGCCACGCTCACCCTCGGCGACACCGAGGCCGACTGGGTGGGCGTCGCCTCGCGCACCTACGGCTTCGAGACCGATCTCGAGGGCTGGCAGCTCGTCCAGGGCACCTTCAACCGCACCGCCCTGCCCGGCCAGGGAGCTCAGAGCAGCTCCTCGTTCGTGGCCTCATCGACGGCTCAGTCGCTGCAGTGCGACGAGATTCGCTCGCCGGCTCTCAGACTGACCTCGAATTCGACGCTCGCCCTCCACACGCGGTACACCACCGAGCCGGCGAGCACCCAGTGGTTCGACCGCGGCAACCTCGGCATCTTCGACTACGGCACCGACGCGCGCAGCGTGGTGTCGCCCGATGGCGGCCGGCTCTACGCGGCTTCCGGCGCCGGCGGTGCCTGCGTCACCGCCGGGCAGCCCGGCTGGAGCACCGATCCCCTCGGCGACACCGGCGTGGAGTGGGCCCCGAGCACCTTCTCCTCCGGCACGCTCCTCACCGCTGCCCCGGCCGGCCGCAGGATCGCGCTCGACGTGGCCTACGGCACCGACGACAACATCGAGGGCACCGGCCTCTGGTTCGACGAGCTGACGCTGACCAATTTCGAAGAGCCCGGCGCCGACGCCCAGTCCGACGTCTGTCCGCTCGTCTGCGATCAGATCGACGACGCCGGCGACGCCGTCGAATACTCGGGCGGCTGGCATCGGGTGGAGGACGCCGGGGCTTCCGGCGGCGGCTACCATCGCCGGATGGGCAACAACCCGAAGGGCTCGGCGGCGCGGGTCGTCTTCAAGGGCCCCGAGATCCGCTATGAGTTCGCGCGCTCCAAGCAGGGCGGCACGGCCGACGTCTACCTCGACGGCGTGCTGCGCGAGACGCTGTCGTATGCCTCGGCCGCGTCCACGCCCAGCTTCGGCCATGCCGTGACCTACAGCGGCCTCGGCGCCGGGACGCATGAGCTGCGCATCGTACATCGCTCGGGTGCGGTTTACGTGGACGCCTTCCGTCTCAACTGTGTCCAGGGCGGAGCCTCGGCGGAAGCGGTGCGCTCGCGCTCGGTGACTCAGGCCTCCACGGCTTCGGCCGGCGAGGGTCCGATCCTCCGCCGGACGGTCAACGTGGGCGCTGATGACCTCGAGGTCTCCGTCGTCGTCGAGGGCAGCCCGATCGCGCTCGGCGTCAAGCTGCTCGATCCCGCCGGGGGCTTGCTGGCGACCGGCTCCTCGCTCATCGCCGGCCTCACCGCCACCGGGCTCGACGCCGCGGTTTCGCGGCCCGGCCTCTACACGGTCGAGATCGTCAACGCCCTGCCTCCGCTCGGCAAGGCGAAGATCTCGATCGCGCGGACGGTGCGCGCCGAGTAGCGCCGCCTTCGCGGCCGTTCTTCAGGCGCCCGCCGGCGAACCCACGCCGGCGGGCGCGACGGCTACAATCCCGCCCCATGTCTGCTACGACGGCGGCCCACGACGGCCGCGCCTGGACTCCAGGCTGGATCCTCGCCCTGACCCTCGTCGCGCTGGTCTCCGCTCTCGCCGCCGCCTCTCTCGACCGTTTCTACGTCGTGCAGAGCCGGCTGCCGCTGTGGGACATGGCGGGCCACGGCTGGGGCGGCGTCGAGCTGCTGAGGACGCTGGAGCAGGGCCGGCCGCTGCGCTTCCTCGATCTGCTGAACCGCCAGGACAAGTGGCCCTTCGGCTACTCCCTGCTGCTCCTCCCCTTCCTCGGCCTGGGAGACGCGAGCTTCGCCTCCGCGACGCTCCTCTCCACCGTGCTCTTCGCCGCGACGCCGCTGCTGCTGCTGTGGGCGGCGCGCGAGGTGGACGCCGGCCCGGCAGGACTCTGGGGCGGGCTGCTCGCGTCCTCGCTCTTCCTCACCAGCCCCCTGTTACGGCTGTTCGCCATCCTCATCATGCGCGAGATGGCGGGAGCCTTCTTCTCCCTGCTCGCCCTCTGTCTCTATCTGCGCGCCCGGCGTCTCGGCACGCCCGCCGCCTGGCGGCTGGCGGGGCTCGCGTCGCTGGCCCTCTTCCTCGTCAAGTACAACTACGCGCTGATCTGGGGCGCCTCCGTGCTGGCCAACGAGGTCTGGCGCCTGCCGCCGGAGCGGCGCCGCGAGCTGGCGCGGCGCGCCTCGCGCCTGCTGCGGCCGTGGGGGCAGCCGGGATGGGGACGGCTCCTCCTCGCCCTCTACCTCGACCTGCTGATCGTCGCAACCCTCCTCGGGATCAATCCGGGAGTCGGGATCTACGCGGGCCTGGTCGTCGGAGCGGGCTTCCTCGCCTTCCGTTTCGCGCGGCACCGCGAAGCCGTGCGCAGCCGCTGGCGCCGCCTGGCTCCGGAGCTCCGCGCGTTCCTCGCCACCGTCGTCATCCCGCTGTGGGTCTGGTGCCTGAGCCCGCGGCCCATCCATCCGAAGAGCATCGGCGAGTTCCTGCGCAACCGCGCGGCGGGGCCGCCGCTCTTCTCCCTCGACTCGCTGAGCTTCTACTTCCGCGCCCTGGCGAGGGACTATGCGCCGGCGCCTGTCCTCGGCGCCCTCGTCGTTCTCCTCCTCATCGCCGCGCTGCTCGGGTTGCGCCGGAGCGACGAGCCCTTCCGCGTCGTCGCGCTGGCCGCGGGCTTGGGGCTGGGCCTCGCGATCCTCCATCCTTTCAAGGAGGCGCGCTTTCTCGCCGTGACGGCGCCGCTCCTGATGCTCGCCGCGGCGTTGATGCTCAGCCGCGGCTGGCGGCCCGCCACGCGCCGGCGTGCGGCGGCCGGCGGCCTGCTGTGCGCCGCCGTCCTCGTGGGGATCGGCATCGCCGCGGCGCACGCCGATCTCGAAAGCCGTCTGGCGGGGGACTACCGGCTCCACTCCGCGCGGCCCGGCCTCTGGCGGCCCCTGGACTACTTGGCGGAACAGGCCGCCGGCGCGCCGCGCGTGGCGGTGATCGGCTCCTTCAACGAGCTCAGCGACGACCTCGTGCGCTGGTGGCTCGCCACGGACGCGGGAGCCCGCGCGGTGACCCTCGTCAAGCCGTTGCCTCGCCGTCTGTCGCCGGGGACCTGGCTCGGCCGCGAGGATCCGTCGAGAATCCTCGCCATCCAGCAGTTGCCCGGCAGCCAGTTTTCCGAGACGAGCGATTTCCGGCTCTACAACGCCTGGCAGCTCGCCGCCATCGCCGCCCTGGAGAGAAACCCCGCCTGGCGGGTGACGCACCGGCGGCGGTTCGAGGGGCTGGGAGTGGAGGTAGTGGTGCTGGAGCGAGCATCCCTGGGAGCGCCGGCGTCCTCGCCGGCTCCTGTTTCCCCTT
>JBIOVX010000078.1:0-16692 GCA_044868005.1 Thermoanaerobaculia bacterium | reverse complement strand
CCCAATGGGTTCAGAGTTTTTTTCTACTGGGTCACGGGCCGCGACCCAATGGGTTCGGAGCTTTTCTACTCGCGCTGAGCCTTTTTCACCCTCCAGCCTGAGGGTTTTCCCTCATTCCCACCGGCGCGTCGTAGTACTACATCTTGGATAGGCGCGGCGGCGGGGAGGTCCGCTGCGAACGTAGAATCGCGGCATGGGCCCCCACGAAGCCGGCGCCGAGAGAGCCGAATCGGGATTTCTGGAGGTTCGGGGAGTCCGTATGGAGGCGCGGTGGCTAGGTCCTTCTCCTGAGAACGCGCCCACTCTGGTTTTTCTACATGAGGGGCTTGGCAGCGTCTCGTCCTGGCGGGACTTCCCCGAACGGCTTTCGTTGCTGACCGGCTGCGGCGCCTTCGTCTACTCTCGCGCGGGCTACGGCAAATCGGCTCCAACCTCGCTGCCGCGTCCCATCCGCTTCATGCACGACGAGGCGGAGCTGCTGGCGGACATCCTCGAGCAGATCGGCGTCCGGCGCTCCATCCTGGTGGGGCACAGCGACGGCGCCTCGATCTCCCTGATCTACGCCGGCAGTGGAAAAGCGGCCAATCTGTGCGGATTGGTGCTCGAGGCGCCGCACGTCTTCGCCGAGCCCTCCGGCCTCGCCAGCATCGCTCACATGGCCGAGGCCTATCGCGAGACGGACCTTCGCGAGCGTCTGGAACGGCATCACGGGCCGAACACCGAGACCGCCTTCTGGGGCTGGAACGACGTCTGGCTCCATCCCGACTTCCGCGACTGGAACATCGAGGAATTCCTGCCGCACATCAAGGCGCCGATGCTCATCCTGCAAGGCGAGGAGGACGAGTACGGCACCTGGCGCCAGGTCGAAGCCATCCAGCGGCAGTCCGGCGGTCCCGTCGAGGCGGTGGCGATTCCTTCCTGCGGTCACGCCCCTCACCGGGAGCATCCGGAACGGACCCTGCGCGCCATGGCGAGCTTCATCCTCAAGCTTCGCCGGACCCTGCAGGGATCTTCTCCCTAGAATCTCCTGCCTGCCGTTCATTCGGCTATCCGGCCTTCGGTTATCATGGGTGCAGGAGGACACCATGATCGCCGAGAAGGCCTACGACCAGGTGGAGGCGCCTGATTCCGCAGGCGTGGAGCAGGAGGAGGAGCCGAGGAACGTCCCCGTTCAGTGGGGACTCGCGAAGCGCATCTCCTTCCGCTTCGCCTGCGTGTATTTCTTCCTCTACATCTTCCCCTTCCCCTTGGACTACATCCCCTACGTCGATGCCGTCGCCGGGTGGCACCAGAGCCTCTGGCACGCGATCGTGCCCTGGGTCGGCAAGCACGTGTTCGGGGTCGAGATCACCGTCTTCACCAACGGCAGCGGCGACACGACGTATGACTACGTGTTGGCGTTCTGCTATGCGGTGCTGGCGGCCGCGGCGGCGCTCGTCTGGACGCTGCTCGACCGGAAACGCGCCAACTACGCGCGGCTCCACGAGTGGCTGCGCATCTACGTCCGCTTCTTCCTCGCCGCGTCGATGGTCTCCTATGGAGCCTACAAGGTGTTCCCGTCGCAGTTCCCGGCGCCGTCGCTCGATCGTCTCATCCAGCCGATCGGCGACGCTTCGCCGATGGGGCTTCTGTGGACGTTCATCGGCGCCTCGAAGGCCTACGAGATCTTCTCCGGCGCCGCCGAGATGCTCGGCGGCCTGCTCCTCCTCGGCCGCCGCACCACGCTGCTCGGCGCGCTCGTCTGCATCGGCGTCGTCGGCAACGTGGTCATGCTCAACTTCAGCTACGACGTGCCGGTGAAGCTCTACTCGTCCCACCTGTTGCTCATGGCGATCTTCCTGACTCTTCCCGACCTGCGCCGGCTCGCCGACTTCTTCCTGTTCAACCGCGCCGCCGCGCCCGCCGAGGTCCGCCCGCTCTTCCGCCGGGTCTGGCTCAACCGCGCCGCGCTGGCTTGCCGTACGCTGCTCCTGCTGGGAATCACCGGGCTGGCCCTTTCCCAGTCTTACGGGGCCACCGTGGGCCGTGCGCCGGGCGAGTCGCCGTTCTACGGCATCTGGAACGTCGAGGAGCTCGTGATCGACGGGCAGACCCGGCCGCCGCTGGTCTCGGACGAGAGCCGGTGGCAGCGGGTGGTCTTCGATTTTCCCGGCCTGCTCGCCGTCCAGCTCATGAATCAATCCCGCGAGCGCTACGCCCTCAAGATGGATCTCCCGAAGAAGATGCTCGAGCTGAGCAAGCGCGACGATCCGAAGTGGAAATCAGCTCTCGCTTTCAAGCACGTCGGGCCGGGGCTCCTCGCGCTGGAGGGGACGTTCGACGGCCACAAGCTGCGGGCCAGGCTCCGCCGGACCGAGCTCCCCGAATTCCGGCTCATCACCAGAGGCTTCCACTGGATCAACGAGTATCCGTTCAACCGGTGAGGGCGGCCACGTAGGGCCGCCCCTACTAGAACAGCAGATTCCCCTCGCCCAGGGTGAAGTCCAGGCCGGTGCCGAGTTGGGCCTTGGCCGTTTTGAGGTCGTTGAGGGCCCGGCGGATGAGCGTCTGCCGGCTGTTCGATGGTTTCGCGGCGATGGCTCGGTTGTTCTTCGAGATCGCATTGCCGAGCAGCTTGACCGCGTTCGCATGCAGCTTGCGGCGGCTGAGCACCTCGATGGCGTCCGCGGCCTCGCTGTTGGAGAGCGCGAGCAACATGTTGGCCGTCTCGCGCGCGCCTTCGCCGCCGCTCGTCTCCAGGGTGAGAGCGGCGGAGTTGCGCTGGATCGAGATCGCGGAGTTGAACGCCGCGTTGAGCACGCGCAGGAAAGCGCCGATGTCGAGGATGTCCGTCTGCGTCATAGAACCGATCGCGATGCCCGTCTGCTTGAACGCGTCGCTGGCGTAGAACGCCACCGCGTCCTCGATGGTGGCGGCGCTGTGGTTGTGGAAGAACGGCTCGGTGTCGGCCGCCTCGATGAGCGACGGCACGTTGAACTGGCCGTCGCCGAAACAGTCGAGAGAGCCGTTCCCATCGCAGTCGAAATTCGGCGTCACGGCCTTGCCGAAGCCGCCGTCGTGGGGGTGGGGCTCGGTCGCCTGGCTGGGATCGGGCGCCCGCTCGACATTGGTGTTGGTGCTGAGATTGCTGCCTCCGGCCGCGGCTCCGGCATTGGGATGACAGCGGCCGCACAGGAAGCTGCCAAACTTCACCTTGCCGTTTTGAGCAGCCGCCTCCTTCAAAGTGAGGCCGGCGAGGTTGAGCTCGTTCAGGCGGCCGCCGGCCAGCAGGAAGGCTTCCATCTTGTCGAGCTGGGAATCGGTCGGCAGGACGAAGTCCGTGCCCTCGATGCGGTTCAGACTCTTGGTGAAGTGTTGTTTCACCGCTGTGATCGGAAGCAGGCGGAGTGCGCCGTTGCCGGGAGCGCCGTCGCCGCTCCACCCCGTGCGCTGGACAGGCGCCTCGGTGCCCGTAACCCCGATCGACCTGGAAAGGGAGAGCGTGTGCGGCACCGCGCGCATGGCGAACTTCGTCGTGGGATTCTCGAAGCCGTCGACGTTCATGAGGACCTGCGCGTGGCCGCGCAGCAATTGCGGCCGCTCGAGGCCGGGAACGCCGCCCTGCGAGGCCGGCAGCTCGGCGATGAACAGCTTGTCATTGGCGGGCAGCGTCGAGATGAATTCGACGTCGAGCCCCAGGTTGTTCGCCGCCCGATGGCAGGTGCCGCAAGTGCGGCCGTTGCCGCCGAAAGTGCCGCGGAAGAAGAGGTCCGCGCCATCGGCGACAGCCTGGCTCACGAGCCCGTTGGAGACGAGGACCTGCGCCGAGCCGGCTTCAGCCGAGCGCGGGCTCAGCAAGGCGAGCAGGGAGGCCGGCCCGAGAAGCCTGGCCAGCATCAGGAACGTACCGAAGACCAGGGGGACCAGCCTCATTCCTCTTCGCATGGACGGGCCTTCTAGAACAGCAGATTCCCTTCACCCAGCGTGAAATTCAGGCCGGTGCCGAGCTTGGCCTTGGCCGCTTTCAGAGAGTTGAGGGCCTTTTGGATCAGCGCCCGGCGGGGCTGCGTCGATCTCGCGGCCATGGCGCCGTTGTTGCTGGTGATCGCATTCCTGAGCAGCGCGACCGAGGCCGGATTCAGCTTCCGTTCGCTGAGCACTTCGATGGCGTCCGCGGCTTCGCTGCTGGAGAGAGCGAGCAGCGTGTTGACCGTCGCGCGCGTGCCGGCCGCGTTGCTCTTTTCCAGGGCCAAGGCTGCGTTGTTGCGCTGGATCGAGATCGCGGAGTTGAACCCCCGCGTTGAGCACGCGCAGGAAAGCGCTGATGTCGAGGATGTCCTGCTGCGTCACCGGGAGAGTGATTCCTTCCGCTTGCCTGAACGCCTCGGTGGTGTAGTGCGTCACCGCCTCCTCGAGGGTGGCGGCGCTGTTGTTGTGGAAGAACGGCTCGGTGTCGGCCGCCTCGATCAACGGCGGCACGTTGAACGTGCCGTTGCCGAAGCAGTCGCGCGTCCCGTCGCCGTCGCAGTCGAAATTGGGGTTGGCGGCCGTGCCGGAGCCGCCGTCGTGCGGGTGGGGCTCGGTCGCCTGGCTGGGATCGGCGGCTCTTTCGACGCCGTGCCGGAAGTTGGGATTGAAGTTGCCGGGGAAGGTTGCGCCGGCGTTGAAATGGCAGCCGCTGCAACCGACCGTCTGGAACCGGAGCTTGCCGGCCTCGGCGGCGGGGTTGGTCAAAGTGACGGCGACGAGGAGGAGCTGGTTGAGGCGGCCGGTGGACAGCAGGAAGGCTTCCATCGCGTCGAGCTCGGCATCCGTCGCCGGGACGAAATCCGCGCCGGCCCGGCTGAGGCTCCTGGTGAAGTGCTGCTTCACGGCGTTGTTGACGAGCAGGCGGAGCGCGCCGACGTCGCCGGCCCAGCCCGTGCTCGCGGGCTCGCCGATGGAGGTGGCGAGGGAGAGCGCGTGCGGCACCCCGCGCATGACGAACTTGCTCGTGGGGTTTTCGAAGCCGTCGGCGTTCATCAGGATCTGGGCGTGGCCGCGCATCAGCGCCGGCCGCTCGAGGCCGGGCACGCCGCCTTGCTCCGGCGGCAGCTCGGCGATGAACAGGTTGTCGTCGGCGGGCAGCGACGAGACGAAATCGAGATCGAGCCCCAGGTTGTTCGCCGCCCGGTGGCAGGTGGCGCAGGTGCGTCCGTTGCCCTCGAACGTGCCGCGGAAGAACAGCTCCGCGCCGTCGCCGACCGCCTGGCTCACCAGTCCGCGGGCGACGAGGATCTCGGTCGAGCCCGCCTCCGCCGAGCGGGGGCTCAGCCACGCCAGCATGGAGGCCGGCCCGAACAGCCTGGCGTTCCTCTCGCGTGTCGTCTCCCTGTCCACGCGGGTCCGGGTGTAGAGGCGCTCGAAGAAGGGCCGCGTGCCGACCAGGACGCTGCTCTCCGCCGGCGTCCGGCCGGGCCGCGAGACCACCACCAGGTCCGGCTCGAAGTTTCGGAAGAAGCCCGGCACGAGGGATGCCGAGACCGTGGCGACGCCGCCGTTCTCCCGCAGCGAGCCGACCTTGATCATGCGGTCCCCCGGCTGCGGCAGCACGGTCATGCCGGGCCCCTCCTGGTTGTCCACCAGCCACAGGTCGGCCGGCTGGCCGTCCAGGCCGCGGACCTCAGCATGCAGGGAGCCGTCGATCAGGTCGAGGTGGACCCGGCCGCGCGCCTTGCTGGGCTCGGTGGAAAGCGAGGGCGTCCAGGCGAGGGAGACGTCCACACTGCGGTCGCCGCCGCGGGCGAGATACCCCTTCTGCCAGCCGAGATAGAAGCGCTCCACGTTCGACCGCTGAGCGATGAGGACGCGCAGCGGGTTCCTGGGGGTCGCTGCAGCGGGACCGTCCTCCGCCGAGGGGACCGCTGTCAGGACCAGAACGGGAGGGATTCCCAGCACCAGCAGCGTGCCGAGCGCAAGAGGGACCAGTTTCGTCCGGGTTCGCATAGCTGAACCTCCTCTGGAACGAACTAGCCCTCACGTCTTCAGTCAGGACTACATAGCCCCCGACATCATTGGGTTGGCACGAAGGTATTATAGCAGAGAGCGGCGGTTGCTCGAAACCCGTAGAAGGACGGGGAAGGTTCAGGCTGATCGAGGACTGCAGACGGGTCTGCGCTCGAAGGGCAGGCCCGTCCGCGGAGCACAGCCCTCTACCAGGCGCTCATCAGGCTCACCTGGACGTTGCCGCCGATATTGACGTCGCGGCCGAGGAACGCGCCCGTGGCCTGCGCCTGGTCCTTCAGCCAGAGCGTGCCGTTCGGCGCGTAGATGTTGGCCGATACGACGTTGTTGGAGCCGACCTCGACCGCCTTCGGAGTCGCGGCCAGGGTGCCGGTCGTGCCGTTGATTCCTGCGACGTAGAAGACGATGGAGGCCGCCGTGGCCGAAGAGCCGGAGCCCGGGCCGATGGTGACCTGGACGCCGGTGCTCATCTTCTGCTGCACTCGGATCCCGCTGGCGCTGGAGAAGAACAGCTTGGCCTCGCGATCGACCAGGATCGAACGGAAGTGGTAGGTGCCGCCGGTGAGGGTCACCGTCGCTTTCCGTCCGACGATGAGGTCGCGGTAGCTTCCCGCTGCCAGGGTGAGGCTGCCGCTGTTGGCGACGTTGACGTCGGTGCTCCCCGGCGAAGAGCTCTGGAACGCCGGCAGGGTGGCGAAGACCGGCAAGGAGAGCGGAGTGTACTGGGCGCCGCTCACGGAGCCGTTGTTGGTGAGCTGGTTGTAGTAGACGTCGCTCGCCACAATGCCGCCGCTCAACACCGTCACGCGGTTGCCCTGGACGTCCCAGCCGGCCGCCGTGCTCGCGCCGCCGCCGATGGTCACCTCGGTCGAGCTGAGGAAGGGCGCGCTGCCGGCCTCGTTGGCAACGACGTCTCCCGAGAGCACGTCGGCGCCGCTCTGGATCCAGACGCTGTGGGTGCCGAGCACCGCGACGTTGCCGATGGCGTCCTTCACCTGAACGCTGACCGTGGCGGTGTCCGTGGTCGCGCCGTCGCTGATCGTGTAAGTGAAACTGTCGGAGCCGCTGTAGGTCGATACCGGCGTGTAGGTGATCGTGCCGTTGCCGTTGATCGTCGCCGTGCCGTGGGCGGGCGTCGAGGCCGCGGTGACGGTGAGGCCGCCCTCGAGATCCGTGTCGTTCGCGAGGACCGTGATCACGACGTTACCGCCCTCGTTGGCGGTGGCGCTGTCGTTGATCGCATCGGGCGGATCGTTGACCGGCGCCACGTTGACGTTGACGGTCGCGGTGTCGGTCAGTCCGGCGGCGTCGCGCACGCTGTAGGTAAAGGCGTCGGCGCCGAAGGTGTTCGGGTTGGGCGTGTAGGTGACGGTGCCGTTCCCGTTCTGGACGACGGAGCCGCGGGTCCCCTGGCTCACGCCGGTGAGGAGGACCGCTTCGCCGTCCACGTCGGCATCATTGGCAAGGATTAAGATGATGACCGCCACGTCCTCGTTGGTTCCCGCGGCATCGTTCACCGCGTCGGGAGCGTCGTTGACCGCGGTGATGGTGATGGAAACGGTCGCGGTCGCGCTGCCGCCATGGCCGTCTCCAACCGTGTAAGTGAATGAGTCGGGTCCGTTGGCGTTGGCCGCCGGGGTATAAGTGACGGAGCTGGGGGTGAACGTTACCGATCCCTTCGTCCCCTGGGTGACGGCAGAGACCGCGAGGGTATCTCCATCGAGATCGCTGTCATTGGCAAGGACGTTGATCGCAACCGCCGTGTCTTCGTTCGTGCCGGCCGAATCGTTCGCGGCCGCCGGGTTGTCGTTGACCGCGTTGATCGTGATGGAGACCGTCGCGTTCGCGGTGCCGCCGTTGCCGTCACTGATCGTGTAAGAGAACGAGTCGGAGCCGTTGAAATTGGCGTTCGGCGTGTAGGTGACGGAGCTGGCGTTGAAAGTCACCGCTCCGTGGCTCCCCTGCGTGACTGCGGTGACGGAGAGCGAGTCGCCGTCGGGATCGCTATCGTTAGCGAGGACGCTGATCGTCGTAGCGGTGTCTTCCGCGGTCGTCTTGGAATCGCTCGCCGCGGCCGGCGAGTCGTTGACCGCGGTGATGCTGATCGCGACTGTCGCGGTCGCGGTGCCGCCGTCGCCATCGGAGACGGTATAGGTGAACGAATCAGGTCCGTTGGCGTTGGCCGCTGGAGTGTACGTGACGGAGCTGGCGGTGAAGGTCACCGAACCCTTGGCACCCTGTGTGACTGCAGTGATCGAAAGGGTATGCCCCTCCGGATCGCTGTCGTTGGTCAGGACGTTGATCGCAACCGCCGTATCCTCGGTTGTGCTGGCGGAATCGTTCGCCGCGACCGGGTCGTCGTTGACCGCGTCGATCGTGATGGAAACCGTCGCATTCGCAGTCCCACTGTTGCCATCACTGATCGTGTAAGAGAACGAGTCGGAGCCGTTGAAATTGGCGTTCGGAGTGTAGGTGACGGAGCTGGCGTTGAAAGTAACCGCTCCGTTGCTCCCCTGAGTGACCGCAGTGATCGAAAGCGTATCGCCGTCGGGATCACTATCGTTGGCAAGGACGTCGATCGTCGTTGCGGTGTCTTCCGTGGTCGTCTTGGAGTCGTTCGTCGCGGTGGGCGAATCGTTGCCGGCGTTGATCGTGATCGACACCGTCGCGGTCGCGCTACCGCCGTTGCCGTCGCTCACCGTGTAGGTGAAGGAATCCGTGCCGTTGAAGTTCGCGGCCGGGGTGTAGGTGACGGAGGCTGCGTCGAAGGTCACCGACCCGTTGCTCCCCTGGGTGACCACGGTGACAGAGAGCGAGTCGCCGTCGATATCGCTGTCGTTGGTCAGCACGTTGACGGTCACGGCTGAATCTTCCGTCGTGATACCGGAGTCGTTCGCCGCGGCCGGGCTGTCGTTGACCGTGTTTACGGTGATGGAAACCGTGGCGGTCGCGGTCCCGCCGTTGCCGTCGCCGATCGTATAAGTGAACGAATCCGCGCCGTGGAAGTTGGCGTTCGGGGTATAAGTGACGGAGCTGGCTGTGAAGGTCACCGAGCCGCTGGCGCCTTGCGTGACCGCCGTGACGGAGAGCGCATCGCCGTCGATGTCGCTGTCGTTGGCGAGGATGTTGATCGTCGTGGCCGTGTCCTCCGCGGTGGTGGCGGAGTCGTCCACCGCGATCGGCGGATCGTTGACCGGCGTGACAGTCAGGTGAACGTGACCCATGTCTTGGCTGGTGCCATCCGAGACCCAGTACATGATGTAGCCGGGATTGCCGGGCGGAGTGTAGCAGTCGGGCTCCGGCGTGTAAGTGAACGTATTGTCGGGATTGAGCATGACGTTGCCGCAGGCGCCGGGCATGTAGCTCGAGATGGTCAGCGCGTCGCCATCCGCGTCGGTGTCATTGGCCAGGGCGTTGACGGTGACGGTCAAGTCCTCGGGCGTCGTGACGAAGTCGTCGACCGCGACCGGCGGGTCGGGCACCGGGCTGATGGTGATCGTCACCGCCGCGACGACGCTGTCGATCCCGTCGCGGACGCGGTACTGGAATGAATCGGTGCCGTAGTAGTTCTGCGCCGGCGTGTAGAGGATGGAGCCGGAGGGCTCCATCGTGGCCGTGCCGTGGGCCGGAGCGGTCTGGATGCCATCCAGGTACAGTGGCGCGTTCTCGGGATCGGAGTCATTGGCGAGCACCGGGATCGAGACCGACGTGTCCTCGGCGAGGCTCGCCGTGTCGTCCCCGGCCACCGGCGGCTGGTTGATGATGATGACGGCCTGGTCTTTCACCTGAATCAGGTAGCCCTGATGGATCATCTCGATCGTCTCGCCCGCCTGGACGGCGAGGACGGTGTCCCAGGCCGCCGGCAGCACGGCGGAGTTGATCCAGCCCTCGAAGACCGCCGTGTCGGGACCGGTCTCGTACAGGGTCGGGTACTCGGAGTCCCCGGTGGTCAGAGATCTCACCTCAACCTGGAGAAAGTCCGTTTGGACCGGCGAGTAGTTGGCCCGCTCCCGCTCCACGCGCATGTAGATCCGTCCTCCCAGGTTGTATTGCGTGGCTTCGTTCCCCGCGGCGTCGATGAACCAGACTTTCGAGAACAGGAACGGCACCGTGGCCGACTCGGAGTCGAGGACCGCTGTGACGAGATCCGAAAAAGACGGAGCGCTCGGACCGCTGTAGGTGTGCCAGCTCTCAAGCTGGCCGTTTTCGGGGAAGGCCTGGTAATAGGCTATGTGCTGGATCTGCCCGGTGAAGACGCCGGTATCGGGCTCGGTCTCGGTGAGCTGAAGGGTCTCGGTGTCGCGGGTGTTCCCCTCGATGTCCTTGGTCAGGAGGGTGGCGGTCACGGTGTCGGCGGCGCCCGGGTCGGTATTGCCGTCGGGATAGACCGCCCGGACGCGAACCGGGCTGTCCTCGAACTGATAATCGGCGGGATTTCCGAAGCGGTCGAGAAACCTGATCGGTCTCGTGTCGACGACGGCACTGTCGGTCGAGGAAGAGAGGCCCAGGGGATCCGGATGGCTCGCGGTGATGGTGTCCAGGTCCTGGACCTGGAGCACTCCGTCGCCCGGGACCGCGGGACCGAGCTCGACGTCGATGCTCTGCCGGAAAACGTTGAGCAGATTTTCGGGGTCGCTGAAGTCGGGCGGCAGGCTCACGGTCTCGGAGTCGCCGGACTGGCTCACCACCGTGGCCGTGGCCGGAGCCCAGTAAGGAGCCCCGTAATCTTTCACCTCGATGTACAGCGAGCCGCCGGGAACCGCGTTATCGACGTCCACCCACGCGGAGTCGGCCAGCCGGATCGTAGAGCCGATCATCGGCACGGCGTCCGTGGGACAGGGCGGGGCCGAACAGCTCTCGAAGAACACGCGGATGGTGTCGCGCTGGAGGGGCGGCCCAGCGTTCTCGGTGACCTCGAGCCAGCTATCCTGCGCAGGCGGATCGGTCGTCAGCGTACCGGGAACGTAGAGCCCATAAAAACTGCTGATGAAGACACCGGGATTATTCGCGTCTTCCCCTAGGGTGATCCACTCCTCGTCGCCACGCAGGTCGGAGGTGACCCGTACGGAAAGCGAGCCCAGGCCGGCCGAGCCGCCGTCCGTGGCGCGGAGCCCTACAGACGAGAACTCATAGGCCTGTGAAAGCGGCTGACCGGAATAGTTGTGGACCCATTCGATCGTCACGGTCTGCCCGAACGCCGGGCCGGCGAAGACGCAAAAAATCACCAACAACAGCAACCACCGTCGCTGCGACATGACATACCTCCCGAATTGGATACAAGCTAAAGTGCTCTTCCCGGCTGAAAGCGGGTCACCGGCCAGAATGCAGAGCCCGGACCAGGCCTGAGAAAAACCGCAAGTGATTCAAAACAAAGGACCGCTTGCCGAGCGTCTCCGTCGCGGGTTTCATTTCTGCAACCCGGCACGCCCAGGGCGGTTCCAAATCTGAGACCTTCAGAGTGATGTCCGGTGCCGATCCGCCCACCAGCCCCAGGGCACGATAATCCAGGCGGAGAGGGCGGACCAGGCGAGCACCCGCTCGTTCGGCGGCGGCGGTCCGAGCAGGCTGGCGATCCAGAGGAGAAACAGCAGCGCGAGCAGGGACCACAGCCCCCAGCGGCCGATCGCGTCGCGCGGCCGTGTGGCGCGCACGTAGAGAAAGATCCCGATGGCGTAGAGCCCCGTCTCGAGCGGCAGGACGATCCAGGGGAAGTTCCACAGGCCGAGACCGACGTAGGGGCCGTCCGGCAGGATGGGCATATCCGGACGGTGCACCAGGAAGTCGAGGATCCAGTGGCTGAAGACTCCCGCGCCGAGGAGCACCGCGCCGCGGCGCCGCAACGGCAGCTCGGCCCTTCCCAGAGCCAGGTAGCCGAGCGCGAAAAGGACCGACCAGCCGAGCGCGCCGACCAGGCTGTGGGTGATGGGGTAGTCGTACAGGTCGAGCGGACTGACCTTCATCAGGCCCGGCAGGATCCGCACGTGCTCCCAGCCGAGGAGCAGGAAGATCGGCCACAGCAGATCGAGGAACTGCACCGACATGAGCCAGGTGCCGAGGGAGATGCGCGGCGTCCTCGCCCGGCCTGCCAGCCCGACCGCGTGATGTCCGACGAACATGAAGATCTCTCCTTGAGCCGCGATCCTATCAAGTCCGGGTAATCCCCGTGCCTTTCGCGCGTCTGACCTATGGCATGACCCTTTTCTGGAATTCCACCGAAGGGCGTCTCCGCGCCGGCTGGCGGCTGATCATCCAGGCCTTGCTGATGGCGGCGCTGGCGCTGATCCCCATCTTCGGCATCGCCGAGCCGCTGACGGCCT
The DNA here is from genome assembly GCA_044868005.1 of Thermoanaerobaculia bacterium. Classification (GTDB taxonomy): domain Bacteria; phylum Acidobacteriota; class Thermoanaerobaculia; order Multivoradales; family UBA5704; genus DATARR01. The sequence continues at coordinate 4,393 of JBIOVX010000078.1, read as the reverse complement.
TGCACAGGCGCGGCGTCTTCCTGCCGGGATACGGCCACGAAGCCTACGACCGCGTGATCAACATGATCGTCGGTCCCTTCCTCGCCGCCGCGGTGATCGGCAGCATCGCCATCGCGGCGCGCTGGCTCGACCACCGGCGTTTCTCGGAGATCGGCGGCTGCCTCGATCGCGCCTGGTGGAAGGGACTCGGGCTCGGCTTCGGGCTCGGCGCGCTGCTGATGGGTCTCATCTTCGCCGCCGAATACGCGGCCGGTTGGATTCAGGTGAGCGGCTTCTTCGTCACCCGCGTCGCGGACGTCTCACTCGCTCTCGCGCTGTCGTTTTCTCTCGTCAAGGTCCTGTGCGTCGGCGTGTACGAGGAGTTTCTCTCGCGTGGATATCACCTGCGGAACCTCGCCGAGGGATTGAATCTCCCCATCGCCGTCTTCGCCTCGTCGGCCGTGTTTGCGCTCCTGCATGCGTTCAACGACAACGCGACGGTGATGAGCACGCTCGGGCTCCTCGTCAACGCGCTCCTTTTCGCCGCCGCCTTCCTGGCCACCGGCCGGCTGTCGGCGGCGATCGGTCTGCACATCGCGTGGAACCTCTTCGAGGGCGCGGTCTTCGGATTTCCCGTCAGCGGCGATCTGGAAGGGGCGAGCGTGATCGCCGTCCGGCAGCTCGGGCCGGAGCTCGTGACGGGCGGCGCGTTCGGTCCGGAGGCGGGGCTCGCCGGCATTGCCGCCTCGCTGCTGGGGATCGCGGTCTTCGCGGCCTGGAAAAGGCGCTCCATATAATCGGCGGCTGTGCCTTCCCCGGCGCGCGTTGCCGCCTCCAGCGGTATACTGAATTTACATCTACAGGCAGGGGAGGAAAGGACCCAAAGGACTCCAAGGACCGCAAGGACAGTTGCCGTCCCGGATGAGCCTTCTTGTCCTTGCTGTCCCTGTTGTCCTTTTCGTCCTTTTTGCGAGGTATCAGGGTGAGCGAAGCCGACGACACCGCCACCGATTTCCTCGCCGGCTCGGCGAGCGTGGAGGCGGTGCCGCGGCTCGTGCAAGGCGAGCGCGGCTATTGCGTGCTGCGCGAGCTGGGCAGCGGCGGCATGGGCTCGGTCCACCTCGCCGAGCGCGCCGACGGCGAGTTCCGGCAGCGCGTGGCGATCAAGTTCCTGCGCCCGGGCGCCGCCTCGTCGCTCGCGGCGGCGCGCCGCTTCCGCACCGAGCGGCAGATCCTCGCCGATCTCGAGCATCCGCACATCACCCGCTTGCTCGACGGCGGCACGACCCGCACGGGTCAGCCGTTCCTCGTCATGGAGTACGTGGCCGGCGAGCCGCTCGACCGCTACTGCGACCGGCTGCCGGTGAAGGAGCGGCTGCGGCTCTTCGCCACCGTCTGCCGCGCCGTGCACTTCGCCCACGAGCGCCGCGTCGTGCACCGCGACCTCAAGCCGAGCAACGTCCTGGTGGACGCGCAAGGCGCACCCAAGCTGCTCGACTTCGGCATCGCCAAGCTGCTCGAACCGGACGAGCAGGACGGCACGCGGCTGGAGACCGTCCTGGGCCAGGCGCCGATGACGCTGCTCTACGCCAGCCCCGAGCAGATCCGCGGCGAGGAGGTCACCCCGGCGAGCGACATCTACGCCCTCGGCGTGCTGCTCTACCGGCTGCTCACCGGCGCGCTTCCCTACGGCGGCGAGTCGGAGACGCCGAACGAGATCTTTCACGCCATCTGCGAGCGCGAGCCGCCGCGCCCCTCGGTTCTCATCAAGCGCACGACGACGGCGCGCCCGGCTGAGCGCGGGCTCGACCGCGATCTCGACGCCATCGCGCTGCGGGCGTTGCGCAAGGAACCGGACCAGCGGTATCCCACGGCCCTCGCGCTCGCCGAGGACCTCGAGCGCTATCTCGCCGGCCTCCCGGTCACCGCCCGCCGCGGCACCGCCCTCTACCGCGCCCGCAAGCTGGTGCGGCGGCGGGCGGCCCTGGTGGCGCTCGCCGCCGCCGGCGTGATCGCGGTAGCTCTCACCGCCCTGCTGACCTACCGGCTGGCGAGGCCGCCGGCGCTCCTCGCGCCGGGCCAGGTGGGCAGGATCGCCGTGCTGCCCTTCCGCAACGCCACCGGCACGCACGTCAACGACTGGGTGGAGGTCGGCCTCGCGCAAATCGTCGCTCAGCTGCTCGACGAGGCCGCGCACGTCGAGGCGGTGCCGATGGCTGACGTGGACCGCGTGCTGCGCGATCTCGGCATGCCGCCGGACCGGCCGCCTCGTCCGCAATCCCTGGCGCGCCTGCGCCGCGCCCTCGGCGCCGACTTCGTCGCCGCCGCCGAGGTGACGGCCGAACGGCCGCGAGGCTTTCGCGTGCGCTACGAGCTGCTCACCCCGCGGGGAGCGGCGGTGCGGCGCGAAGTCCAGGGCGCCGAGCTGACGGCGATGGCCGGCGAGATGGCGAACCGGCTGGCGCTGCGGCTCGATCCCGGCGCCCGTATCCCCGAGGTCAAGGACCGCCTCTCCGAGGATCCCGTGGTCAACAGCCTCTACGCCATGGGCGTGCAGGAGCTGTGGCGCGGCGGCGGCGAGGCGGCGCCGCACTACTTCCTCGTGGCGCTGCACCGCGCTCCCGACCTCGCCTGGGCGCGGCTCATGCTCGGCCGCAGCTACATCCACCTGGCGCGCTGGGAGGAGTGCGAGGCCGCGCTCCTGGAGGCCCTGAAGACGGCGCGGGCTACCGGCGACCGGCGGCTGGAGGGCGAAGCCCTTGCGAGCCTGGGCCGGGAGACAGCGGATCGCGGCGATATCGAAGCCGCCTTGCGCTGGGACCGCCAGGCCCTCGGCGTCCTCACCAGGTCCGGCAACCGCAAGGGCCTCTCCAACGTGCTCAACAACCTCGGCGTCCTGGCCCGGGACCGCGGCGACCTCGCCGAAGCGGAGGCGAAGTTCCGCGCCTCGCTGGCCCTGCTCGTCGAGTTGCGCGAGCCTCGGGGGCAGGCTGCGCGGCTCAACAACCTGGGGCTGATCGCCGCCGATCGCGGCGAGCGCAGGCGCGCCTCCGAGCTGTACCGCCGCGCCCTGGCGCGGGCCCGTGACAGCGGCGACCGGGATCTGCAGGCGACAGTCCTCACCAATCTCGGCATGGCGGCCTACGATGCCAACGATCTCGCGTCGGCGCGGCGCTTCCATGGCCAGGTCCTGGAGCTGAACGAGGCGAGGAAGGACCCGATCGGCCAGGCTCTGGCGCTCCTCAACCTCGCGGTCGCGACGGAAGATCGGGCCGCCTCCGAGCGCCTCGTCCGCCGCGCTCTCGCCAAGAGCCGCGAAGCCGCGGAGCTCCGCCTGGAGGGCTTCGCCCTGGCGAACCTGAGCTTCCTCTTGACCGAGCGCGAAGACTTCGCCGGCGGCGCCGCCGCGGCCCGCGAGGCCCGCGCCCTGGGAGAGAAGATCCAGCACAAAGCGCTGCGCCTGGTGGCCAACGTCAATCTCGCCTACGCCGAGGTCGCCGGCGGCTCGCTGGCGGCGGGGCGGGAGGCACTGGACGCCGCCGCGATGCTCGATCCCAGGAATACGCCGATGCTGCGCGTGCGGGCCATCTACGAGTACCGGCGCGGCCTGCTTCGGGAAGCCCTGGCGGCACAGGAAGAGGCGAAGCGCAACGTCAAGGACCAGCGAGACTGGCTGCCCGAGCACGAGGCCGCTTTGACCGCTATGCGCGAGGCCGTGCGGCTGGGCCGGCGCCTGCCGTTGCCGATCGCGGGGTTCAAGTCCATTTCCTGAACTGATACAATATGTTGGATGCTGAACTTCACATCAAGAGCTGGCTTCCTCGCGCTCGTGCTGGCCGCGCCCCTCGCGGGCTGCCAGGCGGGCCGCGTGGCACCCATGGTGACGAGCACCGCCGACCGCGTGGCTCCGGTCGTATCGGTCAAGAAGATCCTGGCCGTCTACGAAGGCGTTCTGCCCTGCGCCGGCTGCCGGGGAATCCGCACCACGTTGACCCTCTTCGACGAGGACTTCACCTATCGGCTCGTCGAGACCTACCTGGGAACGTCCGGCGGTGACCGCACCATCGAGTCCGACGGCACGTGGAGCTTACGGCGGCCCAGCCGGAAAGATCCGGAGGCCGCGGTCTACCAGTTGCGGCCCGACGAGCCCGGGGACGTCCGCAATTTCCTCATCGTGGACGAACAGCGAGTCCGCCTGCTCGACAGGGATGGAAAGGAGATCGGATCGCGGGATGCGACGTTGACGCGGAAGAGCCTGCCCATCGCGTCGCATTGACCGCCAGGGCGGGTCGCGCCTCCTCCCGCCCCTCCAGACCCGCCCCTACCCTATACAGAGGGGAGAAAGGGCCAGGTTGAACGCACCACCGGCGAAACCCGCATCCGCCTCTCCCTCTGCCTCGAAGGCGGCGATCGT
>JBIOVX010000077.1:0-15898 GCA_044868005.1 Thermoanaerobaculia bacterium | reverse complement strand
CGCGATCCGGGGGGTGGTCATCGGGGCGGGAGTGTAGCATCGGGGGCGAAGCCACCTTCATCTACGTCGGAGCGGTTTGCCCGCGAAGCCTCACCCCCTGTCCCCCCTCGCCCGTCAGGGAGAGGGGGACAGGGGGTGAGGCTTCGCGGGCAAACCGCTCCGACGTAGATGAAGGTGGCTTCGCCCCCGATGCTACACTCCCGCCCCGATGACCACCCCCCGGATCGCGCCGGGCCGGCGGGCCCGGCTCACCGTTTTCCTCACCATCCTGCTCGACCTCATCGGGTTCGGCATGATCCTGCCGCTGCTGCCCTTCTACGCCCAGGAGTTCCGGGCCACGCCGGTGCAGATCGGCCTGCTCTTCTCTTCGTACAGCCTGACCCAGCTCCTCTTCGCGCCGCTGCTCGGGCGCCTCTCGGACCGCATCGGCCGGCGGCCCGTGCTGCTCGGCTCCATCGCCGGCGGCGCGCTCTCCTATCTGCTCTTCGCCTTCGCGCCCTCCTACTCGGTGCTGTTGATCTCCCGTTCCCTCGCCGGCGTCGCGGCCGCGAACTACGGCATCGCCCAGGCGTACATGGCTGACGTCTCGGCGCCCGAGGACCGCTCGCGGGCCATGGGTCTCGTCGGCGCGGCGTTCGGCGCCGGCTTCGTCCTTGGGCCGGCGCTCGGCGGCATCCTGGCGCATGCCGGGGAGGCGCTGCCGTCCCTCGGACCCCGCCTCGTGCCGCTCGCCGCGGCGGCTCTCTCCGGGCTCAATTTCCTGCTCGCCCTCATCGGCTTGCCGGAGTCGCTCTCTCCCGAGCTGCGAAGCGATGCGGCGCAGCGCGGCTCCTGGCTGGACCTCTCCGACCTGCGGACCGTCTGGCGCCACGCGCCGCTGCGCGGACTGATGGTGCTCTTCTTCCTCGTCATGTTCTGCTTCTCGATGATGGAGACCACGCTGGCCCTCTTCTGCCAGGCACGCTTCGGCTTCGGCACGCGCGAGACCTCGTGGCTCTTCGTCTTCGTCGGCGTCGTGCTGGTGGTGATCCAGGGAGGCCTCCTCGGCAGGCTGATCCGGCGCTTCGGCGAGCGCTCCCTCATCCTCGCCGGCATCGTCCTCATGGCCGCGGGGCTCGCCCTCGTGCCCTTGACGCCGGCATCCATCCCGCCGGTCTGGTCCCGGCTGTGGCCCCTGCTGCTGAGCATGCTGCTGCTGGCCGTCGGCAACGGCATCCACAACCCCTCGAGCCTGGGGCTGCTGAGCCGCCTCACCGACGAGCGCTCGCAGGGCGGGACGATCGGCCTGTCGCGCTCGTTCGGGGCACTCGCCCGCATCTTTGGACCCCTGGCGGGGACGTTCGTCTTCGGCGCCGCCGGAGCCGCCTGGCCGTTCTGGACCGCCGGCGGGCTGATGCTCGTCGCCCTGGCGGTGGCGGCGAACGTCCTGCGCGAGGTCTCGATCGTCTAGCGGGCGGCGGCTCCAGGTGCTCACCCGCGACTTCGACTACGAGCTGCCGGCGTCGAGCATCGCCCAGGAGCCCGCGCCGCGCGGCGAGAGCCGCCTGCTGGTGCTGGACCGCGGCGGATCCGAGCGCCATGCCCGCGTGCGCGACCTGCCGCGCCTGCTGCGGGCCGGCGATCTGCTGGTGGTCAACGACACGCGCGTCATTCCGGCACGGCTCTTCGGCCGGCGCGCCGCCGGCGGCGGCCGGATCGAGCTGTTGCTCGTCGAGCGGCTGAGCGAGCGCGAATGGAGCGCCCTCGTCAAACTGGGGAAGCGCGCCCGGCCCGGTACCGCGATCGAGCTCGCGCCGGGCCTCGACGCCGAGGTCGTCGATAAGGACGAGGAAGGCCGCTACCGCCTGCGTTTCTCCGCGCCCGTCGAGCCGCATCTCGAGCGGCTGGGGCACGTGCCTCTGCCGCCCTACATCCACCGGCCGGACACGCCGGAGGACCGCGAGCGCTATCAGACCGTCTACGCGCGCTCACCCGGCGCCATCGCCGCGCCCACGGCGGGTCTCCACTTCAGCGAAGAGCTGCTGCGCGAGATCGAGGAGGCCGGCGTTCCCATCGCACGAGTGACGCTCCACGTAGGGATCGGCACCTTCAAGCCGGTCACCGCCGAGCGCATCGCAGACCACCGCATGGACCGCGAGCGCTACGAGATCGGCGAGGAGGCGGCCGCGGCGATCCGCCGGACGCGGGAGCGCGGTTCACGGGTGGTGGCCGTCGGAACCACGGTCGTCCGCACGCTCGAATCCGCGGCGCTCGCGGGAGGCGGCGAGGTGCGGGCCGGCGCCGGCGCGACGCAGCTCTTCATTACCCCCGGCTTCAGGTTCCAAGTGGTGGACGCGCTGCTGACGAATTTCCACCTTCCCCGTTCCACGCTGCTGATGCTGGTCTCCGCCTTCGCCGGCCGCGAGCGGATCCTCGCCGCCTACGAGGAGGCGATCCGCGCGGGGTACCGGTTCTACTCGTATGGCGATGCCATGCTGGTGGAACGGCGCGCCTGAGCACTGAGTTATTCGCTCCTTGGTGCGTAATGGTGCACTTTGGTGTATCCTAACGGCATGGCGACCGCCGAGAGACCCATCCGCCAAAGTGTGAGTCTTCCCCCGAGGATTGCGCGCCGCGTCAAGTCGCTCGCGAAGTCGAGCCGCACGAGCGCCAATCGGATCCTGGTCGAGCTGATCGAATCGGGCCTCGAGGCGCGGGAGCAGGAGAAGAAGCGCTTCTTCGAGCTGGCAGACCGCCTGACACGCTCCGACGATCCGAAGGAACAAGGCCATCTCAAGGAAGAACTGGCCCGCATGACCTTCGGTGAGTGATGCCGAAGATCCAATGGGCCGGTTTGCCTCCGGCGCTGCGGGACCACCTGTTCGATCGCCTTCGCGAGCGCAGGATCACCGCCGAGGACCTCTTTCAGTTGAAGATCTGGCGCGAGTCCGAGCCGGAGGCTCCAGACGGCCTCTGGTACAAGGACTTCGGCTCCTTCAAGATCTGCGGCGAGGGAAAGTACCCTAAAACTTTCCTGCTCGCAGGACAAGCGGCGAAGGGGAAGAAACTCTAAAAGCTCAGCTGCCTAACGAGTCACCGTCAAAGTGAAACCGGCCAAGCTCCAGGCAGCGTTGTTGCCCTGGTAGGCGTCCTTGGGATCGCGCAGGAAGTAGGCCAGATAATAGGTTCCGGCGGCAGCTCCGCGAGGCACCTTGAGGCCTTTCAGCTTAATTTGGAGGGTGCCGCCGGACGGTACCTTCTTGCGCACCTTGGCCCGCTGGATCAGTACGGCCCCGTCGAAGCTCAGCCGCGCCGGCGCCAGGTAGACTTCCACCAGCGGATCGACCAGCGGCGCCGTGCCGACGTTCTCGACCTTGATCGGCCCGGCCAGGCCGAAGCCGCCGCCGGCCCGCACGGCCGCAGGCGAGGGGAGGGGCGTCCGGTAATCCGGGATCACGATGATCTCGTTCCGCACGGTGACGTACGAGCTGATCAGCCCGTCGCGGATCGCGACCCCGGGAGGAAAGGCGCGGCGCACGGCAGCGGTGTCGTCCGCGAAGAGCTCTCCCACGTAGTACTGCCGGGGTTTGTAGTTCATCACCGAGTCCCACGAGACCCACTCCTCTTCGTCCCAGGGGTGCCAAAGCCCCCAGACGTGGCCGAGCTCGTGGAGGACGACCTCCTTGAACGCATAGATGCGGTCCTGCCCGCCCGTCGCCTCGAGGTCGTCGAGCGTCCAACTCTTATGGGGATTGAACGCTACGTCGGCCTCGACGAGGACGCCCTCCTCGCGGCGCGTAAAGGCGATGGCCAGGACGCCCTCACCCAGATCGGCCCAGCTATAGTCGAACTGCCTCTTCATGGTGGCGTCGTCGGGAAATCCGGCGATGTCCGAGACGCCGTTCCGGTAGGCCCAGGTGGAGGTCGGCGACGCCGAGACCTGGAACAGCTCGCCGCCGTAACGGTTCCAATAGTCCATCTGATACTGATCCCACGGCGAGAACGGCGAGTCGGTCAGCGGATTGACCACCACCGGCCGCGGCGCCAGCTCGTGATAGAGGAACTTGCCGGACGGCGAGGCCGGCCGTGGGACCGTGGACACGGCCCGGGTGATCTCGACGATCGCCGGGGCGTCCTCGCCGGGCAGCGGCGGCACCGCGGCCTCGGGCGCGGCCAGCGGAGGCAAAGCCCGGTCGACCGGGGCGGACGGCGCGGCGGGGTTCCACGCTTTCGCCGGCAGCGCCATGGCGGCAGGCAGTTCAGGGCGCGGCTCCAAAGGAATTTGCGCTGCCAGGGACCGCACGGCGCCCACCAGATCGCGGAAGGCGACCGGCTTCCCGTTGAACATGAGAGGCGCGGAGGGTACTTCGCGGAACATACCCTGCGCGGCGCCGATGATCGGCGTGAGGGTGGGATGGCTGAGATCGCCCAGGAAGAGGAGATAGCGAGCCCCGGGCTGGAGACGCACCGAGATGCAGGTGTCGTCCGAGACTGTCCCCAGCGTGCCGCCGGGGACGGTGATGGAGATCCGGTCCGGGAGCATTCCCCGCAGGCTCTCCTCGACCTGCAACGTGTAGTCGGTGAGGATCAGGGTGTGGAGCTCGTTCCAGCGGCTCCGGCGCGCCTCGACCGTGGCGACCACGATGGAGGGAGAGGCCGCCGCGATCTCGCGGACGCTCATCGGCTCGACGTGGGCTGTCAGGACGGCAGGAGAAACGAAGACCGCGAGACCCAGGCAGCAGACCACCTCGGCGCGGGCGGAGAGGACGCAGAGCTTCCGAGCCATGGACAGCTCCTTTCAAAGGAGCCCTCCTGTCTCGATCCTTCCGGCTCAGAAGACGGCAGACGGCAACGCAGCAGTTTCGATTCTACACCGGAGAGCGCCGCGCGATCCGGCTCGCCAGCACCGCCGCGCCGTAGCCGTTGTCGATGTTCACCACCCCGATGCCAGGCGCGCAGCCGTTGAGCATGGTGAGGAGCGCGGCGAGGCCGCCGAAGCTCGAGCCGTAGCCGACGCTCGTGGGTACGGCTACCACCGGCGCCGGCACCAGGCTCGCCACCACCGTCGGCAGGGCGCCGTCCATCCCCGCCACGGCGATCACGACGTCCGCCCGCCGCAGCACCGGCAGGTTGTCCAGCAGCCGATGGAGCCCGGCGATCCCCACGTCGTACGAGCGCTCGACCTCGTGCCCAAACCAGGCGGCGCAGACCGCCGCTTCTTCCGCCACGGCGAGGTCCGAGGTGCCGGCGGCGAGCACGGCGATCATGCCCGGCTGCGGCTCCGGCGGGCCGCCGCAGGTGAGGATCCGCGCGCGCTCGTGGTAGACGGCGCCAGGAAAAGCCGTCTCCAGACCTGCCGCAACGTCTTTCACGAGACGCGTCACCAGAACCCGGCCGCGCGCCTGCAGCATGCGTTCGACGATGGCTTTGAGATCGTCCGGACGCTTGCCCTCGGCGTAGATCGTCTCGGGCAGGCCGTTGCGCAGCTCGCGATGGAGATCGAGCTTGGCGAAGCCGAGATCAGCGTAGGGTAATTCCGCCAGGTCGCCGAGGGCTTCCTCCGGCGACCGCTCGCCCGCGGCCACCGCCGCGAGGAGGCGCTTGAGCTGCTCGGGATTCACGGCGAAGGCGGCGAGCCGAGGTCCGCGCCGCCCCGGCGGTAGCCCCGCGGATCGAACGCCACCCGCGCGAAGCCGAGCGAGCGGAGGCGCGGCTCGACCTCGGTCCAGATCGCCGCGAGATGTGCCACCTCATCCGGGCCTACTTCGACGCGGGCCGCTCCGGAATCATGCCGCACGCGGATGACACGGAAGCCGGCGTCTGTCAGGACATCCTCGGCGGCTTCGATGCGGCGGAGCTTGCCCAGGGTGACCGTCTGTCCATGCGGGATGCGGGAGGAGAGGCAGGCGTTGGCCGGACGGTCCCACACGGAGAGCCCCAAAGCCTTGGCGATGGCGCGGGTCTCCGCCTTGTCCACCCCATGCGCGAGGAGCGGCGAGTAGACCCCGCGCTCGCGCACCGCCCGTAGACCCGGCCGGTCCGGTCCGGGATCGGAAGCGTTGGTGCCGTCGCATACCACGGCATATCCCCGCTCCGCCGCCAGCCGGACCATGGTACCCATGCGCATCCCCTGGCAAACGTAGCAGCGATGGCTGGGATTGGCCACGAACTCGGGATCGTCGAGCTCGCTGTAGGTAACCACCTCGTGCCGGATGCCGATCTCCGCCGCCACCCGCCGAGCGTGATCCAGCTCAGCCCCCGCCAGCGTCTCCGCCGCCGCCGTCACCGCCAGAGCGCGGTCCCCCAAGGCCCGATACGCCAAGGCCGCGACGACCGCCGAATCGACGCCGCCGGAATAGGCGACGAGGATCGAGCCGCGGCGGGTCAGATCGGAGAGGAGGGGGGCGAGGCGGGGGACGTCGGACATCGGAAGGTCATCGTAACACGGGGGTTTCATCCCCCCGGCCGAGCCGGAAACTTCATCGTCACCGGCACCAGGAACAGCACGCTGAACACGCCGAAGGCCCAGAGCGGCACGAACGGCGCCTTTTGCTGATCGGTGTAGGGCGCCATGCCGCGCAGCAGGCTGAGGATCGCCGGCGGGCCGAGGTAGTAGATCAGCAGATGGAGGCGGCGGATCATCGCGGGCATATCCCGCGTGCGGATCACGTAGAGGATGCCGAAGCCCCAGCCCAGCGCCACGGCCACGCCGTAGAAGCTGTAGAGCGACAGCGGCAGGCTCCCCTCCAGCGTGAGAACGCGGAAGAAGCTCAACACCCGCAGCGCCCAGCAAGCCAGGAAGAGCCCGAGGAGCGCCACCTCGAGCCGGCCGACTTCAGGCATAGCTCTCCATCGGCGGGCAGACGCACATCAGGTTGCGGTCTCCCCAGGGATTGTCCACCCGTCCCACGTAGGGCCAGAACTTGCGCTCGCGCACCCAGGGCGCCGGGAAGACCGCCTCCTCGCGGCTGTACGGCCGGTCCCACGCCGCGTCCGTAAGGTCCTCCGCCGTATGCGGCGCGTTCTTGAGCGGATTGTTCTGCCGGTCCAGGCGCCCCTGCTCGATGGCCCGGATCTCCTCGCGGATGCGGATCATGGCATCGCAGAAGCGGTCGAGCTCGGCCTTCGACTCGCTCTCCGTCGGCTCGATCATCAGCGTGCCGGCCACCGGGAACGACACCGTCGGCGCATGGAAGCTGAAGTCCATGAGCCGCTTGGCGACGTCCTCCGCCTCGACGCCGGCGGTGGTCTTGAAGGGCCGCAGATCGATGATGAACTCGTGCGCCACCCGGCCCCGGCTGCCGGTATAGAGCACGCGGTAGTGCTGGCTCAGCCGGGCCGCCATGTAGTTGGCGCTGAGGATCGCGAGCTCGGTGGCGCGCGCGAGGCCTGCCGGCCCCATGAGCGCGATATAGGCCCAGGAGATCGGCAGGATGCTGGGGCTCCCCCACGGCGCCGCCGACACCGGACCGATGGCCTTCCCGCCGCCCGTGGGGATCACCGGATGGCCGGGCAGGAACGGCGCGAGGTGCGGCGCGACGCAGATCGGCCCCATGCCCGGACCGCCGCCGCCGTGCGGGATGCAGAAGGTCTTGTGCAGGTTGAGATGACAGACGTCGGCGCCGTAGTCGCCGGGCCGGCAGAGACCCACCTGAGCGTTCATGTTGGCGCCGTCGAGATAGACCTGGCCGCCGTGCTCGTGGACCACGGCGCAGATGTCGCGGATCCCCGGCTCGAAGACGCCGTGCGTCGAGGGATAGGTCACCATCAGCGCCGCCAGCCGGTCGCGGTGCGTCCCGGCCTTGGCTCTGAGATCGCCCAGGTCCACGTTGCCGCCGGCGTCGCAGGCGACGGGCACCACCTTGAGGCCGGCCATGACGGCCGACGCCGGGTTCGTGCCGTGCGCAGAGACGGGGATCAGGCAGACGTCGCGATGCCCCTCGCCGCGCTCGCGGTGCCAGGCGCGGATCACCAGCAGGCCGCTGTACTCGCCCTGCGAGCCGGCGTTCGGCTGCAGCGAGCAGGCGGCGAAACCGGTGATCTCGCACAGCCAGTCCTCCAGGCTGTGGAAGAGCTCGCGGTAGCCCTCCGCCTGCTCGGCCGGCGCGAAGGGATGCAGGAAGGCGATCTCCCGCCAGGAGATCGGCGCCATCTCCGAGGTGGCGTTGAGCTTCATGGTGCACGAGCCGAGCGGGATCATGGAGGTGGCGAGCGAGAGGTCGCGCGCCTCCAGGCGCTTGATGTAGCGCAGCATCTCGTGCTCGGTGTGGAAGCTGTTGAACACCGCGTGCGTCAGGTAGGCCGACGCACGGGCGTGCGGCGCCGGGATCGCGGCGTCGATCTCCGCCGCCAGCTCCGCGGCGGTGAAGCCGGGGATGCGGCCGGAGATCACCTCCAGCAGCTCGTCCACGTCGGCGGCGCTCACCGTTTCGTCGAGAGCGATGCCGACGCTGCGCTCGCCCAGCTTGCGCAGGTTGATCCACCGCTCCGCCGCGGCGGCCAGCACCTCGTCGGCGGAGCGCTCGCCGGTGGTCACGCGCACGGTGTCGAAGAAGGGCTCGCGGCCGACGTCGAGCCCCAGCCGGCGCAGTCCCTCGGCGAGCACGGCCGCCAGCGCGTGCACCCGGCGGGCGATGGCCTCGAGGCCCTCGGGTCCGTGATAGGCGGCGTACATCCCCGCCATGATGGCGAGCAGCACCTGCGCCGTGCAGATATTGCTGGTGGCCTTCTCGCGGCGGATGTGCTGCTCGCGGGTCTGAATCGCCATGCGGAAGGCGGTGCGGCCGCGGCGGTCGCGCGAGACGCCGATCACCCGGCCCGGAAGCTGGCGCTTGTACTCGTCGCGGGTGGCGAGGAAGGCGGCGTGCGGACCGCCGTAGCCCATCGGCACGCCGAAGCGCTGCGACGAGCCCACCGCCACGTCGGCGCCGAGCTCGCCCGGCGGCCGCAGCAGCGCGAGCGCCAACAGGTCCGTCGCCATCACCACCTTGGCGCCGGCGGCATGAGCGCGCTCGATCACCGGCCCGTAGTCGATCACCCGGCCGTCCGTCGCCGGATATTGCAGCAGGACGCCGAAGCAATCCGCGAAATCCATCTGTCCGGCATCGCCCACCCGCACCTCGATGCCGAGCGCATCGGCGCGGGTCTGCACCACCGCGACCGTCTGCGGATGGCAATCCGCGGCCACAAAGAACGCGTTCCTGCCGTCCTTCCCCTCTTCCACCGCCACGCACAGGTGCATCGCCTCCGCCGCCGCCGTGGCTTCGTCCAGCAGCGAGGCATTGGCGATCGGCAGACCCGTCAGGTCGGCCACCATGGTCTGGAAATTGAGCAGCGCCTCGAGGCGTCCCTGCGCGATCTCGGACTGGTACGGCGTGTACTGCGTGTACCAGCCGGGGTTCTCCAGGATGTTCCTCTGGATGACGCCCGGCGTGATGCAGCCGTGGTAGCCCATGCCGAGATAGGAGCGGAAGACCTCGTTCTTCGCCGCCATCCGCCGCAGGATCTCGAGCATCTCCCGCTCGCCCAGCTCGCGCTCGGCGGGCAGGCCGGCGAGAGCGAGCGGCTCGCGGCTGCGGATCGACTCGGGAACCGTCTCGCGCATGAGGTCCGCGAGCGAGGCGGCGCCGACCGTCTCCAGCATCTGCCGGATCTCGCTCTCGCTCGCTCCGAGATGGCGGTGGCCGAACGTGTCGGTTGGATTCAGGACGGCGCCGGGACCTGACGATGCCGCCATGGGGTCTCCCAGCGCCAGCGAAGCCGCAGGGAGATCCTCAAGCCTCGCCACTCTGCACGTACTCCTCGTAGGCCTCGGCGTCCATCAGGCTCTTGAGGTCCGCGGCGGAGGAGAAGCGGATCTTGACCAGCCAGCCTTCCCCCTGGGGATCCTCGTTGAGCAGCTCCGGATCGTCGACCACGGCATCGTTGACTTCGATGATCTCGCCCGCCACCGGCGTGAACACCTCGGCGACGGCCTTGACCGACTCGATGGTGCCCAGCTCGTCGTCGGTGTTGAACACCTGGCCGACCTCCGGAAGCTCCACGAACACAACCTCGCCGAGCTCCTGTTGGGCGAACTCGGTGATGCCGATGACGCAGGTGTCGTCATCGACCTTCACCCACTCATGCTCTCTCGAATAGAGACGATCAGTCGGGTACATTTCTTCCCCTGCCCTCCGGTTTTCCTGGTTTATACCATCATTGCCCGCGCCACCGCCCAGTCCTATTTGGGCCTGCGGTAGAAGGGAAGCTCCACCACCACGGCCGGCAGCGGCTTGCCGCGGACGTCCAGCGTCAGCGGCGTGCCCGGCGCCGCCATCTCGGGCGGCACGTACGCCATGCCGATCGCCTTCTCGAACGTGGGGCTCCAGGTGCCGCTGGTGACGGTCCCCACAGCACCGCCGTCCGAGACAACCGCGTGGCCCTGGCGCGCGATTCCCCGCCCCTGCACCTCGAAGCCAACCAGCTTGCGCGGCACCCCCGCGGCCTTCTGCGCCGCCAGGGCGTCGCGGCCGAGGAACTCCCCCTTGTCGAGCTTCACCACCCAGCCGAGCCCCGCCTCGAAGGGAGTCGTCGTCTCGTCGATCTCGTGGCCGTAGAGGGCCATGGCGGCTTCCAGGCGCAGCGTGTCGCGCGCTCCCAGCCCCGCGGGCGCCGCGCCGGCTTCGACCAGCCGGCGCCAGACCTTCGGCGCCTCCTCCGGCGCCAGATAGATCTCGAAGCCGTCCTCCCCCGTGTAGCCGGTGCGCGAGAGGATGGCGGGCGTGCCGTCCACCTGGCCCTGCACGAAACCGTAGTACTTGAGCCCGGAGACGTCCGGCGACGCGAGCAGCGTGAGGATCGCCAGCGCCTTCGGACCCTGGAGAGCGAGCAGGGCCCAGCGCTCGCTCTCGTCGGTCACCTCCGCCTCGCCCTGCGCGCGCGAAGCCATCCAGGCGAAGTCGCCGGGAGCGTTCGAGGCGTTGACCACCACCAGGAAGTCGTCGGCGGCGAGACGGTAGACCAGCAGGTCGTCCACGTAGGTGCCGCGCTCGGTGAGCAGGCCGCTGTAATGCGCCCGCCCGGGGACGAGCTTCGCCACGTCGTTCGGCGTCAGCCGCTGGAGCAGCGCCTCGGCGCCTGCCCCGCGCACGCGCACCTCGCCCATGTGCGAGACGTCGAAGAGCCCCGCCGCCGTGCGTACCGCGCGATGCTCCTCGATGACCCCGGCATACTGCACCGGCATCTCCCAGCCGGCGAAGTCCACCATCTTCGCGCCGGCCTCCAGATGACAGTCGTAGAGCGGGGTTCTTTTCATGCTCTGGCTCTGCGTCATGGGATGGGTCCTGCCCTAGCGGGCCGGCCGCAAAACGCTATCACGACTGGACACGGAGAGAACGAGAAGTCACGACCTGAGAGGAGACCGACCGATCAACTCATAGGGCCGTCGGAGCCGAGCCGAGATTGGCGATACTCGGAGCAAGGAGTAGAATTGGGCCATGAAGAGCGACCCTGGTCCATCCAAGAACAGTCGCACCCGCGGGCTGCGCACCGGAAAGATCCGCACGTCGAAGGCCTCGGCTAGCGAGATTCGCCGATCCGTTGGTGTCAAGCCTTCCGAGGCCAAGGTGGCTACTCGCGCCCTCCTCGTCGCCGCTCGCTCATCGACGACCGGGAGGTTCGTTGCAGCTAAGAAAGGCAAGCCTCGGGGTACCAAAGGTGGCGCCAACGCGAAGAACCGCTGATGGTTGGCACCTCAGATCCCGGATCGGTCTTTCTCAACGTCCCCTACGATTCGCAGTACGAACGCCTGTTCGCCACGCTTGTCGCCACCCTTGTTTCCCTCGGGCAAACGCCCCGATGCGTACTTGAAGTCCGGGAACGGGGGCAGGGGCGGCTAGCGCGCATCTACGACCTCCTCGGATCTTGTGGTATCTCGATTCACGATCTGAGCCGAACAGGGACTCCTGCGCGTTTCAACATGCCCTTTGAGCTTGGACTTGCGTGCAGCCTGGCTCTGGCAGGTGCAGCTCACGACGTGGTCGTTCTCGACTCGGAGCCTTATCGGCTCGATCGCACCATCAGCGACTATAAAGGCAGAGATCCTCTAATCCACCACAACCGAGTGGACGATCTCGTGGACTGCATCGCCGACGTCTTTCAGGTCGCTCGGGAACCAACGCCGCAGATGCTCAAGGCGGAAGCCCGCTTTCTCCGCAAGTCAGCGCGCGAGATCGCCGCACAGTACGGTGGAACCCTCTTTCGTCCCGCCGCGTTCCGTGCGCTCATCGCCGCATCAGCCGAAAGAGCAAGGCAACAAGGCTTTATCCCGCCGTAGAGCGGGGTGTCTCCAATCCATGCGTGGAGATGTCAAAGAGGCCCGCGATCGTGCGCACGGAGGTCCTAAAAGCTCCGAAGGGACGACGGCAGTTTGGCGGCTGATTAGAGAACCGCCAAGACAGAGAAGCAAGATAAAACAAAACTGATATGCGCCTGCCGCGTCGGCTGCCGTCGCCCCTTCGGGACTCAGCGGGGGTCTAACTGCACCCGCTCGTCGACCCGCAATTCAAGCACTTGTAGCAACTCCCGTTGCGCACCATGATCGCGCCGCACTCGTGGCAGGGCGGGGCGTCCTGCTGGTACAGGAATGTGGACCTCGGAGGTCCCACGATCTCGGCGTTCACGGCCTGGGCCAAGGACTCGAGACGGCCGCCTCCCAGAAGCGGCACCGAGGGCGGCGGGTCGGCGGGGATCTCGTCGCGCAGGATCACTCCGGCGGCTACCTTGTCGTCGCGCGAGAGAAACTTCGAAGCCAGCCAGCGGAAGATGTAGTCGGTGATCGACTTGGCGATCGGGATCTCCGGGTTCTTGGTGAAGCCCGAGGGCTCGAAGCGCGTGTGGCTGAACTTGTCCACCAGCGTCGGCAGCGGCACGCCGTACTGCAACGCGATCGAGATCGAGGTGGCGAGCGAGTCCATGAGGCCGGAGATCGTCGAGCCTTCCTTCGCCATCACCAGGAAGATCTCACCCGGCTGGCCGTCTTCGTAGAGGCCGACGGTCAGATAGCCCTCGTGCTCGTTGATCGAGAACTTGTGGGTGATGGCCCGGCGCTCGTCCGGCAGCTTGCGGCGCACGGCGCGGCGTTCCTGAATGACCTGCACGGCCTGCACCGGCTCGTCCCTCTTGGTGGAGAGCGGCTGGCTGCGCTTGCAGCCGTCGCGGTAGATGGCGACCGCCTTCAGGCCCATCTGCCAGCCCTCGACGTAGGCCTGCAGGATGTCCTCGGACGTCGACTCCTCGGGCATGTTGATCGTCTTGCTGATGGCGCCCGAGATGTACGGCTGCACGGCGGCCAGCATCTTGAGATGGCCCATGTAGTGGATGGAGCGCGAGCCCTGCGCCGGCTTGAAGGCGCAGTCGAAGACGGGCAGGTGCTCTTCCTTCAGGTACGGCGCGCCCTCGATGGTGTCGTTCTCGTCGATGAACTCGACGATGGCGCGGATCTCTTCCTTGTCGTAGCCGAGCCGCTTGAGAGCGGTCGGCACGGTGTTGTTGACGATCTTGATCATGCCGCCGCCGACGAGCTTCTTGTACTTGACGAGAGCGATGTCCGGCTCGACGCCGGTGGTGTCGCAATCCATCATGAAGGCGATCGTGCCGGTGGGCGCGAGCACGGAGATCTGGCTGTTGCGCAGGCCGTGCTCGTCGCCGAGCTGCACCACCTCGTCCCACGAGCGCTTGGCGGCCTGCAATAGGTCGAGCGGCACGTGCGCGGCATCGATGTGCTTGACCGCGTCGCGGTGTTTGCGCATCACCCGCAGCATGGGCTCGCGGTTGGTCTCGAACTCGTCGAACGGCCCCATGGCCTCGGCGACGCGCGCCGACTGGGCGTAGGAAGCGCCGGACATCAGCGCCGTGATGGCCGCCGCGTAGTCGCGGCCGGCATCGGAGTCATACGGCACGCCGCGCGCCATCAGCAGGGCGCCGAGGTTGGCGTAGCCGATGCCCAGCGGGCGGAACTTGTGCGAGTTCTCCTCGATCCGCGGCGTCGGATAGCTGGCGTTGCCGACGATGATCTCCATGCCCGAGATCACCACCTCGCAGGCGTGCCGGAAGCTCTCGACGTCGAAGCCGGAGTCGGCCTCGTAGAAGCGCATCAGGTTGAGCGACGCCAGGTTGCAGGCCGTGTCGTCGAGGAACATGTACTCGCTGCACGGATTGCTGGCGTAGATGCGATCGGTGTTGGCGCAGGTGTGCCAATCGTTGACCGTGGTGTCGTACTGCATGCCGGGATCACCGCACACCCAGGCGGCGTCGGAAATCTGCTTCATCAGGCCGCGGGCCTTGTGGGTGCCCATGGGCTGGCCGCTGCGGCGGGCGCGGGTGGTCCACTCGCCGTCGGCGAGCACGGCCTGCATGAAGTCGTCCGACACCCGCACGGAGTGGTTGGCGTTCTGATAGGCGATCGAATCGTAGGCGCCGCCCTGGACGTTGAAGCCGCCCTCGTAGCCCGCGTCGATCAGCGCCCAGGCCTTGCGCTCCTCGATCTCCTTGCAGCGGATGAACTCGACGATGTCCGGATGATCGGCGTCGAGGATCACCATCTTCGCCGCCCGCCGCGTCTTGCCGCCGCTCTTGATGACGCCGGCGAAGGCGTCGAAGCCCTTCATGAAGGAAACCGGACCGGACGCCGTGCCGCCGCCCGCCAGCGGCTCCTTGGAAGAGCGGAGCTTCGAGAGGTTGCTCCCCGTGCCGGAACCGAACTTGAACAGCATGCCTTCGGTCTTCGCCAGGTCGAGGATCGAGCCCATGGTGTCCTGGACGGAGTTGATGAAGCAGGCCGAGCACTGCGGCTTCGGCTCGATGCCGACGTTGAACCACACCGGCGAGTTGAAGCAGGCGTACTGGTGGAGCAGGATGTAGGTCAGCTCGTCGCGGAACGTCTGAGCGTCCGCCTCGGTGGCGAAATAGCCGCCGGCGCGGCCCCAACCGGCCAGAGTGTCCGACACGCGGCCGATGAGCTGCCGCACGCTGCGCTCGCGGTCGGGCGAGCCGAGCTGCCCGCGGAAGTATTTCGAGACCACCACGTTGGTCGCCGTCTGCGACCAGAACTTGGGCATCTCGACGCCCTTCTGCTCGAAGACCTTCTCCCCTTTCTCGTTCGAGATCACGGCGTCGCGCAGCTCCCACTCGACGGCGTCGAAGGGGTCCACCCCGGGCGTGGTGTAGTAGCGCTCGAAGCAGAGGCCCCGGGCGGGGACCTCCGCGGGCACCTCCATCCTGGGAGATCCCACGCTGCTCTTCGGGGCCCGGCTGCTGCGCGACGCTCTGCCGATCATCTCGTCGGAATGCAGGGGGGAATGAGGCTCCATGTCTCCTATCTCCTTGATGAAAGCTCGCCTTTTTGACCGCAAGAACGGCGTGAGGAGTCACGCCGCCCTGGCGACGGACCCGTTACTGCGCTGTATGCCCGCGTCCCGGATTTGGTCTTCGGATCAGGATCGGGAAGCCACCCCTACCGGCGTGGGTTCCCGGCACGACCAGCCAAGCATAGGATAGGAAGCTCTCGCGCATCACCACAGTCATTAGAAAAGCATCTCCAACGCTACGCCTGACGAAAGCCCCTGTCAAGAGGTAAACCACTAGATATTGTGGGATGTTATGCGGCTCTCCCCCACAACTGGTGAGCTTCCGGCGAGCTTAGTCCGGGAAGGTTTTACAATCCAACATTTTCTGCGCAGGATTTTCACAGCCGGAATTACCTGGTGCAGGAGGGAGGTGCGGATTTCCGGATTACAAGGCTCCAGAGAGCCGTGAGGCCACTCGGGGGTCTGCCCTCCGAAGCCTCACCCCCTGTCCCCCTCTCCCTGACGGGCGAGGGGGGACGATTCAGAGCCCGTCGTGCCAATAGGAGGCCACCTTTTTCGGCAAAACCCTCCGC
>JBIOVX010000076.1:0-17845 GCA_044868005.1 Thermoanaerobaculia bacterium | reverse complement strand
CCGCCACGACCGCATCTTTACTGTTCTCGGGGACTGAAACCTTCCTCCCTCCCCTTGCGTATCTGGCATCAGAGTGATATCACTCTGGTATCCAACGAAAGAGGAGATAACGTCACCATGATTCGCGAAGAGGTATCCAACGGCGGTTCCGGTCTCGGGATGCTGTTGTTGTTCCTGGCCCTGTTCTTCGGCTCTGGCTACATGCTGTTCAAGACGGCGGTCATGGGGTTCGGGTTGGGCATGCTGGGGTCCATCCTGGCGATGATCCTGTCGATCCTCGGGCTGGCCGGGTTGTTCGTCGTCAACCCCAATGAAGCCAAGGTGCTGCAGCTCTTCGGCGCCTACCGCGGCACGGCCCGCACGGCGGGGCTGCGCTGGGTCAACCCCTTCTACAGCAAGAAGAAGGTGTCGGTGCGCACCCGCAACTTCGAGACCGGCAAGCTCAAGGTCAACGACAAGGCCGGCAACCCCATCGAGATCGCGGCCGTCGTGGTGTGGAAGGTGGTGGACACCGCCGAAGCCTTGTTCAACGTCGACGACTACATCAACTTCGTCCACGTGCAGAGCGAGTCGGCCCTGCGGAACCTCGCCACTCACTTCGCCTACGTGGCGGATGGGGAAGGCGAGATGGCGCTCTCGAGCCACACGGCGGAGATGTCCGTGGGGCTGGCGGCGGAGATCCAGGAGCGGCTGGTGCAGGCGGGCGTCAAGGTGGTGGAGGCGCGCATCAGCCATCTCGCCTACTCGCCCGAGATCGCGTCGGCGATGCTGCAGCGCCAGCAGGCGAGCGCCGTGGTGGCCGCCCGCTTCAAGATCGTCGAGGGCGCCGTGGGCATGGTGGAGCACGCCCTGGAGATGCTCGCCCAGAAGGGGATGGTCGAGCTGGACAACGAACGCAAGGTCGCCATGGTGAGCAACCTGCTGGTGGTGCTCTGCGGCGACCGCCATCCACAGCCGGTGATCAACGCCGGGAGCATCTACCAGTAAGGAGCCGTCTTGGCGGAGCGGAAGAACTATCCGCTGCGGCTCGATCCGGAGGTCTACGAAGCCCTCCGGCGCTGGGCCGACGACGAGCTGCGCAGCGTCAACGCGCAGATCGAGTTCCTCCTGTCGCGCGCCCTGCGGGACGCCGGGCGCGCGGTGCGCGGGAAGCGGAAGGCTGGGGAGAAGAACAGGTAAACGAAGGGCCCTACAACCACCCCTTCTGCCGAGCGATCCGCGCCGCCTCCACCCGGTTGGCGGCGCCGAGCTTGCTGATGGCTTCGGAGAGATAGTTGCGCACGGTGCCTTCGGAGAGGTGGAGCTCGGAGGCGATGCGGGAGCCGGCGTAGCCCTCGGCGGCGAGGCGGAGCACCTGGCGCTCGCGGTCGGTCAGCGGATCGGCCTCTTCCCACACCGACGCCGCCAGCTCGGGATCCACGGCGCGCAGTCCGGCATGGACGCGGCGCACGGCCTCGGCGAGACGCTCGGCGGGCGAGTCCTTCAGCAGGTAGCCGGCGGCTCCGGCATCGAGCGCCCGGCGCAGGTAGCCGCTGCGGCCGAAGGTGGTGACGATCACCACCCGTGCCGGGCTGCGCCGCCGCTTCAGCTCGGCAGCCAATTCGAGACCCGTCATGCGCGGCATCTCGATGTCGGTGAGGATCACGTCCGGGGAGTTCTTCTCGACGAGATCGAGCGCCTCCTTGCCGTCGCGCGCCCGGCCGACGACCTCGATGTCCGGCTCCAGCTCGAGGAGCGCCGCGAGCGCGCCGAGAACCATGCCCTGATCCTCGGCGAGAAGGACTTTGATCACGCCAGGCCCTCCGCGGGCTCCGGCAGCTCGCGAGGCTCGGGCTCCGGCTTCTCGCGGGGCAGCACGATGAGGAGGGACGTTCCCGTACCGGCCCGCCGTTCGAGCCGGCCGCCCAGCGCTTCCACCCGTTCGCGCATGGAGGCGAGGCCGATCCCCTCCGGCGCCGAGCCGCCGCGGCCATCGTCGTGGATCTCCAGGCGGATCTCGTCCGCCGCCTGCTCGAGAGAGATGCGGCAAGTGCGAGCGGCGGCGTGGCGGATGACGTTCGTCACCGCCTCGCGCAACGCCAGGGCGAGCACCGTCTCCTGCGCCGGCTGCAGCTCAACCGGCGCCGCGAAGTACTCGAGCTTCACGTCCGCGGATTCCAGGGCCAGCCGCGCCCGCTCCAGCTCTGCCGAGACGCCGGCCGAGCGGTAGCCGGCGACGGCCGTGCGCACCTCGCGCAAGGCCTCGCGGGAGATGCGCTCCACCTCGCGGATCTCGCGGCCGGCGCGTTCCGGGTCCTGTGCGATCAGCTTGCCCGCCAGCTCCGACTTCAAGGTGATGAGCGACAGCGTGTGACCCAGCAGATCGTGGAGATCGCGGGCGATGCGCTCCCGCTCGGCCATCTTCGCCAGCCGCTCGACCTCCTCCTGCGCCATGCGCAGCTTGGCGTTGGCTCTGGAGACCTCGCGGAAGTGGATGTTGATGCCGCCGATGATGATCGAGAAGATGCCGGCAGGCAGCCAGAACCAGGAGGGCAGACGCAGCGTCCAGCTCAAGGCGGCCACAAGCGCCACCAGGATGGCCAAGGCGACGACGGCCCGCCGGACGGGGAACAGGTGACCCAGAAAAGCCGCGGCGTAGACGAAGAAGACGTTGGCGCCGTAGTTGGTGGATGCGAAGAGAATTCCCAGCAGGGCGATGCCGGCCGCGCATGCGATGAGACCGGCATTGCCGCACCAGTAGCCGCGGAAGTAGAGGACGAGGAAGATCGCCGTTGCCGCGGCGGTGGCGATCCACTCGCCGGCCGACGCGCCCTGCAGCAACGGCTTGGACCAGAAGATGCCCAGGTAGATCAGCCAGGCATACGGCGTCCAGCCGATCTCGGGGATGTCGGGCAGGAGGCGCAGGCGACGGCGCCTCGCTGCCGCGGAACGGGACACATCGTCCTTCATTTCACGGCATCCGACGCAAAGTCATCTCGTGGAACCTCCGCCAGGTCTTCTCATCCTGGGAGAACTCGCCGGTCTCGTACCACTGGCCGTTGTCCGTGAGCTTCATCGTATACCGCACGCGGCCGCCCTGAGGAATGGCGAAACCCCACTCCCAGCCACGCTCGGTCAACTTCAGCTCGAGGTCCCCCCCTCGGCCTTCGGAGGTGTTGGTGACGAAGCGGTAGCGCCGCTCCTGGTCGTCGTAGGAGATGACGCCCATGGCCTCGAACGTGCTCACCGTGCCATCCTGGTTGGGGGTTTTTCCAGTTCCCTTGCCTTCAACCAGCAGCACCAGCCCGTCGATTTTCTTCTGCACGTTCTCGGTCTGCGTGAACGTGATGCGTGGGCCGGGTGGCCTCTCGTGCCAGCCCTCGCCCTTCCATTGCCCTACCATGAAGTCCAGCTTCTTCATCGCCTCCCGCTGGTCCGGGATGGATGGCATCTGGGCCGCCAGTGGCAGAGCGATGAGACAGAGCAGCAGCAGCGAAACGAGCGTTTTCATTCTCGGTCCTCCTTGGGTGCAGGTGTGAGGTTCATCCGAACGTCTTTCCTTCATCCCGCCGGTAGCCCGCGCGGGCGAAGACCAGCGACAGGACGGCGAAGGCCGCCAGCACCGCTACGCTGCGGCCCACCGGCTCGCCGCGGCCGAAGCCGATGCGCCCGAGAGCGAGTTGGGCGTAGTGGTACGGCGGCAGCCAGGGAGCGAGCTGCTGCAGGAAGCGCGGCAGCATCTCGATGGGAAACCACATCCCCGAGGCGAAGGCGGCCGGCAGGTAGATGAGGTTCACCGTCGCCGGCGCGGAGTTGGGTCCGGCCCAATACCCGAGCGCGAGCCCGAAGGCGCCGAAGGGAATGGCTCCCGCCACGAGCACGCCGGCGAGCGCAACCCAAGTCTCCACCGGCAGCCGCACGCCGCCCGCGGTGGCGCCGAGGGTGAACAACAGGGTGACCAGCACGACGGAGAACAGCAGGGCCATCGCCAGCTTGCCGAAGAAGTAGGCGAGCGGCGGCATCGGCGTCGCCCGCTTGAACAGCATCCAGCCCTGGCCGCGCTCGATGGCGACGCCGACGCCAAAGCCGAAGAGCGCCACTCCCATCACCCCGAACGAGCCGTAGGTGGCGAGCAGATAACGGGCGATGTCGATCTTCCCCGCCGCGCGGCTGGCCATGGCGACGCCGAAGAGGAGATAGAAGACGAGGGGAAACGTCAGCGTCGGCACCAGGTAGGCGGGCATCCGCCACTGCTTGAGGAACTCGTATTTGGCCTCCAGGGCGTAGATGCGCGGGAGGCTTCTCTGCTGGGTCAAGGCCTGGGCGTTCATGCCGCCACCTCCTCTTTCTCTTTCTCGTTCGCCCCGGTCAAGGCGAGGAAGGCTTCTTCGAGATCGGCTCCGCGCACTTCCAGCGCCGAGAGCCCGGCGTCGCGCGCCAGCAGCTCGCGGATGACGCGCTCGGCGTCGGGCGCGAACAGCTCGGTCAGCTCGCCGTCGCGGCGGACGCCTTGCACGCCGGGCAGCCTTTCGATCTGCTCCAACGAGAGCGACGTGCGGCAGCGGACCTTGCGGTTGGCGGCGCGCGCCTTGATCTCGGCCGGCGTGCCTTCGGCGATGATGCGGCCGCGGTCGATGAGCACGATGCGGTCCGCCAGGGCGTCTGCCTCCTCCAGGTAATGGGTGGTGAGCAGCACCGAGCGGCCCTGCGCGGCCTTCTTTTCGATGACGCCCCAGAGGACGCGGCGGGATTCGACGTCGAGCCCCACCGTCGGCTCGTCGAGGAACAGCAGGCTCGGATCGCCGCACAGGGCGAGCGCGAAGAGCACGCGCTGGCGCTGGCCGCCGGAGAGCTTGCCGAAGAGCCGCTCCTCCAGGCCGGTGAGGCCGGCGGCCGCCAGCACGTCCCGGCGGGGCAGCGGCTGCGGGTAGTAGCTGGAGATCAGGTCCACGTGCTCCCTCACCTTGAGCGTCTCGGGGACCTTCGAGATCTGCAGCATGACGCCGGTGCGCATGCGCGCCTCGGCGCTCTTGGGGTCCAGGCCGAAGAGCCGCGCCTCGCCGCCGCTCGGCCGGATGAGCCCGAGCAGCAGGTGCACGGCCGTGGTCTTGCCCGCGCCGTTGGGGCCGAGCAGCGCCACCACCTCGCCGGGGCGGACGGTGAAATCGATGCCAGCCAGCGCCGTCACCGGCCCGTATCGCTTGACGGCCTGCCGCAGCTCGGCCACCGGCCGGCCGTCAAGCTCTGTCGTCGTCTTCATGGGTTCCCTCCTTTCCTTCCACGGCGATTGTGGAAGGTCCGCGCGGAGGAACCCAGGGAGGGATGTCAGGAGTTTGGGGTGACAGTTGTCACGCCGAGGTCAATTCCGCGATCTCCGTCTCGATCGCCTCCCAATCCTTCATCAGCTCCTCGACCTTGGCCGAGAGCGTCTTCTGCTCGTTCTCGAGCTTCTTGACCTGGTCGCGCGAGGTGCGGTCGAAGAAGGTGGGATCGCAGAACAGCTCGTTGATGGCGTGGATGCGCGACTCGGCCTGCTCGACGGCGGCGGTGACCTGATCGAGCTTCTTGCCGAGCTCCTTCTGGCGCTGCTGGCGCCGGCGGTCCTCGGCCGGCGAGGTCTCCGCCTTGGCGGTGGCGGCGGCCTTCTTCTTCTGCTCGCGCCGCATGCGCAGCACCGCCTCGGCGTCCAGGTGGTCGTCGCCCAGGCGCTCCAGGTATTCCTCGTAGGTGCCCCGGAAGTCGTTGATGCCGCGCGGCGAGATCTCGAAGATGCGGGTGGCGAGCTGGGAGACGAACCAGCGGTCGTGGGAGACGAAGATGAGGGTGCCGTCGTAGGTCTTGAGCCCCTCGACGAGGGCTTCGATCGCCTCCAGGTCGAGATGGTTCGTCGGCTCGTCGAGCACGAGGACGTTGGGTTTCGTCACCGAGAGCTTGCAGAAGACGAGCCGCGCCGCCTCGCCGCCCGAGAGGTTGCCCACGGCTTTCTTCACGTCGTCGCCCGAGAAGAGCACCATGCCGAGATTGCCGCGCACGAAGCCGATGGGCTCGCCGGGGACGAACTCCCAGAGCCACGCCTCGACGCTCTGCTTGCTGTTCTTGGGGACTTCGTTATGGTCCTGCGAGAAGTAGCCGGGATGCGTCTCGTAGCCCCAGGCGATTTTTCCTCCGTCCGCCTCGACCTCGCCCATGGCGATCTTCAGCAGGGTGGACTTGCCGATGCCGTTGGGGCCGAGGATGGCGATG
The DNA here is from genome assembly GCA_044868005.1 of Thermoanaerobaculia bacterium. Lineage (GTDB taxonomy): Bacteria > Acidobacteriota > Thermoanaerobaculia > Multivoradales > UBA5704 > DATARR01. Next base: position 11,623 of record JBIOVX010000076.1, on the reverse strand, counting down.
CGGTCGCCGCGCTCGACGCGGAGCGTCACGTCCTCCAGCACCTTCTTCGCGCCGTAGGCCTTCGAGATGCCTTCGAGCTCCAGCGCCTGCCGGCCGCTGGGGCGCACCTGCTGGAACTTGAAAGTGGGATACCGCCGCGAGCTCTGCGGCAGGCGCTCGATGACGATCTTCTCCATGAGCTTGATCTTGCTCTGCGCCTGCCGCGCCTTGGTGGCCTTGGCGCGGAAGCGGTCCACGAACTCCTTGTGGCGCGCGATCTCGGCCTCGCGCTTCTCGATCTCCGCCTCCTTGCGGTCCCGCTCGCCCGCCTTGGCGGCCATGAAGGCGCTGTAGTCGCCGGGGTAGAGCATGATCGTCTCGTAGTCCACGTCCACGATGTGGGTGCAGATGTTGTCGAGGAAACGGTGGTCGTGCGAGATGACGATGGCGGTGCCCTTGTAGCTGTCGACGAGGAACTTCTCCAGCCAGCGGATGGAGAGGATGTCGAGGTGGTTCGTGGGCTCGTCGAGGAGCAGCACGTCGGGGTCCGCAGCCAGCACCTGGGCGAGCAGCACGCGCAGCTTGAAGCCGCCGGAGAGGGTCGAGAGCGGCTGGCGGTGGGTCTCGGTGGGGATGCCGAGGCCCTCCAGCACCTCGCCGGCGCGCGCCTCCAGGGTGTAGCCGTCGTGGCGCAGGATGAGGTCCTCCACCTCGGCGTAGCGGTCGGCGTCGAACTCCCGCTCGGCGTCGGCGAGCAGGCGTTCCTTCTCCACCATGGCCTCCCAGACGTCGTGGTTGCCCATCATGGCCACTTCGAGGATGGGCATGTGCTCGTAGCGGAAGTGGTCCTGCTTCAGCACGCCGAGCTTGAGGCGCTTGGCCATGGAGAGGGTGCCTTCGCTGGGCAGCTCCTCGCCGGCGAGCACCTTGAGGAACGTCGACTTGCCCGAGCCGTTGGCCCCCACGAGGCCGTAGCGGTTGCCGGGGTTGAACTGGATCGAGACCCCCTCGAACAAAGTCTGGGGGCCAAAGGATTTACCGAGGTCGGAGACGGCGATCATAGGGCCGGTAATGATATCAGGGGGCGGGAAGAGCGCACGGCCGAGCGAAAAAAGTTGAGCGATAGGAGAGCGTTTTTCCGTCTTATAGGGGGAAAGGAGAAGTGTCGCTTGCCCTCGGGAAGCGTACGCTCTATAATGAAAGCGTACGCCCGAGAAGGAGCGGCCATGCGAAAGCCCATGAAAGCGACCGAATTGCGGAAAGACATCTACCGGGTGCTGGACGACGTTCTGGAGACGGGAGTCCCCCAGGAGGTGATCCGGGGGGAGCGGATGCTGATGATCGTGCCGGCGGGAGGACGGCGGCTGAAGCTAGCGGATCTGCCGCGGCGGGAGGCCTTGAACTGCACTCCCGACGAGCTGGTGGAGACCTCCTGGGAATGGAGCCCCGAGCCGTGAGAGCCTTCCTGGATACCCACGCCGCTGTGTTCCTCTGGGAAGGCCGGGCCGAGGCTTTCGGGTCGAAATCTCAGGAGCTGCTCGAGCGGGCCACGCTCTTCGTCTCTCCCATGGTCCGCCTCGAGCTGCAGTTCCTCAGGGAAATCGGCAAGCTCAAAGTAGATGCCGATCAGATCCTGGGATCCTTGGCCGCGGATGCCGGAGTGGTCGCGACGGAGGAGTCGCTCGACGCCCTCGTCCCGCTGGCCATGCCGCTCTCCTGGACCCGCGATCCCTTCGACCGGCTCCTCGTCGCCACGGCGCTCCTTCATCAGGCGCCATTCGTGACTCGGGACAGGCGCATTCAGGAGAATTTTTCGGGAGCTGTTTGGTGACGCCAGGCTGACGGACCTGTTAGGCTCTCCACGCGGGAAGTCTCAATCGAAATAAGGTGTTCTCTTGAATCGGGCCTCCCCGGAGAGCCGAAGCACAAAATGCCCGTCGTACGCAGCACCAAGCCCGTTCCCGCCAAGCCGCGGCCGCGCCGCCGACTGCGCATCATCCTGGCAGTCGTCGCGATCGTTTTCGTGGTGGTGGGGATCTTCGTCATCCGCCCGTTCTGGCGCCTGTCGGGCCAGTTCGACGAGATCACGTTCCGCCAGCCGTCGCGCCTCTATGCGCGCGCGACGCGGCTCACCGAAGGCAGGAACTATCCGGCGGACCTGCTGATCGCCAACCTCTCCGGCGAGGGCTACCGCGAGGACGAGACCTCCTCCGACCTCCCGGCCGGCCGCTATCGCCACTCGAAGAAGGCGGTCGCCGTCCACCTGCGGAGCTTCCCTCTGCCCGACGGCAGCCGGGGCGGCGGGCTCGTGGAGATCAGCTACCGGGGGAACCGCATCACCACCCTGCGCCGCGAAGGCGAAGCGGTGGAGTCGGTGATCCTGGATCCGCCGCTCCTCGCCTCTTACTACGGACCGGACTTCCAGGAGCGCCGGCCGGTGACGCTCGACGAGGTGTCGCCGGACCTGATCGCCGCCGTCATCGCCGCCGAGGACGACTCCTTTTACCGCCACGCCGGCTTCTCTCTCTCCGGCATCCTGCGCGCGTTCTGGGTCAACCTGCGCGGCGGCGAGGTGCGCCAGGGCGGCAGCACGCTGACGCAGCAGCTCGTCAAGAACCTCTATCTCACCCACGAGCGGACGCTGGCGCGCAAGAGCCAGGAGCTCCTCCTCGCCGTGCTCCTCGAGGCGCGCTACGAGAAACGGCAGATCCTCGAGGCGTACCTCAACGAGATCTACCTCGGCGGCAGCGGCGGCGTCTCGCTGCTGGGCGTGGGCGCCGCGTCGCGCGCCTACTTCGGCAAGGACGCGAGCCAGGTGGATCTCGCCGAGGCGGCGACGCTGGCGGGGATCATCCGCTCGCCGGCCACCTACTCGCCGCTCGGTCATCCGGAGCGGGCCCGCGAGCGCCGCGACTGGGTGCTCGGGCGCATGGCCGATCTGCGGCTCGCGCCGAAGGAGCGGGTCGACGCGGCGCTCGCCGAGCCGCTGGTGATCGCTCCCGAGCCGGTCGTACGCCGGCGGGCGCCCTACTTCGCCGACTCGGCGGCCCTCGAGGCCTCCCGCCGCTTCGGCATCGAGGATCTCGCCGACGGCGGCTACGTGCTCTTCTCCACCCTCGACTGGTCGAGCCAGAAGTCGGCCCAGGAAGCGGTCGAGTGGGGGCTCGGGAAGATCGAGAAAGGATACAAGCACAAGGGCGAGCTCCAGGCGGCCCTGGTGTCGATCGATCCCGAGACGGGCGGCATCCTGACCTACCTCGGCGGCCGGCAATACGACTCCAGCCAGTTCGACCGCGCCGGCCGCGCCCAACGGCAGGCGGGCAGCGCCTTCAAGCCGATCGTCTACGCCGCCGCCTTCGAGACCGGCGTCGCATCGCCGACCTCTTTTCTGGAGGACGAGCCGCTGACCCTGCAGCTCGCCGGCTCGAAGGACTGGAGCCCGAAGAACGACGACGGCGGCTACCACGGTTGGGTCTCCGTGCGCACCGCGCTGGAGAAGAGCTACAACCCGGCGACCACTCGGCTCGCGCTGCAGGTCGGCATCCGGCGGATCGTCAAGCTGGGCGGCGACATGGGGATCATGACGCCGATGCCGCCCTACCCGTCGATGGCGCTCGGCGCGGCGGCGATCACGCCGCTCGAGCTGGCGACCGTGTACGCAACGCTGGCCAACGGCGGCGCCCGTCCGCCGATTCATGAGGTGGTAGCCATCCGCGACCGCTATGGCAAACCCGTGCAGGGAGCGCCGCTGCCGAAGGCCGTGCGGGTGCTCTCTCCGCAGACGGTCTACCTGGTGACTTCGCTGCTCGAGGGCGTGTTCCAGCGCGGCACCGCCGCCGGAGCCGCCGCCGGCTTCTCCGGTAGCCTCGCCGGCAAGACCGGCACCACCAACAAGCAGCGGGACAGTTGGTTCGCCGGCTTCGCTCCCGAGCGCACCACCGTCGTCTGGGTGGGCTACGACGACAACTCCCGCACCCGCCTTTCCGGCGCCCGCGCCGCGCTGCCGATCTGGATCCGCTTCATGGCGCGGGTGGCGCCGCCGGGGGGCTACTCGACGTTCGCGCAGCCGCCAGGCATCGCCACGGCGGTGATCGATCCCTCGACCGGCCTCCTCGCCACCGAGTTCTGCCCCGGCGTGATCACCGAGGTCTTCCGCCAGGGCCAGGTCCCGACCCAGCTCTGCAACCGCCACCAGAGCTGGGTGGACGCCCAGTTCGCGGAGATCACCGGGCAGCCGGAGTACGGAGCGGAGAACGCCGTCCAGGTCGACGCGGAGGAATCAGCCGCCGAGGCGACGACCGAAAAGCGCCACCCCTTCCGGCGCTGGCTGAAGCGGGTCTTCGGCAACGGAGATCGGGACAAGGAAGCGGATCGCAGCGAGGATCGAGAGGCTCCGCCGCCGCCATGACGGCAGCGCTTGCCCAGCCGATTCCGGGAATACACACCCCCGCATTCGCGCTATGATGGAGGGCTCCCTGCCGGCCGGAGCGCCTCTGGAATCGACCGTGGCGACGCGGCAGGGCCTAGCGCGATTCCGATGTCCAAGTCCAAGTCTCCAGCCATCCAGGTCGAACGCGCCCGCACGCACAACCTGAAGGGGATCGACTGCCGGGTGCCGCACCGCGCGGTGACGGTGGTGACCGGCCCCTCGGGCGCCGGCAAGTCCTCGCTCGCCTTCGACACCATCTTCGCCGAAGGGCAGCGCCGCTTCATCGAGTCGATGTCCACCTACGCGCGGCAGTTCCTCGATCAGATGGAGCGCCCGCCCGTGGACGCCATCCACAACGTGCTGCCGGCGGTGGCCCTGGAGGCCAAGAACGCCGTGCGCAACGCCCGCTCCACGGTGGGCACGATCACCGAGACGCTCGACGTCATGCGCCTCCTCTTCACCCATCTCGGCGAAGTCGGCTGCCCGCATGGCCATGGCGCCGTGCGCAGCTACACGGCGGAGGAAGCGGCGGTGGAGCTCGCCGCCGGCGCGGCGGGCGACGCCTTCACGCTCGTCGTCCGCCTGCCGCGGCCGAAGCGCGGCGCCGACGCCGCCCTCGCCGAGCTGATCCGCCAGGGCTTCCAACGCCGGCTCGACGGCGACGAGGTGACGCGCATGGAGCCTGGCGAGAAGTGGCCGGCCCGGCTCGATCCCCTGCCGCTGGTCCTCGGCCGTTTCGCCGCCCGGCGGGAGTCGGAGGCGCGCCTCCTCGACACGCTGGAGCAGGGCTACCGCATGAACGGCGGCCGGGTGGAAGCGCGGAGCGGCGCGGGAGTCCGCCTGTTCAGCCGCGAGCTCGCCTGCCCGCACTGCGGCGAGAGCGTCCGCCGGCCTACGCCCGCCCTCTTCTCCTTCAACTCGCCGCTCGGCGCCTGTCCGACCTGCCAGGGCTTCGGCCGGGTGATCGGCATCGACCGCGAGCGCGTCATCCCGGACCCCCGGCGCACGCTCTCCGAGCGCCCGATCGCGCCCTGGAACACGCCCGCCTACGAGGAGCTGTACGACGAGCTTCTCGCCGCCTGCCGGAAGCGCAGGATCCCCCTCAACGCGCCCTGGATGGAGCTCTCCCAGAAGGACCGCGACTGGATCTGGAACGGCGCCGGAAACTTCTGCAACCTCGAGGACTTCTTCGAGTGGCTGGAGCAGCGCACCTACAAGGTGCACGTCCGCGTGCTGCTCGCCCGCTACCGCTCCTACAACCCCTGTCCGGATTGCGGCGGCACCCGCCTGCAGCCGGAGGCCCTGACGGTGAAGCTCGCCAGCCGCACGCTCCCCGAGCTGGCCGCGATGAGCGTCGAGCAGCTCCACGCCTGGCTGCGCGGGCAACGGTGGACGCCGCGGCAGCGCGAGGTCGCCGGCCATCTCCTCGACGAGATCGGCGAGCGCGTCGAGGTGCTCCACCGCGTGGGGCTCGACTATCTGACCCTCGACCGCCAGGCGCGCACGCTCTCCGGCGGCGAGACGCAGCGCATCCACCTCGCCGCCGCCTTGGGCTCCGGGCTCACCAGCACGCTCTACGTGCTCGACGAGCCGACGATCGGCCTCCATCCGCAGGACAGCGAGCGGCTCCTCTCGCTGCTGCGCGATCTCGCGGCAAAGGGCAACACCGTGCTGGTGGTGGAGCACGACCGCACGCTGATCCGCGGCGCCGACCACGTCATCGACCTCGGTCCCGCTGCCGGCGAGCGGGGCGGCCGGGTGGTAGTTGAAGGCACGATCGACGAGATCCTCGCCAACGACGACTCGCTCACCGGCCGCTATCTGAAGGAGCGGCCGCCGACCCAGGCCCGGCGGCACATGGCCCGCTTCCGCCGCGAGCAGGGATGGGAGACCCTCTCCGACGAGCTCTCCTCCCTGCCGCGGGTCTCGGTGCGCGGCGCCCGCGCCCACAACCTCAAGAACGTGGACGTGGACCTGCCGCTGGGCGCCCTGGTGGCGGTCACCGGCGTCTCCGGCTCCGGCAAGTCGACGCTGGTGGAGAACGTCCTCTACGGCACCTACCAGCGGTCGCGCGGCGTGGTGGACGTCGAGCCCGGCGAATGCGACGGCCTGGAGGGGCTGGAAGGTCTGGTGGATGTGACCCTGGTCGATCAGCGCCCGCTGGGGCGGTCCAGCCGCTCGAACCCCATCACCTACGTCAAGGCCTACGACGAGATCCGCAAGCTCTTCGCCGGCACCGCCGACGCCCGCGCGCGGCGCATCACCGCGGCGCACTTCTCCTTCAACGTCGAGCGCGGGCGCTGCCCGGCCTGCCAGGGGACCGGCGTCACCGAGGTGGACATGCAGTTCATGGCGCCGGTGACGGTGGTCTGCGAGACCTGCCAGGGGCACCGCTTCCGGCCGGAGGTGCTCGCCGTGCGGCATCACGGCAAGAGCGGCACCATGAACATCTCCGAGGTGCTGGACCTGACGGTGGAGACGGCCCTGGAGGTCTTCGCCGACCAGCGGCGGCTCTCCAGGCGCCTGCGGGTCCTGCTCGACGTGGGGCTCGGCTACCTGCGGCTGGGCCAGCCCACCTCGACGCTCTCCGGCGGCGAGGCGCAACGCCTCAAGCTGGCGAGCTTTCTCGACCGTCCGGCCGCCGAGGGCAAGCGGCTCTTCCTCTTCGACGAGCCCACCACCGGTCTCCACCTGGCCGACATCGATCTCCTCTACCACACGCTGCGCCGGCTGGTGCAGCGGGGAGACGGCGTCGTGGTGGTCGAGCACAGCCCCGACCTCATCTCGCGCGCCGACTGGATCATCGATCTCGGCCCCGGCGGCGGCGTTCACGGCGGCGAGGTGCTCTACTCGGGTCCGCTCGAAGGATTCCTCGACGGCGGCGCCGGCCCCACGGCGGACGAGCTGCGGCGGCACCTGCGCTGGGGCGAAGCCGCCTAGAGGTGGATTTTTCAGCGCACGCGGCCTGTTTTGCCCAGGGAGCAGCTAGGATGAAGGATCGATGATGGAAGCGACGTCAACGCCCACAGCCATGGCCCAGCCGGAAACGGTGCAGGCCGCCTCCTCACCCCTCCTCGGATGGCTGGGGATGCTGGGGGGCGTCTTCCTGGGCTGCGTGCTGCTTTTCGCCGTGTGGGCCAAGGCCCTGGATCCCGCCGCTTTCGCCGAGCAGATCCACGCCGAGGGGCTGGACTTCGCGCTTCCCGCCCAGGCCGTGGCCCTCCTCGCGCTTGCCCTCGAAGCGGGTCTGGGGCTGGCCCTGCTCCTCGGCCTGCGCCGCAGCTGGGTGCTCGTTCCCGCCGCGTTGCTGGTGGCCTTCTTCCTCACCCTCACCGGCCGCGCCTGGTGGCTCGCGGCGCACGGCCTGCAGCCCGACATCTCCTGCGGCTGCTTCGGCAATCTGGTCGAGCGCACGCCGGCCGAGGCCTTCTGGCAGGACCTCCTGCTGCTCGTGCCGCCGCTGTTTCTTTCCTTCCTGGGACGCGAACGCGGCGCGCCGCGTTTCCCGCCGGTGCGCACGGCCCTGGCCGCCGCCGCCGCGCTGGCGGCGGTAGGATTTGCCTGGAAGGCGCCCGAGCTGCCGCTCGACGATCTCGCGACGCGCCTGCGCCCGGGCGCGCAGGTGAACGAGATGTGCGCCGGGAGCGGCGACCAGCGGATCTGCCTCGGCACCGTCGTTCCGGAGCTCCGGCAGGGCGATCACCTGGTGGTGATGGCCAGCCTCGACGATCCGCAGCTCACCGGGTCCGTCGACGCTTTGAACGCCTATGCGGGCGAGGCCGGCAAGCCCGCCCTTTGGGTGCTCGCCGCGGTGACGCCCGAGCAGCGGCAGGCGTTCTTCTGGAAGTGGGGGCCGGTGTTCCAGATCCGCGAGACCCCGCCCGAGCTGTTGCGCCCGCTCTATCGCCGGCTGCCGCGCGCCTTCATGGTGAAGGACGGGCGGGTGACCCGGACATTCGCGGGGATGCCGCCGCTGGCGGCGAGCCCCGCTGACTCTCTCGAGAGGTCCTCGAAATGACGCACAAGAGATCCGCAGTCGTGGCCGCGCTGGCGCTCGCCGCGCTGGCCGCATCCTCCCTCTCCCGCGCGCAGGGCGTGCCGTCGGACGGCGTGCTGCGGGACTTCCAGCCGACCGGCGATTACGCATTGCTCGTCGACGGCATCCCGGTGCCGAAGGCCGAGGTCTATCAGAGCGAGAAGATCCCGGCCATCCTCGTGCTCACCTCGGCCCTGCCGTCGCCCGTCCTGCTCACGCCGCGGCAGGGCACCGTCGCGAAGGTCCACATCATGAAGGTCGCCAAGCAGCCCGACGGCTCGGTGGACCTGCTGGCCGACGCCGTGCTGGCGCCGCTCGGCAGCTTCCAGTTGGCCGGCGAGAACGTGAAGTTCTCCTACGAGGGCCGCAAGGTCAGCCTCAATCCCAAGCCGCCCCTCATCGGCGTGCACCCGGGCACCGACTTGAAGGCGCACAACCCGATCTACGCGCGCGGCGCCAGCGCCTACACGCCGAACGGCGCCGCCATCGCGTCCTTGAAAAAGGAAGACAAGCCGGTGACGGTGCGCGTCTTCTTCGGCTCCTGGTGCCCGCATTGCCGCGAGCACGTTCCCTACATCCTGAAGGTGGAAGAGGCGCTGAAGGGCTCGCTGGTCAAGTTCGAGTACTTCGGCCTGCCGAAACCACCCGCGGCCTGGCAGGACCCGGAGGTCAAGCGGCTGAAGATCGGCGGCGTGCCGACAGGGGTCGTCTTCGTGAACGGCAAAGAGGCGGGCCGCATCGTCGGCGAAGGTTGGAGCGCCCCCGAGGTGCAGCTCAACAAGATCGTCAACGGCCAGGCCGCGAAGGGGAAGTAACCAGAGCTTCCAGGGGATTGATCCCGCCGTTGTACCAGGTGGCGTCCGGCGACTGCAGCTCGCCGGGCGGCGCGCAGCGGGAGATCCCCAGCCGCGCCAGCGCCGGCTGCAGCCGCCAGGCGTCCTCCCCCGCCAGCGCCGCGCCCTGCAGCCGGCCGCGCCAGGGCGCCAGCAGACCCGGCAATTTCGCAAGATCCTCCACGTAGTGGACCCGAACGGAGCGCAGCCCCGGCGACGGCCGGAGCTCCGCGTCGGGATCCACGATCACCGTGCCGTCCCGCAGCGGCAGGGAGGACTGCCAGAGGCCGCGCATCTCGGCCTCCAGCCGTACGTGCTGCACCGCCGCCATCAGAGGCCGCGCCGGCCGCGCGGGAGGCCAGCGGCGGGCGAAGTCCGCCAGCGCGTCGGCGAGCCTCGCGGCGAGGGCCGGCGCGTCCCCGTTTGTATAGACGGCCGCGACCGACAGGCATCCCCGCTGGTCGAAGAGGGCCACGTCCCGCGCCAAACCGTCGGCAGCCTCCCGCGCGTCGGCGTTCCGGCCGATGACGGCCACGCTGGTCTTCGGTCCGTAGCCGATCACCTTTCCAGGCGCCCGGCGTTCCAGATCGTCCAACGCCTCGCGTTCGCCGTACGCGAGGACGGTTCCCGCCGCCGCCAGCACCGGCGCCTCCAGCTCGGCGTCGCCTCCCGGCCAGGTGGCGGCGGCCACGGCGCCGGCCAGACGAGGCTCGCGGCGAGCCAGGGCCGCGAGGAAGGCGGGCGCGAAGAGCGGCTCCGCGGAGGGAGACTTGAGCAGCACCGGCCGCCGCACGAGCAGGGCCGGCAACAGCGGCTGGACGGCCAGACCCGGCAGGTTCGAGGCGAGGACGGCCAGCACCGGCCCGGCGGTCTTGGGAGCCGGCTTCGAAGCTCGCGCGGCAAGCGCTGCGGCCGGCTCCCGCCGCACGCCTCCCAGGACCGCTTCGAGCCCCGCCTTCAGACCTTCCCGGGAGAGATTACAGAGCCGGGCCAGAGCCGGATCGAGCGCCCGGCGTTCCAGCGAGCCCGGCCGCAGGAAGGTGGCGACCGTCTCTCCCCAGGCGGCGAGCAGATCCTCCGCCGGAATCTCCCGCAGCGCCGCGGCGCCTTCCTGGAGGGCAGACACCAATTCGCCCAACGTTTCCGGAGACCAGCGCGCGGCAAGATAGCGAACGGGCCGTTCAACCCTGCGAAGATGTGGCTCCAAGGAGTGCGCCGCGGCAGGAGGGAAAAAGACGTCGCGGAGCATTCATCCTCCCCGCAGCTCCTCCACCACCAAGGAGCACCCTCGCAGCTCCGCTCCGGCAGCGCGGCCGAGGAGGCGGAACCCGTCCCCCTCGGCCACCCCGAGATCCTCGGTCAGCAGGTGGACCGCCGAGCCGAGATTGGCGAGATCGAAGACGGCGATGAGGCCGGGAGCGCCGGCCGGGACCTCCTCCAGCGTCTCGGCGTCCAGCAGCCGGACGCGCACCCAGTGCGGCGCCGCGAAGAGATCGGGATCGCCGCCGAGCAGCGTCCGTGTGTAGCACTGGCTGGTGAGCTCGGTCATGCCGTACTCGCGGACCACGGACTCCGGAGGCACGCCGAGCCAGGTGCGGATCCGCGCGAGGAGGTCCTCCCGCGTCAGCTCGGCCGATTTTCCCTTGAATCCCCCGGTCTCGAAGACGACCGTGCCCGCCGGCAGCCGGAACTTGACGTCCAGCCGCTGCAAGGTATCCAGCCACTGTGCCAGGGCGAAAGCCGTGACGAGCAATAAGACGGGGCGTCCCTCGCGCTGCCGGGCCGCCGCCCACGAGCGGGCTTTCACCGCCTCGACGCCGCGCGGGCCGAAGGCGGTGGCGCTCTCGGGAGTGCCGTAGCGGGCGAGGATGTGATCGGCCATGAAGGAGAGGCTGGAGTCCGGGAGCTGCTCGCGGGACGGGATGAGCGAGAGGATCGGCAGGCGTTGCGCGTATGGCAGGCAGAAGCGCGGGAAGGAGGCGTCGATCACCTGCCGGTAGAGCTCCGGATACGGCTGGTGATGGACGCTCCGCCGCTCGCCCGTCGTGCCGCTGCTGCGGAAGACCTCCACGGCCGGCGCCGCGGCGAGGGTGAGCGTCTTGAAGGCGGCCGCCGGCACCGGCGGCACGCGCCGCCAATCCCCGACCGTCTCCGGCGTGGCGCCCCGCCGCTCGCAGAGCCGGCGGTACGGCTCGATGCGCTCGAGCTGCCAGGCGAACGCCGCCAGCGCCAGTTCCTCGAACGTCTCCGCTTCGGGGTCGGTGAGGAATCGGGTGACGCGGTCGAGGATCACGGACGGGATTTTGTCACGGGTTTCTGGGGACCTTTCGTAGGGGCGGGGGGTGT
>JBIOVX010000075.1:0-21522 GCA_044868005.1 Thermoanaerobaculia bacterium | reverse complement strand
TCCCTGCCGGCCTCTTGTTTTCTCGCTCCTCTGCCGGCAAGGATGCCGGCGCTCCCAGGGGCTGCTGCGGTGTACTGTACTGTCATGGATGGGAAGGAGACCTTCGAAGTGCCGCCGGAGCTCGAGGCCGAGCTCGCGGAGTCCATCGCAGAAGCCGACCGCGGCGAAACCATCTCCGCAGACAAGCTGATCGAACGCCTGCGTCGTATCGCTTGGGGGATCGCGACGCCGGAGGTTGTGGAGGACCGGAACGACGTCGCCGCTTCGGAGACGACCCGCCGTCCCCGTGGCCTGCGGAGGGTGTCGTAGAGCGACCGGGTCGTCTCTACGGTCCGTTGGAGAGACGGCATAGGTTGGTGGTTCCGTAAGGTTGTCCGCCTAGCTCAGCTAGAATCCGGCCGCCTGGAAGCCCTCCGCATGCGCCGTGTGACCGCCGCGATCCTGCCGACCCTCCTGGGGTCTGCCTGGGTACTGAGTCTTTTCGGTCCCCTGCTCTCGCCTGCCCGAGCTTTGGGCAACCGCGATATCGCCGTCTTTCACCTGCCGCTGAGGGCGAGCTTCCGGGAGCTGGCGCAGCTCGGGCTGCCGGTGTGGAACCCGTGGCTGCACGGCGGCCAGCCCATGCTGTCGAACCCCAGTTACGGGTCCTTCTATCCGCCGAGCTGGCTGGTGCTGATCGTCCCTCCCTATTACGCGCTCAGCCTGATGGTGCTGCTGCACGCCGCGATCGCCTTCGCCGGCGCCTGGCGGCTGGCGCGGCGTTTCGGCTGCGGCCGGGGAGCGGCGGCCCTAGCCGCCGTCGCCTATGTGGGAGCCGGCGCCTTTCTCTCCCAGTTGAGCGCCTATACGCTGTTCGGCAGCCTGGCCTGGTTCCCTTGGGTGATCGCCTGGGGGGACGAGGCGCTGCGGGCGCCGGCCGGCGAGCGCTGGTGGCGCCCGGCGCTGCTGGCCGGCGGCGCCATGGGCCTGCAGCTCCTCAACGGCGAGCCGTCCACCGTGGTGATGAGCGGCCTGGCGCTGCTGGCCCTGGCCGCCTCCGCCGCCGGCCGCCGGCCCGCCGCTGCGCTGCGGGTGCTGATACCGCCCCTGTTCGCCGTCGCCCTGGCCGCGGTGCAGTTGCTCCCTACTCTCGACCGCCTGGCGGACTCGCCCCGCCGCGCCATCCCCGCCGCGGCGGCGGCGCTCTGGTCGCTGCCGCCGGAGCGTCTGGTCGAGATCGTCCTGCCGCGCTTCTACGGCGACCCCGCCCTCGACAACGAAGGGTTCTACTTCGGCTGGAAGCTTCACGACCGCGACTATCCGTACGTCGAGGCGCTCTATCCCGGCCTGCTGATCGCGGTGCTGGGAGTGTCGGCGCTGCTGCTCTGGCGCATCCCCCGGCGGTCGGCCTGGATCCTCTGCGTCGCCGGCGGCTGCCTTCTCGCCCTGGGCCGCCACACGCCGGTCTATGAAGCGGTGCGGGCAGTGGTCCCGGTCGTCGCGATCCTCCGCTTTCCCGAGAAGTTCGTCATTCTTGCCGTCCTCGCCCTTGCCTTCGCCGCGGTCCTCGGCTGGCAGCGAGTGCTCGACGAACGCGAAGCCGGGCGGCCGCAGGCGGCGGACCTGCCGCTCGCCCTCGCGCTGGTGGTCCTGATCACCTTCCTGACGCTGGCCTTCCTCCTGCGCTGGGAGCCCCGCGCCGCCTCCTGGATGATCTACGTCCATGGATCGCCGGCCCTGTCGGCGGCGGGCCGGGGTGCGGCGCTGGATTATCTGCGCCGCGAAAGCTGGGCCGCCGTGGGGGCCGCCGCCGGCGTCTTCATCCTGCTGCTCCTCTGCCGGTGGCGCCGTCCCTCGCGCCGCCTGCTCGAGGCGCTGGCCGTCCTGCTGCTGGCGGGAGATCTCTGGTATTACGGCCACGGCCTGCTGCGGACGCTCCCCGCCAGCGCCTATCGCGAGCCGCCGCCCCTCGCCGCTGCGCTGCTCCCGGCCCGCGACCGGATCTTCGTGGAGGAAGCACCGGAGTCGGTGCCGCAATTGGTGCGCCGGGGAGATCCGCGCACCCTGTTCGCCGCCGCGTCCCTCGACCGCCTGGAGCCGTATTCAGGCGTCATCTGGGGCCTTCCCTACGCCTTCAACTCCGACTTCGAGCTGATGCTCACCAGTTGGGGCCGGAAGGCGAGCGATCTGGTGCGGCGCGAGGCGCGCCGGCCGCAAATGACCTACCGCTACCTGGGCCTCTGGAACGTCGGCACGATCCTCCGCTGGCGGACGCTGAAAGAGCAGTTGGAGCTGGAGGTGGCGCAGAATCCCGCCGCGCTGCCGATGCGCAAGATCCCCAACACCTACGTCTTGCCTCGCTTCCGCTTCGTGCCGCGGGTCAGGTTCCATCCCACCTACGCCGCCGCCCTCGCCGCCGCCCGCAATGCCGGGTGGGGAGTCGCCCGGGAGGAGCAGTGCGTAAGGCCGGGAACACCGGGGAGCCTGAGCTATCGGCGCCCGCCGAGGGCGCTCGAAGTGGCGGATGAGGGGGGCAGGATCAGGGTTCGCTATCAGGCGGCGGAAGGAGCCTTTTTCGTCGCCGCGATGACCTACGACCGGGGCTGGCGGGCCTCCGTCGCCGGCAAGCGGCTGAGGACCTACCCGACCGCCGCCTGCCAGCTCGGCGTCGAGCTGCCGGCGGGAGAGCATGAGCTGATCCTCCGCTACGGCGAGCGCCGAGTCGGCAGTGGCGCCGCCGTGACGCTCCTGGCGCTGGGAATCGGCGCCGCAGGGCTCCTCTGGCCGGGCCGGCGCCGGAGAACGGTCTAGGTCCGGGGTGCCGGCCGGAGACCTTCGGATGCGCCGCTGGACCGCCGCGAGCCTGCCGATCCTGTTGGGGGCCGGCTGGCTGCTCACCCTCTTCGCGCCGCTGCTCTCGCCCGCCCGGGCGCTGGCGAACCGCGACATTCCGGTCTTCCACCTGCCGCTCCGGTCCGCCTTCCGGGACCTCACGCGATTCGGGCTGCCGGTGTGGAACCCGTGGCTGCACGGCGGCCAGCCGGTGCTTTCCAACCCCAGCTACGGGGCTTTCTATCCGCCGAGCTGGCTGATCTTCCTGGCGCCGCCCGCCTATGCTTTGAGCCTGATGGCGGTGCTGCATGCGGCCATCGCTTTCGCCGGCGCCTGGCGTCTGGCCCGCCATTTCGGCTGCGGCCGGGGAGCGGCGGCGCTGGCGGGCGTCGGCTACGTCGGGTGCGGGGTCTACTTCTCCCTGCTCAGCGCCTACAACCTCTTCGGCAGCATGGCCTGGCTGCCCTGGGTGCTCGCCTGGGGAGACGAAGCCTTGCGCACGCCGGTAGGGGAGCGCTGGTGGCGCCCGGCACTGCTCGCCGGCGGTGCGCTGGGTCTCCAGTTGCTCAGCGGCGAGCCTTCGCCGGTGCTGATGAGCGGCCTGGCCTTGCTGGCCCTGGCCGCTTCGGCAGCCGCCGGGCGGCCGGCCGGGGCCCCGCGAGTATTGCTGCGCGTATTGCTGCGAATATCGCTGCCGGTCCTCTTCGCGTCGGCGTTCGCCGCGGTGCAGCTCCTGCCCACCCTGGGCCGGCTCGCGGACTCGCCCCGCCGGAACCTCTCTTCGCCCATCGCGACGTTCTGGTCGATGCGGCCCGAGCGCCTGATCGAGGTCGTGTTCCCCCGTTTCTTCGGCGATCCGGCGCTGCTCCAGGAAGGGCTGTTTCTCGGCTGGAGGCTCAACGACCGCGATTACCCGTACGTCGAATCGCTCTATCCGGGCCTCCTGTTGGCGGTGCTGGGCGGGTCGGCGCTGCTCCGTTCGCGGGTTCCCCGGCGGGCGGCCTGGGCCGTCTGCTTTGCCGCCGGTTGCTTCCTCGCCCTGGGACGCCACAACCCTCTCTACGCCGGCCTCCGCGAGGCCATCCCCTTGCTGGCGGTCCTGCGCTATCCGGAAAAGTTCGCCATCCTGGCCGTTCTGGCCCTCGCTCTCGCCGGCGTCCTCGGCTGGCAGCGGCTGCTCGACGAGCGCGAGGCCGGCCGCCGCGAGGCCGCCGGCTTGCCGCTCGCCGTCGCCCTGGCGGTCCTGGCAACCGCGCTCGGCCTGGCCCTTCTCCTGCTGTGGGATCCCCGTGCCGCCGGCCGGCTCGTCACCTCCCAGGGAGCTCCGCACCTGACGCCGGCGGGGCGGGAGACGGCCCTGCTCTACCTGCAGCGCGAGAGCTGGACCGCGGTGGGGACCGCGGCGGCGGTGGCCGGGCTCCTCGCTCTCTGCCGGCTGCGGCAGCCGTCGCGGCGCCTGCTGGAGGTCCTGGCCGTCCTCCTGCTCGCGGTCGATCTCTGGCGCTATGAGCACGGGTTCCTGCGCACCCTCCCCGCCGCGGTCTATCGCGAGCCGCCGCCTCTGGCCGCCGCCCTGCTGCCGGTGCAGAGCCGCATCTTCACCGAGGACGCGCCCGCCGGGAAACGGGCGCTGATCTGGAGCGGCGGCGAGCCGGGGGCCCGCATCGCCCGCACCTACGTGGCGCGGCTGGATCCTTACGCGGGCCTGATCTGGGGCATACCCTACGCCTTCGACATCGATTTCGACATGATGCTCACCCGCTGGGCTCAGCGGTCGGAGGACATCCTGCGCGCGGAGGCGGCCCGGCCGGCCATGGCTTACCGCTATCTGGGCGTCTGGAACGTCGGGAGCCTGCTCCGCCCCTTGACGGCGGAGGAGGAAGCGGAGGCCCTGGAGGATGCCGACGCCACGCCCAAGAAGGCGATGGCGAACCCGGCCGTCCTGCCCCGCTTCCGCTTCGTGCCGCGGGTGACCTTCCATCCCGGCCACGCCGCCGCCCTCGCGGCGGCCCGCGCCGGCGGCTGGCGGGTTGCCCGCGACGATCATTGGGTCCGGCCCGGCGGGCCGCAGGGGAGCCTGCGGCCTGCTCACCCGCCGCGGCCCCTGGAGATCCGGGACGAAGGCGGGCGCATCGAGCTGCGCTATCGCGCGGCGGAAGAAGCTCTCTTCGTCGCCGCGATGACCTACGACGAGGGGTGGCGGGGCTGGCTCGACGGCAAGCCGCTGGCCACCTATCCCACCGCGGCCTGCCAGCTCGGCGTGGTGCTGCCGCCCGGCGAGCACCGGCTCGTCCTGCGCTACCGCGAGCCGCTGGTCGCCGCGGGAGCCGCCGTCAGCTTGCTCGCCCTCGCCGCCGGCGGGGTGGCGCTGCTGGTGGCCGGCCGGCGCCGGCGGATAGCGTAGAATCCTCGGGCCGTGCAACTCCAGATCCTCCTCGGCGTCTACGCCGCGGTCCTCGGGCTGATCGTCGGCAGCTATCTCAACGTCCTCATCTATCGTCTGCCGCGGGGGATCTCCACCGTCCTGCCGCGCTCGCGCTGCCCGGAGTGCGGGGAGCTCATCCGCGCCGTCGACAACGTGCCGGTGCTCTCGTTCCTCCTCCTCGGCGGCCGCTGCCGCGCCTGCCGGGCGCGGATCTCCTGGCGCTATCCGCTGATCGAAGCCGCCACCGCGGCGCTCTTCGTCGCCTGCCTGTTGCGTTTCGGCCTCACCTTCGAGGCTCCCGTCGCGGCGCTCTTCGGCTCGCTGATGCTGGCGCTGGCAATCATCGACATCGAACATATGATCCTGCCCGACGCGCTGACCTGGCCGGGGATCTTCCTGGGAATCCTGCTGCAGCCGCTGCTTTCCTGGGCGCGCCTGGGAGAGGGACCGTGGCTCGCGATGGCGGGAGCCGCCGCGGGGGCGCTGCTCGGCGCCGGCGTGCTGCTCGCCGTGTGGCTGCTCTGGTACCTGGTGCGGCACGAGGAGGGCATGGGCCTGGGCGACGCCAAGATGCTGGCCGTGATCGGTGCCTTCCTGGGCTGGAAAGGCGTGCTGGTGGCGCTCTTCATCGCCTCCCTCTCGGGCGCGGCGGTGGGCCTGGCGCTGATGGGCTGGGGGCGCCTCGGCGCCAGGTCGAAGCTGCCTTTCGGCGCCTTCCTCGCCCTCGGCGGGTTGGTCGCCCTCTTCGCCGGCGAGCCGCTCGTCCGGGCGTACGCGCGGTTGCTATGAAAGCCGGAGGCGAGGTCCGCCCGTGGCGCCGGCTGGGTCTGCGGCGCGAGGTGTTGATCCTGCTGCCCGCCGCCCTGCTCCTCCTCGTCGTGCTCTCGACCTTCACCCTCTTCTCGTATCGCAACGCGGTATCGCTGCTCACGACGGAGCGCCAGCAGGAGGCCGCCCGGCTGGCGCGCGCCGTGGCCGACCGCCTCGCCGCCGTGCCGGGCGGCAGCCTTTCGCCGGGCCCCCAGCTCCTGCGCCTGCCGGCTCCCACCGCGCTCGGCGTCGCGCTGGTGGACGGCGGCGGCGCCGCCCTGGCGACGGTCGGCGACCTGCCCGCTGGCGATCTGCTGGCGCCGGCCGCGGGCCGGCCGCTCGACCGCCCGTTCGGCGTCGGGCCTGACGAGCTGTCGCCGGAGGCGGTCGTCGGCTTTGCGCCTCTGGGCGGGCCGGCGGGGCGGCGCTACGTGCGGGTGGACCTGCCGGCCGGCGTGCTGGCCGGCCAGCGCCGCGCCCTCGCGGTGCTCACGGTCTCGGTGCTCGCCATCAACAGCGCTCTCATGCTGCTGGTCCTCTTCTTCCTCCGCCACCTGCTCGCCCCGTGGGAGACCCTCCTCGCGCGCGCCCGCCAGGTGGGCGGCGGCGGCCCGGCGGCCGAGGATGAGGTGGAGTTCCTCCTCGCCACTTTCGAGCGCTCCCTGGCCGCGCTCGCCGCCGCGCCGGCCGCCGCCGAGGACGACATCTCGGCCCTCGAGCGGACGCTCTCCGCCAGTCTGCAGAGCGGGCTCCTGCTGCTCGACCGCGAAGGCGACATCCTGGCGCTGAACGCCGTCGGCGCGGCGCTGCTCGGCGTGGCGCCCCCGGAGCCCGGGCAGCCGCTCGCGCGCGTGCTGGCCGGGCAGCCGGAGCTGCTCGAGGTGCTCTCGGCGGCGGTGGCGGCGGAGGCCGCCCCGCAACGGCTGGAATGCTCCGTGCGCGCCGGCCGGGAGACGCTCACCGTCGGCCTCACCGTCCATCCCCTGCGCCGCGACGACGGCGGCGTACGGGGTTACCTGGTGCTCTTCGCCGATCTGACGGAGGTGCTGCGGCGGGCGGAGGAGAGCCGCCTCGCCGAGAGCCTGGCGCAACTCGGCGAGATGGCCGGCGGCGCCGCTCACGAGCTGCGCAACAGCCTGGCGACGCTGCGCGGCTACCTGACTCTCATCGAGCGGCGGCCGGACGAGGATTCAATCGCCGATTTCCTCTCCGAGATCCGCCGCGAGGCCGACCACCTCGAGCGGGTGCTCGAGGACTTCCTTTCCTTCGCCCGGCCGGGCACCGCCCGCATGCGCGAGTTCCCGCTCGTCCCGCTCCTCCAGCGCGCGGCGGCCGACCCGGCGCTCGCCGGAGTGGAGGTGCGGGTCCACGCCGCCGCGGACGGCGACGCCGTGCTGCGCGGCGACCCCCAACTCCTCGAGCGGGCCCTGCGCAACCTCCTGCACAACGCGGCGCAGGCCGAGAGGGAGGCGGACCGCGGCGGGCCGGTCGAAGTGACGGTTCAGACGCGGCCCGACGGCGTGGAGATCGCCATCGAGGATCGCGGTCCGGGCCTCCCGGCGGAGATTCGCGGCCGGCTCTTCCATCCCTTCGTCACCGGGCGGCCCGGCGGCGTCGGATTGGGGCTCTCCCTGGCGCAGCGCGTCGTGGTGCTCCACGGCGGACGCATCCGCCTGGAGGACCGGGAGGGGGGCGGCACGCGGGCGGTTCTCTTCTTCCCCGGCGACACGATCGTTACCGCCGGTAACGAACCGGCGCCTGAGTGAACGCCGGCACCGGGGCGCCGCCGAGCCCGTAAACGGCTCTCGCACAAGAAGTTCCCCTCGTCGGGCCCGCCGTTCGCGCGCATGGCACCGGCCTTGCTCCTTCCGGGCGCGCCATGAAAGAGCCAAAGCCCGGCCGAGCCCCAAGCGGCTTCACGCTGATCGAGATGCTTGCGGTGCTGGCGATCATGATCATCCTGATGCTCTTCGCCGTCCCCGTCCTGCAGACCACGATGCGCCAGAGCAAGCTGCGAGCGATCGTGAGCGAGACCGCCACCCTGATGCGGCAGGCGCGCCTCGAAGCCATCCGGCGCTCCTGTACCTCCATCGTGCGCATCGTGGAGGAGCCGCCCCAGGTGGAGGGCTTCTCGGATTGCGATAAAAACGGCGTCGCGGACGCGGACAAGCCGGCGCTGGGCAGTTATCCCCTCCCCACCGGCGTCAGTTTCCTGGCGCCTCCGGATCTGGCCGGGGAGGACTCCGTCGCCGGGTTCAGCCTGGATCCGAATTTTGACCCTGGTCCGAATGTAGCCATCTTCCAACCGGACGGCTCGATCGATGAGAGCGGCGGCTTCCGCTTCGCCGACGACCGCGGCAACTTCCTGGAGGTCTGGGTGGAGCCGAAGGCCACGGCCCGCGTCGAGATCCACAAATGCCGCCTCTGCACCGATGCGGACAACCGTGCAGACTGGTACGCCGCGGGTGCCGGCGGGGAGGCCTGGAAATGGAATTGACATCGCGCCAGCGCGGCTTCTCGGTCGTCGAGGTGATGATCGCCGCCGGCATCTTTCTCATCATCGCGCTGGGGGTGCTGCCGCTCTTCACCCAGGCGATCCGCAACAACCTCGCGGGACGCAACGCCACCGACGTCAGCAACCTCGGCAAGTCGCGGGTGGAGGAGCTGCTGCAGGTCCCCTTCGACAACTTGACGGTGCCGGCCGGCGCGACGGCGGCGTGCACGGCGGAGTACTGGTCCATGGTCGAGAAGAAATGGAAGCCGCTGCCGGCGCCGACGCCGGCAACGGAATGTGCCGCCGCCAAGGTCGACGTGAGCGGCCTGGGCGCGGACGCCGCCCTCTGGGTGCGCACCACTCGGATGCAGCAGTACAGCCTGGCGGACGTCATGGCGACCGGCACGGCCAGCCCACTCAACGGCGGGTCGGCGGCGGGCAACGTCCACCTCAAGGAGATGGTGGTCGAGGTGGCCAGCGGCGGCAAGAACGATCTCAACGCCAAGCAGCTCCTCACGCTCCGCATGCTGCGGGCCATCTAGGGAGGCGATGATGGCTAGGTGCCGATCCGGGTCCAATTCGCAGGCGGGTTTCACCCTCGCCGAGATGCTCGTCGTGCTGGCGGTCACCGCCATCCTTCTCCTCGGGGTGCTCTTCACCTTCGACTTCAACAGCCGGGTGGCCCGCGCGCAGACCAACGTCTCCGACCTGCAGCAGTCGCTGCGCATCGCGCAGGACGACCTGGCGCGGATGGTCCGCATGACCGGCCGCGGCAACCTGCCGCTCGCCGCGCCCCCGAACATGCCGTTGCCGCAGGGGTTTGCCCTGGCGGTCCGCAACAAGGTCCCCAACGGTCAGCTCATGCTGGCCGGCGACGGGGCGACCCTCATCCTGCCGGACACCGACGTGCTCACGGTGCGCGGGGTTTTCGGGCCGCTCTACTACGTCAACGTCAGCGGCGCCGCGACCTTCGACAATCCGAACAATCCGACGAGCGGAACCCTCGTCATCTCGGACGAGTCGCCCGGCGTCGCCAAGCAGGACCTGGGACCGATCAAGGCCGCCATTGACGCTGCCAACAACGGTAAGCCCGAGGCCATCCTGCTGGTGGCCGCGCAGAGCGACGAGGTGCGCGCCGTGGTGGAGCTGAACAGCGGCACCATCGCCGAACACCAGGTCGTCATCAACTTCAGCATCACCGGCGACACACGGTCCCTCGACTACCTGAAGCTCTCCACCGGCGGCGCCTTCCAGAAGGCGGTGCAGAACGTCAACTTCGCGGGCATCCTGGAGGAGCACCGCTACTACATCCGCGAGGAGCACGCCATCGCGGGAGACCGCACTTCGGACCTCACGCCCAAGCTCTCGAAGGCGCGCTTCTACCCCGGCACGACGGACATCTACAAAGGCGACCCGGCCAACGCCCGGCTGGATCTGGCGGACAACATCGCCGATCTCCAGGTATCCCTCGCCTTCGACACGGCGGCCGGCGCCGGGCCGGGGTTCCCGCTCACCGAGACGGCCGACGGCGCGAACGACGACTGGCTGTTCAACAACCCGGGGGACGACCCGAACTTGCCGGTCTGGCAGGCCCTGCCCCCCATCCAGTACGTGCGGTTGATGACGCTCGCGCGCAGCGACCGGCGCGATCCCGCCTACCAGGCGCCGCTGCTGGTGAGCGATCCCACGCAGCCGGCCGTGCTGCCCGGCGGCCGCCTGGAGGATCACGTGTATACGACGAGCCATCCCTTCAACAGCTACGCCTCGCGGATGTACCGCTGGCAGACGCTGCGGACGGTGATCGACCTGAGGAACCTCTAGCCCCGAGGCCGCCCCCTCGAGGAGGATTCATGCGCATCGCAGACCAGCCTTCGCCCCTACCCCGGGACCGCCGGCGCGGCGAGACCGGCAGCGCCTATATCGCCGTGCTCGTCGTGCTCGTCGTGCTCACCATCCTTGCCCTGGCGCTGTCGCTCATCACCCAGACCGAGCTGCAGATCGGCAGCAACGAGCGCACCGTCAACCGCGTCTTCTACGCCGCCGACGCCGGCGCCCAGGTCGGCATCGCCCAGGTGCTGGTCAGCAGGGACTTCCGCGCTCACACCTATCTGTTGACCGACACCGGCCTGCAGCTCATCAACAACAAGCTGCAGTTCGGCACCCAGGTCGCCGTCTCGGAGTTCTCCAAGGCCCAGGACTCCCCTTCGCGGCTGAGCGACATCAATCAGTCCGGCACCTACTCCAACCGGGACTACCGCACGACCACCTACGCGTTCACCTCCACCGCGTCGCGGTACGCCACCATCAACGCCGGCAGCACCAACACGCCGCTCGCCCAGAAGACGATCGAGGCGATGGTCACCATCGAGCCGATCCGGCCGACGATCGTCGACCCCGGTAACCCGAACGCGAAAAAACCCGGAGGAGCGCCATGATCCGCCGCCTGCGCCCGACCGCCGCCGTTTCGGCCCTCATTCTCGTGGTCCTCCTCTTGCTGGCGGCAGGAGGCCGGCCGGCGCTCTCCGACGACACGGACCTGCTGCGCTTCAACAGCGGCAAGCCCTACGTGTTCTTTCTGCTCGACACCTCCGCCTCGATGACCCTCTCGCCCGCCGGCGAGTGGGTGCACGCCAACGGCGACGATCCGCGCTCGAAGCTCTATCAGGCCAAGCAGGTCCTCTACCAGGTCTTCCAGGAGGTGGACGACATCCACTTCGGCTTCGCCTCCATGAACCAGGACAACTCCGCCGCCGCCGCCAAGCACTGGCTCTACTATTTCACGGGCACGCTCCCCGGGAGCTGGCCGATCAACTATCCCAAGCCGGACCCGGACGGGCCCGTCCAGTTCAACGCCGACGGCACGGTGGTGGACGACGTCGAGGGCGATCTGATGACCTTCGGGCCTCACCTCGACACGACCGGAGTGGGAGGGACCTGCGCCGCCCCCCTCAGGCTCTCCACGGACACCGAGAAGATCAACCGCTACTCGAAGCTCGGCGCCAGCGGTAACGGTCCGACGGTGATCTGGATCCAGGGCGGGTCCGGCAACAAGACGTATCGCCTGACGGTCAGCCGCCTGGGAAACAAGCCGGACACCAGTCCCAACCCCAATCTCGGCCAGGACGGCATGAACGTCAAGCTCGATCTGGACGAGGTCAGCAACTGCACCGGCCCCGTGATCGCCCGCTCGTTCAACGCCAACCTCGACCTCGAGCTGTGGACCGACTTCCTTATGTTCGACGATAACGTGGGCTCGACCACGGCGCCCAACGGCACCCACAACGGGGGCGTCGACAAGGTGGCCGGCTTCTGGGACGCCAAGGACATCCTCAACACCTCGACCTGCGGCTCGGGCCACCCCTTCTCCGGCGAAGGTTGGGAAGGCAACTACGACGGCGCGGCGAATACCCCTGTTCCGGTAGGTGTCTCGCTCAACTCGACGTTCGATCCCCATTGCGCCAACGCGGCTTCGCCGGCGACGTGCTACAACCTCAAGGAGACGACGCTGTTCGATCCTCTCGGCCGGCCGCTCGACCGCGGCGACGTCCTGCCGCTCGATTGGCGCACCGAGAACAAGAACGCCTTCCTCGACCGCCTGGCGCCCAACCAGTCGGACGGCGCGCCCGACTTCCGCATCGCCAGCTACTTCAAGGACGATCCCGACGCCACCACCGGCGTGCTGCCGGTCGCCACCGCGGGCCGGGTGCCTCTCTTCGGCACCGGCCCCACGCCGCTGGCCAAGATGGTGGCCGACTTCCGCTGCTTCTACCAGGGCGAGGGCAACAAGTGCAAAGACGAGGCGTACGACCCCGGCTGGGAGAGCATCGCCAAGACCCGCGATTCGGAATGGGGCTGCCGCCGGCCGTACCTGATCGTCATCAGCGACGGCGGCGACAGTTGCGGCGGCGAGAACCCGTGCGCCGACACGGCGAACCTGAACTCCAAGTCGAGCGTGAAAACCTGGGTGATCGCCTACGGCGCCAATGGCAATAACTGCGGCAAGCCTCCTCTCAGTTGTATGGCCCAGAACGGCAAGGGCGAGCTGCTCTGCCCGCAGAACGCAAGCGACCTGAAGGCCGAGCTGCTCAAGATCCTCGGCCTCATCCGGGAAGAGACGCGGGCCTTCGCCTCCGCCGCCGTGCCGTCGATCCAGACCAACGTCGACCAGACGGTCTACCTGACCGACTTCACGCCGATCAACGGCAAATCGGTCTGGGACGGCCATATCGATGCCTACCTGAAGCCGGTGCCGCCGGTCAACCCGCCGATCGACCTCAGGCCGAACCGCGCCAAAACCTGCACTGCAACTTCGACGGAGGGGTGCCATCTCTGGGATGCCGGCGAGGTCCTGCGCGTCACCCAGGCGAACGCTGCGGATCCGGTGGGCGACGCGGCGGACCAGCGGCGCGTGTACTACTCGGTGGAAAACACCACCGGCCTCTATGCGCAAGCGCGGCGCCTGCTGGAGGCACCCCGTCCGCGCTCCGGGGCCAGCGATCCGGACAAGGCCCTGTGGGAAGATCTGCTGCAGGCCCTCGAGATCCCCTTCATTTCCGGCGACGAGGCTTCCGAGGATGCCGCGCGGTCGCGCGCCACCCTCGCCCTGCAGAAGACGTTCGCGGTGAAGACCGCCACCATCACCACCACGAATCCGTCGACGGGCCAACCGACGACGAAGACGCTCCAGTACCTGCTGGGAGACATCTTCCACTCGAACCCGCTGGTCGTCGGCAGCCCGCCGAACACCAAGTACTTCACCGACGACCTCCACGGCTACCGCGACTTCTTCCGCCGGCACGAGCTGCGGCGCAAGATGCTGGTCCTGGGCAGCAACGACGGGATGCTCCATATCTTCGACGCCGGTATCTTTCGGACGTCGACGACCTCGTCCGCGGCGTCTCCGGCCACGACGCCGACGACGCCGCCGGACGAGTTCGACAACGGCTCCGGCAAGGAGCTGTTCGCCTTTTCGCCGCGAACGGTGATGCCGACCATGCGCCAATTGGCGGAAGGCACGCTCCACCAGTGGGGCGTCGACGGCACCGTCACCGTCGCCGACGTCTTCGTCGATCCGGAGCTGGCGAGCCACGGCGGCAGCCCCGATCCGGACCTCCGCCAGTGGCGCACCGTCGTCTTCGGCGGCCTGCGCGAAGGCGGCGCGGGCTACTACGCGCTAGACATCACCCAGCCCGACGTCATCGATGCGGACAACGTTCCGCTACCGGGGTTCGGCGGCTCCGGCCCGCCCTTTATGCCTTCCTGCGTCAATGCCAGCTCGAGTTGCGGTCCGCTGCCCTTCCCGGCGGCGCTCTGGGAGTTCGACGACTCCGTGCGCGACGCCTCCGGCGTGCCGGTGAAGCTCGACGAGGACGCCAATCTCACGGAGGACCTCGGCGCGGCCTGGTCCATCCCCAACGTCGGGCGCATCCGGCTGACCGAGGGCGGCGCTACCGTCGAAAAGTACGTCATGGTGGTAGGCGGCGGCTTCGATCCCGACAACAAGGCCACCCCCACTCGCGGCTACTGGCTCTACATGATCGACATCGAGACCGGCAAGGCCATCTACAAGCGGCAACTGACGGGCGCCGTGCCCAGCGAGCCGTCGGCGGTGGATACGGACCTCGACGGCTTCCTCGACCGCATCTACGTCGGCACCACGGCGGGCAAGATGTACCGCGTGGACCTCACCGCCGACAGCAGCGGCGACTTTCCGGCCCTCACCAGCAAGACGGTGCGCGGCCTCGACGCCAACACCTACATCGTCGAGCGGGTACCCGATGCGAGCTGGCAGCCGCGCCTCCTGTTCGACGCCAGCACGGGCCTCTCGGCGGGGGTGACGCGGCCGATCTTCTACCGGCCGTCGGTGATCTTCGTGCCGTCGCTCGGCCGCTTTGCGCTCTTGTTCGGCACCGGCGACCGCGAGGATCTCTGGAACAAGTCCCAGGTCGAAGGCCGCTTCTACGTCTTCGTCGACGACAGCGAGGATCTGCCGGCGGGCACCGTCCTCGACGAGACCCGGTTCAACCGCATCACCGTGTCGTCTCCCGCCGCCACCCAGGAGTTCCTGTTCAGCGGCGCCGTCGGCAGCCGGGGCTGGTACCTGGTGCTCGATCCCGACGAGCGGCTGATCACCGATCCCTTCGCGCTCTCGGGCGTCGCCTTCTTCTCGACGTACCAGCCGGACGTCATCGTCTCCGGCGGCCGGGACCCGCTTTGCTCGAAGACGGGCACGAGCCGCATCTTCGTCGTCTCCACCGTCAACGGCAATCCCTTCCTGCGCGACGCCAACAACGTCGCGGTGCGCAACGCGACGGTGAACGACTTCGTCACCAACCCCTTCACCGAGGACCGCCTGTTGAAGAGCGCCAGCAGCGGGACGGGGCCTGGAGGAGGTGGAGGCGAGATCTGCGACACGGAGACGATGAACGCCCTGCGGAACGCGCTCAAGACCATCTTCCCGGCCAACTGCAGGTTCACCAATCAGACGGTGGACATCAAGACGGTCTCGTCCAAGACGGCGCTCATCTGCATCGCGCCCATCCCGGTGTGCACCGTCGAAAAGAACTGGAGGGAGCAGTAGAGATGAAATGGCAGCGCCGTGGAGTCGTCCTGCGTCTCGCGTTTCTCGCTACCCTGCTCGGCCTGGCGGCGGCGCCTTCCCGGGGAGACTGGCTGGTCACCCGTGCCGGCAACGCGGTCGAGACCCGCGGCGCCTGGGAGGTGAAGGGCAAGCTGGTGGTCTTCCATACCCTCAAGGGCGACCTGTCGTCGCTGCGCCTCGCCGACGTCGATCTCGAGGCGAGCCGGCGGATGACGGCGCAGGCCGAGCTCGCCCGCCAGGCGGCCGAGGAGGCGCGGCAGCGGCCGCCCGAGAAGAAACCGTCGGTCTTCGTGCTCACGGATGACAAGGTCCGCCACGTCGAGCCCGGCGCGGCGGGAGCTGCTCCTTCCCAGGCGCCGCCGAGCCTCAGCGTCGCGAGCTGGGAGCGCGCGGCGGATCCTGGCGACGGCCACGTGGTGATCACCGGCACGCTGCGCAACGCCTCTACCTCGCAAGCCTCCGAGATCACCCTCGCCGTGCGGCTCCTGGACGCCACAGGGACCGCCACCACGACCGGCCAGGCGATCCTCACCTCTACCGTCCTCGAAGCGGGCGAGCAGAGCGGATTCAAGGTGGAGTTCCCGGGCGCGACCACCTACACCGAGGTCAAGTTCGAGCCCCAGGCGGTTTTCGTCCCGGCCCTCGCGCCCGCCCAACCTCCCCCTCCTCCGCCTCCGGCTCCCACCGCGGTTGAACCGGCGCCGGCCGAGGAGAAACCGCCGGAGGAGGCCCCGCCGCCGCCGGGCTGAGCCGTCATTCCCGGTATCTCGGCACTCCTTCCAGGTCGAGCTCCTTGACCTTGCGCAGGAGGGCGCGGTAGCTCATCCCCAGGATCTCCGCCGCCCGGCGCTTGTCGCCGTCCGCCTCAGTCAGCGCCTGCTTCAGGCGGTCCCGTTCCCCCGTCGCTTTCAGCGGGTGCAGCAGCGGCCGTAGATCGGAGACGCGGATCGCCGGTCCCTCGCTCAGGATCACCGCCCGCTCCAGGACGTTCGCCAGCTCGCGCACGTTGCCCGGCCAGGGCTCGCCGGCGAGCAGCTCGGCGGCCTCTTCCTCCAGCCGCGGCGGCTCGACGCGGTGGCGGCGGGCGATCTCCCCGAGCAGGTGAGCGGCGATGAGAGGGATGTCGCTCGCCCGCTCGCGCAGCGGCGGCAGCTCGATGGGGAAGACGTTCAACCGGAAGTAGAGGTCCGGCCGCAGCTCGCCGGCCGCCGCCATGGCGGAGAGGTCGCGGTTGGTGGCGGCCACCAGGCGGACGTCGGCCCGCAGCGTGCGGCCGCCGCCCACGCGCTCGAAGGTCCGCTCCTCGAGCACCCGCAGCACCTTGCCCTGCACGGCGAGAGGGAGCTCGCCGATCTCGTCGAGCAGCAGCGTGCCGCCCTGCGCCAGCTCGAAACGTCCCGGCTGCCGGCGGTCGGCGCCCGTGAAGGCGCCCTTCTCGTGGCCGAAGAGCTCGTTCTCGATCAAGGTCTCGGGAATGGCGGCGCAGTTGAGCGCCACGCAGGGGCCGCCGCGCCGCGGCGACAGGGCGTGGATCGCCCGCGCGAACAGCTCCTTGCCGGTGCCGCTCTCGCCGGTCAGCAGCACGGTGCTCTCCGTCGGGCCCACCCGCTGGAGAAGGCGGATGGCGGCGCGCAGGCGCGGATGCGCGCCGAGGATGGGCGGCGCTCCGGGCACGCGGAAGACAGCCGACTCCCCGGGCTCGCCGATCGCCCGCTCGATCAGCCGCGAGAGCTCGTCGATCTCCAGGGGCTTCTCCAGGAAGTCGTAGGCGCCGAGCTTCATCGCCTCGACGGCCGTGCCCACCGTGCCGTAGCCCGTGAGCACGACGACGGGCGCCCGCGGCTGGGCAGCCCGGCTCGCCGCCAGCACTTCGAGGCCCGAGACGTCCGGCAGCTTGAGATCGGTGAGGACGAAATCGAAGGACCGTTCTCCGAGCAGCCGGATGCCCGCCCGGCCGTCGGCGGCGGCGGCCACCTCGTATCCCTCCTGGCCGAGCGCCCGCTCCAGCATGCGCCGCAGGGAGTCGCGGTCTTCGACGATG
The DNA here is from genome assembly GCA_044868005.1 of Thermoanaerobaculia bacterium. Lineage (GTDB taxonomy): Bacteria > Acidobacteriota > Thermoanaerobaculia > Multivoradales > UBA5704 > DATARR01. The sequence continues at coordinate 4,340 of JBIOVX010000075.1, read as the reverse complement.
AGGAGGCGGCCTTTCATTCGTTCTTGTCAGTCCCTGCCGTCCTTGCCGCCCTTACCGCCGCGATCAAGGCTTCGTCGTCCTCCTCCGCCACCGTCCGCAGGTCCAGGATCAGCCGGCCCTGGCGCAGGTAGCCGATGACGGGCGGCTCGGCGTGGCGGAGACGGGCGAGCAGGCCGTCGTCTCCGGGAAGGGCCAGCGCCTCGCCGGCGATGGGTGCCTCCGGCGCCGAGCCGCCGCCGAGGAACGCCTCGGCGGCCACGATCTCGGCTCCGAGCTCCGCGGCGGCGCGCTCCAGGCGTGCGCGGTGGCTGCCCGGCTCAGGCCAGAGGCGATCGAGCGGCAGGGGACTCTCCGCGAGATGGAGACGCAGCACTCCCTCGAGCGCGGCGAGCGCCGCCCGGTCCGGCCGCAGCGCACGGTAGAGCGGATGCCGCCGGCAACGCGCGATGAGCTCGGCACGGCCCACGAGCAGCCCTCCTTGAGGCCCGCCGAGCAGCTTGTCGCCGCTGCCGCAGGCGAGATCGCAGCCGGCGGCCATCAGCTCCGCGAGGCTGGGGTGGCCGGCGAGCTGCGGCGCGGCGTGGGGGCGCAGCAGCCCGCTCCCCTCGTCCACCAGCACCGGCACTCCCACCCGCCGGCCGAGCTCCACGAGCTGCCGCGGCTCGACGGCGGCGACGAAGCCGGTGAGCCGGAAGTTGCTGGGGAACACCTTGAGCAGCAGCGCCGTCGCGGGACCCAGCGCCGCCTCGTAGTCCGCGATGCGGGTGCGGTTCGTCGCTCCCACCTCTACCAGGCGAGCGCCGGCGGCGGCCATGATCTCCGGAATGCGGAACGAGCCGCCGATCTCGATCAGCTCGCCGCGCGACACCACCACCTCGCGGTCCTTCGCCAGCGCCGCCAGCGCGATGACCAGGGCGGCCGCGTTGTTGTTGACCACCAGGCCGGCCTCGGCGCCGGTGAGCGCCGTCAGCAGGCGCTCGGCGCGGCGGTTGCGCTGGCCTCGCCGGCCGGTGGCGAGGTCGAGCTCCAGGTCGCAATAGGCGTCGAGCAGGGGCGGCAGGCTGCGCGCCACGGAGCCGGGCAACGGGGCGCGGCCGAGATTGGTGTGGAGGAAGACGCCGGTGGCGTTGAGCACGCGGCGGAGAGGAAGCCCGAGCCGGGTCTCGACCTCCGCGGCGAGCCGCTCCGGCAGCGCGGCCACGGCCTCCTCCACCTCTTGCGGTGGCGGCGGCGGATCCGCGGCCAGCCGGCTGCGCAGCTCCTCCAGGACCCGCCGGGCTTGGACCCTTACCCGATCCCGCCCGTATAATGGGATGAGACTCGCCACCGCCGGATGGCTCAGCAGCCGGTCGAGCGGGGGCAGTCCGCGTCGTACGTCGCGGGAGTCGAGGCTTGTCACTGCGAGCATTCTAGGAGATTCGTGGACCCCAAACGAAGTCCGAGAGCCGTCCCCGATCCGTTGCGCCCGCAGGGCTCGCCGCTGCAGGCCAGAGCCGGTGTGCCGCCGAAACGGCCGGGATCGCCCGCCGAAGCCGCACCGGCTCCCGGCCAGCGCCAGCTCCCCGGCCTCGCCGAGACCTTCGACCGGCTCGACCGCGACATCAAGCAGCTCCGCGTCGATTTCGAGCGCTTCTTCAGCGGCGCCCTGCCGTTTCCGCCGGAGGAGCTGCGGACCCGCGTGCAGGCGCAGATCCGCACCTTGCGCGGAGTGAACCTCAAGAATTTCGCGGACAACTTCCGGCTGAGCGATCTCGAGGCGCGGTTCAACAGCTACAACGAGCTGTTCAACCGCCGCCTGCGCGACGCCGAGGAGGGGCGGCGGCCGGTCACTCGCCCGGTCCCGATTCCCGTCAGCCGCTTCGACCCCGAGAAGGGGATCGTCTTCGGGGACCGCATCGATCCGGAGGCGGTGGAGGCGCTCTATCAGGGCCTCGCCGCCGCTCCGGGAGACGCCGGTCCCCGCTTCGATCTCGACAGCTTCCAGACCTATCTCACCCGGCAGGCGGCCGCCATCCGCGAGAAGACGGGTTGCTCGCAAGTGCAGTTCCGGCTGGCGGCCGAGGACGGTAAGCTCAAGCTCAAGGCCCGGCCCGTCGTAACCCGCCAGGGCGCTTAGAAGGAGAACGATCGTGCGTAGAAGGACTTCCTGGATTCTCGTCGCTTCCCTCGCCGTGCTGGCCGCGATCGCCGCGGTGGCGGCGGTTCCCCCCAACCTCTCCAAGGCCATCGAAGCCCAGCAACGCCTCGCGGCGGAGCGGCCCGGCGACGCCGCGGTGTTCAACGACCTCGGCAACCTGCTGCTCCTCGTGCCGCGGCCCGAAGAAGCCGAGGCCGCCTATCGCAAGGCCCTCGAGCTCGATCCGCAGAAGGCTTCCGCGCACTACAACCTCGGCCTGCTGCTCCAGCAACGCGGCGAGCTGAAGGAAGCCATGAAGCACTACGAGCAGACGGTGAAGGCGGAGCCCGGGCACGCCTGGGCCCACTATCAGATGGGCACCCTCTACGAGAGATGGGGACAGGAATCGCGGGCCATCGACTCCTACGGACAGGCCTTCGCGCTCGATCCGCAGCTCGCGTTCCCCGAGGTCAACCCCCACATCGTCGAGAACAAGCTGGTCACCGAGGCGATGCTGAGGGCCTACAAGGGCGACTACGCGCCGCCGCAGGCGCCGAAGGTCTACGAAGACCCGGCGCGCATCGCGAACCTCCTCGTGACCAACCCGGAGGCCGCCGGCAAAGACCCGGTGGCCAACGCTCCGCAGCCGGCTGTGCCCGCCAACCGACAGCAGCCGGCCGTCCAGGGACAGAACCCGGGGCAGGTGTTGCGCGAGGGCGATCTCGACCGCGGCAATCCCGCCGGCCAGGCGGTGCCGCAGGGCATGTCTCGCGGCCGGACCCTCAACAGCCAACAGCCGCCGCGCGGGTTGCGGGAGTGGAACCGGCCGGAACCGACCATCCAGGAAGTTCCCGAGGGGATGACCAACGAAGAGGTCGAGCCCGGCCCGGTCATCACCCCGCCGCCGGGAGGCGTGTATTACCGTCCCGGCGTACCGAGTACTGGCCGGCTGAGCCTTCAGCTCGTGCCGCAACGGCAGCGGACGGGGCGGGGATGAAGCTCAGACATTGAACCTGAAGTGCACCACGTCCCCGTCCTTCACCACGTACTCCTTGCCCTCCAGGCGGAGCAGGCCGGCGTCGCGGCAGGCGGCTAGGGTCTTCAGGCGGATCAGATCGTCGCAGGGCACGACCTCGGCGCGGATGAAGCCGCGCTCGATGTCGGAGTGGATGGCGCCGGCGGCCTCGCGGGCATGGGTGCCGCGGCGGATCGTCCACGCCCGCACCTCGTCCTCGCCCACGGTGAAGAAGGAGATCACCCCCAGCAGGTCGTAGCTCGCTCGCGTCACGCGGTCGAGGCTGGGCGCGGCGAGACCCAGATCGGCCAGGAACTCCTTCTGCTCTTCGGGCGAGAGGGTGCTGATCTCCTGTTCGATCGGCGCGCTCACGGTGACGGCGCGCACGGCCGGCCGCAGCGCGATGCCGAAGCTCTCAGGGGGCGCGGCGGCGCGGGTCTCGTCGGCGTTGATGACGATCAGCATGGGCTTCGCCGAGAGGAGCTGGAAGCCGCGCAGCCGCTTCTCGTCCTCCGCTTCGAGCTCGACCTCGCGCAGCGGCTTCTCGGCTTCGAGCGCGGGGAGGAGCACCTCCGAGAGGATCTGCCGCTCGCGCAGCTCCTCGGGCGTGAGCCCCCGCTTGACCGCCTTCTCCAGCCGCTCCAGGCGCCGCTCCACGATGTCGTGGTCCGCCAGGATCAGCTCCAGGTCGCCGGTCGCCACGTCCCGCGCCGGATCGACGCTCCCTTCCGGATGCAGGATCTCGGGATCCTCGAAGGCCCGCACCACGTGCACGAGGGCGTCCACCGTCTTGAGCTTCGCCAGATCGAGGCTCTCGGCGCTCTCGCCTTTCTTGATGCCGGGGATGTCCACGTACTGCACCGTGGCCGGCACGTAGCGCTTCGGCTGGAAGAGGTCCCGCAGCGCTTCCAGGCGGATGTCGCGGACGGTGGCCACGCCGAGGTTCGTCTGGCTGGAGGTCGCGTACTTGTCCGTCGCCTGGTGCGAAGCGGTGAGCGTATTGAACAGCGTCGTCTTGCCGGATTTCGGGAGTCCTAGGATGCCGAGTTGCACGGGCGGGAGTATATGCCGAGGTAGAGGCGCGCCCGCCGGTTGAGCAATCGGCACGGGTTTGCCCGCGAAAGCCTCACCCCCTGTCCCCCTCTCCCTGACGGGCGAGGGGGGACAATCCCGAACCGGTATTGCCAAGAGGAGCGTTCGGATTCGGCA
>JBIOVX010000074.1:0-14386 GCA_044868005.1 Thermoanaerobaculia bacterium | reverse complement strand
CCCCTCGCCCGTCAGGGAGAGGGGGACAGGGGGTGAGGCTTCGAAGCGCAAACCGCCCCGCCTCACCTCTGCCCCCCTGAGCTGAGATAAACCTCCAACCTTACCGGCGCCGCGAACCCCGCCTCCGCCGCGCCCTTCGGCTGCACGACGAGCAGGTCCGAGCGGCGGTCGCCGTCCAGGTCTCGGACCTGCACCAGCGAGAGGTCTCGCGGCTCCTCGCGCAGGTCGAAGGCGAGGTCCGGCGCGGCGGGGAAGCCGCAATCCGGCCGGCCGCGGTGGACGGTCACCCTGTGGCCGCGGCCGATCTGCACGAAATCGGCTCGGCCGTCGCCGTCGAAGTCTCCCGAGAAGAGCGAGAGCTGGCTCACCCGCAGGTCGTTCAGGTTCAGGCGGAAGGTGCCGGAGAGATCGAGCCCCTTCACCGCGCGGAAGCCGCCGTCCGGCTGCTGGCACCAGACGTGGAAGTCGAGCCCCACGGTGAGCCGCTTGGTGGCGAGGCTCCCCAGGAGCTTGGCCACACCCACGTCCATGGTGACGGTGACGAGGTCCTGCCGGCCGTCGCCGTTGAGGTCGCGGAAGCCTCCCGGCAGATCGATCCCGGCCTCCTCGGCCTCGAAACCGTAGCCGGTGACGTCGAAGGTGCGGTAGGGCGTCTTCTCCGGCACCAGCTCCGCGCTCACCCGCCGCAGGGTGAGCCGGCCGTGCGGCTGGCGGGCCTTCTCCATCTCCTTGCGCAGCCCGCCGCGCTTCGGATCGTCCAGGCTCTGCCGCAGCACCACCTGCGACCGGCCGTCGCCCGCGAGGCTGCCCATCCACACGGGATTGGGACCGCGCGGATCGCCGGTGCCGAGGGTCACCTCGACCGCCGGTAGAAAACGTCCCTGGCCGGCGTTGCGCGCCACCCACACCGAGCGCCAGCGCTTGACCGGATCGCGGAAGACGAGGTCCGGCCGGCCGTCGCCGGTGACGTCCTGGACGAGCGGCAAGGGATAGCGGTGCTCGAGGTCGCCCGCCGATCGGTACGCCTCGCCCGGCACCCGCAGGCGCGAAGCGGCACGGCGCGCCAGCCCCTTGCCTTCCGCACGGCCGAGATAGACGGCGAGACCTTCGCGCGCCGGCAGTAGCAGATCCGCGACACCGTCGGCGTTGACCTGTTGCATCAGACGCAGATCGCCGAGGAAATTGCCCGTGCCCGCCATCACCGGCGGATCGGCGATCCACGGCTCCAGGCGCGGCGCGCCGTCCGCGCCGAGCCGCAGCACGCTCGCGCCCTCGTCCGTGAGCGCGATCACCGGCGTGCCCGGCGGTCCGGCCTCCAGGCCCAGCACGGAGAGCGGGAGCGGCAGGCTGCGCGGCGCCTCGTAGGTGCCGTCCGCCCGCGCGCGGTAGAACCGCACCTCGCGGCGGTCCATCACCGCCGGCACAATGGTCATCACCTCCACCAGCCCCGTCACGTCGTCCATCGTGCTGCTCTCGGTGATGGCGATCTCGTCCCACTGGTTGTAGGCCACCACCACGACGAGATCCCGCCGGCCGTCGCCGTCCACGTCGGACGAGACCACGGCCGCGGGCGCGCCGGGGAGATCGAGGGTCAGGGAACGCAGGGAGGAGACCGCGGGCCGGCCGGCGATGCGTGCCGGCACGAAGACGGTCAGCAGGACCGCGGATAGTAGGACGGCGAGGAAAGGACGCGTCGGCTCCACACCCCCTAGCCTACGCGGAAGCGGAGCCGTCCGTCGCGCCCTGGGGTTTACATTGCCTGTACGCGGACTACAATCCAGATCGAAATGCGGCCTATTCACGCACCTAAGAAGACTCAGGCCGTGCGGGACTCACTCAAAGAGTTCATTCGACTGCGTCGCAAGGAGGAGCTGCTGGCCCTCCGCGGCAGGCTCGAGATCGAGGACAACTGGTGCCAGCTTCGTGAGAGCGAGCTCGAAGAGCCGTGCTGACCACCGATCCACTTCAAGAACTTCAAGGTGAACCGGGGCGGCCCCAAGCTCTAGGCTACATCCCTGACGCGTAGAGTGTCGCCGCCGCGAACAGCAGCAGCACGGACGTGAGGGAGAGCGCCAGCATCTTTGCGAACTCTTTCGTCATGGCCGTTTGCCTTTCCGATGGGTTCCCGTCACCCTCTATAGGCGACGCGTCAGCCTTCAGCGTTACAACGACCGGGAGAACCCGACTCCCTCACCGCCGTCCGCCTGTCGAGATTACGGACGCACGAGGAAAGCGGATCAAGATCCGTTCCGCGGAAGCTTGACGCCCTCCGCTGCGGCGTAGAGAATCTCTCAGCCTTTCGCCAGCATCGCGCTGCCTCGGAACGTCAACGGCTGTCTCCGTGCGGGACGGTAGGAGAGCGTCCATGAGCGGACTCTTCGATTTCTTCGCCAAGCAGCAGACCGGCATCGCCGTGTTTCTCGGCAGCATCTTCGTACTGGTGCTCCTCGTGCAATGGCTGGCGTGGATCTTCCGCTGGGGACGCTTCGGCCGCAAGCAGCCGGAGAGGACTTCGCAGCTCCGCTTCGTCATCGCCGATCTCTTCGTCAAGATCATCAACGACTTTCGGCACCTTCTGGCCCTCGTCATCATGGTGATCTTCGCCGCCACTCTGGCGGCCGTTCTGATTTGGGCCCCCCACTTCGCTCAGGTCAAAGACGGGCTGCAGGCGGTGGTGGCAGCCATGGGCGGCCTCGTCGGCTCGATCATCGGCTACTACTTCGGCGAATCCGCCGCCAAGGCAAAACCCGCGGGCGAGTCCGCCGAGGAGGCCCCCGCCGCAGGCGGACAACCGGCGCTGCAGGACGCGAACGCACCCGCTGCCCCGGACATCCGCGAAGCGCCCCCTCTGCCGGAAGGGGCCAAGGTCGATTAGGATGGTCACCGGACGCGTAAGGCGACCGCGGAGGGACCCGGCATGAAGCGACAACTGCAGCTCCAGATCAAGGATTCCGCGTTCGATCCGGACATCCCTGACCGCAGCAAGGACCAAAGGATCCTCATCCGGCAGACGAACGGCCGCACCCTCTACCGCGTCTTTCTCTATCTCGACGGTCCCGATCTCCCCTTCGTGCAGTCCGTCACCTACTTCCTCCATCCGACGTTCAATCCGAGCCAGCTCAGCGTATCCCGCACGCCGCGCAATCCCACCTGCAAGCTCGAGATCTGGACCTGGGGCATCTTCGAAATCAGCGCCCGCGTCATCGACAAATCCGGCGACACGATCCAGCTCACCCACCCGCTGGAGTACGAGCGCGAGATCTCGCAGAAGGGCGTCGCCTTCTCCACCGCCTGAGCGCCAACCAGGCACCTGGCACCGCTCCGGCTCCGGCGCCTTGACCCCTACCCTAAAAGCAGCATAGAGTTTCTATGTTCATAGACTGAAAGACGTAAGGTCCTGCTCCGAGCTCTTTGCGGTGCGTGGGTAGGCTGAGCACGCTTCGGATCGATCTCCGCCGATTTCTCGCGTGGAAGATCCAGGGGGAGGAATCTCCAGTGGCGAAAGACGAGGCGACATGAAGCTCGACCCCGAAAGCCCTGTCACAGCATCCGAGTTTGATCTGCCGGACCAGGTGCGCGAGCTGCTGGGACGCATCCTGCACGAATTGGTGGAGCCGACCCGGCAGAAGCTGACGGCCGCGGATCAGAACCTCGCCGCGGCGCTGTCAGCAGCCGAGGCAACGCTCGCCGGCGTGCGGTCCGGAGCTGCGTCTTCCAGGGAGCACTATCAGCTCGAGCAGCGGAAGGCCGAGTCGCGGATCGCGGCGGCGCTCGACGAGCTGAGGCAGATCCGCGAGGCGGCTGTCGAGCACCTGGCATCCCACGGCATCTATTCCGTGGACGAGCCCGCCGTCTCACCGGCCGCCGCCGATGTGACCGGTGTCTCCTCGGGCGCGGAGGCGCTTCGCCAGGCCGTGGCGCCGCTCCAGGCCTCGCTGGAGGCCCTCAAGAAGAACAAGCCGCCGTCCTTCTGGCCGGCGAGCACGGGCGCCCGGTGGCTGATCGTCATCGCTTCGATCGTGCTCCTCTCCACTTTCTATCCCATGGTGCTCGCCTGGCCTGTGATCGTCTTCGCCCTCCGCTTCTATTGGCGCAAGCAGGCTTCCGCCGAGTACGACAGCCTGGCACGCGAGACGGCGAGCCTGCAGGTTTCGCTGGAGGCCCTCGGCGGCCAGATCCACCGCCAGTCCAAGGAGGGAATCGAATCCGCCGCGGCCCGCGTGCCGCCGGCCGTCGAGGAGCACGCGGGGGCCGTCAGCCTGGCGCAGAGCATCTTCGACCGCACGGTGCAGAAGCTCACCCAGACGGCCGGAGCGCTGGCGAAGGAGCTTCACGACGAGGCCGGCCGGCTCTGGACCGCCAGCGCCTATGCCGGGATGAAGTGGGACTCCCCGCAGTGGAAAGTCTGGGCTCCCGACCCGTCACCGGAGTTCGCGGCCCGGCTGGGCACGCTGACGGTGGCAGCCGCGGATCTCGAGCAGCGCATGCCCGGCGTCGAGCTGCACTTCCGGCTGCCGGCGCTCATCCCCTTCGCCGCAGGCAAGTGCCTCCTCTTCAACAGCCCGCCGGCCGGCTTCCCGGCGGCCACGGCGGCCATGCAGTCGGTGGTGATCCGCGTCCTCGCCAACACGCCTCCGGGCAAGGCCAGGTTCACCTTCATCGATCCCGTGGGCCTGGGGCAGAACGTCGCGGACTTCATGAGCCTCGGCGACTACGACGACCGGCTGATCAACGGCAAGGCGTGGACGGAGCCGCAGCACATCGAGCAGCAGTTGACCGAGCTGACCGAGCACATGGAGACCGTCATCCAGAAGTACCTGCGCACCCATTTCGCCACCATCCAGGAATACAACGCGCAAGCCCATGAGGTGGCGGAGCCGTTCCGTTTCCTGGTGATCTTCGATTTTCCGGTCAGCTTCTCCGAAGCCGCGGCCCGCCGCCTGGTGAGCATCGTGAGAAACGGGCCGCGCTGCGGCGTCTACGCCTTCGTCGTCCGGGACACCTCGAAGCCCCTGCCCTACGGGTTCAACCTCGGCGACCTGGAGCAGGCCTCGACGATCATCACCTGGACCGCCGGCGCGCAAGGCGCGGTCTCGGCGCGCTGGGAGAGCGGCGACTTCGCGCAGGCGGAGCTGACGCCCGACACGCTCGCGGGCCGCCGCGAGCTCGTCGAGGCCATCATCGCCCGCTCCGGCGAGACCGCGGTGGCGGCGATGAAGGTGGAGGTGCCGTTCGACAAGCTGATCGACTCGCGCGACACGGGGCAGCTCTGGCAGCACTCCACCGCCGAATCCCTGCGCGTCCCCCTGGGTCCAAGCGGCGCACGCAAGCTGCAGCACCTGACCCTGGGCGAGGGGCTGGCTCACCACTGCCTCATCGTGGGGCGCACCGGCTCGGGCAAGACAAACCTGATGCACGTCATCATCGCGGCGCTGGCCCTCACCTACTCGCCCGAGGAGCTGCAGCTCTACCTGATCGACTTCAAGGGCGGCGTCGGCTTCAAGCCCTACGCGGAACGGCGGCTGCCGCATGCCTCGGTGATCGCCATCGAGAGCGAGCGCGAGTTCGGCAGCAGCGTGCTGCAAGGCCTGGACAACGAGCTGCAGCGGCGCTTCGAGCTGTTCCGCGGCGCGGGCGTCGACAATCTCGCGGACTACCGGAAGCGGTTCCCGGAGGGCACACCGCATGGCATGCCCCGCATCCTGCTGCTGGTGGACGAGTTCCAGGAGCTCTTCTCGCGCGACGACGCCATCGCCACGCAGGCGAGGACGATCTTCGACCGCATGGTGCGGCAAGGCCGCTCGTTCGGCCTCCACATCCTGCTCGGCACGCAGTCGCTCGCCGGCTCGGCGCAACTGCCGTCGAGCACGATGGGACAGATGGCCGTGCGCATCGCGCTCCCCTGCAGCGACTTCGACGCGCGGATGATCTTCGCCGACGACAACGCGGCGGCCCGCTCGCTCTCGCGGCCGGGGGAAGCCATCTACAACCCGGCCGCCGGAGCGGTCGAGGGCAACAATCCGTTCCAGGCCGCGCGGCTCGCGGACGGCGACCTGCAGAGGCACCTGAAGGTGGTCTCCGGCATGGCGCAGGAGCGGGGCCTGGCCGCGAATCCCATCATCTTCGAGGGCAACGATCCGAGCCATCTGACCGACTGCCGGCCGCTGCTGGCTCTGATCGACGCCGAGGGCTGGGGCCCGCCTCCGCAGGCGCCCGCCGCGTGGCTGGGAGAGCCGATCGCGGTCCAGCCGCCGGTGGCCGGGATCTTTCGCCGGCAGACGGGCAAGCACCTGCTGATCGTGACCCGCGACGAGGCCGAGGGCGTGGGAGCGCTGTGCGCCGCGTGGCTCAGCCTGCTCTGCCAGTACCGTCCGACGACAGCGCGCTTCTATGTCATGGACCTCTCGGCCGCCGATGCGTCGTGGGCGCCGCTCTCGGGCGCGATGCGCGAGGCCTTCGGGCACGAGATCGAGGCGCTGGACCGCCGCAACACCGCGACGGTCCTGGCCGCGCTCGCCGCCGAGGTAGCGCGCCGACTGGAGTCCTCCGGCCAGGCGCGCGTCCCGCTCTTCATCCTCATCCAGGGCCTCCACCGCGCCCGCGACCTGCGGGCCGCGACGGACGTCTACTACACGCCGGCGGACGCCCAGGCGACGCCGGCCGAGCTGCTGGCCCGGATCCTCCGCGACGGGCCCGAGGTCGGAGCGCACGTCCTCGCGTGGTGCGACACCGTGCCCAACGCCCGGCGGACGCTCGACCGCGCCTTCGACGAGTTCGGCATGCGCCTCGCCGGCCCGATGTCGGTCGAGGATTCCAGCGTCCTCCTCGATTGCGGCGACGCGGCGCGGCTGGACCGGCCCCACCGCCTGCTGTTCCTCGACGAGGACCGGCCCGGAGTCATCCAGAAGCTGCGGCCGTACTCCCTGCCGGACCGCGAATGGCTGGAGTCGGTGGCGGCGAGACAACGGACGTGGAAACACGAGTGAGGAGCGCATGATGGCGAATCCCAACCAGGGCAACGTCGATCCGGAGGCGCTGCGCACGCTCTCCAACGAGCTGTCGCTGTTCGCCGCCAAGATCGAGCAGATGGAGAACGAAATGCGGGGCGGCCTCGCGCGGCTCGGCCAGACGTTCCGCGACGACGAGTACACCAGGTTCCAGGCCCATTTCCTCAGCTCCAGCCAGCGGCTCAAGGAGTTCGTCGAGGCGATCCGAAGCCTCACACCCAAGCTGGATTACGAAGTGGAAGAGCTGATCGCGCAGCAGCGCATCAAGCTCGAGCTCTGAGGGGGAAACGGCGATGAAGATCATCATGGATCCGCAGGAGGCGAAGCGCTTCGCCAGTTTCCTCGACGAGCGCAGCAGGGACCTCGGCGCGCTCAACCGCCGCGTCTCCCTCCAGCTCCTGGACCTGGGCATGAACGGCTGGGAGGACGTCCGTTACGACGCTTTCCTGCGCCAGTTCGACGAGGCGTCGACGCAGCTCCAGGTCTTCCTGGAGCATGCCGAGAAGTACGCCGACTACCTGCGCCGGAAGGCGGCGCCGATCGAGCGCTATCTGTCACGCCGCTGAGCGGGATCGCCGAATGGCCGCGCTGCCGATGCAAGCCGAAGTCCTGTCGCTGGAGTCTCTGGTCGCGCTGGAGACGGCTCTCGCCAAGTACGCGAGCCGGGCCAGGGACGCCGCCGCCGCCATGCGCCGGGAGTTCGACCGCCGGCAGGCAGCCCTCGACGGCGAGGAGGAGGAGGCGCGGTGCGAGGCCGCCGCGCGGCTGGAAGCCTTGCGCTGCGCGGAGGATGAAGACGAGCGCGAGTCGTGCGCCGAGCAATTCGCCGAGGCGCGCGAACGGCTGAGCCGGATCCGCGCCTGGCAGGCGAGGTCCCGCGAGCACCATGCCCTCTTCCTCGCCCAGGCGGCGCGCTTCGACGGCCTGCTCGACCAGACGTTCCCCCGCTGCCGCGAGTTCCTGAAGGCGAGGATCGGCGAGCTCCGCGCCTACGCCGCGATCCAGCCCGAGCCGTCCGCGGCGAGCGCGGCGCCGGCGAGCTTCCATCCGCCGCAGCCCACGGCCTCCGAAGCGGCGGCCTCCTCCGCTCCGCCCAAGCTGACCGAGCTCAAACTGCCCGCGGGCTTCGTCTGGGTACCTCTGGCGGAGATCGACGACGCCGAGCTGGCGGGAGTCCGCTCGCGCGAGGACTTCAAGAAAGTGCCGTACGAGGCGATGCACACCGGCCTGCGGCGCCTCGCCGCGGAGATCCTGCCCCGCCTCGATGCGGACCCCGACGGGCTGGATCGCGACTCGTTCCGCAGCCTCGACGAGGCGGCGCACGAGAGCCACGAGCACGGCCTGCAGCGCGTCTACGAAGCCTTCTTCTGCAACGATCACATCTATCTCGAACGGCGCCGCGGCCAGGAGAAGTTCGACATCACCAACGGGCGCCACCGCATCCGGGTCGCCCTGGATCTCGGCTGGGAAGCGATTCCCGCGCGAGTCAAGGATCTGCGGTCGTGAGCGAGCCCCGGCAGGATCTCGCCGCCGCCTGGAGAGCGCTGGCCAGCCAGTGGCTCGACACCCGCGCCCACTGGGACGATGCGGTCGCGCAGGAGTTCGAGCGGCGGTACTGGACGGAGATGCAACAGCAGATGAAGGACCTGATGCAGGCCGCCGAGCGGTTGGAAGAGACCTACTCGCGAGCACTGCGGAGCTGTGATTAGGAAATCCGATATGTCCTACCTCGAACGTATTTCCGTTGCTCTCCTCGTCGTCGTGACGGCGGCGACAGTGCTGGTCAGGGTCACGGCGTGCAGCGGCCGGGCGGCATCGCAGGAAGAAGCGCCCGCGGCGGCAAGCGCAGGGTCCGTGATCGTGACGGCGGACTCCGTGAACCTCCGCCAGACGCCGGACCGTTCCGCCGCCGTGCTCGCGCGCGCGGAGCGGGGCCAGGAGCTGGAGCTTCTGGGCACTCAGGAGGACTGGTACAACGTGCGGTGGGGCGAGGGTTCGCTCTGGCTCTCCAAGCTCTACGCGAGCCCGGCGGAGGATTGCCCTGCCGATGGGGCCGCGGCTCCGGAGGCCCTGCTGAGCCGGCTGCCGGGAGAATGGAAGGGAGAGGTCGGAGGCCGCCCGGCGACGTTCATCTTCTACGCGCGCGGCGCGCGGCTCTGCGCCTACGTCCTGTACCTCGACGTCAAGGAGGCCCTGGCGGTGGAGGCGTCCGACACGGATACGCTGACGCTCAGCGGCAAGCGGTACGAACGGCTCGCCGGCACCAACGGCGAGTTCTGGCTCGATACGTTCTACGGCCGGCTGGAGGAGGCCTCTCAACACTTGTCGGGGAACTACTCCGACGCCCGCAACAACCGGGGAGAGTGGTACGCCACGCGTCCCGGTGCCGTCTCGCAGGAGGCCATGAGCACCTCGGACGCCGAGGCAGGGTTCGCGGAGCCGGCGGAGGCCGGCGATCAGGCGGCGTTGCAGGCGGACCAGACAGAGTCAACTGCGGTCCCCGATCAAGCTGCGGCGCAAGAGGAGGAGCCCCGTGCCGAGGCGCCGGAAAGAAATGCGGCCAACGTAGACCGTTTCATCGGCCGGTGGGCGGGCTACGGAAGACAGTTCAGCCCGCGGCAACGATGGCGCCTCGAGATGGATATCAACGCAGCGACCATCGGCAACGTGGTTGGAACGATCGAGTACCCCTCCTTGCGGTGTGGCGGTGAGCTACTGCTGACCAGCGCGAACGAGGACAGGTGGACCATGCGCGAAAACATCACCCAAGGCGCGGGTAACTGTGTCGACGGCGGCTCCATCACCATGGAGATCAGGGAGTCCGGGCAGGCGCAATGGAATTGGTACGACCCGCAGGGCACGCTCGGCGCGCAGGGGGAGGTCAGCAGACGCGATTGAGGCGCCTTACGGGCGCCTGAGGGAGCTCGGATGAACGCCATCGGAGCGACGGCCTCTCTCCGCAATACGCCAACCTACTTAACCATCCCCATCCGCCGCCGCAGAGCATCTCGCACGGCCTGGAAACCGTCGTCGAGGTGGACCTCCAGCTTGCGGGGCATGAGGACATCCTGGAGGAAGACAAGGATGCCGTCTAACTAAGTGGTGGGCGAACTCTTGAACCAGGCGAACCTCTTCCCAGGACTCTCGGCTGAGCTGGCGCCTGAGCTTCGGGTCGTCCAGCAATGCTTCGAGTTTCGCCTCTCTCTCCGACCAGTATGAGAGGTAAGGCGTCCGGTCCTCGAGGCTTCTGATCTTCACCTCCGGCAGCACGATCGGGACCAGTCGCTCGGTCATATCGTCGGCGTCGGTCTGACTCTTCTGCCAGAGCTTGTAGATCTCGTACATGCAATAGGAGGAGCGCTGATAGCCGGCGGGCTGTTCATCCTCTTCGGCTTTGCCCAGTTCGTCGTTTCTCTTGGTCTCGATGCGCTGGGTGTGATCGAGGTTGGCAACGCCTTGGGACTCGGCCTGCTTCTCTGGATCTCCGTGGCTGTCGGGTTCCTCTTCTTATTGCTGGGGTTCGTACTCGCGGCGCTCCTCAGCAAAGACCCGCCGCCGCGGCCCCGAGCCGCCGGCAGCCCCTTCGACGGTGAGTGACGATAAAGATGCGGATCCTCGCCTTTGTGCTCAGTGGCGTGACGCTCTTGGGGATTCTCTGGGTGGGCGGCTGGCTCGTCGTCTGGCTTGTCATCTATCCGGCCTTTCCCGAGTACTTCGGGCACTATCGGTTCTATACGACGTGCAAAAGTCTCAGGCCAGGGATGACCTTGGACGAAGCAAGGACGGCCATGGCGCCGTTTCTGGAGGTGGGCAGGAACTGGAAGCCTCCGGGTGATATCCCCGCGGGGATCATGGGCGCTACCGTCATGGGGGTCGACGAGACTAGGACAGAGCACGACTCGCGGCTCCTCTTCATTCCGGACGCCAGGAACATCGCGGATTGGTGCATGGTCTACCCGGAGAACGGGACGGTCAGGCGGGTGGACATCTCGCCTGATTGAGCCTTATAGCGTCGGCACGCCACGCCGCCGCTCCCTCGGGGGCTTGTGAATTTATCGAGGATCTGCCCTCCGAAGCCCTCACTCCCTGGCCCCTCTCTCCCGGGGGGAGAGAGGGGAACAAAACCAAGAAAGAATGCCTTTCTCCCTCCTCTCCCTCTGGGAGAGGAGGGCCGGGGAGGTGAGGGCTTCGGAGGGTACGCCGGCGAAATTTTTCACAGACCGTCGGGGAAAGAGGGGCCGGGGAGTGAGGGGCTGCGGCGCGGCGCCTCAGCCCTTCCTGTTGACATCCCACAGGAGGGCGTCTACACTCCTGTGGCGATACCACAGGAGGACGCCCCATGCCCGAAGACAAGCTCGACATCCTGCAAGGCACTCTCGACCTGATGGTGCTGCAGACGCTGGCCACCCTGGGCAGCCTGCACGGCTACGGCATCGCGCGGCGGATCGAGCAGGTCAGCGGCGGCGCCTTGAGCCTCAATCAAGGGACGATCTACGCGTCGCTGGTACGGCTGCAACAGCGCGGCTGGATCAGCGCCAAGTGGGGCCTCTCCGAGAACAACCGGCGGGCGAAGTTCTATGCCCTCACGAAGCGCGGCAGGAAGGCCCTCGCCGAGCAGGCTTCCACCTGGGAGCGCCTGTCGAGCGTGATGGCGCGCCTGCTCGTCGCCGAGGAGACCGGCTCGTGATCACCTCGGCGCGCGTCGCCTCGGCCCGCCTGCTGGCCTGGCTGCGCAAGGAGCAGCTCGACCGCGACTTCGAGGAGGAGATCGCGGCGCATCTGGAAATGGCGGAAGAGGAGGCTCGACGGCGGGGACTCTCCGCCGAGCAAGCGCGCCGCGAAGCCCGGATCCGCCTGGGCGGCCACGACGCGGTCCGCGAGCTGCACCGCGACGCGCGGGGTATGCCGTGGCTCGACGAGCTGCAGCAGGACCTGCGGTACGCGCTTCGCCTGCTGCGCCGCGACCTCGGCTTCACCGTCGTGGCCGTCCTCATCCTCGGCATCGGCATCGGCGCCAACACCGCGGTGTTCAGCCTCGTGGACGCGGTCCTCCTGCGGCCGCTGCCGTTCCGCGATCCAGACCGGCTCGTATGGATCGCCAACCACTACCCGGGGAACGAGAACCAAGGGCTGTCCGGTGCGAGCGCGCGCGTTGCCGTGATGGAAGAGTGGCAGCGGCGGAGCCGTTCCTTCACGGGCCTCTCCGCCTACAATCCGTTCTTCGCTTACGGCAGCCGCAAGCTCACCGGCGCCGGCGGCGAGCCGGAGCGCCTCATCGACGTCATGGTGGCGCGGGACTTCTTCCCGCTCCTCGGCGTCAGGCCGCAGCTCGGACGGTTCTTCGTCGAGGCCGAATGCCGGCGCGACGGTCCGCGCGCCGTGGTGCTCGGCCATGGGCTGTGGCAGCGGCGCTTCGGCGCGGACCCGGATATCGTCGGCCGTGCCATCACCCTGGACGAGGAGCCGACCGTGGTCGTCGGAGTGATGCCGCAGGCGTTCGACTTCGCGTCGGTGTTCTCTCCCGGCTCGCAGGTGGACCTCTTCACGCCGCTGCCCTACGACGTGGCCAAGGACTGGGGCAACACGCTGGGGGTGGTCGGCCGCCTGCGGAGCGGCGCCACGGTTGCCGGCGCGCAGAGCGAGCTCGACGCGATCACCCGGCAGATCTACAAGGACCGCCCGGACCTGGGGACCTGGCACGGCGCCGCCGTCGAGCCGCTCGCGGACCATGTCCGCGGGCGCACCCGCCTGGCGCTGGTCGTCCTCTGGTGCTCCGTGGGCACGATGCTGCTCATCGTCTGCGCCAACCTTTCCAATCTCTTCCTGTCGCGCGCCATCTCCCGGCACAACGAGCTGGCGTTGCGCGCGGCGCTGGGAGCGCGGCGGGGACGGCTCGTCCGCCAGCTCCTCACCGAGTGCCTCCTGCTGGCGGCCGGGGGCGCGGCGCTCGGCCTCGCCCTGGCCTACGGGGCCGTCCGCTACGTGGCGAACGTGCCGGCGGTGAAGATCCCGCTCTTGCAGGGCGTGGGCCTCGACGGCCCGGCGCTCTCCTTCACCGTCCTGGCGGCGGTAGCGGCCGGGATCCTCTTCGGCATCGCGCCGGCGCTTCAGGTCTCCGGCACCGATCTCCACGCGGCCCTGGACGCGTCGAGCCGCAGCTCCGGCGGCAGGCGCCAATCGTGGCTGCGGTCGGTCCTCGTCGTCGCGCAGACGGCCCTCGCCTGCGTCCTGCTCGTGGCCGCCGGGCTGCTGCTGCGGAGCTTCCTGCGCGTGCTGGACACCCAGCTCGGTTTCCGGCCCCAGCGGGTCTTCGCGTTGAAAATCTCGCCGAGCCCGGCGCTGACGGAGCCATGGCAGCTCGAGGCGTTCTTCGCCGAGGCGGTGCGGCGCGCCCAGGCCGTGCCGGGCGTCGAGTCGGCCGGGATCACGGACACCCTTCCTCTCGACGGCAACCGCAGTTGGGCCGTGCGGGCGAAGGGCGTGACCTATCCGGAAGGCTCGGTACCCAACGCGTATGTACGCCGCGTCAGTCCGGGCTATTTCGAGACGATGGGCATCCCGATCCGCGCGGGAAGGGATTTTTCGGTCCGCGACTCGGCCGCCGCGTGATCGTCAACGAGACGATGGCGCGCACGCTGTGGCCCGGCGCGAATGCGGTGGATCGGACGGCCGTCACCGGAGGCATCGACCTCCGTGTGGTCGGCGTGGTCGGCGACGTGCGCCACAGCAGCCTGGAAGAGGAAGCGGGCCTGGAGATGTACCTGCCGATCTTTCAGTGGGATGCCTCCTCGGCGGACCTGGCGATCCGCACCCGACTCTCCCGGCCGGCGCTCGCCGCCAGCATCCGGCGCGCGGTACGGCCGCTCGATCCCACGATGCCGCTCTCGGATCTCAGGCCGCTCGAGCGGCTCATCGATCGGGCGGTGTCGCCCCGCCGGTTCTTCGCCTCGCTAATGACCGTCTTCGCGGCCGTCGCCCTGGCGCTCGCCGCGCTGGGCATCTACGGCGTCATCGCCTACTCGGTCGGCCAGCGGACGCACGAGATCGGCATCCGCATGGCCCTCGGCGCCACCACCGGCAGCGTGCTCCTCGGCGTGCTGAGCCGGACGCTGGGGCTCGCCCTCGCCGGCGTATTGATCGGCACGGCCGGAGCCGTTGCCGTGAGCCGGGTCATGTCGTCGCTCCTCTTCGGCATCTCGACGTTCGACCCGCTGACCTTCGGCGCCATGGCGGCAGCGCTCACGCTCGCGGCGATTCTGGCCGGTTATCTTCCCGCCCGCCGCGCCGCGCGGTTGAACCCGCTGATGGCGCTGCGGGCGGGGCAGGATCTTGGACTCCGGAACGGTCTGCCCTCCGAAACCTCACCCCCTGTCCCCCTC
>JBIOVX010000073.1:0-5692 GCA_044868005.1 Thermoanaerobaculia bacterium | reverse complement strand
CGGCTTTGTCTTTCAGGAAGAAGAGAATGAGAGGGCCGGCGAGACGCCGGCGCTCCCAGGAAGCTCAATTCACCTTCAGCGGCCCGAGCTCCTCCTCGATATTGTCGAGAGGACTGAAGATGTAGGTCTCGCCGAACACGGGATGAAAGCCGCCTCCCCACAGGATCCCGGCCAGCTTGACCTTGGGGTTGGTGCCGGAGCCGATGCGGTAGAACACCGGCGAGCCGCTGTCCCCGCCGCCGGCGCCGGCTTGCACGCGGGTCTGGCAGAGCTGCGTGTCGTCCGCACCCGAGACGTTGATGTCCGCACAGGTGGAAACCACCGTGCCGAACGTCCAGCCGGTGGTCCTCCCCACCTTGTGGACGGTATCGCCGGCGAAGGGCGAGCCGACCCGGCCCGCGATGAGGAAGCGCGCCGTCGGGGATTTCAGGTTCAGGGTCCCCTCCTCCGCACCGGCGGAGGCGGGCCGCGCGATGCCGCCCAAAATTCCCAGGCGGGAATTGGCGTATCTCACGAATGCGCTGTCGCTGATGCGGCACTTCTTGCCCGGCGGGCAGGGCGGATCGGTGAAGGCGCCGGGATCGGCGATCTCCGTGCCGATCATGCCGTCCGAGGGCACGCTCTGGAAATAGCTGATGCCGTCGACCTCACCCCTGACACCCGTGCAATGCGAATTCATCACGAAGCCGAAGACGCTGCCGCGGAAGGCGTTGAAGCCGAGGGTACAGACGCCGTAGATGGGAGGGTCGATGGGAAACAGGACCTGAATGCCGCCCTCCGCCGGCCGGAACTTGCTCCGCAGGGTGATCAGGGGCTTGACGGGTTCGGTGTCCTCCAACAGGACCGCCTCGCGGGGCACGCGGGTGAACAGGAGCTCGCGCTCGAGGCGGTCGCGGTCCAGGCTCTTGCTGCGCGAGGTGGCGTCGAGCCCCAAGGTGACGCGGTTCCGCGTCTCGTCGACGTCGAGGTAGACGACTCCCGGCAGCGCGAGGAGCCGGCGCAGCTCGCTCCGCCAGGCGAGCAGGCTCGCGAACTCGTAGTCGCCCTGCCGCAGACGCACCTCCGGGCCCATTTTCTTCAGCGCGGCGGCCGTGGCTCCCCTGGTGTCGAGGAGATAGACGTTCGGCCGGCCCTGCTCGTCGTAGAACAGGCCGCCGAAGCCGGGGATCTCGCGGCCCATGCGCGCCAGCTCCTGATCGACGGACTTCGCCGGACCCTCGCCATGGGCCGGGAGTGAACGGACCGGCAGCGCGGACGCGAGGAGGGCCGCCAGGGCGACGGCCGCGAGAAAGAACGTGCGGTTGGGCATCGGCGCTCCTCTCTTCAGCTCGATTCGATGGATCCCTCGGGGATGCTACAGCCTCCAGGGGCGGCGGGCAATCGGCTCCGCCCCCGTGATATCATGCCGCCCGCGGTCTTTTCATTTCATCAAACCCGCCCGCAAGGTTCCGTGCGTATATTGAGGAGGATATCCCCTTGAGCCGCTTCCCAGGCGTCGATCTGCTGGAGTTGGACGCGCTCCTCAACGAGGAGGAGCGCCTGGTGCGCGACACGGTGCGCGCCTTCGTGGACGACAAGGTCAAGCCGATCATCGAGGAGTGCCACCGCGAGGGCCGCACTCCCCTGGAGCTGGTGCCGGAGATGGGCGCCCTCAATCTCTTCGGCGCCAGCATCTCGGACTACGGCCTGCCGGGCCTGGGCGGCGTCGCCTACGGCCTCATCATGCAGGAGCTGGAGCGCGGCGACTCCGGCCTGCGCAGCTTCGTCTCGGTGCAGAGCTCGCTGGTGATGTACCCCATCCACGCCTTCGGCTCCCAGGAACAGAAGGACCGCTGGATCCCCCGCCTCGCCAGCGGCGAAGCCATCGGCTGCTTCGGCCTCACCGAGCCCGACTTCGGCTCCAACCCCGGCGGCATGCGCACCACCGCCCGCCGCGCCGGCGACGAGTGGGTGCTCAACGGCTCCAAGCAGTGGATCACCAACGGCACGCTGGCCGACGTGGCCGTCGTCTGGGCGAAGACGGAGGAGGGCATCCGCGGCTTCCTGGTCGAGAAGGGCACCCCGGGCTTCACCTCGTCCGACCAGCACGGCAAGTTCTCGCTGCGGGCCTCCACCACCTCCGAGCTGGGCTTCCACGATTGCCGCATCCCGGCCGCCAACCTGCTGCCCGGCACGACCGGCCTCAAGAACGCCCTGATGTGCCTCAACCAGGCGCGCTACGGCATCGCCTGGGGCGGCGTCGGCTCGGCCATGGAGACCTACTACACGGCCCTCACCTACGCCAAGGAGCGGGTGCAGTTCGGCGGCCAGCCCATCGCCTGCCACCAGCTCGTGCAGGAGAAGCTCGCCTGGATGGCGATCGAGATCAGCAAGGCCCAGCTCCTGGCCTTCCAGCTCGGCCGCCTCAAGGACTCCGGCCGACTCAAGCACTGGCAGGTCTCCATGGGCAAGCGCAACAACGTCTGGCTGGCCCGCGAGTGCGCGCGGCTGGCGCGCGAGATCCTGGGCGCCAACGGCATCGTCGACGACTACCCGGTGATCCGCCACATGCTCAACATCGAGTCGGTCTACACCTACGAAGGGACGCACGACATCCACGGCCTGATCATCGGCGAGGCCATCACCGGCATTCCGGCCTACAACCCGCCGGAGCGCGCCGCCGCGCCGAAGGAACAGCCGTCGGAGGCGCCTGCCGTCGCCGGGAGCCGACGCTGATGCCGGTGGCCATGGACAGCCTGCTCGAGCAGGACTTCATCCGCGTCACCGAGCAGGCGGCCATCGCGGCCGCCAAGACCATGGGCTTCGGCAACCGCAAGTACTCCGATCAGGTGGCCGTCGAGGCCATGCGGCGGGAGATGGACACCCTGCCGATGCACGGCCGCGTGGTCATCGGCGAAGGCGAGCGCGACAAGGCGCCCATGCTCTACGTGGGCGAGGAGGTGGGCGCGCAGCGCGGCCAGGACGGCGCCGTGGGCGTGGACATCGCCGTCGATCCGCTGGAGGGGACGAACCTCTGCGCCACCGGCGCGCCGGATTCGATCGCCGTGCTCGCCGCCGCCGAGCGCGGCGGCCTGCTCCACGCTCCCGACGTCTACATGGACAAGATCGTCGTCGGTCCCACCGCCCGCGGTGCCATCCACATCGACGCGCCGGTGGCGGAGAACCTGCGCAACATCGCCGCCGCTTTCGAGCGCCGGGTGAACGATCTGACGGTGGTGGTGCTCGACCGGCCGCGGCACGAGCAGCTCATCGCCGACATCCGCGCCGCCGGCGCCCGCATCCGCCTGATCCCGGACGGCGACCTCTCCGCGGGCGTCTCCGCCGCCGTGCGCGGCACCGGCGTGCACGCCGTGATGGGCATCGGCGGCGCGCCCGAAGGCGTCATCACCGCGGCGGCCATGCGCTGCCTGGGCGGCGAGATCCAGGCGCGCTTCAAGCCCTACGACGCGGACGAGGAAAAGAAGGAGGCCCAGGAGGAGCGCCTCAAGGCCCTCGGCTTCCACGACCTGGCGAAGATCTACCAGACCGAGGACCTCGCCCCCGGCGACGAGATCCTCTTCAGCTCCACCGGCGTCACCGACGGCGAGCTGCTGCGCGGCGTCCGCTTCTTCGGCGGCGGCTCGCGCACCTCCACCCTCTTCATGTCGCTCTCGCGCAACATCATCCGCTTCGTGGACACCATCCACCGCGAGCAGCTCACGACGCCGGTGCGGTTCCTGTAAGCGTATGAAGGCCCGGGTTCCGCTGTTCGTAGGGGCGGGGCTTGTCCCCGCCCTTCCCCCCGCGCCGCGGCGCACGGCTCCCACCGCGGGCGGGGACAAGCCCCGCCCCTACGGATCAGAGGCCGCGGGGGCAAGGGTCGGGCATGATTAAGCCGGACCGCTGGATCCGCGAGTGGGGCCGCAGCGGCGGCGTCACTCCGTTCGAAGAGGGCCAGGTCAACTCCGCCAGCTACGACGTGCGGGTCTCCGACCATTGGATCTGCCCCACCCGCGACCCCGAGGAGTTCCGCGCTCCCCTCATCAAGCTCTTCCCCGGCGAGGTGGTGCTCGCCTCGACGATCGAGTACGTGCGCATCCCGCGCGACGTCGCCTGCGACCTGAAGCTCAAGTCGACCCTCGGCCGGCTGTGGATCAACCATTCGCTGGCCGGCTGGTGCGATCCCGGCTTCGAGGGCGACATCACCCTGGAGCTCCAGAACCTCGGCCCGCAGCCGTTCACCCTGGAGGCGGGCCGGCGCATCGCGCAGCTCATCTTCATCGCTATGGAGTCCGAGCCGGACGTCGCCTATGGCGAGGCCGGCTCCTCGAGCCATTACCAGGGACAGCGGGGGACGACGCCGGCCCGCAGCTAGCTAGTTGGTTTGTCCCCTATAATCGGCGGCCGGCCATGGGCATCGTCGGCAATCTCAGAACGATGCAGCTCGAGGAGCTGCTCCAGTGGCTCTCCCAGAGCAAGAAGAGCGGCACGCTGGAGATCGCCAGCGGCAACGTCGAGAAGAAGATTTTTTTCAAGGACGGCCGCATCCTCTCTTCGGCCTCCAACAAGCCGGAAGAGCACCTCGGGCATTTCCTCGTCGGCCACGGCCTGCTCAGCGAGGAGCAGCTCAACCGCGCCATCAAGCTGCAGGAGAAGAGCCGCATGATGCTGGGCATGATCCTGGTCAGCGAGGGCGTGCTCGCCGAGGAGGACCTCGCCCGCACGCTCCGCCTCAAGGCCGAGGAGAGCATCTACGACATCTTCTCGTGGGACGAGGGGGATTTCCGCTTCGTCGACGACGTCCTGCCCGACAATGCCATGGTGCCGATGCAGATGGACGTCACCGGCATCGTCATGGAAGGGATCCAGCGGGTCGACGAGTGGCGGCGGGTGCGCAGGGTGATCCCGCACGAGCAGATCGTGCCGGTGGGGATGATCGACCTCACGAACGTCCCCGATCTCGAGCCTCACGAGCAGCGCATCCTGGGCCTGATCGACGACGAGCGCACGATCGAGGAGATCCGGCTGCAGAGCCACGCCACCGAGTACCAGACCTGCAAGCTGATCTTCGACCAGCACCAGCTCGGAAACCTCAAGCTGGTCAAGCTGCGTGGTGGACGCGCCCCCGCCGCGGCGGAAGCGACGGTCGCGATGCCGATTCCCGTCGGGATGCCGACCGGCGGCGCTCTCGTCGCCGCCGGCCGCGATCATCTCGCGCGCGGCAACTTCGACGCGGCGCTCCGCCACCTGCGCGCCGCCCGCGACCTCGAGCCGGAGAGCCCGGAGGCCCAGGAGGCGCTCGTCGAGGCCGAGAAGAAAATCCGCAGCGAGATGGAGCGCGCCGGAGTCAGCCTCGGCTCGATCCCCCAGGTCAAGGCCACCATGGAGCAGATGACCTCCTCCCAGCTCTCGCCGCAGGAGGGCTTCATGCTGACCCGCATCAACGGCTCCTACGACATCCAGTCCATCCTGAAGATCACTCCGATGGCGCAGCTCGACGCCCTGCTGCTTTTCTGGAAGCTCGCCAGCGGCGGGTATATCCATCTGGCGCCGCCGCGGGGGGCGTCGGCCAAGGCCAAGCGGTAATCGAACGGTCTGCCCTTCGAAGCCTCACCCCCTGTCCCCCTCTCCCTGACGGGCGAGGGGGGACGTCTGCGAAGGGTCTTGCCGAAAAGGTGGCCTCCCAGTGGCAAGACCGGCTGTGAATCGTCCC
>JBIOVX010000072.1:0-34853 GCA_044868005.1 Thermoanaerobaculia bacterium | reverse complement strand
AAGGGGTTGGCCGAAAAAGGTGGCCTCCTATTGGCAAGACCGGCTATGAATCGTCCCCCCTCGCCCGTCAGGGAGAGGGGGACAGGGGGTGAGGCCTCGAAGGGCAGACCCCTCCCCTTACGCCGTCGCCCGCTGCTCTTCCGGCTGGACTTCCTCCAACTCCACCGACACCAGCTTCGAGACGCCTTTCTCTTCCATGGTGACGCCGTAGAGCCGGGCGGCGACCTCCATGGTCAGCTTGTTGTGGGTGATGATGATGAGCTGCGTGCTCTCGGCCATCTCCGCGAGGAGGTCGACGAAGCGCGTGGTGTTGACGTCGTCGAGCGGCGCGTCCACCTCGTCGAGGATGCACAGCGGCGAGGGTTTGGTGCGGAAGAGGGCGAAGAGCAGGGCGATGGCGGTGAGCGCCTTCTCGCCGCCCGACATCAGCATCAGGTTCTGGACGCGCTTGCCGGGGGGCCGCGCGAGGATCTCGATGCCGCTCTCCAGGACGTCCTCCTCGTCCATCAGGCGCATCTCGGCCTCGCCGCCGCGGAAGAGGCGCGCGAAGGTCTCGCCGAAGTGCTTGTTGACCTCCTGGAAGGTGGCGTTGAACCGCTCGCTGGAGGCCTCGTTGATCTCCCGGATGGTGCGCTTCAGGCTGTCGACCGAGGCGGCGACGTCGGCGCGCTGCGTGGTGAGGAACTCGTAGCGCTGCTCCTGCTCGTCGTGCTCCTGGACGGCGAGCACGTTGACTGGTCCCAGGCGCTCCAGGGCCGCCTTGGTGCGGGCGAGCTCGGCTTCCAGCTCGACGAGATCGGCCGGCGCCTCGCCGGGGATCTCGGGCGGCTCGGTCTTGAGCTCGTCGCGGAAGGTGAGGGCCAGATGCTCGGCGTCCTGCCGCTGGCTGGCCTGGGAGATGCGCAGCTCCTCGACCTCGGAGCGCACGGCGTCGCGATGCTCGCGGTGGCCGGCGATGCGCTCTTCGAGGAGCCGGATCTCCTGGCGGTGGAGGTCGAGCCGCTCCTGCTCTTCGAGCACCGCTTCCTCGGCGGCGGCGCGCTCCTCGAGGGCGTGCTGCAGCTCCTCCTGCGCCCGCGCGAGGGCTGCTTCCAGCTCGCTCCGCCGGCCGGTCAGGCGGTCGGCTTCCTGGCGCCAGGCGGCGACCTGGCCGCGCCCGCGCTCGACCTCGCCGGAGAGGCGGGCCCGCTCGCGGTCGTGCGACTCCAGACGCTCGTCGAGCAGCTCCAGCCGGCCGCGCCGGCCGGCGCTCGCGGTGCGCAGGCCTTCGCGCTGGGCCTTGGCGGCTTCCAGCTCGGCCTGGGCGCGGTCGAAATCCTCCTGCAGCCCGGTGTTGCGCGCCTCGGCGGCGGTCAGATCCTCCTGGAGCTGGCGGCGGCGCTCGGCCACGCGCTCGATCTCGCGGGCGATCTCCTGCTGTTCGGTGGTGAGCGTCTCGGCCTCGGTGGCCAGCCGCCGGTGCCGCGCCGCCGCGTCTTCCAGACGCGCCCTGCCGACCGCCAGCTCCTGGCGGAGCTGCGCCACCTCGCCTTGCAGGCGATTGGCCTCCCTTGCCAGGGCGGCGCGCTCGGCCACCAAGCGGTCGAGCAGCTCGCCGGCCTCGCTCAGGCGCGCTTCGAGATCGGGGATCTGCGCAGCGAGCGAGGCGCGCTCGCTCTCGCGCTCCAGCACGCCGGGGGTCGCCACCTCGCCTTCGACGTGGAAGGTGCCGGCCTGCACCCACACACCTTCACGCGAGAGGAAGGCCACTCCCGGATGGAGGCGGGCCAGCCGCTCGGCATCGCCGGCGGTGCGCACGAGGAAGGCGGGGGGCAGGGCCGCCGCCAGCTCCTCGGAGAGCCCGAGGGCCTCGCCGAGGGAGAGCACGACCGCGGGGTCGTCCACCGCCGGCCACGACTCGGACACACCCGGCCGGCGCTCCACGAGGACGGCCGCCGAGCGGCCGGCGAGGGCCTGCGCGAGATCGCGGGCGCTTTCGCCCGGAGCGAGCACCACGGCGTCGGCGAGGCTTCCCAGGTAGACGTCGAGGCTGCGCTCCCAGCCCTCCACCGCGCTGGCCGTGCTCGCCAGGTAGGCCGGAGACTCGACGCCGGCGTCGGCCAGGGCCTGCTCCAGGGCGGCGCGGCGCTCGGCGTGGGCGCGGGAGAGCTCGTCGAGGATGCGTTGCCGCTGCCGCGCGCCAGAGAGCTGGTCCTCCAGGCGCCGCTTGCTCTCCGAGGCCTCGGCCTCGCGGCGCATCGTCAGCTCGAGGGCCGCGGCGACCTTCTCCTGCTCGGCGCTCCTGGCAGTGAGGTCGGTCTCGGTTGTGGACACCGTGTCGCGGGCCGTCTCCAGGGCCTCGCCGGCCTGCTTCAGCTCGAAGGCGTGCTGGTCGATCTCCTCGTCGATGCGGTGGCGCCGGAAGTTGCCTTTTTCCTGCTCGATCTGCGCCTGCTGCGCGCGGTTGCGGGCGGCGTTGATCTCGGCGGCGGCGGCGAGGAGCTGCGAGCGGAAGCCTTCGACGCGCGCCGCCACCTGCTTGAGGTCGCGCTCGGCGGCGGCGATGCGCCGCTCGTCCTCGTCGACGTCGGCGGCGGCCTGCTCGCGCTCGGCGGCCAGCTCGCGGCGCTTCTCCTCCAGCTCCGCCAGCGCATTGTCGTAGGCGCCGATCTCCTGCTCCCGCCGCTCGGCGAGGGCGCGGCCCTGCGCGGCCCGCTCGCCGAGCTCCTGCACGGTCATGCGGTTGGCCTTGAGGAACTCCTGCCGGCCCTCGATCACCGCGGTGTAGTCGGAGACCTCCTGGTGGCGCTGGGCCATGGCTTCCGCGAGCTCCTCCAGCCGCTCGCGGCCGGCCGCGAGAGAGGCCTCGTCACGATGGAGATCCGCCGCCAGGGCCGCCTCGCGGGAGATGGTCTCCTCGAGGCGCGTCTTGAGCTCGGCCAGTTGCGCGGCCAGGGCGCTCCAGCGTCCGAGGAGCACCTGCTCCAGCAGCACGCGGTACTCCTTCTCCTTCTCCTGATACCGGCGGGCCGCGCTCGCCTGGCGCTTGAGCGAGCGCAGGGCGCGCTCCACCTCGGAGATCACGTCGTCGAGCCGCAGCAGGTTCGCCGTCGCCTCCTGCAGCTTCACCTCGGCGACGTTCTTGCGCGCCTTGTAGCGGGTGATGCCGGCCGCCTCTTCGATGAGCTTGCGCCGCTCCTGCGGCTTGCCGGAGAGGATGAGGCCGATCTTTCCCTGCTCGATGACGGAGTAGGCGCGGATGCCCAGACCCGTGTCCATCAGCAGGTCCTTGACGTCCTTCAGCCGCGTCACCCGGCCGTTCAGACGGTACTGGCTCTCGCCGCCGCGGAACACCCGCCGGCCGATGGTGAGCAGGCCGTCGTCGGCGCCGGGGAAGGAGGGATCGGTGCGCAGGGTGAGCAGGCAGTCCGCCATCCCCAGCGGCTTGCGCGAATCCGAGCCGTTGAAGATGACGTCCTCCATGGTGCCGCCGCGCAGGCTCTTGGCGCTCTGCTCGCCGAGCACCCAGGTGATGGCTTCGACGAGGTTGCTCTTGCCACAGCCGTTGGGACCGACGATGGCGGTGATGCCGCCCGCGAAGCGCACTTCGACGGGATCGACAAAGGACTTGAAACCGGAGATCTCGAGGCGTTCGACTTTCAGCATCAGGGGTCTCTCAGGGTGACGGAGGGCAGCTTAGCAGAGCGGGGCGGATGCTACAAGGTGATGGGGTGGGGGAGGGGCGGGGGTACTAGATGATGGGGACAGCGGACGCCGATTCGGCGGTTCTCGATAGTTGAAGCGCTGCCGCGCCGCCGGGCCCGTACCAGGGCCCGCGGCGGAGCCGCGACAGAACGGGTGGCGCAAGGCTTCCCGGTTACGCCCCCGCCTTCGCCTTCATCTCCGCCACCAGCCGCTTGTATTCGGCGTCCTCGCGCAGCGGCGCCAGCGCGGGATCGCTCTCGATCTCCGCGAGCTTCGTTCCCTTCATCTCGACCGCTTTTCGCAGCGACTCCAGGGCCTTCTTGCGGTTTCCCTTGCCGGCGTACGCGGTGGCCAGCCGGTAGGGGATCCGCGGGCTTTCGGGATCGATCTCGGCCGCGACCTGCAGGAAGAGGATGGCGCGGTCCCACTGCTTCGCCTCCATGAACGTCCTCGGCAGGTAGAGGCCGGTCTGGATGTAGACGGTGTAGAGCACGCGCTCGGCGGAGAGGCGCTCCTCGGGGTCCTGCGATTTCGCCTTCCGCTTGAGGTCCGGGATCTGGAGATCGGAGAGGAGCTGGCTGACGCTGTCCGGCCGCAGCTCGGGACCGACAGCGTTGAAGAGGCGCGGCGCCCGTTCGAGGTATTCGCGGTCGCGGCGGTCCCGTTCGGCTCGCCTCTCGAGCTCGCGCCGGAAGCCCTCGCCGGCCTCGATGGCGGCGGCCTTTTCCTTCGCCGCGGAGGCGTCGCGCAGTCCCTCGAAATCCGCCGCGGCGGCGCGGTATGTGCGCCAGGCCCGCCAGAGCTTGCCCGCCGCTTCGAGCGCGCGGGCCCGGGCGAGGTCCTGCTGCCACAGAGCCTCGACGAGCGCCGGGTCCTTCTCGCGCGTGCCGCGCTTCATCGCCTGGAGCTCCAGCCAGCCGAGCGCTTGCGTGACCAGCTCTTCGGACGGCCACTCGTGGCTTCCTTCGAAGATCTCCAGCCGATGAGGAAGGCCGGCGGCGGCGAGGCGGGATTCGAGGTCGAGCATTTCGTAATAGTTGAAGTCCTTCTCGCCGAACGTGCCGAAGAAGGGAAACGGCGTCTCCTTCTGCGACGGCGGATGGCCCAGCGGATAGCCGCCGCCGGCGCCGACGATCCCCGCGAAGGTGCCGGGCGCGCGCAGGGCCGCCGTGATGGCGAACCGCGTCATGCCGGAGAAGGCGAAGGCGTAGGCCCGCCGGTCGTCGAGCGCCAGGCGGGCGTGGGTGTCCGTCCACAGGGCGCTCAAGCTGCGGAAGTTCTCTTCCATCGGCACGACGTTGGAGGATTCGTTGGCGCTCGCCACGACGAAGCCGAACCGCTCGGCGCCGGCCTGGAACAGCTCGATGAAGTCCTTGGCGTAATCGATGCCGCGGGAGTCGAAGGCGTAGACGACGGGCCACGGCCGGTCGGCTCTGTAGCCGGACGGCAGATAGAGCGCGTAGCTGCGGTCCGGCTGGCCGGCGCAGACGATCCTGGGAATCACCTGGCCGCGGGGGAGGTCGGGCGGGGGGGCGGGCGCGGCGTAGGCGGGAAGCGGGAGAAGAAGAAAAAGCAGGACTGCGGCTTTTTGGACTTCGGATGATCCTGCCCTTCGAGACCTCACCCCCTGGCCCCCTCTCCACAAAGTGGAGAGGGGGAAAAGGGCAAGATCCCTTCGCAGGCGTTCCCCCTCTCCAGCGAAGGGCAGGACCGTCCGGCGTTCAAGAGACCCAGTGAACCATCTGAGCCATGATCCTTTCATCCCGTCACGTTCCACCTCGCTCGGCAGGCGTCGAAATCGCCTTCACGATCTCTCTGTACTCCGCGTCCTGCCGCAGCGTCTCGAAGTCCGGATTCTGGTCGAGGGCGGCCGCATCCTTCCAGCCTCTTTCGACGGCCTGGCGCAGATCGGCCAGGGCCTTCTTGCGGTCGCCTTTGCGGGCGTAGGCGGCGGCCCGGTTGTACCAGACGCGGGGGCTCTCGGGCTCGATTTCGGCGGCGATGGAGAGGACGAAGACCGCCCTTTCGTACCGCTTCTCGTCCATGAACTTCTGCGGCAGGTAGTAGCTCGTCTGCGCGCCCATGGTGTTGAGGAGGCGCTGGGCCGACAGGCGCTCGTCGGGCTCGCGCGCCGATTGCGCCTTCTTCCGCAGCTCGCGGATGCGGAGGGCTGTGACCACCTGCGTTACGGTCACCGGATCGCCGGTGCCGTCGAGGGCGGCGAGGATGCCGGGAGCGGTGGCCAGGAACTCCTTGTCGTGCCTGAGGCGGACCGCGCGTTCCTTGAGCTCGCGCTGGAGGGCCGGATCGGCCGCCAGCCCGGCGGCTTTGCGCGCGGCCTCGGTGGCGTCGCGCAGGCCGGCAAAGTCCGCGGCGGCCGCCGACCAGGTGCGCTGGGCCTGCACGCGATCGCCGGCGGCCTCGAAGGCGCGGGCCCGCTGCAGAGCGTCCTGCCACAGCGACTCCACGAGCGCGGCGTCCTTCGGCCGCTTGCCCGCTTTCATGGCCTGGAGCTCCAGCCAGTCCAGCGCGCGGGTGGCGAGCGGCTCGGGCGGCCATTGATGAGCGCCGTCGAAGATCTCCAGGTGATGGACGATGCCAGCTTCGACGAGCCGCGGCTCGAGATCCATCATCTCGTAGTAGTTGAAGTCCTTGTCGCCGACCGTGCCGAAGAAGAGGAAGGCATCGCCTTTCTGCGGCGGCGCGGGATAGGGGAAGCCGGCGCCGGCGCCGATGATGCCCGCGAAGCTCCCCGGCACGGCGCGGGCCAGCGTGCAGGCGGAGCGCACGGTGCCGGAGAAGCCGGCCATGTAGACGCGCGCGTCGTCGAGATGGAAGCGCTCGTGGGTGTCGGCCCACAGGGCCTGCATGGCCTTGAGGTTGGGGTCCAGGGTGGTGTCGCTCAGCGTGTTGTTGGAGCTGACGAGGATGTAGCCGTGCTTCTCCGCGCCGGCGCGAAACGCCTCGGCCGCGAGCGCGCCACGCGAGCGCGGATCGAGGATG
The DNA here is from genome assembly GCA_044868005.1 of Thermoanaerobaculia bacterium. Taxonomy (GTDB): domain Bacteria; phylum Acidobacteriota; class Thermoanaerobaculia; order Multivoradales; family UBA5704; genus DATARR01. The sequence continues at coordinate 28,166 of JBIOVX010000072.1, read as the reverse complement.
TAGAGGATCGGCCATGCCCGCTCGGGCGTGTAACCGCTGGGGAGATAAAGGGCGTAAGATTCCTCAGGGGTCGCGGCGCAGGTGACGCCGTCGACGATCTGGCCGCGGGCGAGACCGGTGGCGGCCGGAGCCTCGGCGAAGGCGGCCGGCGCGGCGAGCAGCAGCGTAACGGCGATGGCGGCTCTCATACTCTGATGAATCCTGGAAGGGAGGGTCGGCATTCCAACGCCCCCGAGGCAGGAAAATTGCAAAGGATTCGGGCGTTCTGCGGGGGAATTCTATGTTGAAGATTGATGCTCGTTCCTGGCTCCCGGTCGTCCCGTCGCCGGTCCGCTCCGGACCTCTCGGCGTCGTACCGCCTCAAGTAGACCTGGAAGCGACCCTGCCGCTCGGCCAGACGATGCGGCCGTCCTCGGAGCTCCTGCCGATGCGCTGCCTGCGCTGCCAGGGCACGGTCGAGCGCGGCACCGCGCCGGTGCGCATCGAGCGCAACGGCTACAAGCTGGCCTGGGAGGCGGTGCCGGCCTGGATCTGCAAGCGGTGCGAGCTCTCGTACTTCGAGCCCCAAGAGGTGGAGACCATCCAGCGCGCCCTGCAGGCGATGCGGACGCTGCCGAAGGTGTGAGGGGCACGCCTCAGGACGATTCCTCAGATCCACCGTATCCCCGCGAAAGCCTCACCCCCTGTCCCCCTCTTCTGAGAGGAGGACTGAGACTTTCTGAGGTGGTTTCATAGCGTCTCATCGTAGCTCAAAATCTTAAGCATCACCTTCATTTACAGTAGTTTAGCTGTCCGTCTTCGTCCGTCCTTGTTCCGTATCGTCCCGGACTTTGACATCTCGTTCTAGTACCTATAGAATACCTATATGGGCTGGCACTCCAGGAAATCTACCCGATTTTCCCGCTTGGCAGGCGGGTTTTCCATGAGGTAGGGGACCATGAAGCGACGGCTTACAGAGGTTTGCATTCCTTCCCTCCGGACCAGTCTCCCACAAGAGGATGTCTTCCACCTCCCGACGCCGGGAGCCGGTCTCCGGCTCACCCGGGAGGGCCGCAAGACCTGGTTTCTCCTCTACTACGCCCCCGGCACGAGCAAGAAGCGGCGGCACTACTTCGGCGAGCATCCTAACGGCAAGCTCGGCGAGAAGCGCTATCTGACCCTCAAGGAGTTTGAACGCGAGTACACCATCGCCCGGGGCGACCTCGCTAAGGGGATCGACCCGCAGCAGAAGACCGCCCAGGTCGACCCGGCGACGGCGAAGCTCATCCCCTCCGAGGTCCTGCCGCAGGAGCTGCGGAAGGTGTTCCCCGATGGATTCATCGAAGGGACGGTTGGGGCACTGCTGGCGGATTTCCTCCAGAACCACGCGGCAAACCTCACGGCTCGCGGCTACCAGAATTATCGGGACACGGCCCGGACCTATCTCGCTCCCGCCTTCAAGGTTCCTCTTCTCCAATTCGGCGAGGACGACGTGAGAAACCTCCTCTCGGCGCTGACCAAGCGGGCACCTCAATGCGTACGGTCCGCCAAGACCGTGCTCTCCTGCGCGTTCGAGTACGGCAAGCAGCACGTCCAGGGGATCAAGCTCAACCCCTGCACAGCGGTCAAAGTGACCGTGAAGAAGGGCAAGCGGGAGCGCTGGTTAACCGACACTGAGATCTCCGCCCTCTTCGCGACTCTCCTTAAGCTGAAGGACCAGAAGGCAGCCGACGTCTACACCCTGATTCTCGCCTCGATGTGCAGGCCGGGGGAGGCGGCAGGAATCCGAGCCGAGGATGTCGTCTCGTTGAATGGTGAGAGGGTGTGGAAAGTGGCCGACCCAAAGAATGGCCAGGACTTCCTCGTTCCGGTCTATGGACCCATCGCAGAGGTCATCGACCGCCGGCTGGCTCTGGTCGGCGGAAAGGGTCCCCTGTTCTGGAACACGGGGGGAGTGGACTACCCGCAGCCGCTGAAGAATGCCAACCGGCAGCTCCGCGAGCTGGCCGAGCTTGAGGACATCCGGCCGCACGACCTCCGCCGCACGGGGCGCACCCACATCTCGGGCTTGGGTGTGCGGGATGAGGTCGCCGAAGCGCTCTTGAATCACGCCAAGGAGCAGGTGAATGGCACCTACAACCTCTATACCTACTGGCAGGAGAGGAAAGACGCTTTGAGGCTCTGGCATGCCAAGCTTGAGGCGCTGAGGGCGCAGGACGTGTACGGTCCTCAGGCCGCATGGCGGGAAGACAAATAGAGAGGTACAGGATCGCAGGCCCTCGACAGCGTGGAGCGACGACATAGACTACAACGCGTGGCCGTTGAGATTTCCCGAGAAGCTCTGCTCACCCGGCTCGTCGACCAGGAGGGACACCGCATCCTGGGGCTCGCTCGGCAAGTGTGCGGCAATGCCTCCGACGCCGAGGATCTGGCGCAGGAGACCTTCCTCTCCGCCTACCTCGCCCTCGATCAAGTCGCGGACCCTGAGAATCCGCGCCCGTGGCTCTACGCCATCGCCCGGCGCGCGTGCCAGCGCCTGCGCCGCCGCCGCGCAGGAGAGCCGGTTCGGATCGAATCGCTCGACGAGTTGCTGCCGCGCCCCGCGGAAACCATTCCGGACGCCCTCCTCCTGGAGGAAGGGCCCCACCGCGACCGCCTGCGGGCCGAGGCCCGCGAACGCGTCGAACGGGCCATTGCTGATCTCCCTGAGGCCTTCCGTATGCCCCTGCTGCTCGCCGACGTGGCCGAGCTGAGCCTTGCCGAGATCGCGGGAGTCCTCGGCCTCAAGGAGGCGACGGTAAAGACTCGGCTTCACCGCGCCCGCCTCAAGCTGCGCGACATCGTCGCCTCGGGCCTACCGCAGCGGCCGGCGCCCCCCGCCGAGCACTCCCGCCGCGTCTGCCTCGACCTGCTGCGCGCCCGTCTGGAGGCGCTGGACCGGCGCGCTCCCTTCCCCTACTCGAACACCGCGCTGTGCGAGCGCTGCCGTGCGGTCCTCGCCACCCTCGACCTCGCCATCGGCACCTGCGCGGCTCTCGTACCCGGCGAGATGCCGGCGAAGCTGCGCGACCGCATCCTCGCCGCGTAGCCGGGGCTGACCTCCCGGGAACCTTTCTCCGCTGCCGTGCCTCCTGTCTGGTGAGGGGCCGCCATGACGGCGGCGTCTCACCCGGAGGAAGCCCGCGATGTGCTTCTGCCTTACCCCTGGCCAGCAACCCGAATCGTCCCACCCTGTAGGGCGGTCGCACTCCCTCACCCATGACGCCGCGAAGCCGCATCGAGAGGTGGCGCGTTCCGGCGAACAGCCTGCAAGGATACCCACGGCGCTCTTGCACACCGGGAGAAACCTATGACTCGTCGAAAACCCGGCAGCCGGTGGGCGGGCCTCACCGTCCCACTGCTCCTCCTCGATGTTTTCCCTCCTGGCAGGGTTCTCGCCCAGAACCGGCTCGATCTTCCGCGGGCTCTGGCCATGGCGCGCAACCATGCGTTGGAGGTGGCCGCCGCCGGCTCGCGCCAGCAAGCGGCCAATGCGCGGCTGCGCCAGGCGAAGACCTATCGCCTCCCGGTCCTCCGTCTGGAGGAGATGTGGGCGCGCACCGACTCGCCCGCCGAGGCCTTCGCCTTCCAGCTCAATCAGGAGAGGTTCTCGTTCCAGCAGTTCGTCGCTTCCGATCCCAACGATCCAGATCCCCTGAACACGGCCCTGACCCGGCTCGAGATGTCGGTGCCGCTCTACACCGGCGGCGAGCTCTCCGGCCGTATCGAGCAGGCGCGGCTCGCCGCCGAGTCTGCCCACGAGGACGGCACGCGCACCGCGGACGCCGCCGCCCTGGCCGCCGCCGAGACCTACGTATTGCTCTCCCAGGCGAGAGAATCCGTGGCCCTGCTCGAAACCTCGCGGGAAACGCTCGCCCACCACGTCGAGCTGGCCCGCGCCTATGTGGACCAGGGAATGCTCGTCCGCTCCGAGCTGCTGCGCGCCGAGGTCGAGCTCGCCAGAGTGGAAGATCTGCTGGCCGAGGCTCAGGGAGGTGCGAGGGTGGCGGAGGCCAACCTCTCGTTCCGGCTGGGAGCCGATCTTTCCTCTTCCTGGGTCCTGGAGCCGCTTTCCTCTGTATCCGCGGGAACCGCAGCAGTCGATGAGTGGCTCGCCGCCGCCAGTTCCAGAGCCGACCTCGAAGCAGCGCGGCGGATGCTCGCGGCGGGAGAGATCGAGGAGAAGGTCCGCCGGGCCGCGCTCCTGCCGCGGGTCGGTCTCACGCTGCGGCACGACCTGTTCGACGATGTGCCCTTCGGCGCCCATGGCGACTCGACGGCGGTCATGGCCATGATGGCCCTGGATCTCTGGAACGGCGGCCGGCATCGTGCCGCCGCCGCTGCTGCCAAGGCCGAGGCCGAGGCAGGCCGCCGCGACGTGGAGCGCATGGAGCGGGGCATCCGCCTCGAGGTGCAGCAGGCCTGGGAGGAGCTGCAGACGGCCCTCGCCCGCCAGCGCACCGCCGGCCGCTGGCTGGAGGCCGCCCGGGAGGCGGAACGGATCGTCGGTGACCGCTTCCGCCAAGGCGTCGCCAAAACCCTCGACGTGATCGACGCCGCGACCGCGCGGCGCGAGACGGAGACCCGCGAGCTGGTGGCGCGTGCCCAGGCGCATCAGGCCGCCTTCCGTCTCGCCTTTAGGTCCGGCCGGCCGCCCGAGTCGGTCCTCCCTTCCGAGAACAAAGGAGTCTCCAGATGACGTCCCATTCCAAGGCCTTTTTCCTGATTGCTCTCCTGACCGCCGGCTGCAGCTCCGGCGACAAGGCGGAGCGCGGCAAAGGTGCGCCTCCTCCGGTCAGGGCGCGCCTTGCCAGAGTGGAGAGGACGATGATGGCGAGCTCGGTCGAGCTACCGGGCACCGTCGAAGCGGAACGGTCGGCGGACGCCTCCAGCCGCGTCATGGCGCTGGTGACGGCGGTGCGCGTCCGCGTCGGCGATTCGGTGCGGCGCGGACAGGTGCTGGTGGAGATCGATCCGCAAACCGCCGCCGGCCAGGTCAGCCAGGCCCGCGGTGGGCTCACTCAGGCCCAAGCGGGTCTCGCTCTCGCCGAGCGCAACTACGAGCGCTTCAAGGCGCTGGCCGAGACCGAGGCCGCCTCGGAGCTGGAGCTGGATATGGCCCGCTCTCAGTACGAGCAGGCGAAGGGGGCCGTCGAGCAGGCCCGTGGCGCCGTCGCCGCCGCATCCTCGGTGGCTTCGGAATCGCGAGTCGCGGCGCCCTTCGACGGCTACGTGACAGCGAAGATGGTAGAGGTTGGCGATCTCGCGGCGCCGGGTAAGCCGCTGATGCGGATCGAGTCGGCGAGCGCTCACCGCCTCGCCGTGGCGATCCCCGAGAGCGCCTTCGCGGCGATGCGGCCACGACCGGGAGACCGGGTCACCGTCGCCGTCGATTCGCGGCTTGAGCTGGGGAGGTTCCCGGGAACGGTCGTCGAGATCTCTCCCGGCGCCGATCCGCTGGCCCATACCGTCCTCGTGAAGATCGCCCTCGGCGCCGTCGAAGTTCCCGCCGGGGCCTATGGCCGCGCCTGGATCGCCACCGGCGAAAGGCAGGCGCTGGCGATCCCCGGCGACGCCGTGCTGCGCCAGGGCGGCACCACCCTGGTCGTCGTGCGGGACGAGAAAGGAGGCGCGTTCTCGCGCATCGTCACGCTCGGCGAAGCGCTGCCCGGCGGGCGCGTCGAGGTGCTGTCCGGCCTGGCCGGCGGCGAGACCGTACTCACCGGCCTCGCAGCTGCGCCACCGCTGGGCGCCCGAGTCGAGGAGGCACCGTGAACGACGAATCCGGAACCGCCGCGCCCTCGTCGGAGGAGAACCGTCGCGAGGCCCTGCGCCTCAAGATGGAACGCCGTCCGCTCGGCATCGCGGGGCGCATCGCTCAGGCTTTCCTCGGCTCCAAGCTCACCCCGCTGCTGGTCGTCGCCTCGCTCCTGCTCGGCGCCTTCGCGGTGCTTGTCACCCCGCGCGAGGAGGAGCCGCAGATCAAGGTGCCGATGATCGACGTGTTCCTCGCCATGCCGGGATCGAGCGCCGCCGAGGTCGAGCGCCGGCTGGCTTCGCCGGTCGAGAAGGCGCTCTACGAGATCCCCAATGTCGAGTACATCTACTCTATCTCGCAGCCGTCGGGCGGCCTCGTCGTCGTCCGCTTCCTGGTCGGCAGCGATCCCGACCAGGCGGTGGTGCGGGTCCATGCCAAGCTCGCCGAGCTGGCTCCCTCGCTGCCGCCCGGAACCCTGCCGCCCGCGGTAGCGCCGCGCTCGATCGACGACGTGCCCGTGCTCGCCTACACCCTATGGTCGCGCACCGCCACGCCGCTCGAGCTACGCCAGGTGGCCGAGGAGCTGAAGGTCCACCTCGACCGCCATCCGCGCGTGGCGCGGGTCACGATCCTGGGCGGCCAGCGGCGGGTGGTGGCGGTGCGCTTCGACCGCGACCGGCTGACCGCTTTCAACGTCTCACTCCTCCAGGTCCACCAGGCCCTGTCGAGCCTCAACTGGCGGCTGCCGGCCGGACGCTTCGCCAGCCTCGATCGCGACACCGAGATCGAGGCCGGCACCTTCTTCCGCTCCGCTGAGGAGGTGCGCTCGGCCGTGGTGGGGATCTACAGCGGCCGCCCCGTCTTCCTGCGCGACGTGGCCGAAGTGGCAGACGGCCCCGACGAGGCCGCCGACTACGTGTGGATGGTGGCGGGCCGCGCAGCGAAGGAAAAGGGCCTGCCGCCGGGGCTCGACACGTCGGCCGTCACCCTCGCCGTGGCGAAGAAGCCCGGCACCAACGCCGTCGAACTGGTGGCGGAGCTCGACCGGACGGCCGCGGCGCTCCGCGGCTCGGTCCTCCCCGGCAACGTCGAGATCACCAAGACTCGGGACTACGGTGCGACGGCGGACGACAAGTCCTCGGAGCTGATGAGCCACCTTTGGATCGCCACCTTCGCCGTGGTGCTGCTGATGGCCCTGGCGCTGGGCCGGCGGGAGGCGGTGGTGGTGCTGGTCGCCGTGCCGGCGACTCTGGCTCTGACCCTCGCCGCTTCCTGGCTCTTCGGCTACACGCTCAACCGAGTCACCCTGTTCGCACTGATCTTCGCCATCGGCATCCTGGTCGACGACGCCATCGTGGTGGTCGAGAACATCCACCGCCACTATCAGCTCGCCTGGACCGACCCGCGGCACGCCACGGTCTATGCCACCGACGAGGTAGGCAACCCCACCATCCTGGCCACGCTGGCCGTGGTGGCGGCGCTGCTGCCGCTGGCGTTCGTCTCCGGGCTCATGGGGCCCTACATGCGGCCCATCCCTATCAACGCCTCGGCAGCGATGCTGTTCTCCCTGCTGGTGGCCTTCGTCGTTTCGCCGTGGCTGACCTACCGCCTCTTCCGCCGGCACGCCGAGAAGGCCCGCGAGGACGCTTCCGCGAATCCCGAGACCGAGGAGACCCCAGCCGAGAGCCGCCTCCACCGCGTTTACGCCCGCCTGTTCACGCCCCTCCTGCGGCGGCCCTGGCGGCGCTGGGCGCTGCTCGCGGCCGTCGCCGTCCTGCTCCTCGCCTCGATGTCGCTCGTCTATTTCAAAGTCGTCACCGTCAAGATGCTCCCCTTCGATAACAAGAGCGAGCTGCAGGTGGTGGTGGACATGCCGGAAGGCTCGACGCTCGAAGCCACCGCGGGCGTGGCGCGGAATCTCGCGGCGGCGCTGCGGGGGCTGCCGGAGGTCACCGACGTTCAGGTCTACGCGGGAACCTCGGCGCCGTTCAACTTCAACGGCCTCGTCCGCCACTACTTCCTGCGCTCGGGACCGTCGGTGGCCGATCTGCAGGTAAACCTCGTGCCCAAGGACGAGCGCGACGCCGCCAGCCACGACTTCGCCAAGCGCATCCGCGGCCTGCTGCAACCCCTCTGCGACCGCAGCGGCGCCGCCTGCAAGATTACCGAGGTGCCGCCCGGGCCGCCCGTCCTCTCCACGCTGGTGGCCGAAGTCTACGGTCCGGAGCTTGAGGGGCGCCTCGCCCTGGCGCGCCAAGTGCGCAAGATCTTCGCGGAAACGCCGGGCGTCGTCGACGTCGACTGGTGGGTGGAGGATCCGGGGCCTCGGCTCGAGCTGGAGGTGGACCGCGACAAGACCGTACGCGCCGGCCTCACCCCCGAGATGGTGGTGCGCACCCTGCGAGTGGCCCTCGACGGCGCCGAGGTGGGGCTCCTCCATGACGAGCGCTCGCGCGTCCCAGTGCCGCTGGTGCTGCGGCTCGGCCGCGCTCAGCGCTCGAGCCCCGAAGGGTTGCTCGCCACCCGCGTCCAAACCGCCGACGGCCGGCTCGTAGCCCTCGGCGAGCTGGTGCGGGTGCGGCCGTCCTTCCGCGAACGCTTCCTCTATCACAAGAACCTGCAGCTGGTGACGTATGTGATCGCCGACGTCGCCGGTGCCGAGGAGTCGCCGGTCTACGGCATCCTCGGCATGCGCCAAAGACTCGCAAAGCTGCGCGATCCGGCAGGCCGGCCGCCGGCCCTGCTCTACGCCAGCATGCCGATCGGCGGTGACGCCTACGCCATCAAGTGGGACGGCGAGTGGCAGATCACGCACGACGTCTTCCGCGACATGGGGATCGCCTTCGCCGCCGTGCTGGTGCTCATCTACCTGCTGGTGGTCGGCTGGTTCCGCTCCTTCGTCACGCCGCTGATCATCATGGCCCCCATCCCGCTGACGCTGATCGGCATCCTGCCGGCGCACGGCCTGGCCGGCGTGTTCTTCACCGCCACCTCGATGATCGGCTTCATCGCTCTGTCCGGCATCATCGTGCGCAACTCGATCCTGTTGGTGGACTTCATCAATCTGGAGCTCGCCGCCGGCGAACCGCTGGAGGACGCCGTCGTCAAGGCCGGAGTCGTCCGCTTCCGGCCGATCGCGCTCACCGCCGCGGCCCTGGTGGTCGGCGGTTTGGTCATTCTTTTGGATCCGATCTTCCAGGGGCTCGCGGTGGCGCTGATCTCCGGCGTCGTGATCTCGACCGCCCTCACCCTGGTGGTGATCCCTCTTCTTTACCACATGTACGTGCGCACCGTCGGCGTCGCGGCGGTGGTGCCGAAGGAGGAAGCATGAACGTCAACGATTCCCTGCGCGCGATCGCGGGCTTTTTCATCCTCGTCTCGCTCGCCCTCGGCTGGTGGGTCCACCCAGCCTTCTTCCTGTTCACCGGCTTCGTGGGGCTCAACCTGTTGCAGTCGGGGTTCACGAAATGGTGCCCGATGATGAAGTTTCTGCGGATGGCCGGCGTGCGGGAGTGAGCGGTGGACAAGAACCGCGCTTCGAATCGTCATCGGCGACCGAACGCCACTGGCAACACTCTCAACCAAGGATTATCTGGTCTCATTAGGTGTTCCCCCCACTCGCCTGAGCACGATCAGCTACGGGCGAGGAGCGGCCCCGTTTGCCAGGAGAGGTGCTGGTGGCAGAACCGTCGCGCTCATCCCGTAGCCCCTAGCCGCAGCGATCATTGAACCGGTTCATATGAGACCCGCTCGCGCCTTCTCCCTGCGGTGGGGTTGAGAAGGCCTGGTACGCGCTGGAGATCGCCTGCCGCTTCGGGGCCGAGCTGCACGCAGTACCGGTGATCCCTCTGTCGGAGCCGCTGAGGCGGGTCGAGGTCCAAGCCCTCGTCAATGATGAGAGCAGCCCTACGAGATGAACCTGAAGAAGCTCGCCGACCTCGCCGCCGTGGAAGGATTCACGATCACCAGTGAAGCCGTGGTGAGGCATCCGGCCGAGACTCTCGTCGCTATCGCCGAGTCGAGGAAAGCCGATCTCATCGTGATGGCCCGGCTCGGCTTCGTCTCCGAACACGTGCTCCGCTTCGCTCACTGCCCGAGACGCTCGCCGCCGAACTCGAGATGCCAGCCAACCTCATACAGGCCCACCTTGAGCATCTCAGTGCCCGCAATCTGCTCGACGTGCGGATTGCAGACTCGGTGATCTTTTGCTACAAGCCTACCAGGGAAGAGTTGTCGCGACTCGTGGAGGACGTCGCCGAAGCGCACTATCGCCACCGCGACGCGGTCGTAGCGATGCTGACAGGCCGCTCTCCCAACAGCGCCCGACTGTTCGCCGAGGCATTTGAGCTCCGGAAAGGCAAGAAGCAAGATGGCTAGCACCGTCTATGGACTCTGCGCAGTCACCAGCGGGTTATGTGACGTGCTTCTCCTGCGCGCATACCTTGCCAGCTATGCGCGACTGCTCCTCTGGAGCTGCCTGTCATTCATCGGATTAACATGCAACAATTCGCTGCTGTTCATCGATCTGATCATTGTCCCCGCGGTAGACCTGTCGTTCTATCGAAGCTTGACTGCTGCCACCGCGGTGAGAGGAGGGAGAAAGACGAAGAAACAACAGCTAAGGCGGTTTCTTTTCTTGGTTTTGTCCCCCTCTCTCCCTCTGGGAGAGAGGGGTTAGGGGAGTGAGGGCTTCGGAGGGCAGACCGCTTCGATTTCTCGCTGATCTCTCGCGCGGAGAGAGAGGAAGGAGGGGATTAAACCATCTCCTTCACCTTGTCCTCCAACACCGTCAGCGCGATCTTGCCGCGGTTCGGCGTCCCCTTGGCCAGGGACTCGGCGAGCTTCACGGCCTGCCTGGCGGTGACCTTCGGCGGCATCGGCGGCTCGAGGGGATCCACCACCGCCTCGACGATCACCGGCCCGGTCTGCGCGAGCGCGTCGTCGAGCACGGCGCCGCAGAGAGCCGGATCGTCCACCGTGTAGCCGGTGGCGCCGCAGGCCCGCGCGAAGGCCACGAAGTCGATGGGATGCAGCTCGCATCCGTACTCGGGATTGCCGAGGAACACCATCTGCTCCCACTTGATCTGGCCGAGCGAGTTGTTCTTGACGACGACGATCTTGATCGGCAGCTCGTACTTGACGGCGGTGGCGAGCTCGGCCATCAGCATGGAGAACCCCCCGTCGCCCACGAAGCCGACGCACTGGCGGCCGGGATGCGCGATCTGCGCGGCGATGGTGTAGGGCAGGCCGTTGGCCATCGAAGCGAGGTTGCCCGAGAGCGAGCACATCTGGCCGCGCTTGACCGGAATCTGGCGGGCGAACCAGGTGGCGATGGTTCCCGAGTCGCACGAGATGATGGCGTCGTCGCGCAGCCGCTTGCCGAGCTCCCAGGCCACCACCTGCGGCTTCATCGGCTTGTCCTGGCGGGTGGCGCGCTCCTCCATGAGCCGCCACCAGTCGCGCATCCCTTCCTGCGCCTTCTGCAGGAAGCCGCGGTTCTCGTTGCGCTCGAGCAGCGGCAGCAGCTCGCGCAGGGTGGCCCGGCTGTCGCCGATCAGCCCCACCTCCACCGGATAGCGCAGGCCGATGCGGACGGGATCGAGATCGATCTGCACGCCGCGCGCCTGGTCCGGCTTGGGCAGGAACTCAATGTAGGGGAACGAGCTGCCGGCGATGAGCAGCGTGTCGCATTCCTCCAGCGCCTCCTGCGAGGGCCTGGTGCCGAGGAGGCCGATGCCGCCGGTGGTGTACGGGCTGTCGTCCGGCACGGCGGCCTTGCCGAGGAGGGCTTTGATGATGGGCGCGCCGAGCGTTTCCGCCACCTGCTCCAGCTCGTCGGTGGCGTGGAGAGCGCCGCGGCCGGCGAGGATGGCGATCTTCTTGCCCGCGTTGAGCACCTCGGCGGCGCGGCGGAGGTCGTCCGTCGAAGGCAGCGCCGCGCGCCGGGCCCAGACGTCCGAAGCGTGATGGGGACGGTTGCGAGGCGAGCGCTCGCCGCCCTCCTGCTCCTGGAGATCGACGGGGAAGTTGATATGCGAGACGCCGCGGTAGCTGAGAGCGGCGCGGCAGGCGAGGTGGGTGACGTTCTCCACGTGCGCCGCCCCCATGACGCGCGTGTTGTAGACCGCGACGTCCTGGAAAACGCGGTCGAGGTTCACGTCCTGCTGTCCGAAGGTGTCGATGAGGTCGTGGTAGGAGTGGCCGGTGATCGCGAGCACGGGCTGGCCGTCCAGCTTGGCGTCGTAGAGGCCGTTGAGCAGGTGGATGCCGCCTGGCCCTGAAGTGGCGAGACAGACGCCGAGCTTGCCGGTGTACTTGGCATAGCCGCAGGCCATGAATGCGGCGGACTCCTCATGGCGCACCTGCACGAAGCGGATGAGCTCCTGCCGCGTCCGCAGCGCCTCCATAAGGCCGTTGATGCCGTCCCCGGGCAGCCCGAAGACGGTGTCCACGTTCCAGTCGATCAGCGTCTCGACGAGGATATCGGCCGCGGTCTTGGCCATGGCAACCTCCTAACAAAAGCCGAACTTACAAGGCCCAATGGGATCGGAGGCGCGGCGTTCGCGAGGATGGAACGATGCCGATCCGGGACCGGGCCGTCTCAAGAGGGGAGGAGTGTGCAAGAGGGGTGCCTTGGAGGCGCCCGGTTAAAGAAAGGCCTTTCCGTACTAAGCCTTAATTGCTATGCTTCTCCTGAGGGAAGGATCTCTTTGGGGCGACGGAACCTCAGCGACGGCTCAGCGATCAGCGAGAATGCTTCCCTTTGAGTTCACCGTTGAGGGGCCGCCTGTGTCCCAGCAAACGCGGCGACGGGAGCGGTTGCCTCCTTGGCGCGCGGTGGTCAGAGCGGCAGCGCAGGATTCGTGGCCTACTGAGGGTAGTCCGCTGGAGCAAGAGTTGAGTTTGACGATCACATACTTCTACGAAGGGGCTCCTACGGACGTGGATAATATCGTCAAACCGATCCTGGACTCGATCAAAGGATTGATCTACAGAGATGACGTCCAGATCACGGACCTGGTCAGTAGAAGGCGGCCGCTTGCGGGACCTTACCGTATTGAAGCGGCTTCGCTGGCTCTCGAGAAAGCTCTCGAACGAGGCCGAGAATTCATCCATGTCCGGATCGCGGAGCCTCCGGGGGAAGGAGCGCTTGCATTTTGATCTCACGGAACCCTTTGGTTAGCGAACGGCAGAGAATCGAGCGGATCGCCGAGGAGTATCGATCCAAGGGATACGATGTGCTCGTCGAGCCCTCGGGTCCCGATCTTCCTCCATTCCTCGGCGGTCAACGGCCCGATTTGATCGCACGACGGGGAGACGAGCGGCTGGTCATCGAGTTGAAGCCTTTTCCTTCTCGAACTGAGCCCGAACGATCCCGTAGCCTTGCTGAGAGGGTCGAAAAGGAGCCAGGTTGGAAGCTCGTGTTGATTGCCACCAGTCCGGCGGAAGAGCTTCTCCCAGGAGAGCAGCTTCCCTTGCTGAGCGCTCCCGAGGTTGAGCGGCATCTTCGGCATGCCCGCCAGCTACTCGATGCGGGTCAACAGGAGGCGGCTCTTCTTCTGGCTTGGGCAGCGGTCGAGAGCCAACTTCGAGCCCTCGCCAAGCGGGAGGAGATCCCGATGCCCCGGCCTGAGACCCCCACACTGCTCAGACAACTCGTTTCCCTAGGCATCATCGACCGTGAGCAACACCAGGTTCTCGCCGATGCCTACAAGGCGCGGAGTGCAGTGGCCCATGGTTTCAAGGCTCAGACCGACCTCACGGCCATAGTCCACGCCCTTCTCGATTTCTCGAATGGGCTGAGAATTCCGCAGGTGGCTTAGCCGAGCGGGAAAGCGTCTTCGAGCGGGATCGTTTCTCCGCGAGCAATCTCTTGGCGCGCCATCTCGGCCAGACGGTCCCACTTTTCGGTCGCTTCAAACCGCTCCGCCCATGCTTGCTCGTCTGCCAGATCAGCGAGGATGCGTGTTGCCACGGCATCCTGCGTATCGGCGGCCAGCTTCGCGATCTCCGCGAAGGCCCGCTGTAGCAACTCGGTCAGGTCCCAGATCTCAGCGTAGCGACTCTAGTCCTTGGCTCGAGCGGAGAGTCACCGGCAGCTATTGGATTAATCAGTACTCACGCCTTGCGACCCCGATCCAGCGATCCAGGTCGGAAAGCCCGGCCGGTATGGAGAACTCTTCCTCGAAGATAACGGCAGGGTTTGCGGTCACGATCCAACCTCCGGCGAATCATCGCCAACGTAACTTTACCACGCTGTTCCGGGCACAGCTCCAGGCTCACCGCGCGAGAGCCGGTGCCGGTCTGCCGTCGCTCCTTCGGAGCTTCGAGGGATTCTCCTCCTCCGTTCCCCAGGCTCGCGCCTGGGGCTACATGCCTCGGCTCCTTCGGAGCCAAGTTGGGACCGGGAAAACGCGCCCGCCAAGGAATTACCGGTGCCTCCTGATCGTTCGGAGCTGTAACGCCTATCCGCTAGCATCGTTCGGCATCGAGTCTATGGCGGCTCTTTGACAACAGATGAACCTGCTCCCGCGGCGAGCCGCTGGGCCTGCCGGCGAGGAGCCATCGCGGGACTCCGAGAAAGCCGCATGACCAGGGCGCCCCGACGCAGCCCATGATGAGCGATCTCGTAATGGAGTCCGCTGAGTTTGCAGTAGATCCCCTGGACTCCGCCGCAAGGTGAGGAGACATCGCGGCAAAGCTCTGGACATCGCGAGCGAGTCTCTTGGCGCTGCCGCAAAGTCACGGGACTCGCTGAGGGATTCCGCAGACCCGCTGACGAGGTGAGCGGGCGTTGCCGCTGAGTCCCGAGACTCCGTCATGAAGTCCCGGGATTTACGAGAAAGTCTGTGGGCTCGCTGACAGTGTGAGCTCGCTCAGCGACGAGGTGAGCGGACGTCGTCACGTATCCCGGGACTCGATGACAACGTCTCGAGACTTTGTGAGAAAGTCCGCGGACCCGCTGACGAAGTGAACCCATCCTCTGACGAGGTGAGCGGACTTTGGCGCGTATCCCGGGACTCGATGGCAACGTCTCGAGACATTGTGAGAGAGTCCGCGGACCCGCTGACGGAGTGAGCTCATCTTCTGACGAGGTGAGCGGACTTTGGCGCGTGTCCTGAGACTCGATGACAACATCTCGAGACTTTGTGAGAAAGTCCGCGGACCCGCTGGCGGAGTGAGCTCATCTTCTGACGAGATGAGCCGACCCTGTCACGTATCCCGAGGCACGATGACAAAGTCCCGAGACTTTGGGAGAAAGTCCCGCGGACTCGCTGACGAAATGAGCTCATCCGCTGCCGAGGTGGGCTGACTTCGCGGCGTATCCCGGGACGTTGCGGCAAAGCCCCGGGACTTCGCGGCGTATCCAGAGACTTCGCGGCAGCGTCCGCGGACTTTGCGGCGCTGGCGCCCCGTCATTTAGGCGGCAGCAGCGCGCGGAGCCGCCTTCCCCATCCCACGCCGATCGCTTCCGGCGGCGGCTGACGGATGAGGTGGAGCGGGCCGTCTTTTTCGAGGACTCGGGCATGCGTGCGGTCGTGCTCGTCGCGCCAGAAGCGTAGCGAGGCGGTGGTGTCGCCGACCCGCAGCCCGTGCAGCTCGATCGCCGGCAGCCAGGACGGCAGGAGCGGATCGGCGAGGAGGACGTGCCGGGCGGCATAGGGAATGACTCCCAGAAGCGTCTGCAGGACCAGCGTCATGGCGCTGGCGTTCCACATCTGCGGGCTGTTCGACCGCGGGTAGGCCCCGGGGGTCGGGTGCTCGTCGGGCGCGTAGCCGCCCACGGTCTCGGGCAGCCGGTCGCCGGCGTAGAGCTCCGACAACCGGAAGAGCGCCTCCGCGACTCTCAGCGCCTCGGCGCCGAAGCCCATCCGCCGCAGGCCGAAGCAGATGGTGGCGTTCTCGACCGGCCACACCGTGCCGAGGTGGTAGCTCAGCGGGTTGTAGGCCGGATGCCTCGCCGTCAGCGTGCGGATGCCCCAACCGCTGAACAGGTCCGGAGCGAGGAGGCGGTCGGCGACGTCGCGCAGGTGCTCGCGGGCGATGATGCCGGTCGCCAGGCAATGGCCGACGTTGGAGGTGGCGGTGCGCACGAGCCGCTTGTCGGGATCGAGCGCGAGGCCGTAGAAGCGCTCTTCGGGATCCCAGAAGTCGCGGTTGAACCGCTGCTTGAGAGCGCGGGCGGCGCGCCAGAGCTCGCGGGCGCGGCGGCGCTCGCCGAGCACCCAGGCGAGCACCGCCGTGAGCTGCTGGGCCGCGTACCAGTACCCCTGCAGCTCGCAGGTGGCGATCGGCGCCGGCACCGGCCGGCCGTCCTCATAGACGATGGCGTCGCCGCTGTCTTTCCAGCCCTGGTTCTTGGTGCCGGCGGGGGAGCGGGTCAGGTACTCCAAATAGCCGTCGCCGTCGCGGTCTCCATAGGTGCTCGCCCACTCCAGGATGCGGCAGGCGGTCTCCCAGTGCCGCTCGACATCGGCGCGCGCTCCCGTCCAGGCGTAGAGGTTGGCGAGCGCGATGACGTACATCAACGGGCTGGCGAAGTCCGCGTAATAGGCGGAGTAGGGATTGATCTCCAGCCGGGCGAGCGGACCCGAGCGCACCTGGTACGGGATCCTGCCCGGCTCCTCGTCGCGCCAGGCGAAGTCCCGGTCCGACTGCAGCCTGCCCAGCCTCGTGAGGGCCGCGTCGAGCATCGCGCCGCGGTCGAGCAGGGCTCCCTGCCAGCCGGCGGTGAGGGCGTCGCGGCCGAAGAAGGCGGGGTAGAGCGGCATGCCCGCCTGCAGCGCCAGCCACTCGTCGGGCTGCCCTTCGAGGCTCGGGAACGAGGCGAGGTCTTCGCCGGCGCGGCGGAGGATGCGCTCGGCGAGCGGATTGCCGGGCACCGCCACGCGGGTGAGGCCCTCGCGCCACCGGCGGAGGTAGTGGAGGCGCTCCGCGCGCGCGGTCTCGTCCATGTCCTGGTCGGGATCGAACGCGTCGACTTGCAGCTCGAACGTCGCTCCTTCCTGCGGCGCGAGCTCGATCCGGCTCGCCCAACGATCGGGCTTCACGGTGATGCGGCCGCCGCCCGAGCCCCGGATGGTGGTGGCGAAGGCGAGCCGTGGGTGCTCGTAGCGGAAGCGGATGACTCCCTCGTCCGCGGTGGCCGCGATCGGGGCCTCCTGCTGGCGCCGGTCCTCATGGGCCTCGAGCAGGTCCGCATAATCGGCGGCGACGACGAAGGCCACCTCGGGAGCGACTTGGACGCGCGAGCGGTTGAAGAGCCGCAAGGTGGCGCGCAGGCGGTGCGGCTCGAGGCGATAGACCAGGCGCAGGTCGAGAGCGCGGTGGGGGATGCCGTGCTCGTCGAAGGTCACCTCGTCGCCGGCGGCGCCGCTGCCGCCGCCGCCGAAGCGGGCGAGCTCGGGATGGACGAAGACGAAGGCCAGTTGCGTGGGGTCGGGACCTGCCCGCTCGCAGCACCAGGGCGCCACGCCGTCGATCTCCAGACGCAGCATGCTCAGGTGGCGGGTCTCGCGCACGTAGAACCCGGTGAGCGGCTGGGCGTGCCCGCACTCCCCCTCGTGATTGGTGATCAGCAGCGAGGGACCGAGCCAGGCGGCCGGCAGGTCCATGCGGAGGGTCGCTGTCATGGCCTCCGAGGGGGAACCGAACCATTCAGAGCCCCTCTCCTTTAGGAGAGGGGTTGGGGTGAGGTCGCTCGGCGCACTCGGGCGCCTCACGCCTGGTCGAACTTCGCCGGGAACTGCGCGATGATGCCGCTGCTCAGGATATCGGCCATCTTCAAGATGTGATCGACGATGGCGTCATAGTCCTTGATGTCCTGCTCGAACTTCCCTTGCAGCCGGTGGGTCGCCTCGTCGAGCGTCTGATCGAGGTGCATTTTCATGGCCGAGCGGAGCGCCGCCTGCGGCCAATGATCTGGATTCGCCTTGTGCAGGAAATCGGCGATGTCGTTGGCGTTGGCGTACCAGCGCTTGTTGGCGTCGGCGACCTTGGCCTGGTCTCCCGCCTTGGCCGCTCCCACCAGATCCGCGGCGATCAGGATGTGGTCCTTGAGCAGCGCCGTGAGCTGGTCGGCCGCCGGGCGGCCGTAGAAGTCGGCGACGGCGTTGCCGATGTCGACTTGATTCTTCAGCAGCCGGTCCGCGGTGAGCTTGGCGTCCGGAAGGTTGCCCGCGACGCTGATGATGTAGAGCCGGGTCCACGCCACGTGGTCTTCCCAGAGCTTGCGCATGTCGTCCTGGAAGGCGCTCTGCGAGTGCGCCCAGGCGGCGCTCGCTCCGGCGAGCCAGAGAGCGAGCACAATGAGGATGAGTTTGGAGGTGCGAACCATGGGGAACCTCCCGATGAGTGGGTGAAGGCGGGCAGCTCTATCGTTGCCCCAATCGGGGTATTTTTTGCAAGAAACGCACCTGCCGGCGGTCAATCCTCGCGCTTGAAGAACCAGGAGATCCGCGACTGGCAGATGAGCGGCTCGGCGACGAATTCCGCTCCCGCGCGCCAGCCGGAGGGCAGCCGCGCCGAGCAGCCCGCGATGTGCTCGTAATCGAAGTCGGTCCCGCCGGCGGCGCGGACCTCGTCCACGTCGTTGCCGACGTGCAAGCCTTCCGGAGTGCGGAACGAGGGGTCCGAGGTCGAAAGGTAAGTGACCTGTCCTTCCTTATCGACGGCGACGGTGTACAGGATGCCGCCGACCTGAATGAGGTGGGAAAAGTCCATCTGGGAAGCTGCAACGAGGGTCAGAGTGGACGACTCGGCCTGAAACGGCAGCGGCTGGCCGATCGCGGGCAGGGTGTCGAGGGGGACCGCGCGCGGTGAGGGCGGCGGAGGCCAGCCCTTGAAGAACCAGGCGATCTTCGGCTCGCATTTCTCCGGTGGCGTCCCGAGCCGTGTTCCGGCCCGCCAGCCGGACGCCAGCTCGGCGTAGCAGGCCCAGCCGTGAGCGGACGCGAAGTCTCCCGCACCCGCGGCGCGGGCCTCATCCAAGGTGCTCCCCACGTGCAGGCCTTCGGGAGTCTTGAAGGACGGGTGCAAGGTCGAGAGATACAGCACCAGGCCCTTGTCGTCGACCGCGACGTCGTAGAGCACCTCGCCGACCCAGATCATGTAGGCGGGATGTTTCTCGTCGGCCGCCAGGGTCATCTCGAACTGCGGCGGGGCCTGGAAGGGCAGCGGCTGGCCGAGCACCGGCTCGGCGGCGACAGGGATCGCGTCTTCCAGCATGGGGATGCCGCGCCGCGGTTCGACGGCGGTGCGGCAGGCGAGGGCGCCGAGCCCGAGCAGGCCGGCGGCGAAACCAGCACGAATGGCTTTGGCGGTCCTCATGGGGATCACTCTATCCAAGGGCGGCGGCGGTCTCGTAACGGCAGTGTAACTCCGGAAAATCGACCTATGGAGAGGACATCGGGCCTCCTTGGCGGGAGAGTCGAGGCATTCAGGCGTTGGAGTTGGCACGCCGGGTGCTAAGATCCAGCTCAGGACGGGAGGTTGGCTCCCGCCCGGTGGTTGGGCGTGACAGAGACTCCGGCATCGGACCCTCGTTAGACCTCGATTCGGACCCCGCACGCTCCGCAGCAAAGGCAGTCAGGCACTCTAGGTCCTCGCGACCGAACTCGAACGAAGGTCACACGAAGGAGTCGGGCAATGAGCAAGAAGCTGTACGTCGGTAACCTGTCCTACGGCGTTACCAACAGCGACCTGGAAGAGATGTTCGCGGCGCACGGCAGCGTGCAGTCCGCCCAGGTGATCGTGGACCGCGACACGGGCCGTTCCAAGGGGTTCGGCTTCGTGGAGATGGAGAGCGATCAGGAAGCGCGCGCGGCCATCGGCGCGCTCAACGGCAAGGAGGTCGAGGGCCGGGCCCTCACCGTCAATGAAGCCCGGCCCCGCGAAGAGCGCGGCGGTGGTGGCGGCGGCGGCCGGGGCGGCTATGGTGGTGGTGGCGGCGGCGGCCGGGGCGGCTACGGCGGTGGTGGCGGCGGCCGCGGCGGTGGCTATGGCGGCGGCGGCGGCCGGCGGTACTAGCACGCCGGCCTGAGATCACCGGGACGAGACCTCCAGGCTCGACCCGCCGCGGCTGCGATCCGGGCGCGGCGGGCGAGCTCAGGAGATCAGGAACCCAAGCGAAGCCGCCTTGCCCTCACCTCCTTTCATCGCGCGAGCTCGCCGGCGGTGCGCGAATTCCCTAGTTTCCCCACACGACGCTGCCTGCCTTGAGATGCGTCTTCAGGGTCATGGTTTTCACCTCCTTTCCGGCCCACGCTCCCCGAGCGATAGGCTCTGTCCTTTTTACGTGACCGCTCTCGCCGCCGGATGAGGGAGGAGCGAATGCCGATCGTCGACTTCCATAATCATTACTATCCACCCGAATACCTGGAGGCCCTGGGGCCGTCCGGCAGCGCGCTCGAGGTGACGATCGACGGCGACGGCAACCCGCAAATCCACTATCCGGGCGATACCAACGTCGTGGTGCGCGGCCATCGCGACATCGCCTGGCGGCAATCGGTGCTCGACGAGGAGAGAGTCGACGTGCAGGTGATCTCGCTCACCACGCCCGGCACGCACGTCGAGGCGCCGGCCGTGGCGGCGAAGCTGGCGCGCATCACCAACGACGCGTTCGCGCGCGTGCGCTCCGAGCGGCCGCGCTTCGTGCCGCTCGCGACGCTGCCGCTCTGCGATCCAGCCGCCTCGGCCGCGGAGCTCGTGCGCGCCATGGACGAGCTGGGAATGCCCGGCGCCATGCTGTTCAGCAATGTCAACGGCGTAGGGTTGGACGACGAACGGTTCCGGCCGCTCTACGAGATCGCCGACGACCGCGAGGCCGTGCTGATGATCCATCCGACGTATCCGGTCGGGGTGGAGGCGATGTCGGAGTACGGGCTGATGCCGCTCAACGGCTTCCTGTTCGACACCACGCTCGCGGCGTCGAAGCTCGTCTTCAGCGGCACCGTGCGGCGGTTCCCGCGCATCCGCTGGGTGCTCGGCCATCTCGGCGGCACGATCCCGTATCTCGCCGAGCGGCTCGACCGCGGCTGGCGCGCCTTCAAGGAATGCCGCGCCCACATCGACAGGCCGCCGACCGTATACCTGAAGAAACATTTCTATTACGATACGGTGAACTTCAGCCAGGGCGCGTTGAAGCTCGCGATCGAGTTCGCCGGCGCCGATCACATCCTGGCCGGCAGCGACTACCCGCATCAGATCGGCAGCATTCCGCTGATGCTCGAAGCGGTCCGCGCCTTACCGATTACGGAGGAAGAAAGAGCGGGCATCCTGGGCGGCAACGCCAAGGGATTGTTGCGCCTTTAGGGCGCGGGCTCGCCGGCGCAGGGATCCACGCCTGTCTTCGGCGGCACCTGCTTGATGCGGCCGTCGGTGCGCGGATCGATGCCCCCTCCGGCGGCCTGAAGAGCTGGCACCACGATGTCGGTCTTCAGGTCCTTGCCGTTGACGGCGCACTCCTTCACGACGAGCGCGGGGTCGAGCATGGTATAGCCGTCGCGGTCGCCGCTCGGGTCGAAGAGATAGTTGTTGGTCACCACGAGGATGTCTTCGTCCGGCTGCACCGGGCGCGAGTTCCCAACCTTGCCCAGCGCCACGTCCGACACCTTGCCGTTGGCGGTGTCGTGCACGAAGGAGAAGCCGGAGATCTGCAGCCAGTTGCCGGAGCCGGGCCAGCCGGCGATGGCGCGCGCCGCCACCTGCTGGAGCGTGCTGCCCTTGATGCGGAGCAGCGAGAGCGGGCTGGGGTAGGCGAACAGCTCCTCGATGGTGCGGCGGGTGAGCAGGCCGGCGGGCACGTCCTGGTTCAGGCGCAGCGAGCCGGAGTTGACGAAGGCCGCCTGGGCGCTGCAGCTCGCGAAGGCCTCCACCATGCGGTCGGCGATCCAGTCGCCGAAGTTGGTCTCGGAGCCGCGGATCTTGTTCTCTTCGGCCTCCAGGATCGTTCGGCTGCTGCCCACCTGTTTCTCCAGGCAGCTCGGGTCGGGCGGCGTGCCGTTCTTGCCGGCCTCCTGGCCGCAGAAGAGCCCTTCGTGGAGCGAGAGCCAGCTTTGGGCTTTGCCCTCCACGGCGCAGTCTTCGGGCACGTCCGCGGTCAAAGGCTTCAGTTGGTAAAAGACCTTGAGCTTGCCGTCCGCGCCCAACGTCAGGCTGGCCACGGTCGCCGTGCGCGCGTCGGCGTCGGCCTTGAACAGCTTGCGGCCGCCGACGTCGCAGGCCATGTGCTCGTGATCGTGGCCGCCGATGACGAGATCAGGACCGTCCGCGCCGAGGGTGGCGAGGAGGCGGCGGTCGTCGCGCGCGTTGAGGTGGGTGAGGGCCACCACCACCTCCGCCTTCTGTTGGCGCAGCGCCGCGGTGAGCTCGCGGGCGGTGGTGATGGGGTCCTGGAACCCGGTGGCATAGGCCGGCTTCTTGACGTCGGTCGTCAGGCCGAAGAGGCCGATCTTGATGCCGCCGCTCTCGACGAGCCAGGTGCGCTCCAGGTTCTCGCCGGCGATCAAGGGCCGGCCGTCCGGACCTTCGGCGAAGACGACGTTGCCGTTGACCCAGCGGAAGTCCGACTCCGCGACGCGGCTGTTGAGCATCGCCGCGTCCTTCATCTTGTCCTTGTCGAACTCGTGGTTGCCGAAGACGGCGAACATCCGCTCGTCGAAAGCGTTTGGATCGCCGTCCAGCTCGTTCAGCACGTCGATCATCTGCTCGCCGTTGAAGGTCCGGCTGAGGAAGGATGGAAAGAGCAGGTCGCCGGCGTGGAGCATCAGCAGGTCGGGATGCTCGCGCTCCAGCTCCTTGCGCAAGGAGCGGACGCGGGCGATGCTGCCGATCGTGCCCCCATCCACGCCTTCGATCCGGTAGACGTCGTTGATGGCCAGAAGGATGGCGGTGCGCTCGCCTGGTTTCGCGCCGGCGGCCGGAGCCGGCGTCGTCGGCGCGGGGGCCTGATACGTGGCACAGCCCGAGAGGCAGAGCAGCAGCAGCGGGACGGCGAAGCGGGGCGCTCGGCGCATGACGGTCCTCCTTGGGATCGGCGGGATCATATCGCGCTCATCCGGGAACCGGCTGGAAGACGTACCTCAGGCGAATCGATTTCCCGAGGGAGGGATCGCCATGTCATCCGATACCGTGAAGGACCTCGGTCCGCGCTTCTTCGCCGAGCAGGACCGGCTGCAGGGCGGGCCGGCCGCCGAGCTCTGCGCGCCGGGCTACACCGCTCAGATCGGCGCCAATCCGCCGATGCCGCTCGAGGAGCACCAGCAGTTCGCGACAATGTTCTATACGGCGTTCTCCGGCCTGCATCACGTGATCGAAGACACCGTCGCCGACCGGGAGAAGGTCGCCGTGCGCTTTACCCTGCACGGCACGCATGCAGGCGACTTCATGGGGCTGCCGGCCACCGGCCGCACCATCGCCGTGCCGGCGATCGCCATTCTGCGCGTTGTCGACGGTAAGGTCACCAGGCTGAACGCAGTGTTCGATCAGGCGGGGATGATGGGGCAGCTCGGCGTCTCGGCTTAACGGACCTTCAACACCACCGGCTGATCGCGATCCACGTAGCCGCCGGGGAGAGCTGCGCCTCTGCCCTGGATCACGCGCTGGGACCCGGCTCCCCAGAGCTCCAGAACCAAAAGCACGACGACGATGCCGGCGAGAATCTGGAGGAGCCGGCGCGGAGGATCGAGCGGCACCAGCGCCAGGCCGGAGGTGCGCTTCAGGAGAAGCTCCCCGATCCAGACCAGGTCCGCGGCCGTGAACGTCAGCCAGAAGGGGAGGAGGACGAGCCCCTGGCGCACGTAGCCGAAGAAGAGGCCGGTGGTGATCAGGCCGGCCGCGGTGAGGAGCAGGACCAGGATCGCCCAGCGCCGCGGCGCTCCCGGCGTCGCCGCGCAGACGAGGAGCCCGAGCACGGCGAACGGCAGGGCGACGGCGTAGCCGGCGGCGGAATCGGGCGTGAAGACGTCCACCGGCCGGCGCACGCCGTTCAGCCCGCCGGGCCAGTCCCATTGCGTCCAGCCTAGTTTCCAGGCGGCGAAGAAGAGGCGCCATTTCCTGAGGCCGAGACGACTGAAGCCGCCGGGGTTCTCGCGCATCCAGCTCCACGCCATGCGGTCGCCGTGCAGGATGAACTCCAGGTGCTGCGGATCTTTCAGGTCGAGAACCGGCGAACCGGAGCGGGAGGAGAGGAAGGCGCGCGAGAAGGTGCCGTCCGCTTGCGGGTTGTTGGCGAGCGCGAGGTTGATGGGGCCGTAGAGGGTGAGCGGCACGAACCGCGGCAGCGGCTCGGCGAGCTGCCCCGCCAGGCGCTCGTTCATCGCCGACATGCGGACGGCGTTGCGCACCGTCCACGGCGCCACGGCGAGCATCCAGCCGAGCACGACGAGGAGCCAGGGCCTCAGCTCCGCCACGCTGCGCTCGCGGAGCCAGGAGATCAGGCCGACGGCGACGAGGATCACCGCGATCAGCACCGCCTCGGCGCGGACGAGCGCCAGGAAGCCGAGGAGCAGGCCGAGGCCCACTGCGGTCTTCCAGCCGCCGCGCTGTGCGTCCGGCGCCGCGAGCGGGTGCTCGAAGCGCCGTGTCCAGAGGAGCAGGCAGAGCAGGAGGACCGTCAGGTAGGTGCCCTCGGTCACCGGCGCGACGCCGATCACGGCGAGCCCGAAGCTCCAGGCGCAGAGCAGCGAGGCGGCGAGCGCCACCGTGCGTCCCAGATAAGGCTTGACGAGCAGATAGAGCAGGCCCACCGGCAGGCTGCCGATCAGGGCGATGATCACTTTGACGGCCACGTAAGGCACTCGCGGCGTCACCGGATCGGCGCCGACCAGCGTGTAGACGGCGGCCAGCACCCAGGCGAAGCCGGGCGGATGGAAAGGGATGCCGTTGTCGTAGAGCTTGCCGGTGAGGAGTGCCCGGGCGTACTCGAAGAAGGCCTCGCCGTCGCCTTCGTAGAACACGGTGTAGGGCCACTTCCAATCGAAGTTCGAACGCAGGAAGGCCAGCCGGTGAACCCAGGCGAGGAGCGTCAGGCCGAGGAACCACCAGTGGTCGGCCGGCGGCGGTTTCGCGACGGCGGTCTTGCCGGCCTTGCGCTGCGCTTCGCGCCGTTCCTGGCGGGAGGGCCGCCGGCTCCTGGCCTTGCTCATCGCCGGCCCTCTACTCGATGACCACGCCCTTCAGGTCTTCCTCCGGCTCGGGGACCTGGATCTGGAGGCCTTCGAGGGCCTCGACCATGTGGGTGGCCACCACCAGGTTGCGGTACCACTTCTTGCTGGCCGGCACGACGTACCAGGGAGCGTGCTTCTGGCTGGTGCGCGAGAGGGCTTCCTCGTACGCTGCCATGTAGTCGTTCCAATGCAGGCGGTCGTCGAGGTCTCCGCGGCGAAACTTCCAGCGCTTGGCGGGATCGTCGAGCCTCTCCTGCAGGCGCTCCTTCTGCTCGTCCTTGCTGATGTGGAGGAAGAATTTGAGGATGACGGTGCCGGTATCGGCGAGCAGGCGTTCGAAGTCGTTGATCTGGTTGTAACGGGCGCGCCAGACCCCGGGTGGCGCCAGGCGCTTGACGCGCACGACGAGCACGTCCTCGTAGTGGCTGCGGTTGAAGATCACCATCTCGCCGCAGCCCGGCACCTTGGGATGGACCCGCCAGAGGAAGTCGTGATCCAGCTCCTCCGGGGTCGGCGCCTTGAAGGCGGCCACCCGCACGCCGAGCGGGTTCACGCCCTCGAAGACGTGGCGGATGGTGCCGTCCTTGCCACTGGTGTCCATGCCCTGAAGGACGACGAGCACCTTGTACTTGTGCTCGGCCCACAGCGCCTCCTGCAGCTCCTCGAGCCGCGCGGAAAGCTCCCGCAGGCGCTCCTCGGCCTTCTTCTTGCTTCCCTTGAACGCCTCGGTCGAGCCGGGGTCGATCTTCGCGAGATCGAGCCTGGCGCCGGGCTTGACGCGGTATCGCTTCATGCGCTGATACGTTATCAGGAATCAGAACGCCGTCCCATCTGTTATTCCAGTTGAGTCGAAGAGAGGAGGATCCAGTGTCCGAGGGAATCATTCGCGCCTGCCCCGCCTGCGGGAAGAAGAACCGGATCCGTTATGCCCGGCTGGGGGAGGAGGCCCGTTGCGGCTCCTGCGGCACGGCGCTGCCGGCCGTTTCCGAGCCGCTCGCCATCGACCGGGAGAGCGAGCTGTCGAGCGTGCTGCGCGAGTCCGGCGTCCCCGTGCTCGTGGACTTCTGGGCGCCGTGGTGCGGTCCATGCCGCATGGTGGCGCCGGAGATCGCCAAGGTGGCGGAGCGCAACGCCGGCAAGCTGCTCGTCGTCAAGGTCAACACCGACGCCGATCCCGCCGTCGGCGCCGCGCGCAACATCCAGTCCATCCCCACGATGGCCCTCTTCCAGGGCGGCCGCGAAGTGGCGCGCACCCTGGGCGCCCGGCCGGCCGCCGCCATCGAGGGCTTCGTCAACCAGGCGCTGGGAGTGGCGGCGTAGGCTACTTCTTCCGGTACTCCGCCAGCGTCTTCTCGCTCTCGAAGTAGAGGACCTTGCCGTCCGGCAGGGCCGCGATCACGGCCTTCGCCTTGTCCACCTTCTTGCCGGTGACGGGATCGACGGCCGTCCGCGCGGCGGCGTCCTTGGCGAGGCGCTCCTTGCACATCTCGCAGCAGCCGTAATAGGTCTTCCCTTCGACGGCGATGGGGATCTGGTCCTTCTCGAAGAGCTGGTTGTTGACCATGCACACCTTCTTGGCCTCGACGACCTTGAGGAGGGGCTTGGCGGTTTCGTCGCCGGCGAAGGCGAAGGCGGCCATCAGCAGGACGGCGGCGCCGAAGGCGAGGGTGAGCAGCGTTCTCGGTCTGGGCATATATCGTCTCCTTTTGATGTTGAAACAGGTGCCGGCGTAAGGTCTCGGTCTGGGCATAGATCATGCTTGGTGTTAAATGGGTACCTGCTAGCAAGGACGGCCCATCGCTGGTATCCTCTAGTCGCTTTTCACGCCGGGAGGATCCGCTTGCCGCCGGGGGACTCCCTGGAAAACAGGCCCGCGGGCCGAATCATTTCATAGGACATGGAGACACTGGTGACTGAAGACATCGCCTCAAGACCCCGGTTGAACTGGCTCAATCTCAGCTTCCTGCTCGGAACCTTCCTCGTCGCGCTCGTCGGCACCCCCTGGTACCTCCTTTCAGTCGGCCTCGGCTGGCCGGAAGCCGTGACGTGCGTGGCCCTCTATGTCCTCACCGGTCTTTCCATTACGGCGGGGTATCACCGGCTGTTCGCCCACAAGACCTACCAGGCCGCCTGGCCCGTGCGCCTCTTCTTCCTGATCTTCGGCGCCGGGGCCTTGCAGAACTCGGTCCTCAACTGGGCCGCCGACCACCGGGTCCATCACGCCCACGTCGATGAGGAGCGCGATCCCTACAACATCCAGAAAGGCTTCTGGTGGGCCCACATGGGGTGGATCTTCTTCGACAACGAATCTCCCCCTCCTAGCGTGGTGCGTGACCTGGCGGAGGACCCGCTCGTCCGCTGGCAGGACCGCTGGTACAAGTGGCTCGGCGTCGGGGTAGCTGCCGGCATTCCGCTGGCCGTGGGCCTCGCCACCGGCCGGCTGCTCGGCTGCCTGCTGATCGGCGGCGTGCTGCGCATTGTGCTGAGCCATCACAGCACGTTCTTCATCAACAGCTTCTGCCACATGATCGGCCGCCAGACCTACAGCCGCGAGCACAGCGCGCGCGACAGCGCGATCATGGCTGTCCTGGCGCTCGGCGAGGGCTATCACAACTACCATCACAGCTTCCCCTTCGACTACCGCAACGGCGTCAAGGTCTGGCAGTTCGATCCCGCCAAGTGGATGATCTGGGTCTTGGGGCGCCTGCGCCTGGCGCGGGACCTCCGCCGCGCTCCCGAGGCGGCGGTGCTCAAGGCCAAGATCGAGGTGCAGTTCGAGCGCGCCAAGGAGCGGCTGCAGCAGGTGGTGCAGGACTTCCGCGAGCACCAGGAAGCGCGGCTCCAGGAGGCCTACGCCTCGCTGCAGACCGCTCTCCACGAATTGCTATCGCTGCAGCGCCGGAAGCCCAAGGCGGCAGACGGCGAGGAACCCCTGCCGCTCGAGACGCGCCTGGGCCTGACCTACCGCGCCCTGGAGACCGCCCTCGACGAGTGGAAGCAGACCCTGCGGCAGATGAAGCGGCTGCCGGTGGCGGTGCCGGCGTAAGAGGGCGTAAGAGAAGATCGAGCGGTATGCCCTCCGAAGCCCTCACTCCCCTGGCCCCTCTCTCCCGGGGGGAGAGAGGGGAAGAAAAAAGCCATCATTTTTCTTCGTTTTTCTCCCTCCTCTCCCTCTGGGGGAGGAGGAACCGTCTTGCCCTGGAAGCCCTCACCACCCCGGCCCT
>JBIOVX010000071.1:0-30848 GCA_044868005.1 Thermoanaerobaculia bacterium | reverse complement strand
ATAATAGAAAGAAAAAGCAGCCGGCGGGACGCCGGCGCTCCCAGGGGCCTGTAACCTTCCCCACCCTTCCGTCGTAATGACACGCGGGAGGATTCTCCATGGCTTCAGTGGGGCAGGACGTCCGCTTCGGACTTCGACTCCTTTTCCGCCATCCCGGCCACACCCTGGCGGCGGTCATCGCGCTCGGTCTCGGCATCGGTCTCGCCACCGCGATGTTCAGCATCGTCTACGGCGTCGCCTATCGCGGCCTGCCGGTACCGGAGGCCGACCGCATCCTGCACGTCGAGAATGCCAATCCGTCGCTCGATCAGCCGAGCCTGGAGGTCTTCCTCCACGACTTCCTGGACATCCGCGGGCGGCAGAGGTCCCTCCAGGGCCTCTCCGGCTATTACGACGGGACGCTCAATCTCAGCGGCGACGGCGGCCAGCCGGAGCGCTTCAACGGCTCGTTCATCTCCGCCAACGCCTTCGACCAGTTGCGCGTCAAGCCGATTCTCGGCCGCGGCTTCCTGCCGGGCGAGGATACCCCGCAGGCCGAGCCGGTGGCGGTGCTCTCCTACAACGCCTGGAAGACCCGCTATCAGCGCGATCCCAAGGTTCTCGGCCGGCCGGTGCGGATCAACGGCGAGGCGGGGACCATCGTCGGCGTCATGCCGGAAGGGTTCGCCTTCCCCAACTTGACCGAGGTCTGGACACCGCTGCGGCTCGATCCCCTGCGCATCGAGCGCGGCCAGGGCGAGACCCTTGAGGTGATGGGCCGGCTGCGGGACGGCGTCTCGGTCGAGGCGGCGCGGGCGGAGATCCAGGGCATCGTCAAGGCGCTCGCGACCCAGCATCCGAAGACCAACAAGGGGCGCATCGCGGTGGTCAAGCCATGGATGGAGGAAGCCATCGGCGACGAGCCGCGCCGGTTGTTGTGGACCATGCTGGGAGGCTGCCTCGCCGTCCTGCTCATCGCCTGCACCAACGTCGCCAGTCTGATGGTGGCGCGCGCCTCGCGGCGCACGCGCGAGATCGCCATCCGCGCCTCGCTGGGAGCGAGCCGCGGCCGGATCATCGTCCAGCTCCTGCTCGAGAGCCTCCTCATCGCCATGCTCGGCGCCGGCATCGGCCTCCTGCTCGCGCGCTGGGGCGTGCAGGGCTTCAACTCCGCCATCACCGTCACCGACCCGCCGTTCTGGCTGCGCGTCGCGGTGGACCCGGCGGCGATGCTCTTCACCTTGGGTGTGACGCTGCTCGCCGCTCTGCTCTCGGGCCTGCTGCCGGCGCTCCAGGCCTCGAAGGCGGACGTCGGCGAGGTGCTCAAGGACGAGGGGCGCGGCTCCTCCAGCCTGCGCCTGGGACGGCTGAGCCGCTTCGTCGTCATCCTCGAGGTGGCCTTCTCCTGCGTACTGCTGATCCTCGCCGGCCTGATGATCCGCAGCGTCGTCGCGATGCGCACCCTCGACCTCGGCTTCGACTCGACCCATCTGCTGACGGCCCGCATCGCGCTCTTCGAGTCCGCCTATCCCAAGGAAGCGGACCGCGTGCGCTTCTTCGACGACCTGGAGCGGCGCCTCGCCAGCCAGCCCGGGGTGAAGGCGGCCGCCGCCACCACCAACCTGCCCGCCGGCGGCACGGGAACGTGGTCGTATCGCGTCGAGGGCCGCTCCTACCCGACCGAGCGCGACGTGCCCGAGGCGCGCGTGGCGATGGTCTCCGCCGGCTTCCTCGAGACCTTCGGGGCGCGCGTCCTCGCCGGCAGGAACTTCGGCCCGCAGGACCGAGCGGGAAGCCTGCCGGTGGCGATCGTCAACCGCACCTTCGCCGCCAAGGTCTGGCCCGGCGAGGACCCGCTCGGCAAGCGCATCCGGCTCGAGGAGGAGACGGATGAGACCAAGCCGCCCTGGCGCACCGTCATCGGCGTCGCGCCCGACCTGCAGATGGCCGGCGTCGGCGACGACAGCCGTGAGACTCCCGAGGGCTTCTACCTGCCCCTGACGCAGCGCTGCCCCGGCTTCGTCAGCATCGCCCTGCGCACGCAGACGGCCAACCCCGTGGCGCTCACCACCGCGGTGCGGCAGCAGGTGAACGCCCTCGACCGCGACCTGCCGATCTACTTCGTCTACTCCATGGAGGAGGTCCTCTCCCGCGGCCGCTTCTTCCAAAACCTCTTCGCCTCGCTGTTCGCCATCTTCGGCGCGGCGGCCCTGGTGCTCGCCTCGGTGGGCATCTACGGCGTGATCGCCTTCTCGGTGAACCAGCGGACGCAGGAGATCGGCATCCGGATGGCGCTCGGCGCCGAGCGGCGCAACGTCCTGCGCATGATCCTGCGCCAGGGAATGTGGCAACTCGGCTTCGGCCTCGTCGCCGGCCTGCTCGTCGCCTTCTTCGGCTCCCTGCTGCTGGGATCCATCCTCATCGACGTCAAGCCGCGGGACCCGGTCACCTTCACCCTGGTGTCGTTGCTGCTGGCGATGGTGGCCATGGTGGCCTGTTGGATTCCCGCGCGGCGGGCTACGCGGACGGATCCCTTGGTGGCGATTCGGTACGAGTAGGTAGCCATCCGCTACGATTCCGCCTCGTGAACGACACAGCGCGGCGAATCCTCGAATACCTCCGCGATCGCCAGGAGGAAATGGCGCTCCTCCTCCGCGACCTCGCGCTTCTCGAGTCCCCTTCCCACGACGCCGCCTCCCAGGAGCCGGTCTTCGCGCGTCTCGCTGCGGAGCTCGAAGCGGCGGGCCTGCGCGTCCGGTGGCTGCCGGGCCGGCGGTCGGGCGGCCAGCTCTGGGCCGTGCGCCGGCAGCGGCGGCGCGGGGCTCCGGCGCAGCTCCTGCTCGGTCACTGCGACACCGTCTGGCCGGCCGGCACCCTGGAACGGATGCCGGTCGAAGTCCGCGACGGCTGTCTCGCCGGACCGGGCGTCTACGATATGAAGGGCGGGCTGGTGCAGGGGATCTTCGCGCTGCGGGCGCTGCGCGACCTCGGCCTCGAGCCGCAGGTCGAGCCGACCGTCTTCATCAACTCGGACGAGGAGCTCGGCAGCGGCGAATCTCTCAGTCGCATCGAACGCCTGGCCCGCCGGGTGCGGCGCGTCTTCGTGCTGGAGCCGTCCTTGGGACCCGAAGGCAAGCTCAAGACGCGGCGCAAGGGATCGCTGCGTTTCACCGTCCGCGTCCACGGTCGCGCGGCCCACTCCGGGCTCGAGCCCGAGAAGGGCGCGAGCGCCGTCCAGGAGCTGGCGGTTGTGATCCGGACGCTCTACAGCCTGGCGGAGCCGGAACGGGGGATCACCGTCAACGTCGGCGTCGTCGCCGGCGGGCTGCGCGCCAACGTCGTCGCTCCCGAGGCGCGAGCAGAGGTGGACGTGCGAGTCATGGGCTGGGACGACGCCGTGCGGCTCGAACGCGCGGTGCTTGAGCTCGCCGCGTCGACTCCGGGCACGCGGCTGGAGATCATCGGCGGTATCGACCGGCCGCCGTTGGAGGCCACGCCGGGTAACCGTGTGCTTTGGGAAGCGGCTCTGCGCCGGGCGGAAGATTTGGGAATCCCGCTCGACGAGGGGACCGCCGGTGGCGCTTCCGACGGCAGCCTCACCAGCCGCATCGTGCCGACGCTGGACGGCCTCGGCGCGGTCGGCGACGGCGCCCACGCGCTCCACGAGCACGTAGTGCTGGATCGCAGCCCCGAGCGGGCCGCCCTATTGGCATTGTTGTTGCTGGAGCCTCAGATGCCGAAAGGGTGAGTACGCCGCGGGCCGCTCCGCTATATAGTTGCGACAAGCGGTCCGAGGGGGACCGCCGTTCGGGGTGCAAAGGGGGATGTTGTGATGTTGTCGCTCAGCCGTCGTTGTACCGTCGTCCTGCCGCTCATTTTCCTCTTCATCGCCATTCCAGTCGCCGCCGTCCAGAAAGCCGCGCTCACCACGGCCGAGGTCCGCCGGGCCGAGCAGTGGCTCGCCGATCTCGGCTTCTGGACGGGGCCGATCGACGGCGTCTGGGATGGGGCCTCCCGCCACGCCCTCGTCGCCTTCCAGAAAGTCCAGCGGGCGAAGCCGACAGGTCTGCTCACCCGGGCCGAGTGGAACGCCCTGTCGGTGGCGACGCCGCACCGGCCGCGCGATGCAAAGGGGCCTCACATCGAGGTGGATCTGGCGCGCCAGATTCTCTTCCTGGTGGATTCGCAAGGGAAGATCGGCAACATCCTTCCCATCTCCTCGGGCAGCGGCAAGACTTTCCACGAGAACGGTTATCCCGAGACCCGCGCCATCACCCCCTGCGGCCGACTGGAGATCTACGCCACGGCCTCGGGTTGGAAGACGAGCCCGCTCGGCGAGATGTACAACCCCCTATACATCGTGGGCGGCATCGCCATCCACGGCAGCGAGGACATGCGCACCTATCCCGCCAGCCACGGCTGTATCCGCATCCCGATGTTCGCCTCCTCCCGGCTGCCGAAGATGGTGCCGAAAGGGACGCCGGTTTGGGTCTACGGTTGTAAGGACGAGAAAACCGCTGAGAAGGAGATCGCGGCGCGGAACTGAATCCAGGAGGCGCGTGTGGGACTGGTGACGGAGAGGCGGTAAAGTCGCGCCCCCAAGCCCTCGGAACAGGGCACGCAACGCTCTCGTGGTACTTTGACGCGGATGAGCCCTCTCATCCAGGCAGATCCCGGCATCGACGCGCTCTACGCGGCCTGGAGCGAAGCCTTTCGCCGTCAGGACCTCGACGCCATCTTCGATCTCCTCACCCCGGACTACGTCTTGTGGGCACCCGGGGCGCCGCCGATGGACCGCGACGCGCTGCGGCCGCGGCTGGCCGCGGCTCTGGCGGCCTACGACCTCGTCCCGGCCTTCGAGTGCGAGGAGCGCATCGTCTCGGGAGACCTGGCCTTCGAGCGTGGTTGGGACATCCAGGAAATCCGGCCGCGTGCCGGTGGCGACGTTCGGTCGCAGCGCCAGCGCGTGTTCCTGATTCTCCGCCGAGGGTCCGATGGACGATGGCGGTTCGCCCGCGGCATGTCGCAGCCGGGACCGTCTGACGGAGCGGCTTAAGGAGACCCATGAGATTCGGCGAAAGGCTGGCGCTTGCCGTTGCCGTGCTCGTCGGCCTGTTCGGCTTTGTGATGATCGCGGGCGTGCTCATCCAAACGCTCGAGGGAACCTCGAAGTACTCCGCGCGGACCGATTTGGTGCTCGCGTTTCTGTTGGGAATCTTGCCTCTGGCCGCCGGCGTGTACCTCTTCTGGCGCGTCCGGCGTGCCGTTGTCCGGCGCCAGTGGGAGGAGACGGAAGGTGCCGTGCTGAAGGTGGCCCGGGCGCGGCAGGGAGCCGTCAGCGCCGTGGACGTGGCCGCCGATTGCGGCATGAGCCTGGAGCAGGCCGAGGAAATCCTCGATCGGCTGCAGCGCCGCGGCTTCAGCGAGATGGACGTGTTGGACTCGGGTGTGGTCGTCTATCGATTCCGCTTCTAGCCCCGCACCGCCAGCGGCAGGATCCCAGCGACTTTCGCCATCGACGGCGCTGCCTCGAACTCGGAGAGCTTGGGCGTCAGGCGGTGCGCCGTCTTGTGGGTGGCGAACCAGACCGGCTTGGGCCAGACCCGGAAGGGTGCGCGCACCACGGACTTCTGGACGCGGTCGAACATCAGCGTGTTGTGCACCACGCCGACGCCCGACTTGATGTCCTGCCGCGTGTGGCCGGGGAAGGCCCCCCAAGGTGTGACGACCAGCCCGAAGCCGATCGCCGCCCAGTGGTTCACCGACACCGTGCCGTAGCGGAGATCCGCGATGGCGCGCTCGACGGCGCTCGCGACGCCCGGATCCTTCAGCGACTCGGGATGGACGATGAGCGTCACGTTGAGCGTGCCCCACAGGACGTTGTTGCAGAAGGCCACGGCGCGATCGACGAACTCGGGCACGCTCGCCGCCTCGAGGCCCGTCTCGCCGAACACCCCGCAGAAGGCCTCGGTGGTGAAGGCGATGTCGTCGCGGTTCGCCGGGTCCAGGTTGGGGATCAGCATCCAGGGCAGGCGGTCGCCGGCGCGGGTGCCGAAGGTCTCGGCCGTCTGCCGGTGGGCGGCGAGGAAGGCGTCGAAGCGGTCGGACGCTCCGGGGTAATAGGCCCGGCGGACCGGGATCTCGGCCAGGGTCTTGCGGGTCCGATCGAGCAAATCCTGCCGTTGCTTCCACGACGCGTGCTGGACGATCACCCGGCCGGCGTTGCAGTTGAAACCGGCGTTGTTGGTGAGCATCGTCGCCAGGTTCACGGCGTGGTATTCGAGGTCGCCTTCGTCCCAGGGGCCGGGCACGACGATGACCGGGCTGACGTTGCCCAGCTCCGCCGTGAAGCGCTTGGTGAGGATCGGCTCGTCCGCCGCCTTGCGCTTGCGGCCCTCCTCGCCGGGGCCGAAGACGATCGCCTCGTACGTGCGGTCGGAGCCGGTGATGTGAATCTCGTCCACCCCTGAATGGCGGCAGAGGTAGGCTCCTTCCTCGGCGGCACCGTAGACGACGCGGAAGAAGCCGCGCTCGATGAGCGTCGCGAACGCCTCCTCCATCAGCGGACCCAGGAAGACGTTGACCGGGTGCGTCTTGAAGACCACGACCTGGTCTTCGACGAAGAGCTTGTAGAGAGCGTCCATGGGACCGATCGAGGAGACGTTGCCGGCGCCGAGCACCAGGGCGACCCGCCCCTGGCGCACCGGCGCGTGGTAGGCCACGGCCTGGGTGGCGGGAAGATCCTCGACGGTCACTCCCGGCTCCATCCACACATCCGCCGTGACGCCGGCATAGAAGACGCGGTCGTAGAGGTCGATGGGGAAGATCCGCGCCACCACCTGGCCGCCTTCCCGCGTGCGCACGCCGCCGGAGATGCGGGGCCGGCCGTGCGTCGCGATGTCGAGCAGCGATTCGCGCAGCAGCCGCAGGTTGCGCAGGATGAAGTACGGCCCGACGAGCGCCTCTTCGCCGGAGGTGGGATGCTCGGGGTCGAGCCCTTCGGCTTCGATGCCCAGCGCCGCCCAGCGCTCGGCCACGCCGAGGAACCGCCGCGTCAGATCGGCGAGCAGCTCGATCCGCTCGCGCGGACCGACAGCCGTCCAGGCGCCCTTGTTCTCCTGCAGGACGGCGACGGCGGCGTCCATCTCCGCCGGCGAAGACGAGCGGGCCGCGGGGGTCAGGATCTGCGGTGTGACAGTGGCGGTGGTCATCGGAGAGTCCTCCCGGTGCCGCAATGCGGCAGGGAGAACGATAGCACGGCGGTTCCGTCATCCCATCGCCAGGGACATCCAGGTTGCGGCGAACAGCAGGGCGCTCACGGCGCCGTTCATGGTGAGAAAGGAGACCTGGATACGAGACAGGTCGCGCGGATTGACGATCGCGTGCTCGTAGACGAGCGCCGCTCCGGCCCCGGCGAGACCCACGGCGTAGGGAAGGCCGAGGCCGAGGCGCCAGCCGGTCCAGGCGAAGCCCGCGAAGGCCGCCAGGTGAAAGATCTGCGCGAGCCGCAATGCCGCCGGGCGTCCCCAGCGCGCAGGAATCGAGCGCAGCCCCGCCCGGCGATCGAACGCCTCGTCGAGACAGGCGTAGACGACGTCGAAGCCCGCGA
This sequence comes from Thermoanaerobaculia bacterium, assembly GCA_044868005.1. GTDB lineage: Bacteria > Acidobacteriota > Thermoanaerobaculia > Multivoradales > UBA5704 > DATARR01. The sequence continues at coordinate 23,260 of JBIOVX010000071.1, read as the reverse complement.
CCCAGAACACCACCGCCGCCGAGAGCGCAGCCGGATAGGCCGCGTAGCTGCCGCCGGCGGCAGCCCAGCCGCCGAGCGGCGCCAAGGCGAGCGCCGCGCCGAGCACCAGGTGCGCAAGGGCCGTGAACCGCTTGGTCAGCGAGTAGCCCAGGGTCAGCGCCAGGACGGCCGGCGCCAGACGCAGCGTCGCCGCGTTGAGGGCGGCGCAGGCGAGGACGAAGACGGCGGCGGAGACCGCCACCACGGTCCATGCCTCGGCCGGCGTGATGGCGCCTCTCGCCAGCGCCCGCTCTGCCGTGCGGGGATTGGCGGCGTCGAACCGGCGGTCCGCGAGCCGATTGAAGGTCATGGCCGCCGTCCGCGCCGTCACGGCAGCGACCACGGTCCACGCCAGAGTCCGCCAGGGAGGCGGTCCGCCGGCCGCCAGGAAGGCGCCCGTCAGCGCGAAGGGCAGCGCGAACACGCTATGAGAGAACTTGATCGTTTCCAGCCAGAGTCGGAAGCGCTTCATGGGCGTCCTCGGAGAAGGAAGGATGAACGAGCCGCGGCCCCAGCCAACGGAGGAGCGGCGGCAGCACGAACAGCGAGAAGACGAGCGAATAGACGGAGCCGAGGGTGAGGACGATGCCGAACGAGGCAAGTCCGCGGTGCGTCGTGAAGGCCAGCGCTCCGAAGCCCACGAGCGTGGTCATCACGCAGAGCGTCACGGCTCCCCCGCTGCCCGCGAGGGTCCGGGTGAGGTCTCCCCGTTCCTGGAGGTAGCGATGCACGATCTGCGCTCCGGCGTCCACCACCGTGCCGAGGATGACCGGCAGCGCCATGACGTTGAGCGGATTGAAGGCGATCCCCAACAGGCGCATCGAGCCGAGCGTCGCCGCCACGCTGAGAGCGGTGGGCAGCAACGCCAGGGCAGACCACGCGGGCCGGCGCAGGTCCAGGAGGACCAGCAGGACCACCACCAGCGTGCTCAGACCTGCCGTGACGAGCAAGGCTCGCCGCGAGAGATCGATCATGAAGCGTCCCAGGACCGGCATGCCGGTCACCCGGGGATCGACGGACCGCAGCTGCGCGAGGAACCGCGACTCGAAGGCCGCGTCCCATACGTCGCCCTTGGGATAGGCGTACACGGCGGAGCGGCCGTCCCGGCTCGTGAAGCCGGCGCCGAACGCCTCGCGCTCGCCGGGGATCGGCCGCGCCAGCATATCGAGCAGGGCAAGATCGTCCGCGGAGCGGACCGCGCCCACCGTGTCCAGCTTGCGCAGCTTCGCGGCGGTCGCCCTCGCCTCCGCCGGCGAGGCCGCGATGAAGGCCGCGAACTGCGGGGAGAAGATCGAGCGCTGCACCATCTCGCGCTCCAGCCGGGCGGCCTCCGAGTCCCTGGGCTGGAGGTTGAGATAGTTGCCGTCGAAGCCCGGCAGACCCGCCGCGAGACCCGCCAAGGCGAGAGCGGCAAGCCCGGCGGCCGGCGCCGCGCGCTGCACCCTGCCGAGGAGGCGTCCGAACCGGCGTTCCATCAGCGGGCGTTCACGCCGGCGGCGTCCTCCGGAGAGGATCAGCAGCGCGGGGAGGAGCGTCACCATGAGAAGCAGCGCGAGGAGAATCCCCGTGCCGCCGATGAATCCCAGCTCCTGGAAGCCGCGGAACCCCGAGAAGGCCATGGTGTAGAAGGCCATGGCCGTGGTGAGAGCGCCGGTCGTCAGGCCCGGTCCCAGCTCTCGCACCGCGGCCACTAGAGCCTCTCGTTCAGGCCGGCCCTCCGCCAGGTGCTCCTCGAAGCGGTCCACCACGTAGGTGCCGTAGTCGATGCCGAGGCCGAAGAGCGCCGAGAAGAAGGTCGCCGAGACCAGGGTGAGGTGCCCTGGAAAGACCGCGACCACTCCGACGACGAAGACCGCGGAGACGGCCAGCGTCAAGGCCGCCATCAGCGGCCGGGAGACCTCCGCGAAGCTCGCCGCGAAAAGGATCAGGACGAGCAGGAACGAGACCGCGGAGAGCCGCGAGGTATCGCGCTGGACGATGTCGCGGTCGTCGAGGGCGTACTGCGGCAGACCGGTGAGGCCGGCGCGCACGCCACCGGCCGCGAGGTGCGCCTCGGCGAGCCTCTCCCGCACCGCGCCCACGAACGGCGCGATGGTGCCGGCGCTCGAGCTGGGGTCGGTCGGCTGGACGAAGAGGAAGAACATCCGGCGGTCGTTCGAGGTGAAGTAGGGATCGACGCCGAGCGGCGCCAGCGAGATCGGATCGTAGGGCAGCCGCGCGAACACCGCGCGCACGCCGCGTGCGCCGCGGATCTTCTCCGCCGCGCGATCCACCGCGGCCCGCAGGCTCGCCTCATCCCGGCCTTCGAGGACGACCACCAGCATGTTGGGCGTCCCGAAGCTCCGCGCGAGATCGCGGAAGCGGGCTACCTCCGGCAGGTCCGGATCGACGAGATCGAGATTGGAGGTCTTGAGCTCGAGCCTGTAGGCGGCGAGGATCAGCGAGAGGGCGGCCAGCACGGCCGCCGCCGCGACCACCCATACCGGCCGGGCCGTGGAGACTTCGGCGAGGAACCCGAAGACCCTCTCCTGGATACGGAGTCGTGCCCGGCCAGGGTTCATCGAGACCTCCGTGCCGGCAGGGTCCTGACGAAGGCCACGAGATCCGCGACCTGCTGGCCCGTGAGCCACTCGTGGCCGGGCATGGAGGTGGGCGGCAGGCCGTGCCGGATGATGCGGGCGAGCGCCTGCTCTTCGGGCTCCGCGCCCGGTCCGGCGAACAGAGCATGGAAGGTGGGCTTGCGGAGGTTGGCGTGAGGATCGCTCAGCCTGGCCGCGAGCGGGCCGTCGCCCCGTCCGGCGGCACCGTGGCAGACGGCGCACCAGGAGGCGAACAGCGCGGCGCCGCGCTCCGCCGACGGCGGCGAGGGCGGCGGCGCGAGCGGTTCCGCTTTCGTCAGCGCCCAACGCTCCACGGCCGTGCCCGCGCCGAGCGAGAGCAGATAGGCCACGAGATCTCGTCCGCGCTCGCCTCCGCCGGCGAAGAGGTAGGCGTAGGCCGGCATGCGGGAGCCGGGGTTCAGCCGCCGCGGGTCGCGCAGATGCTCCTGCTGCCAGACCTCGCCGCGCCGGTTGCCCACGGCGAGGAGGTCCGGCCCTTGCCGCCGCGCGCCGGCCAGGGGCGGCCTCTCGCCGCGGTCGAAGGGACGCGCCGGCCCCCACCATTCCACGTCCCGTGAGCTGGGGCGCACGTACTGCGAGTGACAATGGATGCATCCCTCCTCCACGTAGACCCGCCGGCCGCGCGCCACCATCGCCGCCTGATCGTTCGTTCGTGCCAGCTCTGCCGCGCCCGGCCTTGCGGCCAGGGCTTCGATCCACACCCCCGCGGCACCGGCGGCCGCGAGAGCCAGGGCCGGGCCGAACAGGCGGCCAATGCGGACCAGGGTCCGGCGCGGCGGCCGCAGCCAGGCGAGAGCCAGGACCGCTCCCGTGCCGAGGAGGAAGCCGCCGGGTATCCGTCCCTGCTCCTGGGCCATCCCCACTCCCAGCGCCGAGCCGAGCCAGCCCGCGACCCCGTAGAGCAGGCCGGCGCGCCAGCGCGGCGTCAGCGGGCGGCCTTGCGACGGCAGGACCACCAGGGCGGTCGAGTAGAACGAGATACCGGCGGCGTAGATCGGGCCCGCCGCCACAGCCGCGGCTCCGCCGTGCTGGAGCAGCGGAAACGCCGCCATGAAGGAAGCCCAGGCGGCGAGCGGCACCGCGACGCCAGCGCCGGCGTCGAGCGCGACGCCCGCCCCGGCCGCGGCCAGCCAGTGGACGCTCCCCTGCAGGAGCTTCTGCCCCTCGCTACCCCAGGTCAGCGCCTTGAGCTCCGGGCTCGCCTGCACGATGGCGAACGCCGCCGAGTCGAGCCAGATGAGGACGAGGAAGGTCACCAGGAGACGGAGGAATCCTGCGTAGCTTTGAGCGGCGTGATCCTGCCGCCGGTCGAGGGGTGCAGGCTCCGGATCACGAGGCACGAAGATCATCGCCACCCCGGCCAAGGCCGCCGGGAAGAGGGCCCGCAGAGCGGGATCACCCTCGAACAGCCCGGGGACGTTACAGAGGAAGTACGCCGCGCCGGTCGCCACCCCGGCGGCCCGCCCCGCGGCTCCAGGCGGCACGAGAACCGGCAGCGAGGCGGCCACCGCCACCGTCAGCAGGCCGAGAGAGGCGCCGGTCGCCGTCGCCACGGCGAGAAGAGCGGCGAAACCGTGGCTGCCGAGCGAGGCGATCGCCGTAGCGGCAACGGCGGCGAGGCCGGTCCGCACCAGCCGCAGGCCGGAGACGCGGCCGAGGAGCCACGCGGCGCCGAGGCTCGCGGCCAGTCCCGCGATTCCCATCGCCGCCATGGCGGTGCGCACGCGTCCGGCATCTCCCAGGTCGCGATGGAGTTGGTGGAGGAATCCGAACTGCGCGAAGAGCAAGAAGGCGGTATAGGTGGCCGCGATCGGCAGCAGTCCGCGCCAGGCGCGCACGCGCTGGATCTCAACGCGCATCGCCGAAGCCCTCGCGGAAGAGCACCGCGAGTTGCGCCCAAGCCACGAGCGCGTCGTAGACCCCGACCTTCAGCCACGGCATGTCCATCTCGCCGGCGGCCACCGCGACGCCAAGGAAGAGGGCCACCGCCAGCCGGACCCCGGCCGTCATCTCCAGCGCGGGCGCCAGGCGCCGGTCGCGGAGGTGGCGGTCGCGCCAGAGCCAGGGATAGAGCACCGCGAGACCGACGCACCCGACGAAGACGCCGGCGAAGCGCAGATAGCGGAGGTCCGCCTCGGGCGCGAGGCCGAGAAGGCGCAGGACGAGCGCCGGCATGGCGACGAGGAGGAAGCCTGTCGCGGTATCGCCGCCGCCGGCGAGGAGGCAGAGAAGCGTACTTCCCTTCCCGGTCAAGCCGCGGCTCTCCGCATGGCGCGGACCGTCCAGCGCGCCGCCGCGGCGAGCATGGCGGTGCCCGCCGCGGCCCGCAGCGCGTAGAGCACTGCGATCGAGGGCTCCCCCCGGAAGACCACGCCGGGGTCCGCCGCTTCGAGGCCGCCGGCGGCCGCCAGGACCACAACGTGGACGGCGTTGCCGCCCTGCCAGAGCAGAAAGGCGACGCGGTCGCCGAGCACTCCGCGCAGCCTCGTTCCCTGGTTGAGGACGGCCAGCAACAGCGCCGCGAAGCTGGTCGCCATTCCTGCCATGGCCAGGTGCACATGCCCGACGAGCGCGTTGGTGAACTTGATGCGATCGAGCAGCCCCGGCAGGAACATCGGCACGGCGGAAGCCAGCAGCGCGCCGCCCCAGGCCAGGAAGGCCGCCAGCCAGGGCCGCGCTTCCGCGGGCCAGTCGAAACGGCGGAGCCACCACGGCAGCAGTCCCGCCCAGGCGAGGAGCGTCGCCACGGCGGCGATCTGGAGCGGATCGCGATGCGGACGGTCGCCGTGCCCCAGGACGGCGAAGAACAACGTGTGAAGCCCGAGGGCGCCGGCGATGAGCCGTGCGGACCGGCGGTGGCTGCGGTCCACCATTTCCAGCAGCCAAGGCACCGCCGCCAGGATTGCGATCACGGCGAGCGTGCCGCCTAGCAGGCTGGCTCCCGTCGGGCCGCCGGTCGCCGGGTTGATCGGCGGATAGGTCGCGGGCGAGGTCGCCCAGGCCATGGCGGCGGGCACGAAGAGCAATGCCGTCCACAGAGCGGTGAGCCCGCGCCATGGCGCTCCATTCCGCGCCCGGCGCAACAGCCCGGTCCCGAGCACGGCGGCGAGGAACGCGAGATTGACCAGGAAGGCGAAGCGGCCGACTCCTTCCCATTCCAGGAAAGCCTTGCCGCTCGTGCGGCCGGCCAGCCAGGCCACCGCGCCCACGGCGAGGCTGGCGGACCAGACCTGGACCGACGTTCCCGCCGCCCGCGCCAGGGAACCGTCCGCCGGCTGGCAGGCGCGCACGAGGAGCGCCACCAGCGGCAGGCCCAGCCAACCGTACAGCAGAAGATCGAGGTGCAACGGCGCCCAGCGCCCGTAGGTCAGCGGACCCAGGACCGCGCCGAGACCGGGAATCAGCAGCAGGAGCGCGAGGAGGAGCCCGACCCCGCTGCCGAGGGTGAGCCACGTCAGGGCGTGCACGGTCGCGAGCTCGATGGGGCGCGGTCCTTCTCTCACGCCGCCTCGCGCGCCGCCTGACGCCGCGCCATCTCGCGCGCCTCGGCTTCGAGAAAATCCTGGAGGCTGGCGAGCGGTGCCCAGTGGTCCGCGCCCTCGGCGGTCAGCGCGCCCACGATGGCCCGGGAGGAGGCGAGCAGCCGCCGCAGCCGCGCCTGCGCCCGCCGCGGTCCGCTGACGGCCGGGAGGTTCGGCCGGCCGCGCCCCGCGTCGCGCCCCGCCGTTTTGCCGGTCTCCTCCGCACCCATCAAGCTGTCCTTGAAATCGTCGAGGATCTGGTAGGCGAGGCCCCAGGAGGCCGCCAGGCGTTCGAGCCGGCCGAGGGTCGGCGCGTCCTCTCCCGCCACGATGGCGGGAAGCACCATCGCGAGGCGAACCAGGGGGACCGTCTTGGCCACGGCCACCCGCACCGCGGCCCGTGGATCCGCCTCCTCCCGCCGGAAGTTGACATCGCGCGCCTGCCCGTCGAGGATGCCGCCGATGCCGAGGCACTCGCCGACCAGTGCCGCCGCGGCCGGCCGGTGCGCCGCTTCGCCGCCGATCGTCTCCCACAGCAGTGCGTAAGCGCGGGTGATGAGCGCCAGCGCGCCCAGGATGGCCGCCGCCTCACCGTGGACCAAGTGCGGGCACGGCCGCCCGCGGCGCTCGCTGGCGTCGTCCATGCTCGGCATGTCGTCGAAGAGGAGCGACGCCGAATGGAAGTACTCAACCGCGACGGCCAGGTTGAGGGCGCGCTCCGGAGCGATGCCCCGCCGCACGCTCAGGCCGTAGGCGAGCTGCGCCCTGGCGAGACTGCCGGGGTGCTCGAGGACATCCGCGACGACGGCCCGCAGTCGCGGCTCGAGCCCCCGCGCGAGCGGCAGCATCGTCGAGAAGGCTCGCCGCACCCGGCCCTGGTCGCGCTCGGTGAGGAGTCGCGGCCGGCGGAGGTCCATGCCTTACCTCTTTCCCTCGGCCGCGCCCGTCGCCTCGACGCTCCCCTCGGCGAGGATCTTCACCGCCACGGTCTTGGCGACGCGGAAAAACGCGATGCTGGGATCGTGCAGGCCCCAGTCGACGAACGGCACGGAGAGCTGGGTCTCCGCCTTGAGGTGGCCGTTCTTCGTCTCCACCTTGGCGGGCAGGCTGACCTTGTGCTCGGCGCCGTGCAGGGAAAGCGTGCCGTCGAGCGTGACCTGCGAGGGGCCGGACGGGGCGATCGCTCCCCGGATCTTCTCGGCCCTGAAGACGGCCAGCGGCCAGCGGCCGGTCTCCAGGACATCCTCACGCATCGTGTTGTCGCGGCTCCGGTTGCCGGTCTCGGCGCTCACCAGGTCGATGGCGATCTCGCCGGAGGCCTCGCCGGTGGCGGAGTCGAAGGCGATGCGGCCGGACTTGAGGGCGAGCGCGCCTTCGACGTCGTGACCCGTCGCCGGAAGCGTGAAGCTCACCTTGGAGGCGGCGGGATCGAGCACGAGCAGGCGTGGCTCGGCCTGGACGGCAACGGCCGCGAGCGCGGCCAGGAGGAAGAGGACGGCGGTGCGCTGCGAAAAGCTCATCAGAGTCTCCTTCGAACGGGGCGCCCCGGAGCTCTCGCGGGCCGGGCCGCCGGTTGACGGGAGCGAGGTTAGAGGGGGGAAGTGAACGGCGAATGAATGGCTCGGCTATAGTCCTTCCCTATGCGCCTTCTCCTGGTGGAAGACGAGCGCCGGCTGGCGGAACGCCTCGCCCGCGGGCTCCGCGAAGAGGGCTTCTCCGTGGACTGCGTGGCCTCGGCGCGAGGAGCCCGCGAGCGTGCCCTGGACACCGAGTACGACCTCGTGCTCCTGGACCTCGGGCTTCCCGACGGCTCCGGTCTCGACCTGCTGCGCGGCTGGCGCCGCGAAGGCTTCATCGCGCCCGTGCTCATCCTCACCGCCCGCGATCTCGTCGAGGAGAGGGTCGAAGGGCTGAACGCCGGCGCCGACGACTACCTGACCAAGCCGTTCGCCTTCGAGGAGGTCCTGGCGCGGGTGCGCGCTCTGCTGCGCCGGCAGAGCGCGCCACCCCGGGGTCTCGTGGCCCTGGGCAGCCTCCAGCTCGACCGCGACGGCCGGCGGGTGGAGAAACACGGCGAGCCGCTCGACCTCACGCCCAAGGAGTTCGCCCTCCTCGAGTACTTCATGCTGCACCCCGGCGTCGTGCTCTCCCGCGACCGCATCGCCGAACACGTCTGGGACGAGGCCTATGAGGCCCGCAGCAACACCATCGACGTCATCGTCGCCCGCTTGCGCCGCAAGATCGAGAGCGGCGGCGACCGCCTGATCCACACCGTCGCCGGCATCGGCTACGTGCTGCGCGCCGATGCGAAAGAGGAACGGTGAGGCGTCCCGGGTCCCTCCTCGCCCGGCTGACCTGGTGGTTCGCCGCGTCTTTGCTGGCCCTCTACGGCATCTCGGCCAGCCTGGTCTACCTCTATGCCGCGGCACAGGCCCATCAATACGCCGTGCTCACGCTGAAGAACGAGGCCGAGACTCTCGCCTCCCGCCTCGCTGACAGCGCCTCCCTCGACGCGCCGGAGCTCAAGGCCCCGGAGCGCGATCCTTTTCCGATGTGGATGCGGGTGCGGCGAAACGGCCACCTCCTGGCAGAGACCCCCGGCTCGCCGGAGATCCCGCTGGAGGCGCTCGAGCCCGAGGAGCGCGGCGAGGTGGTATCCGTCTCGGTGGTAACGGGCGCCGCCTCTTACATGATCGTTCGTCACCAGGTCGGCGGCCGGCGAGCGGATCTGTACGTCGAGGCGATCGGCTCGTTGGCGTCGCTGAATCATGACCGGCAGCGGCTCGGGATGGGTCTCCTGCTGGTCGGCCTGGTGGTCATCCCGCTGGCGGTCCTCGGCGGGCGAGGTCTCGCCAGACGCGCCCTCCGCCCCATCCAGGACCTCGTGGTGGCCATCACCCGCATCGACCCCGGGAGACTGCGCGGTCGGACGCAGCTCCCGGAAGGCGGAGTCGAGGAAGTCGCCGTCCTCTCGCGCACCTTCAACGCCCTGCTCGGGCGGCTGGAGGAGAGCTTCGAGCGCATGCGCCGGTTCACAGCCGACGCCTCCCACGAGATCCGCAACCCGCTGAGCGTGCTGCGCACCGGCCTCGAAATCTCGCTGCGCCGCGAGCGAAGCCCCCGCGAATACCAGGATCTGCTGCGAGAGAACCTGCAGGAGATCGAACGCCTGCAGGCGGTTGTCGAGGGCCTCCTCCTCCTCGCCCGGGATTCCGCCGAGAGTGAGCTGCTGTCCATAGCCCGGCTCCCGGTGGACCTGGGGGAGGTGGTGAGAGCCACCTCGGCGTTCTTCACCGCCTACGCCGGGGAGAGCGACATCCGCATCGAAGCCGCCGTCGAGCCCGGGCTGATCGTGACCGGCGACGCCGGCCTGCTGCGCCTGGTGGTCTTCAACCTGCTCGACAACGCCCTCAGGCACAACCCCGCGGGAGAGTCCGTGCGCGTCGAAGCCAGGCGGCGGAACGGCGGCGCCCTCCTCGTCGTCGCCGATAGCGGACCCGGGATCGCGCCGGAGGACCGCGAGCGGGTTTTCGAGCGGTTCTACCGCGGCGGGCCCACGTCCAGCAAGGGCGTCGGCGGCATCGGTCTCAGCGTCGTCCGCTGGGTCGCCGAGGCGCACGGCGGCACCGTGCGCCTGCTCGACAGCGTTCGCGGCGCCGCGTTCGAAGTCGTGCTGCCCCCCTCGGCTCCTACCCCGGCTCCTTCGGCATCACGACCCAGAGAATGATGTAGGCGATCGTCCCGGGGAATCCCACCGAGATGACGGACAGGATGACGTAAGCGATGCGCACCACCGTCGGGTCCCACCCGAGCCATTCGGCGATGCCGCCGCAGACCCCGGCGATGACCTTGTGCCTGCGTGAGCGGAAGAGCGGCATGGTGTTTCCTCCTCCTCTATAACTACGAAGCCGGGACCGGACGGTTTCGCTTCTGCACCGCCGCCAGCCACAGGCACAGCAGGATGGCCGGCAGGCCGATGGCGCCCGCGCCCACGAAGAAGATGGCGTAGGACTCCATCAGGGTATGCCCGTGCGCATGGAGGCTGTCGACGACGGCGCCGGAGAAGCCCTTGAGGAACTTGCCGACGATCGCGTAGGTGGAGCTGAGCACGGCGTACTGCGTCGCCGTGTAGCCGAGGGTGGTCAGGCTCGACATGTAGGTGACGAGCGCCACGCCGGCCACGCTGACGCCGAAGTTGTCGCACATCATCACGGCACCGAACAGCCGCGGATCGCCGCCGTAGATGCCCAGGATCGCGAAGCTCGCGATGCCGAGGCCCTGCAGAATCCCGCCGATGATGAGCCCCCGCATGTAGCCGACGCGAGCCACGAGCAGCCCGCCGAAGGCGATGCCGAGGAAGGACGCGAGGAGACCCACCGTGCCGCGCACGGCGCCCACCATGTCTTTCGAGATCCCGAGGTCGTGGTAATAGGGCGTGGCCATCGGCCCCATGACGAACTCCGGCAGCCGGTAGAGGCTGATGAACACCAGCATCAGCAGGCCCACCGGCCCCCAGGTGCGGAAGAAGGCGATGAAGGGTCCGACCACGGCGTCGAAGAAGCCCCGGGGCGTCCACAGCGGCGCCTCGGCCGACTTCTCGTGCAGCACCTCGTCGGCGCCCGCCGGCTCCGTCGCCTTGAACGTCGCGACGATGCCGATCCCCATCAGCACGGCCATCAACACGTAGGACGTCGGCCATCCGAGGTGGTTGGCGGCGAAGAGGATCAGCGCATCGCTGGTGATGACGGCGATGCGGTAGCCGAGCTGATAGGCGCTGGAGAGGAGACCGAGCTCCTCGGTCGTGTCGGCGGCCTCGATGCGCCAGGCGTCCACCACGATGTCCTGGCTCGCCGAGGCGAAGGCGACGACGAGCGCCGCCACCCCGAGGGCGACGAGGCCGCCCCGCGGTCCGATCGAGGCCATGGCGACCAGTCCGCCGGCGATCACTACCTGGGCGACCAGGATCCAGCCCCGCCGCCGGCCCAGCCGCTTGCCGAGCCAGGGCGCGTCGAGCCGGTCGATCAGCGGCGACCAGAGGAATTTGAAGGAATAGGCGAGGCCCACCCACGAGAGGAAGCCGATCGCCTTGAGGCTGATCCCCTCGTCGCGCATCCAGTAGCCCAGGGTGGCCGCGGTGAGGAAGAACGGCAGGCCCGAGGAGAAGCCCAGCCCCAGCATGATGGCGATCTTGGGCCGCCGCAACGCGCGGAAGACGTCGCCGATGCCCGGCTTGCGCGGCTTGGCGGGGGCTGCTGCGGAAGCGGATTTCTCGGGCTCTTGGCTCATGGCGGCGGGAGCTTACAGCGATTCCACCCGCGACCGCAGCTGCACCAGCCCCTGGTTGACGGCGCCGAGCTCCTCGCGGGCGGCGGTCAGGTGGTCCCGCTCGGAGCGGACGAAGCGGGTGTAGGGACCGATCGACTCGTCGATGCGCCGCAGGCTGCCCTCGATCTCGCGGTCGAACTGCGCCGTCAGGCTCGACATGAGCTGCTCGCGCATGGCGGCGATCTTCTCGCGCAGTTCCCGCTTCGCCGCGTGCCGCCGGTTGGGGATGATGAAGAAGCCCATGACGGCGATGGTGCCCGCCGCCAGGATGCCGGTGAAATCCGCCGCGGCGGTGACGGCGAGGTGGGTGAGCACGGCGCCGAGGCCGATCGCGCCCACCTCCGCCAGCGCCGTGCCCGCCACCGCCACCTGCACCGAGTCGGCGAGCCGGCTGCCCTCGCGCTCCTTGTCGAAGCTCTCCACCGACCGCTGCGCCGCGCGGCCCACGCTGTCGAGCAGGCGCGTGCGGTCGAAGTCGAAGTTGCGGCCGACCTGGCCGACGATGCGGTCCGCGTGCTCCTGCCGCCGCCGGGCGAGGTGCTCCATCACGGCCTGCCATTGCCGCAGCTCGGAGCTCACCAGCCAGTCGATGATCTCCGCCACCTTGCGCTCGGTCGTCTGCGGCAGGTCGGCCACCACGAGGCGCTCGAAGTCGGCCTTCATCTTCGACTTGTTGATGAGATCGAAGACGCGGGCGAGGCGCATGGTGTCGTCGAAGAAGGCCATGCCCCGGTTCTCGAACTCGTGCAGGATCTTGTCCACGTCGGAGAGGCGGAAGCGGAACTCGCGCTGCATGTCCTCCTTGAAGAGGGCCATCTGGCGCTCGATGTCCTCGATCGCCGCGAAGTCCTCCTGGAGGAGGGTCAGGCGGCCGTCGGTGATCTCCAGGTAGCGCTTCGCCAGATGCTCGGCGACGCCCAGAGGGTTGAGCAGCTTCAGGCGCACCCGCTCCTTCTCGTCGAGGGTGTCGACGATGAATCTCTCCAAGGCCTCGAAGCGGCTCTGGGCGAGCAGGGCGGCGTCGCCGGTGGTCTTGGCCCGCAGGGCCAAGCGAGACGCCACGGGGAAGATCTCCGGCGTGAAGCCGAGGAGGGCGCGGGCGTTTTCGGCGATGAAGCCGAGGATGCTCTCGACGTCCGCCGGCGACTCCAGGATGTCGATCTTGTTGACCACCACCACGGTCTTCTTCCCCCAGTCGCGGATGCCCTGGAGGAAGGCGCGCTCGCTCTCGGTGAACGGACGGTCGGCGGAGGTGACGAAGAGCACCAGGTCCGAGCGCGGCACGAAGTCGCGGGTGATCGCCTCGTGCTCGCGGTGGATGGCGTTGGTGCCGGGCGTGTCGACGATGTTGATGTCGCGCAGCAGGTCCACCGGCGCGGTCACGATGTCGAGCGCCTGCTCGACGTGGACGGTGTCCACGGCCGGACCGTGCCGCAGCACGTGGATGCGGGTGGTGGTGGGGGTGACCCCTTCCTCGAGGACCTTGCTGCCGAGCAGGGCGTTGATGAAGGCGCTCTTGCCGGCGTTGAACTCGCCCGCCACGACGAGCAGGAAGAGCTCGTCGAGCTGCAGGGCCGACCGCTTGAGAGTCGCCTGGTCTTCCGCCGAGGCGTCGAAGCGCGCTAGGACCTGCTGCAGGTCGGTGAGCAGCCGGCGGTTCTCGCTCAGCAGCTCGTCCTGGTTCTGGTTGAGAATGCGCCGCAGCATCGGTCCCCCGCCCGCGCGGAACCCTAGCACGGGGTGTGCCAAGGGCATTTTTGATAGTCTTCCACGGGGCTTGGACGCTGCCAAGCCATCCATTCCGAGGAGGGATCGCACGATGACGACGGCGCCCGTGCAGCGAAATCTCACCCCCGAGACCGAGACGCCTCCCGGGTTTTCGCCCGGAGCCCCGCCGCTCCCTTCCTCGCGGACCGGCGAGCCTCCCGCGGCGACGCCAAAAAAGCCGAGCGCGAGAGCGCGGGCCCTGGCGCGGCTCCTCGACGGCGCCGGCGTCGCCTGCGAGATCGTTCTCCCCTCCGGCGAGGCGGTCCGCTGCGGCGACGGCCCGCCGAAGTTCCGCCTGATCGTTCACTCCGACCGCGCGCTGCGCGGGGCTCTCGACGAGCTCGCTTTAGGCGGCGCCTACGTCGAAGGCGAGATCGACCTCGAAGGCGACATCTGGAGCGCCATGGAGATCCGCAGCAAGCTTCAGGACCGCGCGCGGACGAGCCAGATCCTGCGCTTCCTGGTGAACCTGCTCCTCGTCGCTCCCACCCGCATCAACCGCCGGGCGATCGACTTCCATTACACCCTCGGCGACGACTTCTACCACTCGTTCATCGACACGCGGTACCACTTCTACTCTCACGGCCTCTTCCGTTCGGACGACGAGCCCCTGGAGGAAGCCTCCGAGCACAAGTTGGAAACCATTTTCGAAGCGCTGCGGCTCGAGCCTGGCATGCGCCTGCTCGACATCGGCGGTGGCTGGGGCGGCGTGACCCGCTACTGCGGCGCGCGCGGCGTTCACGTGACCTCGCTCACCCTGGCCCAGGACTCGTACAACTACATCAGCAACATCCTGAAAACCACCGGCTTCCCCGGCGAGGTCCGCCGCCAGGACTTCCTCGAGCACCGGCCCGAGCGACCCTACGACGCCATCGTCATCCTCGGCGTCATCGAGCACATCCCCACCTACCGCCGGTTCTGCGAGCTGGTCTGGGAAGATCTGGCTCCCGGCGGGCGGATCTACATGGACGCTTCCGCAGCCCACCAGAAGTACGAGATCAGCACGTTCTCGCGCAAGTACATCTGGCAGGGCAGCCATTCCTTCATGTGCGTCCAGGACATCGTCCAGGAGTTCCTCTACTACGGCTTCCAGGTCGAGCAGGTGAAGTGCGACACCCGCGATTACGAGCTGACGATGCGCCACTGGGCGGAGCGGCTCGACGCCGCGCGGGACTTCATCGTCAAGGGCTGGGGAGAGAAGGTCTACCGCGCCTTCCGCCTCTATCTCTGGGGCGGCTCGTACGCTCTGCACGTCGACACGATGCAGTCCTACCACGTGGTGGCGCGCCGGCTGGAGCAGCGGGGGCCGCGGCCGGGAGTCTTCAAGCGGGCGTGGAATTTCCTCAGCGGATTGAGATAGCGGCCCTGCCATGACCGATCTCCCGGTGGCCTGCGCGCTCTCCACGCCCGAGCTGCGAGAGCGCGAACAGACCGTGCTCGCCAAGATCGGAGCGCGGGTTCGAGAGGTGCGGGATCTCGACAACGGATACGCCCTCCGCTTCGATCCCGAGGGCGCGGTGCTCGCCGACCTCGCGACGCTGATCGACCTGGAGCGGCAGTGCTGTCCCTTCCTGCGCTTCGAGCTTCAGGTGCTCCCCGCGAGCGGTCCTGTCTGGCTGGAGCTGAGCGGTCCCGAAGGCACGCGCGACTTCCTCCGCACCGTCCTGAATCTGTCGTAGGGGTCCACGCGCGCGTCCGCTCCTCGCGGAACCATTGCATGGCGTGTGTCAGGCCCTGCGGCTCGATCACAGGGCTGGCGCGCACCCTTTATCAATTAGAGGGTTGTCTATGATTTCCCCCGGTTAGGCGTGGATGAGTAAACCCGGGCTCGGGTCCTTGTCCCTCGCGGCCTTCTCGGCGTATCTGGGAGCACCCCGAGCCCTTCGGCGAAAAGGAGGTTGCGATGGAGAGGAAAATGACCTTATCCGTGTTGCTGTCCTGTAGCCTGGCCCTGTTTGCCCTGGCCGCCGTTCCCGCGGGAGCGGCGGAGAGCGTCCAGAGCGGAGCCGATCTCTGGCATACCACGGTCGGCTTCACCTTCACCAGCTTCGCTCAGACCCCAATTCCCGCCGGCTTCTTCTGTGCAGCTTCGAAGCCGTTTACCGGCACGATCAGTATGAGGGGCGTGCCGCTGGCGACCTCGCCCGCCGCGGCGCTGGGGGAAATCGACACGATCGTCCGCCGGCTCGACGCGGTTTCTTTCGACGCGAAGGGTGAGGGAACGACCCGCATCCAGCTCTTGGCCCTGTCGCTCGCGAGCATCAAGCCGATCGAGACGGAGTGCGGCTCGTATGAGGCGACCGCGTCGCTGGCGGGGCAGCAGCCGATCACGGAGATGAAGATCGTGCGCACCAGCGACTCCGGCGGCTACTACGTCGCGCCGCTGGAGCTCAACGTAAAGCTGGTCTTCACGCCGGTCTCCGGCAAGGGCGAGCGCCGCGAGGTGACGAACCGGATCAGCCTCGGCCCCGGTACGACCTCGGTGTGGGCGTACGCCAAGGGAAACGCCGCCAAGCTGGCGGTCCACCGCACGGGGACGGTGAAGGTCGATACCGACGGCGACCGCGAGCCCGACACCTGGCTGCCCGCGCCCTCGAACTTCGTCGCCGGAGTGGATCCAGCCGCCGTGGCTTCGGATGCCGCACTGTGCCCGGACCAGTCCTGCCACTGCTGCTGGCGGTGCAAAGATCCCTACACGCCCAACTGGTACTGCGATCACTTGCACTGCGTTGATGTCTGGGTCGATTGCGACCATCCCGTACCCAAGATCCGCTACGGCCCGATCCCGATCGATGAGGAGCCCGTCGGCGGCTCCAACAACTAGCCTGAAGTCCGCATGATCGGCGGCGGTCCCCACGGGGCCGCCGCCGTCCGGGCGGTGCTCCCCGCGAGCGGTCCGGTCTGGCTGGAGCTGAGCGGTCCCGAGGGCACGCGCGACTTCCTCCGCACGGTCCTGAATCTGCCGTGAAGGAGCCAAGACGACCTCCTGGCGCACCCATACTGTTGGGTAGTGCCTTAATAAAGGAGGTCGCTATGAAAGCACGGTTGATCCTTGGAGGAGCGTTGGTCCTGATGCTGTTCGCGCTGCCTGCTTTGGCCGGCCCGGCAGGTGAGGCGGCGGATCTTCGGGCCGCTATCTTCGGTGCGCCGGACGGGGTGCCTGCAGCGAGCAAGCCCGGCGGACCCGGCGGTGTGGGGGCTTCCTCCATCTGCACGGCGCACTGCCAGGACGGCTCTACGCGGACCTGCACGGGCACGTCGTGCAGCGCCGTTGACTGGTCCTGTCCCAACCAAAGTGGCTACTGCTGGAGCAACTCGGAGGGATACAAGTACTGCCCCGTCCCGAGCTGCCCGCAGACCTGCACGGCGAGCTGCGCCGGCGCGGGGGGCGGCTCGCGGTCCTGCACCTCCTACACGGGCAACATCTTCTGCATCGACAACTGCTATGCCCAGTGCGACAACCAGTACTACTTTTGTCCGTCCCCGGCGTACGACTGCCCCTGGTAAAGCCTCCTCGATCTCGCCGCTTCCCCTGCACCGCGTGCGCGGGGGAGGCGGCGCCCGCTTGACCTCTCCCAAACTCCTTGATCTTCTCGCCGTAGATGGAGATCATGTCCAGATTCTGGAGGAGTGGACCTATGTCCTTTGAGGTTCTTCGAAGCCGCCGGCTTGGGTCGGTCCTGACCGCTTTCGTCCTCCTGTGGGCGCCGCAGACGCTGGCCGCCGCGGAGAAGCGCCCCATCGCCGAGACCGACCTCTTCAAGTTCGTCTGGATCGCCGATCCGCAGATCTCGCCGGACGGCAGGCAGGTCGCCTTCGTGCGCGTCACCGTCAACGAGAAGAAGGACGGCTACGACACCGCCCTGTGGATCGTGCCGGCGGCCGGCGGCGAGCCGCCGCGCCCGTTCACCAGCGGCCCGCGCGACGGCTCGCCGCGCTGGTCTCCGGACGGCGCGCGCATCGTCTTCCTTCGCGCCGCCGAGAAGGCGGACAAGGGCGAAGGCCCGCCGCCGCAGCTCCATCTCATCTCGACGCAGGGCGGCGAGGCCGTGGCCCTCACCGATCTGCCGCGCGGCGCGGGCGCGCCGGCGTGGTCTCCGGACGGCAAGACGATCGCCTTCGCCAGCACGGCGAACGAGAAGGACCTCAAGAAGTGGCGCGAGAAGCGGGCGGAGAAACCCGCGGAGGAGAAGAAGGAGAAAGCGGAGAAGGAGGAGGAGCGGGAGAGCGACGTCCGCGTGATCACCCGCGCGATCTACCGCTTCAACGGTCCTGGCTATCTCGACCCTGAACATCGCGGGCACCTGTGGACGGTCGAGGTGCCCGCGGCGGGCGCCAAGGCGCCGGAGCCGAAGCAGATCACCTCCGGCGAGTTCGCCGAGAACGATCCCGTGTGGTCGCCGGACGGCTCGCTGCTCTACTTTCTCGCCAACCGCGTCAAGGAGCCCTACTACGAGGCGCCGGACAACGATCTCTACGCCGTGCCCGCCAAGGGCGGCGAGATCCGCCGCGTGGTCAGCATCGACGGCCCGATCGGCGACTTCGCGCTCTCGCCGGACGGCCGGCGGGTGGCCTTCGTGGGCAACGTCAATCCCAAGCCCGAGCAGTCCTACGATCAGCCCGATCTTTTCGTCGCCGATGCCGCGCCGGGAGCCGAGGCGCGCAACCTGACCGCAGCCTACGACTACGACCTCCTCGAAGGGCTCGCCGGCGACCAGCACGCTCCCCGCGGCGGCCGTCCGCAGCCCATCGTGTGGAGCGGCGACGGCCGGTCTCTGTTCCTGGTGGCGGGCGAGCGCGGGCGGGCCAACCTGAAGCGCATCGACGCGGCGACGGGAGCCGTCGCGCCCGTCACCCAGGGCGACCAGGAGATCTCCTCCTACACTGCGACGGCGGACGGCTCGCGGATGGCGGTGGTCGTCTCCACGCCTACCGTCCTCAACGACCTCTTCGCGCTCGACACCGCCACGGGACGGATGTCGCCGCTCGCGCGGCCGAACCAGGAGCTCTTCGCGCAGCTCGAGCTGACGCCGCCCGAGGAGATCCTCTACAAGAGTTTCGACGGCCGGGAGATCCAGGCCTTCGTCCAGAAGCCGCCGGACTTCGACGCCAGGAAGAAGTACCCGCTCATCCTGAACATCCATGGCGGGCCACACTCGGCCTACGGCTACACCTTCTTCCACGAGATGCAATGGATGGCCGCCAAGGGCTACGTGGTGATCTATCCCAACCCGCGCGGCAGCTCGACGTTCGGCGAGGAGTTCGGCAACGTCATCCAGTACGAGTTCCCCGGCGACGACGCGAAAGACCTGCTGGCCGGCGTGGACGAGATGGTGAAGCGCGGCTCCATCGATGCCAAGCGCCTGGGCGTCACCGGCGGCAGTGGCGGCGGCATCCTCACCAACTGGATCGTCACCCAGACGGACCGCTTCGCGGCGGCGGCGGCCCAGCGCTCCATCGCCGACTGGACGAGCTTTTGGTACACGGCGGACTTCACCCTCTTCAAGCCGACCTGGTTTCGCGGCGCGCCCTGGGAAGATCCCGCGGATTTCGCGCGCCGGTCGCCGATCACCCATATCGCCAAGGTCACCACGCCGCTCATGCTGATCGAGGGCGAGGCGGATTACCGCACACCGCCCGCCGCCGGCGGCGAGATGATGTTCCGTGCCCTGAAGTACCTGAAGAGGCCGGTGGTCATGGTGCGCTTCCCGGGCGAGAGCCATGAGCTCTCGCGCTCGGGCCAGCCCTGGCATCGCATCGAGCGGCTGCGCCACATCGTGGCCTGGTTCGACAAGTACCTGCAGGGGGAGAAGATCGACACGTACGACGTGCCGTGAAACCTCAGAGTACCTGCGAACCGGCTAGCTGGCGGATCCGGCGGCGCGTTTTCGAGGGCAGGAGCGCGAAGCTGACGACGAAGGTCTCGCCGGGTAACTGGAGCTGCTCGACGACCATCTTGTTCATGCCGGCAAAGTAGCTCGGAGAGCGGAAGCTCTGCCGGTTGTAGACGACGGCGAGCACGAAGAGGGGCGGTTCGGCGGAGCGCAGTATCTCCTTGCGTGCCAGGTAGGCGGCCTTCACCCGGGGGAGCTGCCGGAGCTGCGCGGCGAGATCGGAGACGGCCTCGGCCGGCAGGCCGTGCTCGACGACGGGGTCCGTGGGCCGGAAGATCGCGCGCTCTTGCTGCGCTTGTTGGAAAGAGAGCATTTCCTGTTCAGCCTTCTCCCGGTGAGCGCGGGCGCGCTCCGCTTCCCCTCGGGACTTCCAGAAGACGGCGAGGATCTGTGAGCCGGCGAGGTTGAAGCCGGCGTCCCCTTGCATGGCGGCCTCCATCCAGCGGACTCCCTCGGGATCTTCACGCTCCAGCAAGATCCTGCCCAGTTGGAAGCTCGCGCCCGCATGCCGGGGCTCGATGGCGAGCACCGCGCGGTAGAGCGGCAGCGCCGCGGCTTCGCCGGCAAGGGATTCCGTCAGCAAGGCCTGCTCGAAGCTCTCTTCGGCGTCGAGCTGCTCCTCGCGGCCCTTCTCTTCCAACGCGTCCAGCCGCTCGCGCTGCTGCTGCGCTTCCTCGTATCGCTGCTGCCAGGCGGGAGCGATCTCTTCCGTCCACCCGGCCGCCAGCCGCCCGGCGAGCACCGGCAGCGCGGCACCGAGATAATGCTCGGCCGCGCTCTCGCCGACAGGCTCCGGCAGGGCCGGCTCCTCGCCGAGGGCCGTGAGCCGGTCGCGCAGGCACGGGTGGCTGTCATGGACTTCCGTCTCCTCGTTGACCACCCGCTCCATGCGTTCGGAGTCGGTCTCGCGCCAGGCGCGGCCACCTACCACCTGACCCACCTCGCGAACGGCGTTGTCCGGCTGCGGCTGGGAGCCGGCGCGTTGGAAGAACGAAGGCCAGAAGTCGCGCGCCAGATAATCGCCGGCCATGGCGACGGTCACCAGCGCCTGGGCTGCTTCCTGCGCTCCCGCGGCCTGCGCAGCCAGGCGGTCCGCTTCGTACTCATGAGCCCTTGCCAGAACGAAGGAACAGGCGCTGAAGTACGGCGCGTACCAGGCGAAAAAGCGTTTGAAGAGAGCGGCCCCGCGGTGCTGGCGCTTTTCGAGCTCCTCCAACAACTGATCCCAGGCTTTGCGCACCCTGTAGATCCAGCCGGTGAATCGGCTGTGGGTCCGCGACAGGTGTCCGAGCTCATGGGCGAGGACAGATCGAAAACCGGCGGCGGAAAGTGCCTGCATCAGGGGCAGGCCGAGCGCGAGGTAGTTCTTCTGCCATCCGAGGATCCCCAAGCGCGGGATCTGGCTCATCGAGGCGTTGAGCTCGGTCGTCAGCAGCACCTGGTGAACGGGTGGCGTGCGCAGGGAGGTCCGCAACCGATCGATCTCCTCGAAGAGGGCTCCGGCATCTCGGCGCTCGATCGGCAGACCCTGAGGCGGGGAGAGCCTGACCCACAGAGCGCGCAGGATCAGCCCCGCGAAGACAAGGAGGACGATCTCGAGCTTGAGGATGAACCCGTTGAACCGCCCGTACAGCAAGACGAGCACGATCAGAGCCACGGTCCCCGCCAGAATGCCGAGGACGTACCCATAGCCGAGCAGCGCCAGCAATAGGACTCTCAGCTTGTATAGACCCGGGCTGCGGGCCGCCTCGCCTTCCAGTCGTTTCACCAGCGTGATGAAGGTCTCTTCAGTCATGACGGCCCCTGGGCATACGTTCGTGAAACTTCGATATTCTCGCCTGCCTTGAGAGGAGAGAACAACCCACGCATGCGAATCCCGATTCCCTGGCTCTGCCTGGTTCTCACGGCCTGCGCCTCACCGCGGAGTGCGCCACCTGCCGCTGCCTCGCAGCCTCCTCTCGCCCCCGAGGCCGTCTCCCTCTTCGGCGAGCCTCTGGTGCCGGCAGTCTTACCAGCCGAGGTGCGGGCCGACCGCGAGGCGAAGCTCGCCGAAGCGCGCGCCGCTGTGGAACGCGCGCCGGATGACGCCGACGCCCTCATCTGGCTCGGCCGGCGCACGGCCTACCTGGGGCGCTATCGCGAAGCCATCGAGATCTTCTCCCGAGGGATCGCGCAGCATCCGGACGACGCCCGCTTCTACCGCCATCGCGGCCATCGCTACATCACCCTGCGCGACTTCGACCGCGCCATTGCCGATCTGGAGAAGGCCTCCCGGCTGATCGACGGCAAGGCGGACGAGATCGAGCCGGACGGCCTACCCAATGCGCGAAACATCCCCACCAGCACGCTGCAGTCGAACGTCTGGTATCACCTCGGACTCGCGCGCTACCTCAAAGGCGACTTCGGCGGTGCCCTCGCCGCCTATGAGGAATGCCTGAAGGTGTCGACGAACCCGGACATGTTGGCGGCCACCAGCCACTGGCTCTACATGACCCTTCGCCGTCTCGGCCGAGAGGAGGAGGCGCGGCGTGTTCTCGAGCCCATCCATGCCGGCATGGACATCATCGAGAACCAGGCCTATCACCGGCTTCTATTGATGTACAAAGGCGAGCTCTCGCCGGAAGATCTCAAGGCGGGCGCTGCCGGTGATCTCGATCCGCCGACGATCGGCTACGGCCTTGGCAACTGGTATCTCTACAACGGCCGGCGAGAGGAGGCGGTGAAGACCTTCCGCGAGGTCCTTGCCGGTGGTAATTGGCCGGCCTTCGGCTTCATCGCCGCCGAGGCGGAGCTGAAGCGGATGGGAGAGGCGCCGGCGCGCGACTGATCAGATTTTGAGGAAGATCCGCCGGCGGTACAGGATGGCCGTCAAGCCCCACCAGATGGCGACGAACGCCAGCGCCCAGGCGAGCGAGGCGACGTAGTCCGGCAGCCACGAATCGAACAGGTGGCGGTAGAGCCAGGCCTGCAGCGTGACGGTCTCACCCTCCGCCGCCGGCCAGCGGATCAGGTACATGATCTTCGCCATGAGGGTGCTACCGAAGAAGGCGAAGATGGCGTTGGTGCCGAAGACGATAAAGGGCCGCGCCCATCCCTCCCGATGCCGGATGTCGATGGCGTAATAGGCCCCTGCCTGCAGTAGCAGCGCCGACCCGGCGGTGAACACCACGTAGGTGCTCGTCCAGAGGTTCTTGTTGATCGGGAACCAGGAAGCGAGCGCGAGACCGGCGAACGTGGCGGCGCCGCCCCAGAGGAGCAGGCCTTCCAGTTTCTCCCGCGAGGTTCGCGAGGACCGCAGCCAGTCGCCGGCGAAGAGTCCGGCCAGCGCCGTGGCGATCGCGGGCACGGTGCTGAGGAGCCCCTCCGGATCTCCCGGCCCCGGTGCCTTCCTCCACGTGTGTGCGCCCAGGATCGCATGATCGACGAAGGCGGCCAGATTGCCGTCCGGGCCGAGGTCGCCGGCGCCGTATCCCGGCACCGGCACGAGAACCATCGCCAGCCAGTACCCGGCGAGCAGAGCGGCGAGGAGGAGCGCTCGCGCGCGGGGCCTGAGGTGGAGCCAGGCAAGCGCGGCGAAGAAATACACCACGGCGATCCGCTGCAGCACGCCGGGGATGCGCGCCCTGGACCAAGTGACCGTGTAGAACGGGAACCAGTTCAGGAACAGACCGAGCGCGAAGAGGAGGAGGGTCCGGCGCACGATCTGACGATGGAGCGGGCCCAGGTCGCCGCCGGACCGCGCGAGGCGTCCCGCGAAAGCGTAGGGAATGGCGACGCCGACGGCGAAGAGGAAGAAGGGGAAGACGAGATCGGTCGGCGTCCAGCCGTGCCACTCGGCGTGGAGGAGTGGCCAGTAGGTCTTGTCCCAGTCGCCGGCGTCGTTGACCAGAATCATGGCGGCGATGGTCAGGCCGCGGAAGACGTCGAGGGAGCGCAGGCGCTCCGGCCGCGGCTCGGCGTATACGCTCGGGTGTTCGGCGCTCGCGGCGATCACGTTCCGCCAGCCTCCTCTGCTGATACGAGAAGGCTATCGTATTCCGTTCGGTGGGAAGTCGGCTGGCCGAAGGCGCAGTAAATGAAGAATGGCGGGGGG
>JBIOVX010000070.1:0-43928 GCA_044868005.1 Thermoanaerobaculia bacterium | reverse complement strand
GGGCGCCGCCACCACGCCGAGCACGACGCCGGCGACGCCCCAGGCGCCGAAGGCGGCGCCGGCGGCGAGCGACACGGCGGCGGGCGGGAAGAGGAACGAGACGCCGGAGGGAAAGCTGAAGAGGGCCGCGAAGCGGCTGGTGAGGGCGAAGACCGCAGCGGTAAGGCCGAGTTGCGAGGCGCGGAGGATGAAGCGGGACGGCTTCACGAGATGGCGACCTCTCCCGTCGCGGGCCGCGCACGGTCCGTGCTGTGTGTTGAAAGCAGTTTCAGAGGACTTGTATACCCGTCGATTTACCTTGTCAAGCGACTTCACCCGACCTCACCCCAACCCCTCTCCTAAGGGAGAGGGGAGAATTTGGGGTGAGGTTGACTCCTTTTGGCCGGAATCCGACACTGAAGTAGATAAGGGTCCGCTCGGATGTTGCGAGGGGAGCCTGTGTTTTGCGTCCGCCGGGAACCGCCGGACTGGTAAAACGTCATCCTCTGGCCCACAATCAGGGTAGTTTCTGAACCGGTAACCTGCGTGGGCGCGGAGGACCATGGGGGTCTCCCGGCTGCCCTCGTTCCCCAGGAGGGATGACAATGTCCAGACTCAATGTTCGCCGTCTGACGACCGGCCTGCTCCTCGCCGCGCTCCTCGGCCTCGCCGCCCCCGCCGCCGCCGCTCCTCCGGACTGGTCCCGGGCCACCGTCGCCCTCGGCCCCGCCTGGGTCGATCAGGTGCTCGAGTGGCTGAGGAGCCTCTTGCCGGGAGATGGGAGGGAGGGGCAGGGGACGAGGGAGAAGAACGGCGGCTCTGCCCCGAGCGGAACCGCGGACGACGGGAGAGGCCCGGGACAGACGCCCGCGCCCGAGTCCGACCTCAGCTCGACAGCCGATCCCAACGGGTGAGAGCCGTGTCTCTCCCAAGGCGAAGCGGCATCTCGGCCAAGCACATTTTGTTGTCGCACCCTGGGTGAACTGTGCGACAATTACGAGACATCTTTTGTTCTGCGGGAGGGTCCAATGTCTGGAGGCGGTCAAGAAGGCACACACCCCAGTCCTGCTCAATTGGATCGGTTCCTCCTGGGAGAGATGGCCCCCAGCGAGGCGGCGCTGGTCGTCGTGCATCTCCTCCGAGGCTGTGCGATTTGTCGTGAGCGGATGGCACCTCTCGCCTCGGCGGTCTTCGCCAGTGGTCCGCTGGCGCCGCCCGCACAGCCTCAATCCAGCTCCGAGTATGACTTCCCTCTGTTCAGAGCCTTCGCCGCGGCGCGCAGATACGCGGAGAGCCGCGCGCTCGGGAGCGCCCCCCTGCGGAAGCGGAACAAGCAGTTTCCCAAGAGCGTTCCAGACGTTGCGGTCTCCGGACTCGTCGAAAACGAAGATTCCAGGACACTTTGCGAGGCTCTCCTGGAACGGTGCCGCTCCCTCCGCTTCAGCGATCCGGAAGGGATGATTCTCGCAGCGTCGCTTGCGGTGCGCGTGAGCGAGTGGATAGATGTCCGCCGGGAAGGGGCTGGAGATTTCGCGGATTTGCAGGCGCGGGCCTGGGCCGAGCTCGGCAACGCCTATCGCCTGGCCAACGAGCTGAGCTCAGCGGAATCGGCCCTCGCTCGCGCGCTGGATCTCTCCGATCGCGGCACAGGTGATCCATCGCTCCTCGCTCGGGTCATGGATCTGACCGCCTCTCTCTACACCGACAAGCGACGCTTCAGCGAAGCCCAACGGCTGCTCGATTGGACTCATGAAATCTATCAGCGCCAGGGGGATCGTCACGCCGCGGGACGGGCGCTCATCAGCAAGGGGATCTCCGCCAGAGCGGCCCTCCAGCCTGAGGAAGGCCTGCGCTTTCTGGCTCAGGGGCTTCGCCGGATCGATGCGGGCCGCGACTCGAAGCTGGTCTTCCTGGCCGTACAAGGTCTGATCGGTTGCCTCGTCGATTGCGGCGAGATCACAGCGGCCAAGGCTCTCTTCGAGACAAGCCGAGATCTTCACGCCTTGTTTGGCGAGCGCTTCGATGTGATCCGGGCTTATTGGCTGGAAGGCCAGATCGCCGCCGGCCTCGGCGAGGATGAGAACGCCGAGCAGCTTCTTCGCCGAGCGCGCGAAGGCTTCGAAGGAGCCGGCCTGTCCTATCACGCCGCCGTGGTATCTCTCGACCTCGCGGCCGTCTGGCTGCGTCAAGGAAGAACTCCGGAAATCAAAGATCTGGTCGACGAAACGGTCGCCATCTTCAAAGCCCGCAACATCCACCGCGAGGCCATCGGCGCGCTGCTGTTGCTGAAAACGGCTCTCCAGAAGGATCGGGCCACGGCAGCTCTGCTCCAAGCCGTGGCGGCCGAGCTGCGGCAGTGGGAGGGAACGTCGGCGCGCCAGAGCCACGTTCCTGGTTAAGATTCAGCGGTCAGGTCGCTCTCTCCCCGACCTGCGATTTCAGTCCGGATTTCCCCGCAAGATCCGGGTGGAACAGCCGCCCATCTGCCGCGATATCTTTCCTTCGTGTCCTCCACCCTCTCCTTCCGCCTCGCGCTGCCGCGCGGCTATCCGGTCGCGCGGACGCTCCAGTACCTGGGCCGGGACCCGGCGAGCCTGACGATGCGGGCGGAGGGGCGGAGCTTCGCGCTGGGGCTGTGGATCGACGGCAGGCCCGCGGCGATGCGCGTGGAGCTGGCGCGCGGCGAGGCCCTCGCCGGCGTGGAGGCCCGCCGCTCGCTGCCTGCGGACGCCGAGGCGCGGGCGCGCGATTACCTGCTGCGCCTGCTGGGCCTCGACCGCGATCCGAAGCCCTTCGAGCGCCACGTCTCGGCTTCGTCCGCGCTGGCGCCGCTGATCGCCGGCCGGCGCGGCCTGCGCATCCTGCAGACGCCGGATCCCTTCGACGGCCTGGTCTGGGCGATCGTCGGGCAGCAGATCAACCTGGCGTTCGCCTTCACGCTGAGGCGGCGGTTGGTCGAGCGGGCCGGCACCCGTGCTCCCGGCGGACTCTTCGCTCCGCCCACGGCCGAGAAGGTGGCGAACCTGGAGATCGAGGAGCTCACCAAGGAGCAGTTTTCGCGGCGCAAGGCGGAGTACCTGGTCGGCGCCGCCCGGCGGATCGTCGCCGGCGAGCTGAATCTGGCCCGGCTGGCGGCGGCCCCGGCCGAGGAGGTCGAAGCCGAGCTCCTGGCGGTCCGCGGCCTCGGGCCCTGGTCGGCCCACTACCTGATGATGCGCGCCTTCGGTTTCGAGGACTGCGTGCCGGTCGGCGACTCCGGCCTCGTGCGCGGGCTGATGAAGTTCTTCCGCCTCCAGGAACGGCCGGGCATCGCCGCGACGCGGGAGCTGATGCAGCCCTTCGCTCCCTACCGGAGCTGGGCGACCTTCCACCTCTGGCAGAGCTTGAGGGACGAGCCATGACCCATTACACCACCACCGCCGAAAGCCCCTGCGGACCCCTGCTCTGCGTGGTCGACGAGGCCGGCGCCGTGGTCCGCATCGAGTTCGTCAAGGGCCGGGAGGCGCAGAGAATCACGGAGAGGATGCGGGCCGCCGGCGCCGAGATCGTCGAGGATGCCTCGCGCACGGCCGAGGTGCGGCGGCAGCTCGCCGAGTACTTCGCCGGCGAGCGCCGCGAGTTCGCTCTCACCTTGGCGCCCGAGGGCACGCCCTTCGAGCGCTCCGTGTGGACGGAGCTGGCGAAGATCCCCTTCGGCGAGACCCGCACCTACGGCGAGATCGCCCGCGCCCTCGGCCGGCCCGACGCCGCCCGCGCCGTGGGCCGCGCCAACGGCGCCAATCCCATCCCGATCGTGGTGCCCTGCCACCGGGTGATCGGCGCCAACGGCTCGCTCACCGGCTTCGGCGGTGGGCTGGACGTGAAGGCGCGGCTGCTGGAGCTGGAGGGATTGGCGCTGCCGTTTGGGTAGACCCGGCGCGCCGATCAATCCCCCGGAATCGCCTCGGTGTCCCGCCGGTTCGCGCGCTGCCCGCGGGGATTGAAGTAGGTCTTGCTCCTGCCGGTCACCGTATCCGTCACCGTGAGCGTGTACTCGAGATCGGTCAGGCCGCTGAGATAGACCCAGAAGTGGCCGTTGACGCGCCGCGCGTCCAGGACCCTGACGATCACCTCCGCTTTCCCCGCGGAGGTCAGCGAGAAGGAACCCGTGTCGCCGGAGAGGGGCGCCGGCCGGCCGGCGCCGGTGTTGCCGGCGGCGTCCCGCCAGGAGAGATCGACGGAGAAACGTGAGCCGTTGAGGCTGAGGCTCTTCTGGGCAGAGAAGGGAGCTGTGACCGACGCCACCGTGGTGCCGTCCACCGTCAGCGCGAAGTCTCCCGGCGCCACCTCCAGCAGGCCCGCCTTGCTGGCCAGCGATTGATTGCCGAGCTGCGCCGAGCCGCCGCTCCAGGCATAGGCGATGGTGGAGGCGAGGGGAAACGGCGCGCCGGCGCCGACGCCGAGCGGGGAAGGGACGAGCCGCAGCGAGCCCTCGTGGGCGTCGAACTGCGCGTTGGGGACGCTGCTCTTGGGCGTCGCGTTGAGACCGGCAACGTCCAAACCGCCGGGGGCCGTCTGGCTGTGGATGTAGACCAGGTTGCCGAAAGCGGCCGGATCGAACCGGTTGCCGTTGTAGCGCAGGTCGTTGATCGGTCCCGTCTTCGGCGCGAAGTCGAAGACCGGCAAGCCGGGGTTGTCGCTGAACGACGAGCTCGACACCACGCCGCCGACGTTGCGGAGGCGGGCGGGATCCTGGAGAGGGGTCGAGAAAATCGCCGCGCCACGCGAGTCGTTGATCGCCTCGAAGCTGTCCGGCACCACGTCGTTGCCGTAAAAGCGGCAGTCGTCCACCTGGGCGATGGAGCCATTGAGGAGGAGGGCGCCGCCCGTCCTCTGCGCCGAGTTGCGGGCGAAGGTGGTGCGCAGGATACGCGCGTTCGACTCCAGGCGCAGCGCGATGCCGCCGCCGCCGGCGTTGGTGCCGCGGGCGTCCGAGTCGAGGACCATCGAGTCCTCCATCGCCAGATCGACGACGTCCCCTAACAGCGCGCCGCCGATGCCGGGACCGTTCGCCCCCGCCAGCACGTCGCAGTCGGAGAAGACCGTGCCACGGATCTCGACGCGCGCGCGGTTCTCGGCGAGCGTGCCCGCGGCGGGCACGCCGCCGGTACCGGAAACCCGCGCGTTGTCGCCGGCGGCGAAGATACAGCCGCCGAGCACCGATGCCCTGGCGACCTCGCCGCCGCCCTGGACCAGCGACTGCGTGACGACCAGCCGGGACGG
The DNA here is from genome assembly GCA_044868005.1 of Thermoanaerobaculia bacterium. Classification (GTDB taxonomy): domain Bacteria; phylum Acidobacteriota; class Thermoanaerobaculia; order Multivoradales; family UBA5704; genus DATARR01. The sequence goes on along the minus strand of JBIOVX010000070.1, from coordinate 38,687 downwards.
GCGCCGGTTGACGGCGCCGAGCTCCGTCGAGGCGTCCGCTTGATCGGCCGAGAAGGCGGCGATCGCACCGCCCACGCCGCCCTCGGGCTTGACGAGCGTCGTCTGATTGCCCTGGAAGACGGAGCCCTGGATCTGGACGTCGGCGCGGTAGAGATCCACGGCGCCGCCGGCGTCCGCCCGGTTGCGAACAAAGAGGGACTTCTGAACCCGCACCGCCGTCAGGTCCTCGGCGTGCAGGGCTCCTCCGACGCTCGCATCCGGATTGTCGCAGCAAGGGTCGGCCACCGCCTGGTTGGCGATGAAGCTGGAGCCGGTCACCTGCACGTCCGAGCCCTTGTTCCAGTTGCCGATGGCATAGATGGCGCCGCCCACCCATCCCGCCTGGTTGCCTTCGAAGCGCACGCCGGTGGCGCGCAGGATGCCGTCGACCACCATGATGGCGCCGCCGAACGAGTTGGGATGGTGGCCGGGCAGGTTCGTCCGGTTGCCGACCATCTCGCCCCCCTGCAGGACAGCCGTCGAGTCGCGCACGGACATGGCGCCGCCGCGGAGCTGCGACGAGTTGCCGCGGAACGAGCTGTTGACGAAGGTGGCGCTGGAGCCGTCGAGCACCTTCACCGCGCCGCCGCCGGTGGCGGGCGCCGCGGCGCGGTTGTTGACGAACGAGCAGTTGCTGAAGAGGGCCTCCGACTTCGACATCGTCACGCCGCCGGAAGTACCGCTCTTGGCGCTGAAGCCGTTCTGAAAGGTGATCCTCTCGAACGTCACCAGCTTGCCGCGGGCGCGGTCCGAGTTGCTATAGCGCAACAGTTGCCGGCTGCCGCCGCCGTCGATGACGACCGCCGCGCCGGTTGCGGCGCGCACCGTGAAGCCCTTGCGGGCGTTGTTGATGGTGAAACCGGCGTTCGGCGAGGCGTACGTCCCGGCGGCCAGCTCGATGACGCCGCCGTCCGGCACGGACTTGATGGCGACCCCCAGGTTCTTGGCGTCCTGGGGGACGCGCACCAGCTTGTTGACGGGCTTCGCGGGCTTCTTGGCGGCGTGAAGGCTGCAAGCGCCGAGACCCGCGATCAGGAACAGGCAGATAAAGATTCGTCGCAGCATGCGGCACCTTCCCATCGATTCCCTCGGGCCGGCTTCCCCGGGGGAAAGGCACTGCGGAAATCACCAACGATGTGATTGGGATTTTAGCATGCGTGAGCGCTCAGCGCTCGCCGCGCCGCCTACCAGCCGCCGCCTCCGCCGCCGCCCGAGCTGCTGCCGCCTCCTCCACCGCCGCCTCCGCTCGAGCTGGGAGCGGCCACTCCGGCGGCGAGACCGCCCGCCGCGGCGGCCCAGGAGGAGCTGGAGCCGCCGCCGCCGAAGGCTCCGCCGCCGCCCGTCCAGCCGCCGCCGCCCGAGCCGAAGGACGAAGAGGACGAAGAGGACGTCGCGAGCCCGCCTCCCGAGCGGGCGCCGCCGAAGGCGCGGAACCAGCGGTCCACGTCGCGCTGGAGGCCGAAGGCGAGGAGATAGGGAAGCCACGCATCCAGGAGGCGAGGCTCGCGCCGGGCCAGCTCGCGCTGCATCATGGCGCGCCCGGCGGCGAGGATCTGCCGGCGGCGGATGGCCGGCTCCGCCTCGCGTGTGCGGGCGTTGTTGAGCAGGCTGCTCCAGGTGGCGACCGGCAGCAGCGCCAGCGCCAGGTCGCCGAAGAGGCCCGGCCGGAGGAAGAACTGCACGGGGAACCAGTCGGCGAAGAAGTCGGCGACCAGGCAGACCGCGAAGATGCCGAGGCCCGGCAACAGGAAGGTGAGCGAGGCGGCGTCGAGGTGCTGCGTCCGTTTCCGCCAGGCGAAGGCGGCGATCAGGCCCGGACCGTAGAGCCAGATCACCGCGAAGAGCACCATCATGGCCAGGACGGCGCTGTGGGATCCGGTGCGGAGGCAATCCAGCCCGATCAGGGCGGCGAAACCGAGGAACAGCAGCGCCGTGCGCCGCCGGCCGCCGGGGCGAGCGGTTCCCTTGAGCTCCTCGTGCTTGCGGAGCCGGGCCTCGAGAATCTCCTTGATCTCGCCGGCGGGATCGAACCCGCTGCCTCGATAGTGCCGGCGCACCGCTTCGGTATCGGTCTCCGTGCGGCCGCCGAAGAAGAGCTTGTCGACGAGCCGCCGCTCGTAGTCCAGGAAGGACCCCCGTTCGGCCTCAAGCGTCAGGGCGAGGACGTCCTTGCCGAAGAAAGACCGGCGGGGCCGCACCTCGCTCGCGAGCTTGCCTTCGCTGACCAGCCGGGCGAGGACGGCGGCCACCTCGGGCGGACCTACCTGCCGGTCCCAGAGGGCGCCGACCTCCTCCGGCAGATAGAGCAGGACGTTGTCGCGCAGCCAAGCCTCGTCCCAGTCCCGCGGCGAGGCGGGCGGCGAAAACCGGCCGGGCGCTGCCTCGCGCCGCCGGAAGGAGACGTAGAGGATCGCCATCGCCAGCAGCGCCGCCGCGAAGAAGGCGCCCCGCAGGCGGGCCGGCGTGATGACGCGGACGCCGACCAGGCTGCCCTCCGCGGCCCCGTGATACTCCAGGTCCGCCGTCACGATCACGCTCTCGCCGGGAGCGAGGTATTGCCGTTCGAGGTGCGCGGGCACGCCGCCGACGGGCAGCCAGACCGGGTCGAGATCCAGATCGAGCGAAAATTTTATGATGCTTCCTTCACGGTCCGGGAACGCGAAGTCATGGTTGAGCCGGTAGAGACCCTCCCGCTTCTCCAGGACGCCCGAGAGCGTGTATTCGAGCCCGTAGAGGATCGTCGCGTTCTCGAACGGCGGGTCCGCGGGCAGCCGGCTGCGCCAGCGCAGCGTCTTCCCCTCCATCCAGGCGTAGTGATCGACCTGATCGAGGTTTCCTTCGACGAGCGTCCGGGCCTCTCCGCTCGCGGCATCGACCCGGCTGAGCCGCAGGAGCTGGAGGTGCTGGCCCGGCCGCACGCTGAACTTCCGTTCGCCGCCGTTCCAGTCGCCGGTGAAGACCATCGCCTGGCGCTCCTCGACGTGGAGGACGCCGCCGGCATCGAGCCGCGCGTGCACCGCCATCTCGGCCCAGTGAAGGGATTTCACCTGAGCGAAGGCGAGCCCGGGGAGCAGCAGCGCCAGCAGGACGGCGGACCGGAAGGGCTTCATCTCGTCCGCTCAGTCTATCTTCTCAGACGCGCGTGCGGTGCTCTTCGAACGCCTCCGTCTCGATCTGTACCGTCATATGGTGGATGCCGAAACGGTCGTGCAGGGCGGCGCGGATCTCCGCCAGCAGGTCGCAGTTGAAGCGCCCCTCCTCCACCACCACGTGCGCCGAGAGCGAATCCAGGCCGCTGGTGATCGTCCACACGTGGAGGTCGTGGACCTCGAGCACCCCGGGGACGCACATCATCGCGTCGCGCATCTGGTCGACGTCCATGTGGGGAGGCGCGCTCTCCATGAGCACCGCCGTGGCCTCCTTGAGCAGCGACCACGAGGAGTAGATGACCAGCAGGGCGATGAGGACCGAGGCGGCGGGATCCGCCCATCGCCAGCCCAAGGCCCAGATGAGGACGCCGGCGGCGATCGCCTGCACGCTGCCGAGGGCGTCGGTCAGCACGTGCAGCCAGGCGCCGCGCACGTTGAGGCTGTCCGACCGTCCCTCGCGCAGGATCCACAATCCCGCGAGGTTGACGAGGAGGCCGCCGACGGCGATGCCCATCATCGCGGGAGCGTCCACGGCTGTGGGCTGGCGGAGCCGCTGCACGGCCTCGGCCAGCACGAAGACGGAGATCGCCACCAGCGCGGCGCCGTTGGCGAGGGCCGCCAGGATCTCCATGCGGTGATAGCCGTAGGTGCGCTTCGAGGTGGGCGGCCGCCGCGCCATCGACATGCAGAAGAGGGACAGGCCGAGGGCGGCGACGTCGGAGAGCATGTGTCCGGCGTCCGCCAGCAGGGCGAGGGAGCCGGTGAGCCATCCCCCGACGGCTTCGGCGACCATGTAGGCCGCGGCGAGTCCGAGGGTCCAGGCGAGCCGCGAGCGGTTCGCGGACGCGGCGTGATGAGGATGCGAGTGCCCGGCGCCCATGCCGGGCGAAGATTAGCAAAGTGGCCGGCCCCTGCCGTGCCAACTCCGCATCAGGGCCGTGGGATGTCGCCGGCGCTCTCGGGCTCACGCGGCCGCAATCCCCAGGTGAGCCGCAGATAGACGGTCCTCCCCGGCTGGGGAATGCTCGCCGCGAAATCGATCCCGTTGGCGACGTTGACTCCCGGGTCTTCGTAAGCCTCGTCGAACAGGTTGTTGACGATGAGCTGCACCGACGCTCCGGGGACGACGTCCTTGTAGGTGAAGGTGGCGTGTGCGACGGAGTAGCCGTCGATGCGGCTGAGCGGGTTCGTCGGGATGGAGGTCCCTTGTCCGGTCTTGCGCACACCGACGTAGTTCCACCGCAGGTTCAGGCTGGCTTGCCGCCAGAGCGGGAACCCGGCGCCGAGGTTCGCCCGGTGGCTGGCGATATCTCCGACGCGCCTCCGCGGCAGCGCACCTTGATGGCCGGGATTGATGTGGGGTTCCGTGCCGTGCGGGTCGATGTAGGTGAAGTTGCCGAAGAGCGACGCCTTGCCGAGACGGGCGCCGGCACTCAGCTCCACGCCCTCCACCTCTACCGTCCCGAGGTTCTGGAGCTGATCGAGGACGACCAGATGGGAATGGTCCGGCGGACACGGGAAGGGAACCTGAGGGCCGGTCGCGGGCAGGCACCGGTGCCCCTCGCTGACGAGGTCCGCGAACCGCGTGCGATAGGCCGCAAGCTCCAGGGACGTGCCGTCGTCCCGCCGCCAACCCGCGGAGATCTCGAGGCTGTTGGTGCGTTCCGGACGGAGATCGGGGTTGGAGAGCTCACCGTTGGCCGGCGCGAACTTCTCGAAGTCGGAAGGATCTTTGAAGGCCTCGGAGTAGATGAGCTTCAAGGCGTACCGGCCCGGAAGGTAGACGACCGCCAGGCGAGGGCTGAAGAGCGTACCGAAGCCGGCGTCCGGGAACTCGGAGCTGCTCGCTTCGTTGTAGTCGACCCGCCCGCCGGCGACCAGGCTCAGGTTCGGCAGCGGCTTGTAGGAGGCCTGCGCATAGAGACCGAGGTCCGTGTGATCGACCAGCTGGTCGACGAATTGTTCCTCGGGCAGGGTGTGACCGGCCGTCGGGTCGACAATCAGGTCCCTGGTCTGGATGGAGCCCTTTCTCAGGTCGAGCCCGCTCACCAGCGTGAACTGCCGGCGCGGCGCGTAGACCAGGGTGAGCTCGGCGGCCCCTTGGGTGGCGAGCCGGCCGGGGGCGGAGAGGGTGCGGATTGAAGACGGACACGGAGAAGAATCGTCACAGCCATTCACCAGGTCGTCCAGCCCCAGGGCGCCGTTGGCATAGGTGGAGATCTTGCCGCTCCGCGCCGACCGCTGGGGATCGAGGTCGGTCTGCCGGTAGCGGGTCAGCAGGTTGAGCGACAGGTTCTTCCCCAGGGAGCGCCCGTACTTGACGAACAGGGAGCGGTGCTCGGGGGCCCAGCGCGCCGGGGCGCGGCGGGCGCCGTTGTACCAGGGGGCGACGCCCTCCTCCAGGCCCCACGCCTGCAGGCCGAGCGTCAGATTGGCGAGCCGCAGCTTGGCGTATAACGACCAGTCCTCGGTCGGGTCCGAGAACCTCAGGCCGAGGGCCTCATCCTGCTGGCGCGCGAGGCGCTCGCCCGCAGCGGTGAGGTTGACGGCCTGAGCGTTGCCGTTGTCGTCATAGACGACGTCGACGAGGGGCGCGGGCCCGTTCAGATCCTCGCCGCAGTAGAAGGGCTGCGCGAAAGAACCGCAGAAATCCTCGGCGTCACTCCCCGCGAGCCGCAGAAGGTCCTGATAGGGAACGGACGCGAAATCGTAGGCCCAGCCCGGAAACCCGGAGAGGTCCATCTCGTCGGAGCGGAAGAGCCGGCCGGCGACCGACCAGGCTACGCTGCCGCTGCGGTCCTGGCCGGCGAAGGCCAGGTCGGCATAGCGGGTGCCGAAGGAGCCGCCCGCGGCCTGGACCAGCGTTCCGAAGCGCCTGCCCGCCGGTATGAACGCCTCCGGCGGCTTGGTGATGATGTTGATGACGCCGCTGTACGCGTTGGCGCCGTAGATCGTCGAGGCCGGGCCGTAGACGACCTCGATGCGGTCGACGCTGCTCACCGGATATTGACGGGAGAGATCGGCGATGCTGGTGGTGAGATCGTTCTGCTCGACGCCGTCGAGGAGGAGCAGGATGCGGTCGTTGTCCCTGGAGCGGAAGCCCCGCTGGTAGAAGTTGGAGTAGGTCTCGCCGTTGCCGCGCGAGATGTCGAAGCCGGGAAGGTCGTGCAGCACCTGTTCCAGATCGAGGTATCCCCGTTCCTCGATCTCCTCGGCGCGGACGACCACGACGGTCGCCGGGGCCTCGCGCAGGCTCTCGCCGGTCTTCGAGACCGTCGCGACCTGGGACTCGGACTCCCGGCGCCGGAGCTCCTCGACCATCCTGGCGAACTGCGGCGGGGGCCCCGGCTCATAGGCAGGATCGACCCGCAGGAGCTCGGCCACGGCGTCGCGCGCCTTCTCCGGCTGATCCGCGGCGATGTAGGCCTTCGCCAGCAGAGCCTGGGTGAACACCTGCTCCGCCCGCGAAGGCCGCCCTTTCAGACAGGGTTCCAGCTGGCCGGGCACGTCCTCGAAGAGACCGAGCTCATAGGTGTTCTCGGCCTGCCGCAAGGCGCTCTCGCAGGTCTCCTGGGCGAAGGCGCCGGCGGTGGAGGCCAGCAGCCAGGCCGCTGCCGCCAGCAGAAGCCCGCGAAACGGCTGCCCGTTACGGATCCGCAACGCGATACGCATCATCGATAAGACTCCCTTATCGGCTTGCCGGGCAGGGCGGTTTCCCTCGATAGGCGAGATCCGCCGGCATGTACAGTTTCCACTCTTCCGGCGTCAGGCCGCGGCGCACCTCCTGGCAGAGCTCCGCGGCCATGACCTCCGTGCGGGCCGGCCACACCCGTACCGTCCGGTCCTCGCTGCCGGAGATCAGCCGCCCGCCATCCGGCAGGAAGGAGACCGCCCAGACCCATTTTTCGTGGCCGCCGAGCGCGACGGGCTGGGCATCCTCGTCCGCGAGGTTCCACAGCCGCACCTTGCCGTCGGAGCTGGCCGAAGCGAGGAAGTCCCCCTGCGGACTGAAGCTCAAGGAATTGACGCTGGAGGCGTGCCCCGAGAGCGGCGTGGGCGAGGTGGCGGGCTGGTCCACGGCCGTGAGAGCGATCGGCCCGCGGCCGGTGCCGCAGGCGAGGCGGCGGCCGTTCGGGCTGAACGCGAGACTACGGACGTCCAGCCCCGCGCACGCGGTCCGCGGCGGCGACGAGGGCTGGCGGACATCCCAGAGGAGCGCTCCTCCCTGGTTGGCCAGGCCCGCCGCCAGGGTCGCACCGTCCGGGCTGAAGGCGACCGCCGCCACCCGCTTGCCGGTGGCGAACGACGCCGCAGGGCTCTCGGGCTTGTCGAGGTCCCAGACCCGGACGGCGCCGTCCGAGCTTCCCACCGCCAGCAGGGCGCGGCCGGGCTGGAAGGCGAGGGCGCTGACGATGCCGCCGCCGGCGAGCTCGCGGGGAGGGGCCGCAGGGTTGCCGAGATCCCAGACGCGGGTCAGGCCGTCCGCGAATCCGGCCGCCGCCTGATCCTCATGGGTGGCGAGAGCGACGGAGCGGACGGCGCTCGGGAACGCGCCGAGCACCGCGGGCGGGCTCCCGGGCTGGCGGAGATCGAAGCGCAGCAGCTTGCCGTCTTCGCCTCCCGAGAGCACGGTCTGGCCGTCCGGAGTCACGGCCACGGCGCGGACGCCGTCGCCATGGCCGCGGAGCACGGGGTCCGGGCGCAGGCGGATGAGGGCAGCCCGCAGAGCGTTGAAGATGTCGGAATCCTCCGGCGCGCCCTGGTTGTCGCGGTTGAGCCGGTAAGCCTGCAGGGCCAGCAGGGCCGGCAGGTCGCGCGGCTGGTCCTGCTGCGGCCGCTGGATCTGGAGCGCCAAGGCGCGCGCCAGGGAGAGCAGGCTCAGCCGGCGCGCTTCGTGCTCGGATCTCTCCGCCTCTCCGCGCAGCCCTTCCGCCAGCTTCCTCTGCTCTTCCGCCTTGGCGCGCTGCCCCGCCTCCTGGAGGCGGGCGGCATCCGCCTCGGCCTCCTTGGCTCGGGCCTCGAGAGCAGCGGCCTCCGATTTGCGGCGCTCGACCTCGGCGATCCGCCGTTGCTGCTCGGCGACCCGCTTCTGTTGCTCGACGTTCCTCCGCTCCTCATCGGCGATGCGGGTCTGGCGCTCCGCGAGCGCCTTCTGGCGCAACGCCTCTTTCGCTTTGGCGTCGGCACGAGTGCGTTCCTTCTTTTCCTGAAAACTCGCCCGCCTGGCATCGCGGGCCAAGGTTTCGGCCTCGATCTCCTGCAGGTAGGCGTAGGCGCCGAGCACCAGGGTGATGAGGGCGGCGGCGCCGAGCACTACCGCCAGCAGCCGCGCCCGCCGCAGCGCGCGCCGGCGATGCTTCTCGCGTTCCTGGACCCCCTCGTCTCTCGCCGCCTTGCTGTCGTCGAGGAAAGACATGGCCCGCGCGAACCCGGGGTCGTAACGCCGTGCCCACGCTTGCGTCGGCTTCTCCTTCTCGCGCCAGGTCAAGGCGAGTTGCAGCTCCGGGTCCCGCCAGAGCGCCGACATGCCCGCCTCGTGGCGGGCCGCCGCACGCGCCGCTCCCAGATAGAGCTGCGCCGACCGCGCCTCGTCGGCCACCCAGCCGGCCAGGCGGGTCCAGATGCGCATCAGGCTCTCGTGGGAGATGTCGAGAACGGAGCTTTCCTGGAGCGGCACGCCGGCCGGCGGCATCAGGAAGGACCGGCCGGGCTGGCGGAAGCGCTCTACCGCAGCCGCGACCTGCTCCTGGCGGGCGCCGCTCAAGGAGCAGATCTCCCCCACCGTTGCCGGGCGCCGAATGCCGCGGCCGTCCGTACCCCTGTCGGTCAAGGCTTTGAACAGCGTTGCCGCGAGGCTCTGGCCCTCGGCGTCGAGCTCTCCGTAGGCCTCCTCGGCGTGCCGCGAAAGGGCCTCTTTCATCGTGCCGATCGCCTCGTAGTGGCGCAGGTCCAGCGGTTCGCCGGGCTCGTGATCCTCTTCCCAGAGGCTCCACGTCCGCAGCAAGGCATGCTGCAGGATCGGGAGCTGATCCGGATCGTCGCCGACGTCGTTGAGCAGGCGGGAGACCAGGCGCGGCGCGATGGTGCCGCCGCCCACCGCCACCGGACCGGCGATGGCGGAGCGCAGCTCGTCGCGGGTCATCCGCGGCACCAGGTAGAGGCCATTGTTGACGGTCTGCGGGAGGGCGGGGAACTCCATGCAGTTGCCGATGAAGTCCGAGCGCATCGTCAGGGCGACGTAGCACGGGATCCCCGGGTGCCGCGCCGCCTCGAGGAGAAGCTTGACGAAACCGGTCGCCTCGTCGCGGCCCACCACCCGGCGGTTGCGCTTGAAGCGGAAGATCTCCTCGAACTGGTCCACCAGCACCAGCATGTTGGTGCGCGCCGGCATGCGCGCCTGGCGGATGCATTCGATGAGGCCGCGATTGCTCGCGCGCAGCGCGGTCTCGAACAAGGAGCGGGTGAGGCCGGCCTCGGTGTCGTCTTGGGCCAGGGCCTCCGGAGCGGTCAACGCCGCCGCCAGGTTGCCGATCGGATCCTCGCCGGGGCGGAGGATCGCCACCCGCCAGCTCGACCCCGCGCGAGTCATGGCGCCGCCGTACAGCGACGGGATCAGCCCCGCCCGCACCAGGGAGGACTTGCCGCTGCCGGAGGTACCGACGATGGCCAGGAACCGCGTCGTGCGCAGCCGCAGCAGCAGCTCGTCGATCTGCTTCTCGCGGCCGAAGAAGAGGTAGTCCTCGTCGGGCTCGAAGGGGCGCAGGCCCGGGAAGGGGTTGATCCGCGCCGCCTCGGCCGCGAGGCCCCTCTGCGCCGGGATCACTTGGCGGTTCCCCGGGCCTTCTTGATCGCGTGCAGGAACCGCTCGAGCCCGGCCGGAGCCCCTCCCTCGGCCGGCCCGTGCAGCACGGTCGCTTCCAGCGTGCGGAACCGTTCCTTTTGCGGCGTGATGGGGGCCGCCACGTAGATGCCGCGGGCGAGCAGGGGCTTCTCGCGGCCCAGCCCGGCGCTCTTCTGCAGCTCCCGCAGCTTGCGCCGCAGCCACGGCTCTCCTGCCTCGCCGTAGAAGAGGAGAACCGCGTCGCACGTGCACAGGCTCTCCTCGTGGTCGACCCGCGCCTGGGCCTCATCCTGGTCAAACAAGGGGAGCATGACTTCGAAACCCTCGTTGAAGATGAAGTCCTCCAGGGGCCGGGCCGCCTCGACGTCCTGCTGGTCGCAGATCAGGTAGAGCCGGGGCACGTCCCCGAGGTAGATCCGCATCGTTTTCGTGGCGGTCCGGCTCGGTGGCGGCGCCAGCTTCGAGTGGATCGCGGTCTTGAGGTCCTCGAGCGGGACCTGCAGCAGCTCGGCTTGGGCGTGAACGGCCGGGGAGGTCTGCAGGTATTCGACGACCGCTCGCTGCCGCTCGTCTTCGACCGCGAGGTCCGGAGCCATCCAGATCAGACGCGTCAGGCCGCTGGCTGCGCTGCGCTCCGCGGCCAGCTCCTGTTGCAGCACGACCAACGAGCGGGAGGCGCCATCCGGCACGACTCCGTAGGTCTGACCGATGAGATGGACGGAGAGGGTGCAACGGGCGAGCTGGCCGCGCACGAACCCCTCGAAGTCGGAGACGTACAGCGGCAACGGCTGATCGGGAAGCACCTCGTAGCCGTTGCGGACGAGATCCCGCTTGATCGTCTCCCGTTCGTCGCGCATGTCGAAGCTGGTCTCCGCCAGGTAGACGGTGCCTTTGCTCGCCTGGGGCCGGGTCACCTCCTTGCCGTTTTTCACCAGCTCCAGCAGCTTGGCGATGTCGTAGGCGAGGTCGTCGAGCTTGGCGAGGAACGCCCGCTCCGCGTCGGGGCCGTAGGCCTGGAAGAGCTCACGGGGCCTGCCGGTCTGCGGATCGACGACGTAGAACTCATAGCCGAGCAGCGGCTGCACCTCGTCCGGGTGCTGCTCGCGGGGCACCGGTGTCTTGACCACTTTGAAGATGCGCGACTTGTCGGCGATCCGGATGCCGCCCGACTTCTCCGAGGCGCGGCAGAACTCCTTCAGCTCCCGCGTGCACCACTCCGAGTTGATGTAGCGCGGGGAGAGCACCGAGACCAGGGCGGCGACCCTGGGGAAGCGCTCCACGATGGTGTCCGCGAAGTAGTCGTTTCCCTGGAGCTTCGGGTCGCGCCAGATCTTCGGTTTCTCTCCCAGGAGCTGGCCGACGCGGATCTCCAGCAGCCGATGCAGGCGGGCCACCCAGCCCGGCTCGCCTTCGACGAGTGATTCATCGTCCAGATGGGCGTAGCTGATCAGGAAGTCGTGCTCGAAGGCAGCCATACCGGGGGGACTCCGTAAAACTCCATTCCTCGTGGGTGACCTCAACCTCGGATGTCCGCGCTTTCCGTTTGGGATTTATCCTACCTCAAACAGTGAAGTCGTGAAAGTGCGCCAACGCTTATTCAAATGTATGCATCGGAGGCATACACCGAGCTGTGCCGCGAGATGGCGGGAGAGCCGGTGCTCGCTGAAGGATAAAAAAGCCTGGCAGGAATTGCACTTCAGCGACAATGGGAGTACCATCGTCTTGGCCGGTTCGATGGCCCTTGGGCCTGCTCTTCGGCTGCTGGGAACGGTGCCTCTCCTCCGGTCCGAGTCCATGAGGACGAGGTGATCTCCCCCAGGGCGGGCAGGATCTCCGGGACCGCCGACTGCCATCCCGCCGGCGAGCGGACCCCGCGGAGTTTTCGGGTTTCGTCCGCCTGAATTGCCAGAGCCGCGCGGCCCTCTCGCGCGGCAGTACCGGCCCCCGGGCCGGTCCGGGAACGGTTCTTATCGCCCGGACCGGTTGCCGCGCCCGCGGCCTCTCCGGGGGCCGGATTGTTATCCTCTCCCTGATGGACGCCGTCTCCCGCATTCCCATCGTGACCGTTATCGGTTCCGGCGATCCGGATCACGGCCATGCCGATCTCGCCATGGCCGTCGGCCGGCTGATCGCGGAGATGGGGTTCCACCTCCTCACCGGCGGCGGCCTGGGGGTGATGCGGGACGCCTCACGCGGCTTCGCTGCCGTGGCGGCCCGCAAGGGAGTGTCGATCGGCGTCATCCCCCGCTCGCCGGAAGGCGAAGAGCCTGAATCCGGCTATCCCAATCCCTGGGTGGAGATTCCCATCTTCACTCATCTCGCCGGCCGGCTGGGCCCCAACGGCGCGGACAGCCGCAACGCCATCAACGTCCTCTCGGCGTGGAAGATCGTCGCCCTGCCCGGCCGCGAGGGAACGCGGGCGGAGATCCGCCTCGCGCGGCGCTACGGCAAGCCGGTCCTCGCACTGCTGGACGCGGATCGCCGGGAGGCGGAGGGAGAGCTGCTGCGATTCCTCGCCGAGGAGCAGGTCCCGCTTCAGGCGGTCACCCGGCGCGGCGACGGCTGGGATCTGAACGCGGTCCGCGCCTTCCTGATCTCGCCCTGAGCCCTGTCCCCCCTCCAGCCGTCCTGGAGCACCTATGAGAGTGGAGCCCACCTGAACCGGCTGGTCTGTCTTGGTCGCCCGTTCAGGGGGCTCCACCTAAAACGTAGGAGCTTCTGCATACGTCTATCCTTGTAGCAGCAGACCTTCCCTCGCTTCATCCGCCCCCTCACCGGCCGGCCCTAGCCGGTTTCTATCGACGTCCAACACCAAGGAGGACTCTATGTCTCGATGCAAGACGTTTGGATTCGCCCTGATCGCCGTGTTCTTCGTGGTGGTCCTGAGCGGCGCGCCGGCCTTCGCCGAAAAGGCTCCGCAGGTGGCGCCACCGGCGCCTTCCTCACTCAGCCTTGCGGACTGCGGGAGAAGCCTCGACCTCAACAACTCGTTGAAAGGCGAGATCTGCCCGGCGACGCAGCCGGAGCCGGAATTCATGGCCAAGCCGCCGCGCGTGCGCTACTGCAGTTGCGGGTGCGGCGCGACCTGCACAACTGACGCCGACTGCGACGGCGGCGTGTGCATCAACGTCATTACCTGCTGCTGACGACCAAGGAGGACGGTCATGCCTCGACTCAAGGTTCTCGGTTTCACGTTTATCGCCCTGCTCTTCGCGGCCTTCCTGAGCGCAGCCCCCGCCTCGGCCGAAGCGGCGGCTCCGCAGGCGCCGGCGGTCGCCGCGCCTCACCAGTCTGGCTGCGGCGAGACGCTGGACCTCGCCGCAATCCTTTCCGGCAAGGCGGAGATCAGTCCGGCGGTCTTGCCGCTGAATCCCGCACCGGAGCTCAAGGTCGGCCGCACCTGCCGCTGCAGTTGCGGCCAACCCTGCAAGAAGGACGCGGACTGCGGCCCCGGCGGGCTCTGCGTCGGCGGCATCAGTTGCTGCTGAACAAGCTTCCCGAGGAGAACACCATGACGAGAAAACTCAGCTTGTACTTCATCGTCCTTGCCCTGGCGATCTGCGCAGGACCGGCCTTCGCCGGCGAGGCGGCCGATCCCGCGGTCACACCAACCCAGGCCGCTCCAGCGCAAACGGGCTGCGCGCCGGTCTTGGATCTCACCGCGGTCCTGTCGGGTCCGGCTCAGCTCTGTCCGGCTGCGGCGCCCGAAACCGCGACGCCGGATCTCAAGGCCCGGCCGCCCTTCCTTCGCACCTGCGTCTGTAGCTGCGGCGCTCCCTGCCAGACAGACGCCGATTGCGACGGCGGCCGGTGCGGGCCGGGCATCACCTGCTGCTGAAGCGATTTCGCCCTCTGGGCGACGTTTCGGTAGCCCAGCGCGGAAGCGCCGGGCGAGGGCTCTGTTACACTGATCCTCAATGAGGGCGAAACTCGCGCTCCTGGCTCTTTTTTTATTCGCTTCGCAGGCCCGCGCCGACGCCGAAATTTCCGAAATCAAGATCAACCTCGACGCCGGCCGGGTCCTCACCTCGTTCACCCTGCGCGATGCCTTCGACCGGCGCCTCTCGGAGCGGGTGGACAGCGGGCTGCCGACCCCGATCCTCTATAAGTTCGAGCTGTCGCGCGACCGCAAGCGCTGGTGGGACCAGAAGCTGAAAACCGCCACCCTCGAGGTGGTGGCGATCTATGATGCGGTCACCCGCGACTACACCGTCAACTACAAGCTGGACGACAAGCTGATCGAAAGCCGTACAGTGCGCGAGCGCAAGGCACTCGAAGAAGCCATGACCACGATCGATCAGCTCCCGGTCTTCTCGCTGGCCGGCCTGTCGGCTGAGGGCAGGTTGCTGGTAAAAATCGCGGCCGAGATGGGCTCGCGGACGATCCTCTCGTTCATTCCGGTGACCATCAACACGGACTGGAGAGAGTCGCCGAAGTTCCGCGTTCCCCGGGAGCCCTAAACCCGTTCAGGCCTCCGTCCATGGATCTCCGCGAGAAGCTCCTCCGCCAGCGCAAGAACTACCGCGTCCTCGGCGCGTGGCTCGCGCTCCTGCTGCTGCTCTCCGCCGCCCTCTTCTATCTGGCGCAACGAGGGCGCGACCTGCCGGCGGCCCTGGTGACCAATCGGGTCCTGCTGTTCGTCCTCTGGTACGCCAACGTCGTCCTCATCCTGGTCGTCGTCTTCGTCCTGCTGCGCAATCTGATCAAGCTGCTGGTGGAGCGCAAGCACCGGGTGCTCGGCTCGACGTTCAAGTTCAAGCTGGTGGCCACGTACATCGGCCTCTCCCTCATCCCGGTCCTGCTGCTGTTCGCTCTCGCCACCGAGTTGCTCCAGGGCTCGATCGACCGCTGGTTCAACACTCCCGTGGCGCCGGTCTTAGAGCGGGGCAACGCGGTGGCACAAGCCCTCTACGACCGCATCGAGCGGACGAACCTGCGCGACGCCTCCCTCGTCTCCTCGGAGATCCGCGGCTTCGATCTCGACGATCCGGCAGAGCGCCCACGGCTGACGCGCCGGATGCGGGAGTTGCTGCAGCGGCTGGGCCTCGACCTGCTGGCCGTCTACGAAGGGCGGGAGTTCGTGCACGCCAGCCTCAACCCGCAGTCGGGCATTCCGGACCTGCCGGAGCCGGAGCGCTCGTTCCTGGAGCAAGCCGGGAGCGTGGGGCGGGCCACCGCCGTGATAGCGCCTCCGGGCAAGCACGGCAGCCTGCTGATGGCGGCGGTGGCGGCCCCGCGGCCGCAAGGTGAAGCGGTAGGAGCGGAGCCGCGAGCGCCGGTGATCGTCATCGCCGGGTCACTGCTCGATCCGGTGCTCTCGGAGCAGCGGGAGAAGCTGGTTCAGGACTACCAGGCCTACCGCCAGCTCCAGGTGCAGAAGGACGATCTGCGGGCGAGCCACATCCTCCTCTTCGCCATGGTGACGCTGCTCATCCTCCTCGCCTCCTCGTGGACCGGCCTCCATCTGGCGAAGCGGGTGACCCTGCCCATCCAGGCCCTGGCCGAAGGGACCCGGCGGATCAGCGGCGGCGATCTCGGCCATCGGGTCGACGTGGAGGCGGACGACGAGTTGGGCGTTCTCGTCGACTCCTTCAACCGCATGACCGGCGAGCTGGCGAGCAACAAGGAGCTGCTGGAGCGCAGCAACCGCGACCTGACGACGGCCAATCAGCGGATGGCGGAGGAGCGCGCCTTGATCGCGGCGGTGCTGGAGAACGTCGCCGCCGGCGTCGTCTCCATCGACTCGGCGGGCCGCATCTTCACCTGCAACGGCGCCGCGCTCAACATGCTGCGGCAACGCGAGGACGAGGTCGTCGGCCGCTCCTTCGAGGAGGCATGGAGCGATCGCGAGCGGGCGCGGCTGGCGGCCGTGGTGCGCGAGGCGGCGTTGGAGAGGCGTGGCAGCCGGGAGGTCCATCTCATCCTGGGCGGCGAGTGGAAGACGTTCGAGGCCAAGGTCACCGCGCTGCGGGACGCGGCGGGCGGCGTGCAGGGCCGGGTGCTGGTGCTCGAGGACCTCACGGAGCTGATCAAAGCCCAGCAGCTCGCGGCGTGGAACGAGGCGGCGCGGCGGATCGCGCACGAGATCAAGAACCCGCTCACGCCCATCCGTCTGGCCGCCGAGCGGCTGCTCATGAAACGCCGCCAGGGCGATTCCGGCCTCGCCGAAGCGATCGAAGAGGCGGTCGAGACCATCGTGCGCGGGGTGGTAGCGATGCAGGGGATGGTCGACGAGTTCTCCCGCTACGCCCGCATGCCGCGGCCGCGGCCGGCGCCGGTGGATCTGCCGAAGCTGTTGGGCGAGACCCTGCACCTCTACCGCAACCTGAAACCGGGAGTAGACGTCGAGGGCGAGGTGGACCCGGCGCTGTCGGTCGTCTCGATCGACGGCGAGCAGGTCAAGCGCGCTCTCATCAACCTGCTGGACAACGCCGTGGAGGCGACCGAGGCCCCCGGCCGGGTTACCGTCTCCGCGCATCCCTCCAACGGCCATCTGGAGATCCAGGTGGCGGACACCGGCCGCGGCATCCCGCCCGAGTCGAAAGAGAAGCTCTTCCTCCCCTACTACTCCACCAAGGGCCGCGGCACCGGTCTGGGACTGGCGATCGTGCATCGCATCGTGACGGAACACCAGGGCTCGATTCGCGTCGAGGACAACGTGCCGACGGGAACGGTGTTTACGATGGAGTTGCCTATCTAGATGGGCCCTCAGGAATATCGCGAAGCTCGCCAATCAAAGCAACCTGAGTCTCGCCAACCTCAGCCGTATCCAAGTCTGTAATCGCTGCGGCTTCGAGAGACTCCCCAACGGTCTCCTTCACGAGCGCGCCGACGTTACCGGCGCTCGTACCGGACCTACGCCGCGAAACGTAGGATCTCAACCTCCGCCCCATTCTCGATCGCCTTTTCGGCCCGCTCCAGGAGCTCCCCGGTAACGCTTTCCGAGAGGTAGTACTCCCCGCAGTTCTCACAGATTTCAGCCGGGGCTTCCTTGAAGATGACGACAGTCTCGCCCCTCTGGAGCACCACCGTCGTGTGGCCAGGATGAGTCTCACCTTGCTTGCAGAAGAGGCATCTCATATAGGTTTCTTCTTCCTGAAGTCCGGACTCCACATGGCCGGATCGGGAGGATACACCGTCACAATATAACAGGTCCGATTGGCAGAGTCCTCCGCAACCACCGAGTGAAGAACTCGACCTTCCACGGTCGCCAGGAGAAGGACGCTTGGGAAGGGTCTGTCATCTGGATAGTCAGCGATCACCTCTCCGGAGGCAACGACCTCCAACACCTCTTCTCTGCCAATGCTCCACTCGAACATTCGGCGCACGGCATGCCCACTGAAGATGATCTCATCGCAGTGCATAGGATTCAACCGCAGAATCCTAGCGCATCACGGCCGCAGCCACTTCCGAAACCACTCCAAGTTGCGGCGCATGATCTCCTGCTCGAGATCGGGCTCGTAGATGACGTGTCCGCCGCGGGGATAGATCTCCATCTCCACGATCTTGCCCTGGTCCTTGAGGGCCTTGTAGAACTTGGTCGCCTGCATGATCGGGATGCGACGATCGTTCTCACCGTGCTGGATGAGGAGCGGCGTCTTGACGCGGGAGACATAGGTGATCGCCGAGTGCTTTGCATAGGCCTCCGGCGCCTCCCAGGGCAGACCGAAGTAATCGCGCGTGAAGTCGCCGGCGTCGGAGAGGTAATAGAGGTCGGCGATGTCGCTGATGCTGCACATCGCGGAGGCGGCTTTGAAGCGGTCCGTCTGAGTGACGATCCAGTCGGTCATGTAGCCGCCGTAGGAGGCGCCCATCACTCCCAGGCGGTCGGGATCCGCCAAGCCCTGCTTCACCAGGTGATCGACGCCGGCCATGATGTCCTGATAGTCGCCCTCGCCCCAACTGTCGATGATCATGCGCAGGCCGGCTTCGCCGTAGCCCATTCCGCCGCGTGGCATGGGCAGCAGCACCGCCATGCCGGCGCTCGCCATGGCCTGGACCGGGTACGGCTCCACCTGCCCCACGGAATGCATGAACTGTGGGAAAACGCCATAGGTGATGCTGCCGTTCGGCCCGCCGTGCACGTAGACCAGTAGCGGCAAACGCTTCGCGGGAGCATCGCCGGGCGGCGTGAGTAGCAGGCCCCAGATCTCCATGCCGTCGAAGGAGGTCCAGTGGATGGGCTCGAGCTTGCCCAGCGCCAGGTCCTTCAGCTCCGGGTTCACCTCGGTGAGGCGCCGCGGCGGGTTCGCGGCCCCATCGCCGAGATCGAGCACGAAGACGTCTCCCGTGGTCAGCGCCTCGACCGAGCGGAAGGCGAGCCGCCGCCCGTCGCGGCTCATCGAAGGCGAATAGTGGACGAAGGGACCCGGATGCAGCTCCTCACTGCGGCCGTCCAGAAACAGGCGGAGCAGCGGCTGCTCGAACATGCGCGCGCCCCGCTGCCAGGGGCTCATGTTGGGCACGACGAGGAGCGAGCCGCCGTCCGGAGCCCAGGCGAGCTCCGCGACCCAGGTGTCGGTCGTGAGGCTCCGGATGCGGTCCGGATCGCCGCCTTCGGCCGGCGCCAGGCTCAGTCCCCACGTGGCGAGCATGCCCTTCCCACCGCCGGTCGAGACGAAGGCGATCCAGCGGCCGTCGGGCGAGTATTGGGGCAGGGTATTCATACCGTCGCGGTCCACGATCACGCGGGGCTCGCCACCGGAGGCCGGAATCGTGTAGAGGCGCGTATGGAACTGCCCGATGTATCCGGGCCGCGGCGCCGCGGCGTAGACGAGAGTGGAGCCGTCAGGCGACCAGTCGAGCGCGGAGACGAAATGCTCCGGCGGGCTCAAAGCTCGGGGCGCGCCGCCGGAGAGATCCTGCACCCACACCCGCGGCGGACGGTCCTGCCGGTCCACCTCGATCACGAACGATTTGTCCTTGCGCCGCCGTTCCTCCTCCGCCGAAGGTGAATCCGGCGCCAGAGAGGCGAGCCTCTTTCCGTCCGGCGACCAGACGTAGTCCCCGACGCCCTGGGGATTGGACGTGAGAGCTCGCGCCTCGCCGCCTCGAACATCGAGGGCGAACACCTGCGGCAGGTCGCCGGCGAAGGCCAGGAAGGACAGGCGGGAGCCATCCGGCGACCAGCGCAGGCGAGGTGCCGGACGCGGCTTGTTGAAGATGCGCGTGCCGTAGGTGAGACGCACCGGCGTGCCGCCCGCGGTGGACACGACGTACAGCATGGCCTCGTGCTCGTCCTTCTCGAAGGAAGGCTGCGAGACCACGTAGGCGACTTGGCTGCCGTCGGGCGAGATGCGCACGTCCGAGATGGAGCGCAGGGCCATCAGATCGCCCACCGTGACCGGGTGAGGCGCGGCGCTCAACGGCGCTGCGAGCAAGGCCAGAGAGACGGCGATCGATTTGTGGATCGGCACGGATCCTACCCCGCCGCAGCGCCTTCACCGGCAGCAACGGCATGCTTCGGGTTGAGCCGCGCGCTCCGCTGCTGCATCAGCAGGGACATCAAATAGAAGAACAGCGCCAAGAGGGCGAGCGCCCGGATGCCGAGGATCATCGTCGAGTACTCCACCCAGCCGCCGAGCACGGAACCCAGGATGTTGACTCCGATGGCCGTGCCGCCGGCCTCGGCCAGGCGGAAGGAGCGGGCGAAGATCAGGCCGGCGAAATAGACCGGCAGCAGAAGCACGAGAGCGTAGATCAGGGACGGCCCCAAGCCGCGTCCCAGCACGGCGGCAGGCCCGACGAAGTAGCCGAGCAACAGCGAGCCCGTGATGCCGGCGTAGGCCAGCCCATAGGGCACCGACCCAAGGAACTCGACCGTGAGATTGGCGCAGACGATGAGGATCAGCACGCCGGCGATGGTCACGGCGGAGACCAGCCACGTGGTGCCAAACAGCAGGGCCAGGCGGTTGATGGCATAGACCTCCATCAGCAGGAATGCGGCGCCGAGGAAGAACAGATGCCCGTGGTAAGCCGAGAAGCGCTCCAGCCGCAGGCCGCCGGCCCGCAGCACGCCGATGGAAACCAGCGCCAGGAGCACGACCGCGATCAGATAGGCGCGCGGGACGATGCGGCCGGGCAGATAGAGGAACGGCCAGTCATCCGTCGGCAACACCGGCGCGCCGGCCTGGAGACGCGGCGGCGGCTTCGCCGGGTCGAGCACCTGGCAGACGTAGGTGCTGCCGATCCCGAAACTGAAGGTCCTCACCGGCGTGTCGCAGGTCGTCCTCAGCATGGCGACGAAACGCTTCCAGAACCACTCGCGGAAGCTCGATGCGGTGATGATCAGCGAGCCGCCGGGCCGCAGCAGACGGCGGGCGGCCGCCAGGCTCTCGAGGGTGAACACGTAGTTGTCGAGCCGCACGCTGGAGATGCCGAGCTGGGTGTGCGAGTCGAGCAGGCCGAACACGACGGCGTCATAGCTCGCCGGGGGCAGGCGCCGGAAGGCGCGGCGGGCATCGTCGACGATCACCCGCACGCGTGGGTCGCTGTACGGGTGCTCGGGGTGGTGCCGCCGCCCCATCTCGACGATGGCCGGATCGATGTCTACGGCGTCCACGTGCCGCACGCCCGCCCGCAGGGCCGCTGCCACGTCGTTGCCCGTGCCGGAGCCCACCACCAGCACGCGCTCCTTGTTGGGCGCCAGCCGGAAAGCCGCGTCATAGTGCGGAAATGGGTTGCCCCGCATCCGGGCCACGGCCGCCGGACGGAGGTCCATGGCGACCTGGTAGAAGACGTCCGAGATCTGCACCAGGTACGACGGCGAGCCCGTTCCCGGAGGCTCGGCCGGCAGGACATGCCCCACCAGCTTCTGGTACCGGGACCACACCGTATCGCCGTAGGAGGGAAACACGGCGATGGCGTTGAGCAAAATCAGGAGGGCTGCCGCGGCCGTGCGCATCGCTCCCGAGATCCACCACAGCAGCGGCAGGAGCCCGGCGGTGAGCCAGATCCAGGGCGGTGTCTCGAGATAGCTGAGGGCCACGAAGAGCAAGATCCCCGCAAGGCTGCCGACGATGTTGACCGTGTATCCGCGGAGGCGCTCCACCGGCTCGAAGGCGCTGCCCAGGAGACGCCCGAGCAGAGCGAAGAGGCAGGTAATGGCGACCAGGGTGGCGGCGCAGAACGCCGCCAGGAGGACCTGGCTCGCCAGCTCCTTGCCCGGGTCCGGCACGTCGACGACGTGGTCTCCCAGGATGTACTCGCTGCTGCCGAGCGCCGCCCACACCCCCAAAGAGCCGTCGATGGCGATGGCGGTATGGGCCAGGAAGACGGCGAGGGGAAGCAGCCAGAGCAGGAACCGCATCGCGTCCCGCGAACGCGCGCCGGCGCGGCAGCAGCCCAGCCCCAGGCCCAGGAACGCGCTCACCAGAGGGACGTTCTTGTAGAAGGAGAAGATCCGGATCTGCGAGCCGCTGTAGCGGATCAGCAGGACCTCTACGAACAGGGCCACAAAGCTGGCGAGGAACAGTGTCGTATAGGGTCTCCTGGCGCAGCGCTGCGGCAAGGCTTCCGCATCCTGGAAGCGAACGAAGCGGGCGAGCAGGACAGCCGCCACGGCGAGGGCCGCCAGCGCCAGGCCCGCCCCGATCAGCAGCCTGACGGCCGGGCGATCGTGAGGCTCCACGAAGAAGACCGCGTGGAGGCTCCAACCCGCCAGGGTCATGGCGGCCCCCAGGACGAAGCACACGCCCGCCCAGGCCTTCAGACTGCGATCCATTCACCGCTCCCCTCTTTGAGTGCGGCCCGGATGCTAACACCATGGAGCCGGCCGCAAGGAATCGTCCTGCCGGTGGTTGCAGGAGTCGGGGGGCTCGCGCGGTAGAATCATCCCGTCTTCGAGGAAAACAGCCATGCTCGGCAGAGTCGTCGGCAACTACCGGATCGTGGAGAAGATCGGCGAGGGCGGCATGGGCGCCGTCTACCGCGCGGTCGACGAGATGCTCGACCGCGAGGTGGCGGTCAAGGCGATCCGGCCCGAGCTGGCGCGCGAGCCGCAGATCGTCGAGCGCTTCCGCGCCGAGGCGAAGATCCTCGCCCGGCTGAGCCATCCCGCCATCGCCACCATCTACAGCTTCTTCCACGACGGCGGCGAGCTGTTCCTGGCCATGGAGTACGTCTACGGCCGCACCCTCGCCGAGGTGATCTCGGCCCACGGCGCCATGCCCTGGCAGCGGGCCGTGCCGCTCCTCGCCACGGCGCTCGAGGGGATCGAGCAGGCGCACCGCGCGGGGATCATCCATCGCGACCTCAAGCCGGACAACCTGATGCTCACCGAGGCCGGCACGCTCAAGGTGATGGACTTCGGCATCGCCCGCATGACCGGCAGCAGCCACATGACTCAGACGGGGCTGCTCATCGGTACGCTGCGCTACGTCGCGCCCGAGCAGATCCGCGGCGAGGAGGTGGACCAGCGCACGGACATCTACTCGCTCGGCGCCGTGCTCTACCAGTTGCTCACCGCGCGCGTGCCCTTCGACGGCCCGACGGACTTCGCCATCCTCAGGGCGCAGCTCGACGATCCACCGGTGCCGCCCGGCACGGTCGTGCCCGGCCTCCCCGCCTGGCTTGACGGCGCCGTCCTCAAGGCGCTGGAGAAGCAGCCCGCGGCGCGCTTCCAGACGGCCGAGGAGCTCCGCTTGTATTTGAACCGGCAGGGCACGGGCACCTCCGACGTGCGGTCCGAATCCACCCGGGAGCTCCCCACTCGCGTCCTGCCGTCACGGCTCGAAGGTGATTCCGCCGCCACCATGGAGACGGACCGTCCGCGGCTGCCGCAGCCTCTTCCTCCCCTGCCCGCGACCGCCGCCGCGCCCGCTGCTTCCAGCACCTCCTATCGGCCCGTCCAGGGAGCGGCATGGAAGCGCGGCGCGATCGCCGCGGTGCTGGCCCTCGCGCTGCTCGGAATAGGGACCTTCCTGTGGACGCGCCGCGGGGCCGAAGCGCCGGTCCCGGCAGAACCCGCGGCGAGCCCTGCCTCCACCGCGGCAACGGGCGGACTGGAGCCGCGACCTGCCGCCAGGACGAGCACGGACGATTCGACGAACGCGGACGCAGCCTCTGCCGCCACTTCGGCAGCAGTGAAGCCGCCGAGCCCGGCTCCTGCTCCGCGCCGGGAGGTGCCGAAGCCGGCTCCAGCTCCGATCTCCAATCCTGCTCCCGAAGAGGCGGCTCCGCAGCAGACCGAGCCGGCCGCCGCCGAGCCCTCGGCTGCGCAGGAGCCGCCGGCCGCCTCTCCGGATGATCTCGCGCCAGCCGGGGAGCTCCCCATCGAGGAGCTCCGGCGGCTCGCGGCCGAGCTGGTGACCGCCAGCGAGAAGCTCGGAGAGACCTATGGGGCCTTCCTCGAGCAGAAGGAAGACGGCGGCGCCGAGCTCACCGAGAAGGACGAGAAGCTGCAGGAGGAGCTGGAGGTGCTCGCCGAGGCGGCGGGCCGGTTCAACAAGCGGGTCAAGGAGGGGATCTTCGTCCGCACGCGGGACCGCTTCCGGCGAGCGGACCCGCAGGCCGAGGTGGTGCGCCGTTTCGGCGAGCTGGCCACCGTCGGCGGCCGGGTCGACCGGCTGATGTCCGAGGTGCAACCCGGCCCCGAGGTGCGGCAGGAATGGCAGGAGGTGCGCCGCCGCTGGGAGCGGGTGACGCAGATCCTGAGAAGACGGCCGCCGCTCAGACCTTGACGGCAGCTCCCCCTCTCCCGGTGAGGGGGGAAGGGAGGGGGCAGGAGAGGGGGCCGGGGGGTGAGGGCTAATACCGGAAGATCGCCGCCATGGCCTGTCCTCCGGGCACCTCCTGCTGGGGGACGGCGTACACCGTGCCACTGTTGAGGAACGTCTGCATCGCGGCGAGATCGAGCAAGTCCTCGCTGACGTCGCGCGGTGCCGCCTGATCCTCCTGCAGATGGATCTCACGGCTCCTCGTGTCATAGCGGCCCCAGAGGCGGACGCCGCGAGCCACGAACAGAGTATCGATCCGCCCGTCGTGCGCCGCCGGCAGGATCTCTTCGTAGCGGCTGGTGGCGCGGCCGGTGCCGAGGAGCTCGCCGAAGCGCTCGGCGGCGCGGCGCCGGTTCTCCAGGAAGTAGGGCTGAACGATCTCCCACGCGGCATCGCGCAGCTCGTCCGCGGAGAGGAGGTCCGGATTTCCCGTCAGACCCTCGTCCAGGACGTGCGGATGCTCAGTCGTCTCCTTGTAACGGGGGAGGAGATACTCGACGCCGGCCAGCACGACCGGCGCGTCGCGGTCCATGTACTTGAGGAGCGCCTTGTCCGCCAGGTTGAAGAAGCTGAGGATCTCGACCTTGAGATCGTCCTCCACGCCGCCATGGACATGGAAGACGGGCGACCTCGAAACCGCCCTGCCCCGGGGACCCGACTTGAACTGAGCGAATTGGTGCGTCAGCTCTCCCAAGGCCTCCTCCAGGCTCCGCGGCACGCCCGGCACGTCCAGCTCCTCGGCGCTGTGGCGGGAGGCGGCGATCAGCCGGATGTTCTTCAGGCTGAGGGCCAGGACGTAGAACCTGCCGTCGCCGTGGAGCAGGGAGAACAGCGGCTTGAGGTGGAACCGCTTCTCCACCACCGCCAGCTCGTCGAAGGAGCTCGGCAGCCGGTAGGTGCGGAACAGCTCCGGCGAGCGGAAAAGAGCCAGACCATCACTCTGCAGTTGCCAGAACGTCGGGTCGTCGAGGAGGTCGCGGAGCGGCGCCGTGAGCTCGGCGGCCTGTGCGTCACCCATATCGATCTCGCCCAACCGCCCCTGAATCACGCGCAGAAGGTTCTTGAGGCGGATCGGATTCTGCTGCGTCTCCACGCCCGCCCGGAAGGTAGGCATGTAGATCGAGACGCACGGGCACCCGGGCGTCTGCAGGAGCTCTCGGATCTCTTCGCGGGTGACGGGAAGGGCCTGTGTCGCTTCGCGGGTCCCATCGTGGGTCAATACGGCCATAGTCACCTCCCAGGGTAAGGAGTGGACGGTCTCGGCCCGGTGCGCGAGACCAGGATGCCGATCTTTCCAGCAAGCCCCGTGCCGTAGCTCTCACCTGAACAGGAAGAGGGGCGCAGCATGCTGCGCCCCTACACAGCCCTCCTGCGCCCCTATTTTTCTTTGGATTAGTCGCCCGGCGGCACGCAATTCGTGGTGCACGAACCGCAATTGTAGGTCGCCGGATGCGGCGGACACTGCACGACCAGGCAGGGCTGCTTGGTGGTCGGCGTACAGGTCCGACAGATGCCGTACGCGAAGCACGCGTCCGACTTCGCGGGGCGCGCCGCTACGGCGGTGAGCACCAGCGCGGCACCCAGGAGCAGGAACTTAAATCGCTTCATAGTGACTTTCTCCTTCCACAACCGGGACTCTCGCCATGGGAGTCCCCATAAAATGGGTGCGGCCGGAGCGGGCGGCCGAGACGTTGAGACGGGGCGTACTAACTCAGACCGGCGCTCGCCGCGGTAGCTTCTTCATCCCGTAGACGCCCACCAGCAGCACCGCCCCCAGCAGGATGATCGCCGGACCCGAGGGCAGGTCGTAGTAGAAGGAGAGGACGAGCCCGCCGAGGGTGATGCCGACGCCGATGAGCACGGAGCCGAGAAGGACGCTGCGCAGATCGCGCCACAGCATCAGGCTGATCACGGAAGGAATTGTCAGCAGCGCGACCACCAGGATGATCCCCACCACCTGGATGAGGATCACCACCGAGAGCGCGATCATCGCCAGCAGCAGCGACATGAGGAGCCGCACCCGCACGCCGCGCACCCGCGCGAAGACCTCGTCGAAGGCCACCGCGACGATCCCCTTGAAGAAGAGGAACACGACGGCGAGCACGAAGACGGCGAGGACGAGGATGGTCGCTACGTCCCGGCGCGAGACGAGAAGGATGTTGCCGAAGAGATAGGTCATCAGGTTCGGAGCGTAGCCCGGCGTCTTGTAGACGAAGACCACGCCCACCGCCATGCCCACCGCCCACAGGACTCCGATCAAGGCGTCATAGGAGCGGATGGTCTCGCGGTCCACAGCGCCGAGCGCCAGGGCGCAGGCGAGAGCCACGGGGATGGCGCCAAGCAGCGGGTTGATCCCCAGGAAGAAGCAGACTCCCATGCCGCCGAACGCCGCATGGCTGATGCCGTCGCTGATGAACGCGAGCTTCTTGACCACCACGAAAGTGCCGATGACGCCGCAGAGCACGCTCGCCAGCACGCCGGCGACGAGGGCGTTGCGCAGGAACTCGTAGGAGAGCGCGTCGAGGAAGGTCGGCAAGGTTTTGCCTCGTCAGTGCCGGTGCAGCACGCGGTGCGGCACGCCGTGGGTGACCAGCTCGACCGGACAGCCGTAGACCTCCTCCATCACCTCCAGCGAGAGCTCGGGATCGCCATGATAGAAGAGCCGCCGGTTGATGCAGGCGATGCGCCGCACCATGGCGGCAATGGAGGTCACGTCGTGGGTGACGACGACGACGGGAATGCTGCGGTTGAGGTCCTCCAGCAGCTCGCTCAGCGTCGCGCGCGACTCGGCGTCGATGGATGCCGTGGGCTCGTCGAGGAAGAGGATCTCGGGCTCGGCAACCAGGGCGCGGGCGATGAGCACGCGCTGGAGCTGGCCGCCCGAGATCTCGGCGACGTGGGCGCGGGCGACGCCGGAGAGGCCGAGCCGCTCGATCGCCTGCTCTGCGGCGGCGCGGTCCTGCCGCGACCACGGGCGCAGCAGGCCACCACTGCCGCCATCGCCGCGATACCCGAGCCGTCCCATCAAAACCATGTCGGAGACCCGCAGCGGAAAATCCTTGTCAAAGGTCGAAAACTGCGGCACGTAGCCGAGCCGGCCGCGCGGATCGCGGCCGCCGGAGAGGTGATAGACCACCTCGCCGGACCACGGCCGCAGCAGTCCCAGCATCACCTTCAGCAGCGTGGTCTTGCCGCCGCCGTTGGGACCGATGATGGCGAGGAAATCGCGCGGCTGGATGTCGAGATCGACGCCGTCCAGCACCACCTCGCGGCCGTAGCCGAAGGTGACGTTGCGGACGGCGACGACGGGGGTGACGTCAGACACGGGAGGCCACCTGTGTGGTGAAGGCAGGGTTGCCGCGCGAGGCCTCACCCCCTGTCCCCCTCTCCCTGACGGGCGAGGGGGGACGATTCACAGTCAGTCTTGCCAATAGGCAGCCAACTTTTTCGGCAAAACCCCTTCGCAGGCGTCCCCCCTCGCCCGTCAGGGAGAGGGGGACAGGGGGTGAGGCTTCGAAGGGCAGACCGGCGCGATTTATCTCGGTCTTTCCCAGCGCCTCCCTCAGCTCCCCCGTCACCCGCCGCAGATTGCCCAGCCAGTCCCGCTCCTGGGGATCTGCCACCAGCACCCGTCCGTCCACCGCGTCGGCGATCACCTGCGCGCTCTTACGGGGAAACCCGCCTTGGACGAAGACGACCTTCACTCTTTGCCGCTTCGCCTCGTCGATGAGCTGGATCAGACGCGTAGCGCTCGGCTCCTTCCCCTCGGCCTCGATCGCCACCTGCCGCAGGCCGTACTCGCGGGCGAAATAACCCCACGTGGGGTGATAGACCATGAACGAGCTTCCCCGCACGGGGGCCAGCCGCGAGCGGATCTCCCGGTCGAGCTCGGCGACGTCGGCCTCGAAGCGCGCGAGATTGGACCGGTACTCCGCGGCGTGGCCGGGATCGATGCGTTCCAGGGCCGCCGCGATGTTGCGCGCGGCGACCGCCACAGTCTCCGGCGCCACCCAGACGTGAGGATCGCCGCCGGCGTGGTGGCCATGCTCGCTGCCTTCCCCTTCCCCCTCGATCAACCGCATGCCGCGTGACATGTCCACCACCTCGACGCCGGGCAGGTCCGCGAGGAGAGGCGCGATGCGAGCCCGCTCGAACTCGAACGCGGGATGGCCCACCGCCACGTAGAGCCGGGCGCGGCTCAAGGCCACCATCTGCCGCGGTGTCAGCGGATAGTCGACGTGCGAGTAGCCGGGCGGGATCATCACCTCCACCTCAACACGAGGCCCGCCGATGCGCTCGACGAAGTACGCCTGCGGCGGCACGCTCACGGCAACACGGATGCGGCCGGCGTCCGCGGTGGGGGCGGCAGGGCGGCAGGCGGCCAGGACGAGGACGGCGAGGAGGATTCTCAAAGCATGAAGCCCCCTCTCTCCCGGTGAGGGCGAGAGGGAGGGGGCGGGAGAGAGGGGGTTGGGGGAGTGAGGGCGCACGTCCGGCATCATACAGTTTCAACAAGCACCCCTCTCTTTCGCCCTCTATAATCCCTCCCATGACCACGACACCGCCGCAGCAACGCATCGAAGCCGACGTGAAGGCCGCCATGAAGGCGGGCGAGAAGGAGAAGCTCTCCACCTTGCGGCTGCTCCTGACCGAGATCAAGAACGAGCGCATCCGCCGGGGCTCCGAGGTGGACGAGGCCGGCTTCGTCTCGCTGGTGCGCAAGGCGATCAAGCAGCGTGAGGATTCGGTGTCCCAGTACCGCGCCGGGAACCGCGAGGAGCTGGCCGCCAAGGAGGAAGCCGAGATCAAGGTCCTCCAGGCCTACCTGCCGGCCCAGGTGGACGAAGGCCAGATCCGCGCCGCCATCGAGGAGCTCGTCTCCTCGCGCGGTCTCTCCGGACCGGCGGGGATCGGGCCGGTGATGAAGGAGATGCTGGCGCGCTTCGGCTCCAGCGCGGACGGCGCGACGATCAACCGCATCGCGCGCGAGGTGCTGGCGAAGCCGGCCGGTTGACGCCGACGTCCATGCAGAAGGTCATCGTCGGCACCGCCGGCCACATCGACCACGGCAAGACCAGCCTCGTGCTGGCCCTCACCGGCATCGACTGCGACCGCTGGGCGGAAGAAAAGGCCCGCGGCATCACCATCGACCTCGGGTTCGCCCACCTGACGGAGGGGGACCTGCAGCTCGGCTTCGTCGACGTGCCGGGGCACGAGCGGTTCCTCCATAACGCGCTGGCCGGCCTCGGCGGCATCCGCGTCATGCTCCTGGTGGTGGCCGCCGACGAAGGGGTGAAGCCGCAGACGCGCGAGCACTTGGCCGTCTGCTCCCTGCTCGGCATCCCCGCCGGTCTGGTGGCTCTGACCAAGGTGGACCTCGTGCCGCTGGATCTCCTGGAGCTGGCCCAGCTTGAGATCGAGGAGCTGCTCGCCGCAACGCCGTTCGCCGGCTCACCCATCCTCCCGGTCTCCAGCGCCACCGGCTCCGGCGTTCCCGAGCTGAAAACGTCGCTGCTCGACCTCGCGGCTCGCCACGCCGCGCCGGCCGATCCGGAGCTGCCGGCGCGCCTGCCCGTAGACCGCGCGTTCCACCTCAAGGGCCTGGGAGTCGTGGTGACGGGCACCCTCGCGAGCGGAGTCGTCCGCCCCGGCGAGACGCTGGAGGTCCTGCCCCGCGGCGTGCGGGCGCGAGTGCGCAGCATCCAGGTACACGGCCAGCCGCGCGAGCAGGCGGAAGCCGGCGAGCGCACATCGCTCCAGTTGACCGGCGTGGCCCTCGAAGAGCTCGCCCGCGGCATGCAGCTCGGCACGCCGGAGGCCTTCGCGGCCACCACCAGCCTGCTCGCCCGCTTTACCCTCCTGCCGGACGCCCCCGCGCCCATCCGCGGCTTCGTGCCGGTGCGGCTCCACCTCTACGCCAGCGAGGTGCTCGGCCGGCTGCGGCCGCTCGCCGAAGGGGGCCTCGCGCCGGGCGAGACCGGACCCGTCGAGATCCGCCTCGAAGCGCCGGTCTCGGCCGTGCGGGGAGACCGCTACATCATCCGCCGTCCCTCGCCGGCCGCGACGCTCGGCGGCGGCGAGGTCCTCGATCCGCGCTGGCGCCGGCACCGCGGCACGATCCTTGGGCAGGCGCTGACGGCGTTGCAGGGAGACCTCCGCTCCGCTCTCGCCTTCTGGGTGCAGGAGGCCGGCGAGCGCGGCGTGGAGGCGGCGGAGATCGCCCGCCGTCTGGGCCTGCCGCCGGCGCGGGTGGCAACGCGGCTCAAGGAGCTCGCGGCCGGCCAGCGGCTCATCGAGGTGGCCGAGGGACCGGGCCGCGCGCGGCGGTGGATCGCTCCGTCGGCGGTGCAGCGGCTCACCGAGCGGGCGCGCCGCATCCTCAAGGAGCACTTCCAGAAGGACCGCCTCGCCGAGTCGATGCCCAAGGCCGAGGCCGTGCGCCGCATCCTGCGCGGCCGGGCGGCCGAGCTGGCCGATGTCTACCTCGGCTGGCTGGAGGCGCAGAAGGTGCTCGCCGTGCAAGGAGACCAGGTGACGCTGCCCGGCCGCAGCGCGCAATTGACCGGCGAGGAGTCGCGGCTCTCGACGGCGGCGCTGGAGCGTTTTGAACGGGCAGGCCTCGCGCCGCCGTCGCCGGGCGAGGTGGCCCAAGATCTCGGCGCCAAGCCGCAGATCCTGGACGGCGTCATCCGCCACCTCATCGCCCGCGGCCAGCTCGCTAAGCTGCCCAACGGCCTGATCCTCGCCGCCTCGGCCCTCGCCGGCCTGCGGCGGGACCTCCTCGCCACCTCCTGGGAGCGCTTCTCCGTGGCCGACTTCAAAGACCGCTTCGGGCTCACCCGCAAGTGGGCCATCCCCCTGCTCGAGCACCTCGACTCCACCGGCGCCACCCGCCGCATGGGCGACGACCGCATGATCGTGCGAAAGGCGGCCGTCTGATGGCCCTCCTCTCCGACGCCGAGCTGCTCGCCCGCCTGGTCGGCTTCGACACCACCAGCCGCAACAGCAACCTGGCGCTCGCCGACTCCCTCTGCGATTACCTGGATCGCCCCGGCGTGCGCCTCGCGCGCAATCCCTCGGCCGACGGCCGCAAGACGAACGTCATCGCCTGGATCGGACCGCAACCGGAGGGAGACCGTCAGGGCCTCGTGCTCTCGGGCCACATGGACGTCGTGCCCGCGGAGGAGGACGGCTGGCACAGCCCGCCCTTTACCTTGACGGACGATGGCGACCGCTGGGTAGGACGCGGCGCCTGCGACATGAAAGGTTTCGTGGCCCTCGCGGCCAATCTAGCCGCGGAGGCCCGCCCGGAGCACTGGCAGGCCCCTCTCGTGCTCGTCTTCACCTACGACGAAGAGGTCGGAACCCTCGGAGCCAAGCGCCTCACGGAGAGCTTCCCCGAGGCCGCGTCGCTCCCTCGCAGCGCGATCATCGGCGAGCCGACCTCGCTGCGGGTGGCGCGCGCGCACAAGGGCCATTTCAAGATGCGGGTGACCCTCCATGGCGTCGCCGCGCACAGCGGCTATCCGCACCTCGGGGTCAACGCCATCGAGCCGGCCGGACGGGTGACGGTAGCGCTCTCCCGTCTGCGCCATGAGCTGGAGGCGGAGCCGGCGCCCAACCGCGAACTGTTCCTGGAGGTCCCTTACGTGCCGCTCAACGTCGGCACCATCCACGGCGGCTCGGCGATCAACGTCGTGCCCGACCGCTGCGCCGTGGAGCTGGGAGCGCGCCCGCTGCCGGGGATCGCCTCCGAGGAGCTGATCGAGCGCGTGAGCCGCGCCGTCCGCAACGCCGCCGCGCCCTTCGAGCCGGAGATCGAGCTCCTCTCGGACAGCCCCGCCATGCTCCTCGACGAAGGCGCTCCCATCCATCGCTATCTCTGTGGCCTGACCGGCCAGAGCGCCGGAGCCAGCGTCTCCTTCGCCACCGACGCCGGCTGGCTGCAACGCCTGGGCATCGACTGCGCCATCTTCGGGCCCGGCTCCATCGAGGTAGCCCACAAGCCCAACGAGCACCTGCCGAAGGCCGACCTGATCGCCGCGCGGGAGCCGCTGGCGAGGGCGATTCGGCATTTCTGCGAGGAAGGATGAGAGCCGCCGCTTTTTCCTGGGAGCGCCGGCGTCCTCGCCGGCATATTCTCCTTTGGAGAAAAGAAAGGCCGGCGGGGACGCCGGCGCTCCCAGGATGACCACCCTCCTCCAACCCGACCTCACCTGGACCGGCAACCGTTTCGAGCCGGACGTCCAGATCGCCATCGGCGAGGACGGCCGCATCGAGGCTGTAGGCAACCTCGGCCGCTCGCCTGATCTGCACCTCAAAAACCGCGCCCTCCTGCCGGGCATGGTGAGCGCACACTCGCACGCCTTCCAGCGCGGGCTGCGCGGGCGCGGCGAGACCTTCCCGGCCGGCGCGGGCAGCTTCTGGAGCTGGCGTGAGGCTATGTACGGTCTGGTCGGACGGCTCGAGGCGCAGGAATTCCAGGCGCTCTGTCTGCAGACCTTCCGCGAGATGCGCGCGGCCGGCATTACTACAGTTGGCGAGTTCCACTACTTCCACCACAGCGAGGCTGAATCCGAGGACTATGCCTTCGACGAGCTGGTGCTCGCCGCCGCCGCCGAGGCCGGAATCCGCATCGTCCTGATCGAGTCCTACTACCGTACCGGCGGCGTGGGCCAGCCGCTGGAAGGCCCGCAGCGCCGCTTCGGCTCTCCGTCTCCCAAAGTCTTCTGGGAGCAGATGGATCGCCTCGCGGCGCGCCTGGATCCGCGGCGGCAGAGCCTGGCCGCTTCGGTGCACAGCCTGCGTGCGGCCAGTCCCGAAGATCTGGCCGCCATCTACGGGGAGTCGCGCCGGCGGGATCTGCCCTTCCACATCCATGTCGAGGAACAAAAGCGGGAGATCGACGACGTCCTCGCCTTCTACGGCAAGCGTCCAATGGCACTTTTACTGGAAACGCTGGGAACCGCAACCGACTTGACCGCGGTCCACTGTACTCACACTGACGCCGAAGAGATGGACCGCTTCCTCGCCGCCGGCGGCACCGTCTGCCTCTGTCCGCTCACCGAAGGCAACCTGGGAGACGGCATCGCGTCAGTCCCCCGGGCGCACCCCACGAGCGGAGCGTTCTGCCTCGGCAGCGACTCCAACGCCCGCATCTCCCACATCGAGGAGATGCGCTGGCTGGAGTACGCCCAGCGGCTCGCCACCGAGAGCCGCGGCCTGCTGCGGGATCAGGAAGGCAGCGTGTCGAGGATTCTTCTTGACGCGGCCACGGCCGGCGGCGCGAAGGCGCTCGGCCTCGAGGCCGGCCGCATCGAGCCGGGCCTCTGGGCTGATTTCGCGGCGATTGATTTAGAAGCTCCGGCGCTCGCAGGCTGGGCGCCGGAGACGCTGCTCGAATCGATCATCTTCGGCGCCACAGAAGAGGTCGTAGCGGCGACGTGCGTGGGCGGGGAGT
The DNA here is from genome assembly GCA_044868005.1 of Thermoanaerobaculia bacterium. Taxonomy (GTDB): domain Bacteria; phylum Acidobacteriota; class Thermoanaerobaculia; order Multivoradales; family UBA5704; genus DATARR01. The sequence continues at coordinate 5,483 of JBIOVX010000070.1, read as the reverse complement.
GGACAGAGCATCGCCTTCCCGTATCGGCGAGCGTGGCCTTAGACTAGGCGACACGATGACGAGGATCGCGACCTTCCGCTGGACCCTGAGCCTGGCCCTGGGTCTCTCACTCCCCGCCGGCCTCTTCGCGGCGGCAGGGGATGTGGAGCTGCTTTCCTTCGCCGCCACCGTGTCGGCAAGCGCCGGTGGGATGAGCAACGGTCCGCCAGGGCGCACGGTCAGCGCCGACGGCCGCTACGTGGTGTTCGTCAGCACGGCCGACAACCTCGTGCCGGGTCAGATCGACACCAACAACGCCTACGATGTCTTTCTCCGCGACCGCGTCAATGGCACGACCGTCCTGGTCAGCCACACCGGCAGCTCGTTGACGACCGCGGGCAACGGTTCGTCGGGCGGCAACGGTCTCTCGGCCACCGCGGTGATCAGCGAGGACGGGCGGTACGTGGCGTTCGAGAGCAATGCCAACGATCTCGGCTTCTTCGATAGCAACTCCTTCAACTCCAGCGACGTGATCCTCTTCGACCGCGACGGCGGGCTGGGGTCCTCGCGCCTCGTCAGCCACGCGGACACGTCCCTGACGTCGAGCCCCTCCACGGGTGCCAGCCATCCGCTGATCAGCGCCGACGGCCGCTACGTGGCGTTCCACAAGTCCATGGGCAACGAGATCCTGCTCTTCGACCGCGACGGTGCGCTCGGCTCGCGCCGGCTGGTCGCCAGCGACGCCTACGAGGAGCTCGCGATGAGTCGCGACGGCCGCTACGTCGCCTTTGCGAGCACCGCCGATCTAGCTCCGTTTGCCGACGGCAATGGGGCGAGCGACGTCTTCCTCTTCGATCGCGATGGCGGACCCGGATCGCTCCGCTTGGTCAGCCACAGCGAGGTCGCCCTCACCTCGACCGGCAATGCCGCCTCCTTCGAGCCGGCCATCAGTGACGACGGGCGTTATGTCGTTTTTGCGAGCCTGGCGACCGACCTGGGCTTCGACGACGCCAACGGCGATCGCGATCTCTTCCTCTTCGATCGTGACGGTGACGTGGGCTCGCTGCGGCTAGTCAGCCACACTGGCAGCTCCCTCACCACCACCGCCAACCTGGCGTCCTACCAGTCCACGATCAGCAGCGACGGCCGGTACGTGGCGTTCGAGAGCGCTGCGTACGACCTTGGCTTCACCGATACCAACGGCATCGTTGCCGACATCCTTCTCTTCGACCGCGACGGTGCGCTCGGCTCGCGCCGGCTGGTGAGTCACAACGCCAGCTCGCTCACGACCACCGGGATTGGGTTTTCGCACACTCCGGCCATTAGCAGCGACGGGCGTTACGTCGCCTTTACCTCCGTCGCGTACGACATGGGCTTCACCGACTCGTACGCGACGGACGACGTCTTCCTCTTCGATCGCGACGACGCCTCGGGCGCGCTGCGGCTCGCCAGTCACCAAGCGGGCTCTGGCACCACCACCGGCAACGGCGGGTCCAGCGGACTTGCGATCAGCAGCAGCGGCCCCGTCGTCGCCTTCGCGAGCGGCGCCTTCGATCTCGTGGCCGGCGACGACAATCAGCTGCCAGACGTCTTCGTGTTCGATGCCGCGAGCCCCGGAGACTGCGATCTCGTGTCGCGGCGGGATCCCGGGCTGCCGTCGGTTACGCCAAATGGCGACAGCCCGCTCAGCTTGCAGGACGCCTACGCGCCGGGGACAGTGAGCGACGATGGTCGATACGTGGTCTTCGTGAGCAGGGCGTCCAACTTGCTCGCCAATCAGTTCGACCTCAACGGTGGCGACGACATCTTTCTGTACGATCGGCAGACCGGCACCACGGTCCTCGTCAGCCACGATGCCAGCTCCTTCGAGATCACCGGCGACGCAGGCTCGAACAACCCTTCGATCAGCGGCGATGGGCGCTTCGTCGCGTTCCAGAGCTACGCTACCAATCTAGACGGCACCGACGCCAACGGCGGGGAGCCCGACATCTTCCTTTTCGATCGGGAGGGCGACGTAGGCTCGACCGTGCTGGTCAGCCACAACGGCAGTTCGCTCGAGACTTCTGCCAACGCTCGATCCGAGCGGGCGGTCATCAGCCGCGACGGACGCTACGTCGTCTTCGTAAGCCCAGCGACCGACTTGGGGTTCACCGACGTCAACGGCAGTGCAGGCGATGTCTTCCTCTATGAGCGCGGGGGCGGGCTGGGCTCGCGCCGGCTGGTCAGCCACAACGCGATCTCCCTGAGCACGACGGCGAACGCCGGGTCCGGTTCTCCGGCGATCAGCCGCGACGGGCGCTATGTGGCGTTCGAGAGCTACGCGTCCGACCTGGGCTTTGCCGACTCGAACGGCGCGGTGGACGTGGTCCTCTTCGACCGCGACGGGGGACCGGAATCGCACCGGCTCGCAAGCCACTCTTCCGGCTCGCTGAGCACCGCGGCGAACTCCGGGTCCTATACGCCGGTGATCAGCGACCACGGGCGCTTCGTCGCGTTCCAGACGACGGCCACCGACCTCGGATTCGACGATCCCAACGGCACCTACACGGATGTGGTCCTGTTCGACCGCGATGGCGCCCTGGGATCGCGGCGGTTGGTGAGCCATAACGGCACTTCGCTGACTACGTGCGCGGCCAGCTTCTGGGGCGGATCGCTTCCCACCGTGATCAGCGGCGATGGACGCTACGTGGCCTTCACCACGATCAACAGCTCCGACACAGAGTTCGGCGCCTTGAGCACCGCGGTGCTCCTCTTCGACAGCGAGGGCCCCTTGGGCTCTCGCCGGCTCGTCGGTGCGGGCGGCAGCCGGCCGTCGATCAGCGCCGACGGCCGGTTCGTGACCTTCGAAAGCAGCACCGGCGGCTACGGGTTCACCGACGCAAACGCCACCACCGACGTCTTTCTCTTCGACCGCGACGCGGAGGAGGTGAAGCTCGTCAGCCATCGCGCGGGCTCCCTCACCACGACCGGTAACGGCAAGTCCTTCGGTGCGCACCTCAGCACTAACGGAGAACTGGTCGTCTTCAGCAGCTCTGCTCCCGACCTCGTGGCCGGCGACCACAACAGCTTCAACGACATGTTCGCCTACTCGAACGAGCAGCCCCGATGGTCGCTCTTCACGCTGACGCCCTGCCGGGTTTTCGATACCCGCGAGGCCGCCGACGCGCCGGCGATCTCCGGCGGCACCTTGCGGCTCGTGACACTCCATGGCGCCTGCGGCATTCCGGCCACGGCGCGCGCCGTGGCCGCGAGCGTGACCGTCACAGGCCCGACAGCGGCCGGTCACCTGCTGTTGTACCCCTCCGACGTGGGTGCCCCCAACGCGAGCACCATCAACTTCAGCGGCGGCCAGACGCGCGCCAACAACGCCATCGTGCGCCTTGACGTCAACGGCACGCTGGCGGTCAAGGCGTCCGTCGCCGGCGGCGGGACCGTGCACGTCATCATTGACGTGGTCGGGTACTTCGCAGAATGAGGACGGAACATGTGCGGACGCTACACCCTCAGCTCTCCCAGCGATGACATCGCGCTGCTCTTCGATATTCCGGAGCTGCCCTCGCTGCCGCCACGCTACAACCTCGCTCCCACCCAGGAAGCGGCGGTGGTGCGCGTGACGCAACCGGGCGGACCGCGCCGGCTCGACCTGCTGCGCTGGGGTCTCATCCCGTACTGGGCCAAGGAGGCGGCCATCGGCAACAAGATGATCAACGCCCGCGCCGAAGGCGTCGCCGAGAAGCCGGCTTTCAAGTGGAGCTTCCAGAAGAAACGCTGCCTCGTGGCGGCCGACGGCTTCTACGAATGGAAGACGGAGGGCAAGCTCAAGCAGCCCTTCCTCATTCACCGCCAGGACGGCAAGCCCTTCGCCTTCGCCGGCCTGTGGTCCTCCTGGCGCGATCCCGAGAAGAGCGAGCCCGTCGAGACCTTCACCATCATCACCACGGACGCCAACGACCTGCTGCGCCCGCTGCACGACCGCATGCCGGTGATCGTGGATCCCGAGAAATTCGATCTCTGGCTGGACCCGAGGGTGGAGGACGCGATGAAGCTCCTGCCGCTTCTGGTCCCTCATGACGTGGATGGCTACGAGGCCTTCCCCGTCAGCCGCGCCGTCAACAGCCCCGCCCACGACGAGCCGGACTGCATCGCGCCGCTGGTCGAGGGATGACGGTCAGAACGCGTAAGCCAGCGCGAAGATCCCCACCATCGTAAAGATCAGCGTCAGCTTGCCGGCGATCCCGAGCAAGAGGCCCAGCCAGGTGCCGAACCCCACCTTGCGCGCCTGAGCCCAGTTCCGGCGCGCGGCGTACTCGCCGAGCACGGCCCCGGCGAAGGGACCCAGGATGATGCCCGGGAGCCCGAAGAAAAGCCCCACGATCATGCCCAGGCCCGCGCCGGCAAGCGCCAGCCAGCTCGCTCCCGCCCGTTTGGCTCCCAAGCTCGTCGCGAAGAAATCGATGACGAACGTCAGCAGGGTAAGGATTCCGAGGACGGTGAGCGTGAACCAGCCCACCTTCTCGAAGCCTTCCGCCCAGGCGGCGAGGAGCAGTCCCAGGAAGACCAGCGGCGCTCCCGGCAGCGCGGGCAGGACCGTGCCAAGGATTCCCGCCACCACCAGGAGGATGGCCAGGATCAACAGTACGTTCACGAGGCCGGGGTCCATCACCCCTCCGGCTCGACGCCAACCTGCAGGCGGCGGGCGAAGGTCTTGCGGCAGAGCTCCTGGAACCGCCGCTTGTGCAGCGCGCCGTCGAGGAAGTCGTAGTGATTGGGGACCATCCAGCGCGGATCGAGCTCGAGGGCTCTGCGCAGGCTCCCCGCGACCTGCTCCGGCTTGCTGGTGAAGATCGGCGGCGAGAGATGGGTATTGAACCAGTAGCTCGCGAAGAGATCGCCCGAGAACAGCAAGTCGTGCTTCTCGCTGTAGAAGCCGCAATGCCCGTCTGTGTGACCCGGCAAGTGGATCACCCGCAGCCCGCCCCAGAAGGGAAGGACGTCGCCGTCCGCGATGGGCTCGTCGATCAGCGCCGACCGGTAGCGGAAAGCCCAACGGCCCAACCCCTCCAGCCGCCCGCACCACCGGGAGCTCCCCTCGTACGGATAGGTGCCGTCCACATGGCTCTGTTCGTCAGGATGCCCATACACCCGCGCCCCCGTCCACTCCTTGATCGGCGCCAGGTTCCCCGCGTGATCGAGATGGCCGTGGGTGAGCAGGATGCCCTCGATCGATTCCGGAGCGAGGCTCAACCGGCGCATCAGGCGCCGCAGCAGCACCGGCTCCCCCACCATTCCCGTATCGAGAAGCCACGCCCGCTCCCCTTCCACCAGCAGATGGAAGACGCTCATCACGCCGCGGATGCCGTAGAGGCCGGGGATGTCTTGGTTCGTCAGCAACGTTGCCTCTCCCATCCGTTTAACGCGGCGAACCAAGGAATCTTTCCCGCGTGGCAATGCGCTTCTGTAGGGCGGCCCTATGTGGCCGCCCTGTCTACGTAAAGGCACCAGAA
>JBIOVX010000069.1:0-59523 GCA_044868005.1 Thermoanaerobaculia bacterium | reverse complement strand
CCCCGCCCGCGGCGGTTCTGGGCGGGGACGAGCCCCGCCCCTACGAAAAACCCCCGCGGGCAACGGGTCTCAGTGCTCAACATCGGACACCTCGCTGGCGTGCGCGTCGAGGAGGAACTGCCGCGTCTCCGCGGCGTCGAACTTCGGGTCCTTCGCTTCGATCACCAGGAAGTAGCGGTCGCGCGACGCCAGGGCGAAGCGCGGCACGTTGAACACCGGGTGGTAAGGGTGCGGCAGGCCGTTCAGGAAGAACATGCCGAAGATCGCCGCCAGCGCCGCCCCCAGAATGGTGCACTCGAAGGTCGGCACGATGAAAGCGGGCCAGCTGTGAAACGGGCGGCCGCCGATGTTCATCGGATATTCGAGGACCTGGCTCCAGTACTGGAGCATGTAGCCGCCGAGGCCGCCCACGACTCCGCCGCCGAGCACGATGCCCGGCAGCTTCGAGCGATGGTGGCCGAGCGCTGCGGAGACTTCCTCGATCGGATAAGGCGTGAACGCGTCCACTCGCGTGTAGCCGGCGTCGCGGATCTTGTGGCAGGCCGCGATGAGGTCGTCGGCGGAATTGAGCTCGGCCATCAGGCCGTAGATCGGCGGACGCCGCGGCGCGCTCAACGCGGCACCTCCGTGTACTCGGTGCCGTGGGAGCCGGGGACGATCGTCCGCATCTCGAAGATCGAGATCAGGGGCAGGAAGCGGATGAAGAGGAAGAACAGGGTCAGGAACAGGCCGATCGTGCCGATGAACGTGCCCCAGTCCCAGATCGTCCCGTGATACAGGCCCCACGACGCCGGCAGGAAGTCGCGGTGCAGGCTGGTGACGATGATGATGAAGCGCTCCAGCCACATGCCGACGCTGACGAACATCGAGATCACGAACAGCCACAGCGGCGAGGTGCGGATGCGGCGGAACCACAGGAACTGCGGCACCACGGCATTGCAGAAGATCAACGTGAACCAGTGCCAGCGGTAAGGTCCGGTGATGCGGTTCAGCGCCATGAACTTCTCGTAGACGTTGCCGCTGTACCAGGCGAAGAACAGCTCCGTCATGTAGCCGTAGACCACGATCAGGCCGGTGGCGAGCATCACCTTGGCCATGTTCTGCAGGTGGCGCGTGGTGATGAAGTCTTCGAGCCTGAAGAGGGAACGCAGCGGGATGGCCAGCGTCAGCACCATCGCGAAGCCGGCATAGATGGCGCCGGCCACGAAGTAGGGCGGGAAGATGGTGGCGTGCCAGCCGGGGATGATGCCGATGGCGAAGTCGAAGCTGACCACCGTGTGCACGGAGAGCACCAGCGGCGTGGCGAGACCGGCGAGCAGCAGGTAGGCCGTCTCGTAGTTGTGCCAGTGCGCCGCCGAGCCCCGCCAGCCCATGGCGCCGAAGCCGTAGATGATCTGCGCGATGCGGTTGCGCGAGCGGTCGCGTAGCGTCGCGAGGTCGGGCACCAGGCCGACGTACCAGAACAGGGCGGACACCGTGGCGTAGGTGGAGACGGCGAAAACGTCCCAGATCAGCGGGCTGCGGAACTGCGGCCACAGGCCCATCGTGTTCGGGTAAGGGAACAACCAATAGGCGAGCCACGGCCGGCCGAGGTGGAGCAGCGGATACATGCCGGCGCAGGCGACGGCGAACAGGGTCATCGCCTCGGCGAAGCGGTTGATCGAGGTGCGCCATTCCTGGCGCAGCAGCAGCAGGATGGCCGAGATCAACGTGCCGGCGTGGCCGATGCCGATCCACCAGACGAAATTGATGATGTCGAAACCCCAGCCGATCGGCCAGTTGATGCCGAAGACGCCGACGCCCTTGACGAACAGCCAGGTGACCGAGACCAGGAAGACCATCAGCAGCGAGAACGCGCCGGCGAAGCCGAAGAACCACCACTTGGGCGTGCGCTGCAGCACGACCTCGCTGATCTTGTCCGTCACCGAGGCCGTGGTATGGCCCGGAGCGACGATCGGCGGCCGGTAGGGCTGCTGCACCGGCGCGGCGAGGCCGCTGTCGTCAAGCGTCGCCATGCTCGGCTCCTCCGGCGGCCGGTTCGAGCACCGGGTTGGGGTTGCGCAGCTTGGCCAGATAGGTGGTGCGCGGGCGCGTGTTGAGCTCCTCGAGCAGGCCGTAGTTGAGCGGATCGTCCTTCCACTTCCGCACTTCCCACGCCGCGTCGTTGATATCGCCGAAGACGATGGCGCGCGTCGGGCACGCCTGCTGGCAGGCGGTCTGGATCTGGTTCGGCGCGATCGGCTGGCCGGCCACCTTGGATTCGATCTTCGCCTGCTCGATGCGCTGCACGCAGTAGGTGCACTTCTCCATGACGCCGCGCATGCGCACGGTGACGTCCGGGTTCTGCGCCAGCGCCAGCACCGGCGTCGCCGCGGTGGGGGCGTAGCGCAGGAAATTGAAGCGGCGCACCTTGTAAGGGCAGTTGTTCGAGCAGTAGCGGGTGCCGACGCAGCGGTTGTACACCATGTCGTTCAACCCCTCGTCGCTGTGTGCCGTCGCCGCCACCGGGCAGACCACCTCGCAGGGAGCGTTCTCGCACTGCATGCAGGGGAGAGGCTGATGGTGGATCACCGGCGCGTCGAGATCGCCGGCGAAGTAGCGGTCGATGCGCAGCCAGTGCATCTCGCGGCCGGCCAGCACCTGCTCCTTGCCCACCACCGGGATGTTGTTCTCCGATTGGCAGGCGACGACGCAGGAGCTGCAGCCGGTGCAGACGTTGAGGTCGATCGCCATCCCCCAGGCGTGGCCGTCGTACTTGTAACCAGGGAACATCGTCTCGTCGGCCGCCGGCTTCTCGCGCTCCTTCTGGATGAGCTCCGGATCGCGCCGGAAATCCTCCAGGGTGCCGGTGCGGATGACGTGTCGGCGCGCCGCCTGCTCGGTGGCCAGAGCGTCTTCGTTCACCTCGTCGCCGCGGATGACGTGGTGGTTCTGCGTGCAGGCCAGCGTGTAGCGGCCGCCCGTAGGGCGGATCCGGACGTCCGGCATCGTCCACAGCGCGCGCGAGGTGCGCAGCGCGTAGGCGTCGAAGCCCTGGCCCGTGCCCTTGCCGGCGCGGCGGCGGCCATAGCCCAGGGTGAGCAGCGCGGTGTCCTCCGCGACACCCGGGAGGATCCACACCGCCGCCGCGAGCTTCCTGCCTCCGGCGGCGACCTCGACCATCTCGTGGAACGAGACCTCGAGCCGCTCGGCCGTCTTCGGGGAGACGATCAGGGCGTTGTCCCAGGTCAGCTTGGTGATCGGCTTCGGCAGCTCCTGCAGCCAGGCGTTGCTGGCGAAGCGGCCGTCCCAGATCGTGGGATCGGGGCGCAGGAGCAGCGTGATCTGTCCGGGCTGCACGCGGCCGAGCGAGGCGAGGATCTCGCCCGCCGCCTGCTGCACCGCGCCGCCGCCGAGCGCCGCGGCGGCGGGTGCCGCGGCGGTGTTGGGGATCGACCCCGCAAGGAGAGCCTGCCGCCAGGCCGTCTCGAAGGCGCCCGTCATGCGGGTGGACCAGAACTGGCGGACGACGTCGTAGCCGGTGACGTCCGGCGTCGCCGAGAGCGCCGCCAGCAGCTCGTGCGCCGACTTGCCGCCGTAGAGCGGCTCGATCAGCGGCTGGATCAGCGACACCGTGCCGTCGAAGGAGCGGGCGTCGCTCCAGCTCTCCAGCTCGTGGGCCGCCGGGATGTGCCAGTGGCAATACTCCGAGGTCTCGTCCTCGTAGAGGCCGTGGTGCACGAGCAGGGTGTGCTTCTGGGCGGCCTGGACGGCCTGGGCGAACCCGAGGTCGGCCGGCGCCGTGTAGACCGGGTTGGCGCCGTCGAGCATCAGCAGCAGCTCGACCTGGCCGGCTTTCAGGTCGCGCACCAGCTCGGTCAACGACGCGACGTGATCCACCGGGTCCGCTTCGACCGGCTCCTGATACAGCACCGTGGCTCCCGCGTTGCCGAGGGCCTGGTTGATGGCGTGGACGAGCACCTGCGCGGCCGGCGAGGCGTGCTCGCCGGCGACCACCAGCGAGGCGCCGCGGTTCTGCTCGAGATCCTGCGCCACCGCCTCCAGCCACTTGACGGCCGTCGCCTCGGTGAGGACCTGCCCGCCGCCGGACGCCGCGCCGAGCCGCTGGGCGAGCGCCAGCGTGAAGGCCTCGAGCTGGGGCGGCGAAAGCTGCAGGCGATGATCGGCGACCGTCGCGCCGTTGGTCGGCACGCTCTCGACGGCGTAGACGCGGCTCATCTCCTGGCGGTCGCCGCGCACCCGGCGGCCGCCGGCGAAGTCGCGGGCGTAGCGCACGCCGGCCGGACCCTCACAAAGCACGTCGGCGCCGAGCGAGACGACCACCCGCGCGCGGCTGAAGTCGTAGCGGGTCTCCAACGGCCGCCCGAAGGCGCGCCTCGCGGCGGCCGCTGATTGCAGGTTTCCGGCCGGCTCCCAACGGTGCCAGCGCGCCTCGGGGAACCGCCGCAGCAGTTCCTGGATCTGGTTCGCCAGAGTCGGCGAGGTAACGGTGCCGGAGAGCAGGCGCAGGCCGCGGCCCCGCAGCGGCTCCAGCGCGCGCAGCGTCGCGTTCATCTCGCCGACGAAGCCGCCCCAGGTGCCGGGCCGGCCGGCGCGCAGGATGGACTGCGAGCGCTCCGGGTCGTAGAGCGTCAGGATCGAAGCCTGGGCGAAGACGTCCGTGGCGCCGAGGCTCGCCGGATGGTCCGGATTGCCCTCGACCTTCGTCGGCCGCCCCTGATGGCTCTCGGCGAGCACGCCGGTCGCGTAGCCGCCGAGCGTCAGGGCGGTGGCGAAGTACAGCGGCTTGCCGGGGATGAGCTGCTCCGGCTGCCGCACGTAGGGGACGATCTTCTCGACGGGCTGCTTGGTGCAGCCGGTCAAGCCGGCGAGCGCGAGCGAGGCGCTGGCGAGCTGCAGGAAGCGCCGCCGCGAAACGCCGTCCGCCCACTCCGAGGCGTGGCGGGGGAACTCGCGATGCAGGAGGTCCTGGAAGGCGGGGGTGGCGGCGAGCTCGTCCAGGCTGCGCCAGAATTCCGGCCCCCGCTTCGCCCGCAGCCGCTCCCGCACCGCCGCGAGGTCGAGCCGCTGCGCGCCCGGCGGCGGAGCGCCTTCCGCGCTGCACTTGCCTTTGGGATCGACGGTGTCCATCGGGTTCGCTCTCTCGTGATTCAACGGTGGCACGTCGAGCAGCTCGTCAGCGAATGGAGGTCGTACTCCTTGGCCAGCCGCGCCTGAAGCGCCTGCGCCTGGCGAGGATCGGCCGGCGGCTGCCAGTCCAGGTTGAAGACCTCCTCCCGCGGCCGCACGTTCTTCACCGGGTCGCGGTGGCAGGCGAGGCACCACTCCATCTGCAGCGACGCCTCCTGGAACATCAGCGGCATCTTGTTCACCTTGCCATGGCAGGAGACGCAGCCGATCCCCTTGGCGATGTGGACCGAATGGTTGAAGTAGACGAAGTCGGGCAGGTCGTGGACGCGCGCCCACTGCAGCGGCACGTTGTCGCGGTAGCTCGCCCGCACCGGCTCCAGCATCTCGGCGTTCGTCCAGATCTGCCGGTGGCAGTTCATGCACGTCTCGGTCGGCGGGATGCCGGCGAAGGAGGACTTCTCCACCGAGGTGTGGCAGTAGCGGCAGTCGATGCCCAGCCCCTTGACGTGATGCTCGTGGCTGAACTTCACCGGTTGCTCTCTCACCACGTACTGGCCGGTGGCATAGGAGGAGCGCAGCAGGGTCGAGAAGATCCAGAGGAAGAACGCCACGAAGAAGATCGAGCCGAAGATGCTGACCTTCGCGACGGTGTTCGTGCTGCGATGGAAGATCTGCAATGGAAGCCCCCCTCCCTAGACCTCCGACCGCTGAAGATATCCGACCGCCCGTCCGCGTTCAAGGGACCTTGTGAAAGTCTTCACAAGCGCGGGACTCTACTCCAAGCCGTCGCGGGAGTGCAAGAGAGGTGCCCTGGGCCTCGCTGGTCTGCTTCTTGCTGTACCCGCCGACCGTTGCGGGTCTGAAGGTGGCAGGAATTCTGATCTGAGGAGGCTGCGAGGAAAGGAACAGAGGAATGCGTTCTGCACTGCGTAGACTGGCCGTTGTAGTCCTCCTGGCGGTCTTGCTGATTCCCGGCGTCGTACAGGCCCGGACTTTGACCGGGTCCTGGAATCGGGCGGGCGAGATCCTCTCCGAGGCTTTTCTTAACAAGGTATGGAACTTGCTTGCCTTTTGGCGCGCCGACAGCGGCTCGGCTGCGGCACCCAAATCGGGCGGCATGCTCGATCCGGCCGGCCAGCCGCCGCCTCCGGGCGAGGCAGGCGGCACGTGCGACAGCGGCGGCATGCTCGATCCGGCCGGTAATCCGTGTAGACCTTGAAGGGAAGGAATTGCAAGCCAGACCCGAGGAATTACTTCATGAGTGACTTTGCAAACACCCTGGCGGCTTCTCGTGCCGAGGCGCCGGGCCTCTGGGCAGAGCTCGCATCCTTCCGCTTTGAAGACCGGTGCCAGCTCATCCGCTGCCATCGCCGGTTCGTGACGTGGGGTCTCTGCGAGCGGTTCTGCCAGGAGAGCGCCCGCTTGACGGTGATCGATCCGGACCGTTCCGTCGAGGCGGCGGAGCTCGCGGTGCTGGTCTCCGACCTGATGAAGGAAGACGATCCGGCGAGGGCCCGCTGGCTCTACCGCCTGCGCAGCTACGCCTGGGCCCACGACGGCAACGCCCGGCGCGTGCTCGGCGATCTGCGCAGCGCCGAGGAATCCTTCTCGATCGCCGAGGCCTGGCGGGAAGCCGGAGAGAACGCTGCCGGGGAGCTCCTGATTTACGAATCGATGCTGCTCGACTTCGAGGCCTCCCTCCGCATCGCCCAGCGGCGTTTCCCCGAAGCCTTAAAACTGCTGGACCGCATGTTCGCCCTCCACGCCGACGGCCGGCCGGAGCACCGGGACGCCCATCTGGCCGGCCGGGCGCTGGTCAAGAAGGCGTTTGCCCTGCATGAGATGGAGGATCTCGAGCGTGCGACCGAGCTGCTGCGGCAGGCGGAACCTCTGGTCGACGCGGAGCGCGATCCTCGCCTGCTCCTCTGCCTGCGCCATAACCTGCTCTGGGAGCTTACGACGCTAGGGGTGTTCGACCAGGCCGAGGCCATGCTGCCCGAGGTCGCGGCGCTCTGCCGCAGCCTTGGCAATCCTCTGGATCTCCTCCGCCTGCAATGGGCCAAGGCCCGGATCGTCGCCGGTGTTGGCGAAACCACGGACGCCATCCAGATGCTGCAAGCTGTCCGGCAGGAGTTCGCCGAACGCGGCATGGCCTACGACACCGCCCTCGTGAGCCTCGAGCTGACGGCTCTTCATCTCCAGGCCGGCTGCACCGCCGAGGTCAAGCGGCTGTCCGTGGAGATGGCGCGCATCTTCCGCGCCCAGAACGTGCCCCGCGAGGCCCTGGCCGCCTTGCTCTTCTTCCAGAAAGCGGCGGAGCGCGACAGTGCCACGGCACGCCTGGCCCGCGAGATCGCGGCGTTCCTCGAAAAGCAGCGCAGCGATCCCGGCCTGCGTTTCGACCTGATGGTGTAGAAGTTTTCTTCACCCCCTAGCCAGACAGACAAGCATCTTGTACAATCCATCCCACATCTAAGGGATGGATTAATTGAACCGTCGTGAGTTCCTGAGGGCGGGAGCCCTCGCAGGTGCAGGCGTCCTCGCCGGACCCTTCATCAACCGGGGACGCTACAGCCTCTTCGCCGACGAGCGCGTGGAGCATTCCGCCCGTGCCGTCGAGCTGGTCGGGCGGTCGACCGTCATCGACATGCTCGGCCTCCTCACCCTCGACTGGCCGAAGCTCTACGCCTGGCAGCGCGAGCCGGGCGGCTTCGGCGCCGCCGATCTCGAGAAGCTCAAGCGCTCGGGGGTGAACGTCTTCCACCCCGCCGTCGAGCCTAACGAGAGGCACGCCTACACCGCGATCCTCGATTGGATGTCGGGTTGGAACCGGCTGCTGACGAGCCGTTCCGATTGCTTCCTGCGCGTCGGCTCCGCTCAAGACTTCCAGCGGGTCCGCGCGGAAGGCAAGGTGGGCATCCTCGTCGGCTTCCAGAACTCCAATCACTTCCGCGCCGTCGACGACGTCCAGCGCTTCCACGCCCTCGGCCAGCGAGTGTCGCAGCTCACCTACAACGCGCGCAACCGCATCGGCTGCGGCTGCCGCGAGGCGCGCGACACCGGGCTCACTCCCTACGGCGCGCAGATCGTGGAGGCGATGAACCGCGCGGGCATGGCGGTGGACGTCTCGCACTGCTCCGACCGCACCTGCCTGGACGCCTTCGCCGTTTCCCGCAAGCCGGTGCTGGTGACGCACTCCAATTGCCGCGCTCTCGCCGCGCACCCGCGCTGCAAGTCCGACGCGGTGATCCGGGCGATGGCCGCACGCGGGGGCGTCATGGGCATCACGGTGGTGCCCGCCTTCGTCAGCAGCCGCCAGCCGGCGACGATCGACAACGTGCTCGATCATTTCGACCGCGTCGCCCGCCTCGCCGGCGTCGAGCACGTGGGCCTCGGCAGCGACGTGGACCCCGACGCGCTCGATCCGCGGACGGGCCACGTCCGCGCCCGCTACGACGTCCACGGCCTGGTGCCCGCCCGCCGCGTCTTCGACCTCACCGAAGGCCTCCTCCGCCGCGGCTACACCGACCGCGCGATCGAGCAGATCCTCGGCGGCAACTTCCAGCGGGTGCTCGGGGAGATCTGGGAGACGGGGACGGCGGCGGCTACGGCAGTGCCGGTGGCCTCCTGAGGGCAGGCCCCCTCAGCTCACGACAACCTTCTGTAGTGCGGCCAGAAACGCCTCCATCTGCGGCCGCGTACCGACCGTCACCCGCAGGCAGCTCGGCAGCGCCGCGAAACGGCGGCCGACTTCGACGCCGCGGACTTTCAGCGCGTCGATGACGGGGCCGACGTCGCGCTTGAGGTCGGTCATCAGGAAATTGGTCTCCGTCGGCAGGCACGGATGACCCATGGCCTTCAGCGAGCTGACCACGTAGCCTCGAGTCTCGCGGTTGAGGCGGCGGCTGCGCTCGAGGTGGGCTGAATCCCGGAGGCTCGCCTGCGCCGCCACCAGGGCCATGATGTTGACGTTGTCCCACGCGTGCTGCGCGAGAAGCTGCGCGATCGTCTCCGCCTGCGCGATGGCGTAGCCCAAGCGCAGGCCGGCCATGCCGTAGACCTTGGAGAACGTGCGCGCCACGACGAGGTTGGGCCGGTCCTTGATCAGGGGAATGACGGACTCGTAGTCGCCGCTCTCGGCGTAATGGAAGTAGGCCTCGTCCACCAGGACCCGCGTGCCGGCGGACGTCCGTTCCAGGAAGGAGCGGACCTCCGCCTTGGGGGTGAGGCTGGCGGTCGGATTGTTGGGATTGCAGATGTAGACCAGCCCCGCTCCGGCCGGCGCCATCCGCTCGAGGTCGTGGCGGTAGTCGGCGGTGAGCGGCACCTTGACGACCTCGGCGCCCGCCGCCTGAGCGTAGCGGCCGATGGCCTCGAACGTGGGCTCCGCCATGACGAGGGATCGCCCGGCGCCGGTGAAGGCGGCGGCCGCCAGCTTCAGGATCTGCGACGAGCCGGTGCCCAGGAGGATCTGATCGCTGCCGACGCCGTGGAGCTTGGCCAGATCCGCCGTCAACGCGTCCACCGCCTCGTCGGGATAGCGCCAGACCTGATCGAACGCCCGACGCATGGCGTTGAGCGCCGCGGGCGAGGGCCCGTAGGGATTCTCGTTCGAGCTCAGCCGCACGACGCCCGTCGCGGTCGCCGGCAACTGCGCGAGCGCCGGCCAAGACGGGCGAACCCAGGCGGCCGCCGCGCCGGCTCCGAGGATCTGAACGAAACCGCGCCGGGAGAGGGATTGTGTGTTGGTGGCCATAGGGCACCTCCGTGGATTAGGAATGATTATAGGCGCCGCCGATTCCATCGTCTTCGATGACCCGGAGCGTCGTCGCGCCGCCGGGCCCTCACTCCCCCTTACCCCCTGCCTTACCCCCCCCCCTTACCCCTCTCTCTCCCACCGTATTCCCTCCCCCTGGGAGAGAGGGGATGTGAGTGAGTAAGTATCTGAAATATGAGCACTTAGGTGTATCCTATGCGGAATTCTGGGACCTGGGGCCTCGATGGCACGGCAAAAGACGCTCCACTCGCTGCTCGACGTCAAGAAGAAGACGGGCATCTCCTACCCGACCCTCATCAAGTACGCGCGGGACTATGCGGATCAGATTCCCACCGTTGGGAAGGGCCGCAACCGCCGCTATACGGTGGAATCCATCAAGGTGTTCCAGCGGATCTTTGCGCAACGCCAACCGGGACGCCGACGAGGGCCGGATTGGGTGAAGCACCCTCCGGGAAGCGTGGCAACCTTGCCGGGCGGGACGGTGGACCCTGCGCCCGGCCCGCTTCAGCTCGCGGACGAAGATCGGGAGTTGCTCCGGAACGTGCTGGAGGCATTGCGAGACGTTGCCGACAAGCTGTATGCCTTTTTCGGAGGCCACAGCGAAGTCCCAGGAATAGCGGCGCCGCTATTCGGTCATGCCTACCCCCGCCTTTCCCTTCGTCGAGATAGCTGAGGCGATGGCGGCGGCGTTCAGGGGACGCCGGTGTCAACACCTAGCCTTCACGAGGCGTTTACCGCTCAATGCCGGTCGAACCCGGAGGGGTTGCGGGGAACCGGGTGGGTTCCCCGCGGGGAGGGGGTTTCGCCCCTATTCTTATCCTGTTGCACTCGTCTGACCGCGGCTCGGTATCCAAGTGCTACCCTCGCTTCGTGTTAGAATGTGATAATGCAGGTTCCATCGCGACCCTCTGAAGGCCAGAAGTCTGGCGGAGGTATATCCAGATCAAGTACCGAATTGACGCTCGCTCATGATCATCATTTCCAACACCGGTAGAAGTGGACTGCCGAAGATGACGTGTAGGGGAATAGCAATGCACAGCCGTCCAATCACTCCCATTAGTTGTAAGCGCGAGGCTCTCCATGGGACTTTCCATCCCCTCTGAGCGCCAACTTGACAATGCAATCCAGGCGCTCAAGCCGGCTTCATTCGAGCGCCTTCTGGAAGGTTATCTACGGATAAGAGATCCGCAGCGCTTCCGGGACCTATCGATCATTGGGCGCAATCCCGATGACACAACGCGAAAGGGCTGGCCGGATGCTGAAATTCGCAGGGCCGACGGACGCATAGAGTGTGTTGAGTTTACTCTATCCTCGGATTGGCAACACCATCTCCGTAATGATCTACGTCGGATTCAAGAACTTGGTAGCCGAATTGCGAGCTTCATCTTCGTCGCCTGGGCCGAGCAACCTCCCCGCGACGAGGAGGAGGTTTGGCGCAGCCGTATCGCATCACTTGGGGTTCCAAACCACGAAATCACGTTTCTTTTTCGGAAGCATCTTCTATTCGACCTCGTAAGTCCTCGATACGCTCGCCTATGGACCGACCCGCTACGAGTACCGGTTACAAGCTACCCATTCCTTGACCTTAATGCGGCCCATCAACTTTTCGGTTCGGATGATCTGCCTGTCCACTTTAGACCAAGTCGGGCAGAGTTCCTTGAGGGTCGCGTATATCGCCCGAAATTGCACGAGATTCTGGAGAACCGGCTAGAGAGCGCTGGATGGGCCTTTCTGCGTGGAAAGGTGGCATCCGGCAAAACGACTTTGGCGACTTCCGTAGGATTTAACCGACAGGAACGACCAGTCTATTATCTGGATTTTACATACTGGAATCCGGCTGACGAGGCTAGGGCAGTTGATACTTTTGTAACGCGTGCCGATGATTTTGTGTTATTTATTTTTGACAATGTCCACCTGGAGTCCGAATTAACGCGACGCCTTTTTGACACATGGCGCGATGTAGGCACAAAAAGTCATCTTCTTCTTGTAGGTCGAGAAACTACCCCGCGCCCCTCACATCGTGGCTATACGTATCCATTGACAGAGCTTGAGCTAGAGGCGCTAAGGCTTCCTGTTACGGCAGAGGATCTCCTTGGTGTCTACCGACGTCTCTTGCAGCGACTTCGGCCAGAATGTGAGCCATCTGTTCCCCCCAAACATATATTTAATGAATGGTTGCGTCTTTTCGGTGGCGATCTTCTCGCGTTTAGTGCTGCTGTAGCCAGTTGCGTCGCGAGACTATCACAGGGTGACTACCTGCTTAGTGCAGAAGACTCCAAGGACTATATCTCGCGTGAGTACCTTTCCGGTCTCAGTGCTACTGAGCGCAAAGCTCTAAACGTGCTTGCCGTTCTTGCGGAGATTGAGCTTGACACAACGGTATCAAGCATGAAAGGGGCCTTTCCGGCTACTTCTGTCGCACGTGGTTTGGTAGTTCGGGGAAGCGATATTTATGAATCACAAATGAAATTACGCTTGGTCCATCCCGGCTTTGGCCACCTCCTGCTCGCAGCTACAACTGAGCCAGTGAATAGGATAGAAATTATGACAGAGGTGGCGAGTGCAGATCCAGCAACAGGAATCCATCTTGCCAAGCGTCTCAGAAGCATCGGGCGGCACGAGGAAGCACGGTGCATTCTTAAGCATATTGTCAATGAGAATGACTGGCCTTCGCTACCAGTGACACCAGCCTCGCTGGGAAGCATCGCAAGGCTTTTTGGCCGCACCGGAGTTCTCCAGTCGGGTAAACTTGAAAGGCGGTTGTTAGAGGAGTCGCGATTCCTGGCAACTCTCTCGACAACCTCTCTTCAAGGCTTGGCCAGCTTCCTTCATTTCACCCAGCGATACATGCCAGATCTTTTTGAAGCAGCAAGACGTGTTCTCTCAGAGGATGATGCTATAGGACATGTCATAGTGACGTCTTTGACGACCAGGCCGCGACTTCTGCCCCCGCTGTTGGCGCTCTGTCGCAAGCACATCCCCCGCCTCAATGCGGGTTTGTTGCTGGGCTTGCAAAAACCAGAGAACATTCAGGTACTTGTGAGCAACCTTATCGAAGGACCGCTCGGTGACCTCGCCATTTTCCTTCGGGAATCTGATACATCCATTCCCTCCCTTGCCTCAGCGCTAACAGAGGCGCTGAGTGATGCCGCGACAGCGCGCCGCATAGCGGCGAGAGCACTTTCTGAATCATTGGGGCCATTACGTCTTTTACTCGACGTTACTCAATGTGAGGCACCGATGCTTTTTGACTATATTGTCGATTTGCTCGACACTGACAATGGGAGAGACTTTCTAGTGCGGCAGTCCATGAAGCAGGATCTAAAATCGGTACTGAGTTTTCTGCAATTGACATCGGAACGACTTCCGAATGCATGCAAAGCCATTTCGGCCGAGTTGATCAATCCGGAGAACAATGAGAGCATAGAATCTAGAATACTCAAGGTTCCCATAGGCGATGCTCTGGCTGTTATCAGCGTAGCCGAACGGGTCCTGCTTCCGCTTTACTGCACTCTTATAGATCTCCTGAGCCAAACAGCTATCGTTGGGACTATGAGCGGCAAGATACTCGATTCTCCGCCGGATTTGATCGCTTACGCCGTGGAGTTTTGCCAGGACCGAATTCCTCGCCTTCATGAGGCGTTAGTACATAAATTAAATCAGCCTGAGGTCATAGGAGCACTAGCTGAGAGGTCAATTGAGAGCCCTCTGTCTCAATTAGTAGCGTTCGGAAGGATTGGTGAGTCTGCGAGACCATTCTTTGCACGCTTGGATCGTCGATGGATTGCCTTAAGGCGTGAGAGGATCTCTATAGAAACTCTCCCTAACCTCGGCAGGTTCGTTGTTGCCTTACGCCAGCATGATAGGCCTGAATTGGCAGCAGACATAGCTCTGGATGCATTTGTTGAATCGCGTGATTCGGAGTGGAGAAGCGAGTTCATGCTTCGGTGTCTCGGTAGCTTTCTGCAAGCTGTTGATACAGATATGGCCTGTGTGGAGCGTTTCCTAAGAGTGATCTGCAACGAGGTGTGGCTTGGCTCACAAGTACGACGTTGCAGCCCAGGTATGTTGGCCAGCACACTCTTTCGTGTCTGGAGCGCTCTACCAGACGATCGACTGGGCCCTTTTAAGGTGGATTGTGTCGAGAAGGCCTTACGCTACCATATTAACCTGGCGGCGAGTCGACCTGATGATCTTCAGGGACTCAGCATTGCCATATCCTTGGTCGGAATAGGATCAACGCTTGGCTTCCGCGCAGAGTTGGCGTCGTTAGAATTGCTCACTGTACAACCGCTAGAAGATATCGTAGTTCTGCGAGAACCTCCAAGCGAGGTTGAGTTTCTAACGATTAATGAGATTCAACTTTGGCTTGGAATTCGGATATTGGCTCGGGCCCGCATTCGTGAGTTGAGAGTGCGTAGCGCTCAAGGCGATTCATTCTTACATCGCTTAAGACTAAGCGATAC
Organism: Thermoanaerobaculia bacterium; assembly: GCA_044868005.1. Lineage (GTDB taxonomy): Bacteria > Acidobacteriota > Thermoanaerobaculia > Multivoradales > UBA5704 > DATARR01. The sequence continues at coordinate 45,150 of JBIOVX010000069.1, read as the reverse complement.
AACTAACCAGAAGTACGTGAAGCTCAACAGGAATACCGTCGAGTGGTTGGAGCGCTGCGCGTCACAAGGATGGATTCTGTCGAGCGATTGACCGACCCTCCTTGGCGGTGCATCAACGCTTCGATCATCGAACACCGCGGGATCGGCGTTTCCTACCGCATCTGAATCGTCCCCGCCGCCGTCCGCTCCAACGCCTCGGCGTAGAGGCCGCGCTCCTCGCGCCGCCACCAGGCGCCGGTCCGTCGCTTCGTCGCCGGCTCGGTGAACCAGTACTGCCAGAGGACGGCCCGCACCTGCTGCGGCGGCTTGCCGGCGAAGGGATCGCGGCGGAAGAGCGCGAGCACGTCCTGGCTGCCTTCGAGCAGGCGCACCTGCACGTTGAGCACCCAGGGATACTGGTTCAAGGAGCCGAGCGAGGCGAACCAGAGATTCCATTCGAAGCGCGGCTGGTAGGGAGCGTAGATGCCGGGCGCCTCGCGCACGTCCTGCGGCTTGTAGCGGAACGGATAGGCGATCCAGGTCCGGCCGTCACGGCTGCCCTGGAATTCGATCTCATAGCGCGCCCGCGTCATCACCGCGAAGAGGCCGTACTGGTTGGCGATGCGGAACGGCGCGAGAAGCCGCGCCGGCGCCAGGAGCGGCCGCGCGCCGGCGGCGAAATAGGGTATCGCGGTGGCATAGAGGATCCACGCCAGCACCACCGCCGACGCGGCCATGCGCCAGCGCGGCACGGGCCGGACGGCGGTCTCCGGAACGCGGAATCCCAAGCGCGCGAAGATCCGGTCGTCCAACAGGAGGAATCCGAGCACCAGCACCAGATAATTGAGGAAAGCGTAGTTGGCGGTGAGGATGATGCCGATCTGCAACGGCGTCACGATGGCGAAGCAGGCGAGGCGGAACGGCCGCGGCAGCCACGCCAGCCAGACGACCCCGAGCTCGACAAGAAGCGTGAAGAGAGCCGTGCCGGCGTGGAAGGCGTGCGAGAGGCGCTGCTGCACGTGCCAGCCGAGCCAGGTGGGCAGGGGACCGTTCTCATAGTAGTGGTCCATGGCGGTCAGGTTGCGCCATTGTTCCTCGCCGCTCAGCAGCTTCACGATCCCCGACTCGAAGTAGATCCGGAACCATTCCCAGCGCAACAGGAAGAGGCCGGCCCGCGACGGCGGCTGGTCGGCGCCCAGGCCGGGCCGCAGCCCGCGCGGCGCGAAGAAGAGGCAGAGGAACGCCGCCTCCAGCAGCATGCCGTCCGATTGATAGGAAGCGAAGTCCTGCGCCGCGCCGATGAACGACAGGAAGAGGACGAGGCAGACCGCGTTCGTCACCCGCGGCCAGACGTTGAGCACCAGGAGGACCGAGGCGATCAGTCCGCCCCAGACGAGAGCCATCAACGCGGCTCTTCCCGATTCGAGCCATAAGACGGTCGGCACGTAGTAGAAGCGCGAGAGCCCGGGAAGGATCCGCGTCACATCCTTCAGATAAGCGCCGGCCGGGAGGATGCCGTCCGGTCCGATCAGCCCCTCGATCTGAAAGGCCAGGGAGTAGAACGCCGAGAAGAAGATCAGCCCGAGGCAGCGGAGGAAGATCCATCGCGGCCAGAGTGCGCCGAGATCGCCGGCCGGGCCGGGACCGAAGAGATGGTCAAAGGGAGAGGACCTTGCTTCCTCGTTCGTCATACCCGGCGCCGGCGCATCCAGTCCGCCACCGCGAACGGCAGATAACAGAGGAAGAACAATGCCAGCGCCAGGATCTCCAGACTGACCAGGTACCACGGCCACGGACCCAGGTAATCGAGCAGGCTCGGCAGCGCCGGCTTATGGCGGATATAGCCGTAGTTGGTGTCGAGCAGAAGGTTCAGCACGGCCGTCACCACCGCGTAGACCTGCAGCCAGAGGAAGGCCCGGCCGATCGAGCGCAGCGTAGGCCTCATCGCGAGTCCCAGGGTGAGGAAAAGCACGGCGGCGATGATCCCTGAATGGGCGATCCAGAAGGCGAAGAACTCGGCGTTGGGAAAGCCCACGTTCAGGTCCGGCGTCAGCACCGCCTGCAGCGTCCCGGCGAGGCCCCAGAAGTAGGTTAGCTCATACGCCAGCCGGTGCCGCCAGATGAGGGCCGCGGCGCAGGTGAAAGTCGCCCAGTCGCACAGGTGTAGAGGGAGGTTGTCTTTCAGGTTGACGTCCGGCCGCAAAGCCCAGATGAGCAGCACGACCTGATTCAGGATCAGTACGACGGCGAACGCCCACGCGATCGGCTTCGCCCACCGTTCGCCGCCCGGTCTGCGCACCAGCCAGGCGAGGAACAGCGGCAGGACGAAGGTAAGGAAGAGGACCGTCAGGTGGGCCGTGCCGAAAAGGACGAAGCGGGGAGGGGGAGGCATGGCGCTCAGACCCATTACGTCGGGGCGTTGCGGACGGCTGGCGAGTGGAGGACCATACTTCGAGTTTACCCGGCCCCAGCGCCCGCAGCGCGTTGAGAATCACTGCCATACCGGCGAAACGGCGGTCCAGCCGGTCGTTTTATGCCATACTTCAGGGCGACCCCCTTTGGATAGGAGCCCTATGCCTCCCGGTACCCGGTGGGAGCGGCGATGAAGCTGGGCGGGCGGACCCCGTCCGCGGTGGACGGCCGCCCGTCCCTTGGACCGGAGGACGTCGTCCGCGCCGTGCTCGACTTCCAGCGCGGAGCCGACCGCGAGAAGAGCTTCGAGCTGATCTTCCGCCGCTTCCGCCCGCGCATCGAACGCTTCCTGGCGCCGCGGGTTTTCTCTCCCGAGGAGCGGCTCGACCTAACCCAGGCGGTCTTCCTGCGGATCTATCAAGGATTAGAGGGCTACCGAGGAGAAGGCTCGCTGGAGGGGTGGGTGCTGCAGATCGCCTTCAACGTCTACCGGAAGTGGCGCGACCGTCAGCCGGGGGGGCGGCATGCGGTCCCGGAGATCCTCTACGACGAATCGTCCGGGGCTCCGGAGCCGCCGGCCGACTCCCCCTCGCCTTCCGCCGCGGGCTCGCCGCTTGAAGGTATTGTGCGCCAGGAGCGGCTGGAGGCCTTGCGGGAGGCGATCGGAGAGCTGGCCCCCAAGCAGCGCCTGTGCATGGAGCTGTATGTCTACCAGGAGCGCAGCGTGCAGGAGATCGCCGTGGCCCTCCGGATCTCTCCGGAGACTGTCAAGGCCCACCTCTTCCAGGCGCGCCAACGGCTGCGGGACAAGCTGCACAACAAGTTTGGGACGATAGACTTCTGAGCGGGGTTGAGACGTGGACGAGAGATCATCCGACTTCCGTGACGCCCTCCTGGAGCTGATCGAAATGTCCCCGGAGCCGGTGGATCATCCCTCTCCCGACCAATGGATCGCCTACCACCGTGGCGAGCTTCCCGCCGAGGAGGAGGCGCGTCTCCAGGAGCACCTGGCGCGCTGCCGCGACTGCTTCGATCTGGCAGAAGGCGCGGCGGCGTTCGCCCAGCCGGACGCGGAGCCGAACGCGGGCCAGGAGGTGGAGACGGCCGCGCTCTGGCACCTGCTCCGCCCGCAGCTCGGCTCCTCCCGCGACAACGTCCGCGCGATCTCCAGCGTCGCGCCACGGCGGCCGGCCCGGGAGATGCGCCTGCCTCCCTACGCCCTGGCCGCGTCGTTCTTCGTGGCGCTGGTGGGCCTGACCGCCTGGAGCCTGCATCAGCGGAGCGCCCTGGAAGCGCTGCGGGCGCCGCGGCCCAACGCGCCGATCTTCGACGTCGCCGCCGTCGAGCGTGACGCCACCAGGCGAGAGCTGACCATGCCGACCGGGCCGAGGATGCTCGTGCTCCATCCCGCCGAGGACCTTCCGGTCTACCGGCTGGCAATCCGTGACGCCGCGACCGGCAGAGATCTGGGGTCTTACGAGCTGCGGCTGGATAAAGACCTGGCCGCCTTGACCCTCTACCTTCCCGAAGGGCTGCCTCCGGGCCGTTATCGAATGGAGCTTTCCGGCGGACAGCCGTCACGGGTTCTGGAAACGCGCCTGCTGCGCGTGACGGAGGCGGGCCGAGGAGAGTGAAACGGTCAGGAGGTTGATCCGGGCCCTCGGCCTGCTCCTGCTCGCCAGCCTCGGCTGCCGCGGCGAGGAGAGGACCGCGCCCGCCGCGAGCCAGCCCGCACCCGCCATCGCCGCTCGCGCACTTGTCTGCGGCGGATCGCCGGAGCTGCGGATCGCCGCCCAACCAGGCGAGTACCTCCACGTCGTCGCCGATCAGCAGACGCGAGACATCGTCCTGGCGGTATCCGATCCCAGCGGGCGGGAGCTCCTCCAAGTCGACAGCATGACCGCGCCTTGGAGCCCACCTCCCTGGCCGCCCGAGGAGGTCCATTGGGTAGCGGACGCGCCGGGCGAGCTCCGGATCGCGCTGACGCCTACCGATTTCCGAGGACCTTGCGGCCTCCGGCTGGCCGAGCGGCGGCGGGCCACCGCAACGGACCGCCGGCGGGCAGCGGCGGAGGCGGACCTGGCCCGCGGCCGCGCTCTGAGCCGGACGGGCGAGCCCGAGTCGTGCCGCGCCGGCATCGCCCTCTTCGAGAGCGCGCAGCACCGGTTTGCGGACCTCGGCCTGCCGCAGCGCCGGGCGCAGGCCCTCCTCCGCCTCGGAATGCTCCAGCGCTATTGCCTGCAGGACAACGCAGCGGCCCTCCAGGCGTTCACCCGGGCCGAACCCCTGCTGGCTGGCGACCCGGCCTACAACTCCATGATCTGGCAACACCTCGGTGAGCTGCGCTTCAGCCTCGGCGATCTCGCGGGCGCCATCGACGAGTACCGGCGGGCCTTGGAGCTGCGCCGGAGGCTCGGCGATCGCATGGGCGAGGCGGTGACCGCCAGCTCCTTGGGCCACGCGCTCCACCTGCGCGGACGCTACGACGAGGCGGCGGCCCTGCTCGACCGCGCGCTCGCCCTCCGCAAGCCGGGCGAGGATCCCGTCAAGCAGGCCGAAACCCTGCTCAACCGGGGTCAGCTTCACCGGGAGCTGGGAGAGACGAACCAAGCCCGGGCGCGTTTCGAAGCGGCGCGCAGGCTCTATCGTCAGGCGAAAGATCGCAACGGCGAGGCCGCTGCCCTGAATGCTCTGGGAACCCTCGAGCTGGGCGCCGAACGGCCCGGCGCGGCCCTGAAGCCCTTTCAGGCTGCCTTGGCGCTGCGCCAGCCCGGGAGCCACGGGTGGGCCGTCTCGTGGACCGCGCTCGGCGTGGCCTACCGCCAGCTCGGCCGCATGGAAGACGCCCGCCGGGCCTATGCCGAGGCCTTGCCGGTTTTCCGCAGCCTCGGCGAATTCCGTGAGCAGGCCTTCTGCCTCGGCAATCTGGGCCGGCTGGAGGCTTCCACCGGCCACGACGACGCCGCGCTCGGACATCTCGACACGGCCCTCGCGCTGTTTCGAACCCTCGCCGCTCCGCCCGAGATGGCCTGGTCCCTGGAGGGCAAAGCCTGGGTGCTGCGCCGCCGCGGCGATCTCGAAGGCGCTCGCAAGCTCATGGAGGAGGCCCTCGCGGCCATCGAGCGGCACCGCTTCAGCCAGACGAGCGACCTTACCCGCGCGGAATTCTTCTCCACTCAGCAGGAATCCTACGGCTTCCTGATCGACCTGTTGATGGACATGCACCGGCAGGGCGAGGCCCTGGAGGTCAGCGAGCGGGCGCTGGCGCGTTCGCTGCTCGACCGGCTCGACCGGGTGCGCATCGGCCCGCGCGCCGGCGGCCGCCGCTACGCCGCCCTGACCCAGCCGCGCCCATGGAGCGCCGCCGAGATCCGGCGCGGGCTGCTCGACCGCGACACCTTGCTGCTGGAGTATCGGCTGGGCGAGAAGCGGAGCTTCCTCTGGGCCGTCACCACCGGCTCCTTGAAAAGCTTCACGCTCCCCGGGCGGGCTGAGATCGAGAAAGTGGCGCGCCCGGCCTGCGAGCTCCTCGCCCGCAGCAGCAACCCCGTTGCCGGCAAGTCCGCCGACATAAGGCTCGCCACGCTGAGCCGGCTGCTCCTCGGCCCGGCCGCGCCGCTCTTACCGGGCAAGCGCCTTTTGGTGGTGGGCGATGGCATCCTTCAGAGTCTGCCATTCGCGGCTTTGCCGGAGCCGGCGACCGCCGAGCCGCTGGTGGCCCGCCACGAAATCGTCGTCCTGCCGTCGGTCTCGGTGCTGGGGGAGCTCCGCCGGCAGATCGCCGCCCGGCCGCCGGCTCCCAAGCTCCTTTGGGTGCTGGCAGCCCCCGAGCTCGGCGGCGCCTTTCCCCCACTCGATCATGCCGAGGAGGAGGCCGCGGCGATCCTGGCGCTCGCGCCCGCCTCCGAGCGAGCCGAGGTCCAGGGCCGGCAGGCGACCCGCGCGGCGGTTCTGAGCGGCGCCCTGCGGGACTACCGCTTCCTGCACTTCGCTACCCACGGCTCGTTCGCCGCCTCCGATCCGGACGGCGGCCGGCTGGTGCTCGCCCAGATCGATCCGCGCGGCCGCCGGGAACCGAACGGGTTTCTCCATCTCGCGGACATCTACAACCTGAACCTGCGGGCCGACCTCGTAGTGCTGAGCGCCTGCCGGTCGGCACTGGGGCGCGAGGTGCGCGGCGAGGGGATGATGGGGATGACCCGAGGGTTCTTCTACGCCGGTGCCGAGCGCGTGCTGGTGAGCCTGTGGAACGTCGACGACCGCGCGGCCGCCGAGCTGATGCGGCGCTTCTACCACGGGATGCTGGTGCATCGCCTTTCCCCCGCCGCGGCGTTGCGGGCGGCCCAGGACGAGATCCGTCGCCAGCGGCGCTGGCGGTCTCCTTACTATTGGGCCGGCTTCACGCTCCAGGGCGAGTGGCGGGGAACCGGGCTCGCCGGAAACCAGCAGCGAGCCCGGTCCGCGGCATTTTTTCCAGGCATCAGGCGAGGTAGTCGAGATCGGCGATGCCCGACGGCGGCCGATTGTCCGCCGGCGGGGGGTCGTTGACCGTGCCGCCCCCGCCGGGTCCCACGTCGATGTGATCATCCGATCTCATCGGTGGAACCTCTGCGCCACCGGCCTTGGGGCCGGCGAGGGAGGAAGACTGCTGGGACTTGCTGGCGGAATCGTTGCTGAGCATTGTTGTTTCTCCTTTCGGTCTTGCGTTGGCTGTGGAATCCTCGACAAACCTGATAGATCTCCGATCGTCGGGGAGGTTTAGTTGGAAAGGTTTTCTCTCTCGAGAGCGAAGAGGCGTCCATCGGTCGCCCGCAGATAGAGCACCGGCGTGCCCCACTCCGGGTTGCGCTCGGCGGCGAGAGCCCGGCGCACCTCGCCGACGCAGGCGTCCACCGGCAGGCCGGCGGCGAGCGCGCGGTAGAACTTCTCGGCAAAGCCGCAGGCCGTCTCGTCCATGACTTCCGACCGCATGGCGATCACCGCCGGCACGCCGCGCTGGATGAGCACCTGGGCGGTGCCGGCGAAAGCGTTCTCGCTCGAGGAGCGGGCGCCGTTGCAGGCGTTGAGCACGGCCAGGCGCAGCGACGGGTGGTCCTGGAAGAGGTAGGCGAGGCTCGGCCCTCCCACGGGAACGCCGTTGCCGGCCTCGTCCTCGAACACCAGCACGCCTTCTCCGCGCAGCTCGCTGAAGCCGCCGTGGCCGACGAAGTGGAGCACGTGGACCGGCCCGCCGGTGCGCAACCGCGCCTCCAGGGCTTCCGGAGTGGCGCGCGGCAGCCGTTCCACCTCGATCAGGCCGCTGTGCAGGAGCGGCTTCAAGGCCGCGCCGAGCCGCTGCCACTCCGCGTCCGCCTCGGCGAGCTCCCGGTATCCCTTCGGGGTCGAGATCACGGCGAGCACCCGCAGCGGCGGCTCCACCAGCAGCGTGTCGAGGACCGCGCTCATCTCCATATAGCGCACTACCGGCGTGCGGGCGGAGAGCGCCAGGAAGCCGCGGCCCTCGGCGTCGTACAGGTACTCCCAGGGCAGGGCCGCCAGCTCGGGAACGTCATTGAGGCGCAGGCGGATGCGCAGGCCGGGCCCGCCCCGCGCCTTGGCGAGACAGCCTTCGAACGCCTTCAGCAGCTCGCCCTGGAAGACGGTGCGGAACAGCTCGCCTCCGAGCTGCTCCGGACTGGCGCCGTCCGCCACCTCGGCCACGCCGGTCCCGCCCCGGCGGGCGCCGGCTCCGGCGAGGCAGAGCTCGCCACCCGCGAGGACTGCGGGCAGGGAGAAGCTCTCCGTGGCCTCGAAACCCGCGGCGGCGCTCCATGCCTTGGCGCGGTAGAGGCCGTCGGGCTTCCGATCGATCCAGAGGTCGAAGTCGAGATAGCCCGGCGGAACGCTCGGGGCTTGCGGCAATCTCAACGGGATCAGCAGCATGCCCGCGATCGCTCCAGCGCTCCCCAGGGTCAGCAGGTAGGAGAGCAACATGGCGAGCTCGACGGGCTTGCGGCCGTTCCAGCAGGATCCGAGCATATCCCCCTGGAGGCCCATCTCCCGGATGCAGGCGGCGTTGTCGGGCGAGCAGTCGCACAGCCCCGTCCGCGACCAGCCGACGAGAAAGGCGACGCTGCCGGTGCTGCCGCCATAGCTGACCCGCTCGGCGAACCCCGTGTAAAGCCCGGCGAGCAGGGCCAGACCCAGCGCGAGCCCGGCGAAAACGGCCCGTACGCGCCGGTTGCGGACGAGATCCCTGGCCGTGTCGGCGAGGCTCCCGAAGTGCGACCACGCCCCTACGGCGGCGAGACTGCCCGCCAGGGCCGAAAGCGGCAGGAAGAGGGCCCGCAAGACCTGCAGCTCACCGTCGAGCAGCGTGCCGCCGAGCAGGGCCAGCAGCCAGCCTAGCCCTAGACCCACGCCGGCCGGTACGATCCAGCGGCGGCGAGCCGGCCGCGCCTCACCCGCCCGCGGCTTAAGGACGGCACTCTTTCTCATTGTCGACATGGCGGCAGTACCCCTCTTTGAACTGGCAGCAGAAGAAGCCGGTGTCCTTGACCAGGTCCAGGCGTTCGCTGCTCATCCGCGCCGCCGGAGCGCCGGCCGGGCTGGGATAGCGGATCACCTGGGTCACCGCTCCGTCCTTCCAGGCGGCTTCATAGCGGTAGAGGCCGCGCAGGACATGGTCCTTTTTGCCGTTGGTCTGGATGATCGTGGGGTCCGGAGACGACCCCTTGAAGTTGCCTTGCGGCCAGAAGCTGAACTTGACCCGCGGCGCCGGAGTGCTGCACACCGAGAGCTTCACCGCGAGGTCGTCGTGCGAGGCGAGAAGGAAGATCCGGCCGACCACTTCGCCCACCTGGTCCAGGATCCCGTCGGCTTTCTCGGCCGGGATCGCCGCCTGCTGCGGCACCGCGGCTTTCACGGCCGCCGGCCACGGCAGCCGGAGGGCTCCGAGGCTGGCGACCACGGCGGCAACGCGGGGAGCGAAGAGGCCCGAGGGCAAGGCGGCCGCGCGGCCCGCGGGCGCGTCGAGCTTTTCCCGGACACGCTGGATCTCATCCGCCGACCAGGCGCGCAGCGGCTCCATCCCTGATTTCTCGACCCCTGCGATGGCTTGGTCGAGGTCCGTCTCCGTGCTGGCGATCAGGTCTGCCACGTCCTGGCGAGCGTAGGCTGCCTCGCCTCGCGGGCCGCGTACGGCGCGCAGCGCACGCCGGCTCTCGCCGAACTTCTGCTGCACCTTCTCGACCGACGCGGCGAGCGCCTTGGCTCTCTTCTTGGAGGGAGTCTCGATGCTGACCTTGAACCCCCCGATGCTCACACCGATCTGACCGGCGGGGAGACGGGCCGCGACGAGGACGCCGGCCAGCAAGACCGCGGCGGTCCGAAAGGACAACGAAGAGAATCGATCAGTTTTCACGTTGCACCTCCTTGCTTGGAGCGACGACCCGCACCGCGGGATCGCCGACGATCGTGTAGTTGCGGGCGTCGTGGCTGGCGGTCCACAGGTCGGCGATCACCTTCTCGTCGAGCTGCTTGCCGAATCCCAGGGCCTCTACCTCCGCCGCCAGGTCGGAGGTGAGCTCGGCGTACCGCTGGTTGAAGATCTCCATCGCCCAGCCCACCGGCTTGCCGTCGAGCAGGCGTCGGACGGTGCTCTCGAAAGCGGTGATCTGCGGCCCGGTGCCCGGCCACACCAGGGAGAAGCCCCAGGCCCGCTCCACGTGGCCGACCACCGCCAGGGCCCCGCCCCGCGGATGGCCGAGCAGCCGCTGTGGCAGGCGGCCCAGGAACGCTCCGGAGGACGACAGCGTGCGGCGCTCGCCCTGGCTCTTGCGGGTGTAGTCGTCCCAGCGCGGAGTGCCGGCCCCGAAGCAGGCGAAGCAGAAGGCGATGAGGCCGTGCACGCGGGCCTGCTCCCCCACGTCCTCGGCCGCGAAGTAGTGCTCGCGGTCGATGCCGCCGGAGCCCGGGCCGGCCCAGTCCTGGCAGACCAGGGCCCCCTGACGCTCTCTCTGGTCGGGATCGCCGGCGGGGTAGCCCAGGCCGTGGCAGGCGGCGAAGAGGAACGCCGGCGCCTCCTCGAGCAGACCGCCGAGCCGGCCGCGGGTCGCCTCCTCCCCGAGCATGGTCTCGACGCTCCAACCCGGCTGATCGCGCCGCACCCCGTCCGCCACCGGCTGCGCCAGGTGGGCGCGCATCGAGCTGGTCACCGGATCTCCCGGGTTGGCGGGGGCGAAGAAGCAGGCTCGCGGACGCCTTCCGTTGCCGCCGGTCTCGGCAGCGACCACGCTCTCGGCGTAGCGCCGGTAGTCCTCCAGCTCGTCGAAGCACAGCCGGCCGACGGCGTACTGGACGTCGAGCTGATACTGGAACGAGAACGGGATCGCCTCCGGATCGCCGACCAGCAGGAGGTAGTAAGGCACCTTCTCCGGATCGGCCGGACCCGGGCCGGCGCCGTGGCGGGCGAGGAACGCCACCTTGCTCTCGCCCTCGCGATAACCGTCGTCGCCGGAAAATTCGCGGAAGAAGCGTTCCCGTTGCTTGCCGGCCTGAGCCCGCCGGAGCTCGAGGAGAGGAGCGAGGGCCTCGCGCAGGCGTTCAGAATCCGCCGACTGCGGGAAGATGACGCCCCAGCCGGCCTCGTCGAGCTTGGCGGGATCGAGCCCCTCCTTCAGTCCCCGCCGCGCCTTGCCCTCGCCGCGCGCCACCCAGTCCTGCAGCTCGCGGACGCGCGCCGGGTCCACCGCGGCGCCGCAAGCGAGATCGGCGAGCTGCCGCGGCGGCGTGGGAGGAAAGAGATAGCCGCCTCGCCGGCCGTCGAGGCCGTTGAAGCAGAGCATCGGCTCCTCGGAGTTGGCGCGGCTCGGTGATCCGTTGGACATCGGTATTCCTTTCAAAACGGCCGGGGTCGCGCAGCGCACCGGGCGTTGTTCATCCGTTCTAGATCCGCGATCGCGACAGGCGGTGTAGTCCGGGCGGTACTCATACTGGCGAAGCGCGGCGGCGAATCGTTACTGATTCATTTAAGAGTGACCCAAGAGATGAGAACATGTCATGAGCACTGCGACATATCGCAATAACAACGTTTATATTCCCCGCTATCCTTTTTCGTGACAGCGCGAGTCGCTGTCGTACGAGCGGCACTAACCTGCCGCTCCGCCTCCGAGATCTATCCACGTCAGAACCGAACCCGACGAGCCCGCGCAGGGCACGCCGAACTTACCCTTCAAGGAGAAGAATCATGCGAAAGACATTGGTGCTCTTCGTTCTCGTCCTCGCCGCAGCCTGGGCACGGCCGTCCCTTGCGGCCTGTCCCGGGACCTCGATGTGTCCTCCACCCAACAAAGGATGCCCCCGTGACTCGATCCAGGTGAAACCCGGACAATCGATCCAGAAGGCGATCAAGAAAGCGCCGTGTGCCGGTGCGACAATCTGTGTTGCGCCCGGGATCTACAACGAGAAGATCGACTTTCTCGGCAAGCCGATCAATTTGATCTCCTCGGGCGGCCCGTCCGGCACGATCCTCAGCGGCAACAACTCCGGAACGGTAGTCACCTTTCAGACGGCCGAGGGCAAGGACAGCATTCTTGACGGCTTCACAATCCGCGACGGCAAGGCCCTTTATGGCGCCGGGATCGTCATCAGGGCTGCGTCCCCCACGATCCGAAACTGTATTGTGAAGCAGAACACAGCCACTGGAGGAAACTTCCCGAGAGGAGGTGGGATCGGGGTCATCGGAGCGCAGGCTCATCCGGTCATCACCTGCACACAATTCCTGGGGAATGTGGCGGATTATGAAGGCGGCGGGCTGGAGAGCACCTACTCCGCCAATCCGTACCTGCGGTCCAACCTCTTCGAAGGGAACAAGGCGCCGTACGGCGCGGCGATCGGCGTTCACTGGAGCGGCCGCCTCGATCTCGGCTGGACCCAGTTGCTGGCGAATCAGGCGAGTGTCGACGGAGGCGGGATTCACGCCGGTGTTCCCTACGGCAATGTCCTCGTCCGCCAGACCTGGTTCCAGGGCAACAAGGCCGCCAGCCAGGGCGGTGGTATGTGGGTGGCGGCGGGGCTGGCGGACGTCATCAACTCCACGTTCGTCAGCAATCAAGCGGCCCAGGGTGGAGGCATCGCGGCAGGCCACGGCAGCATGGTGAACGTCGCGAGCACGCTGTTCATCCAGAACAAGACGACCGGTGGAGGGAGCGCTGCGCTGGTCAACGCCAACGGCTCCAACACGTCGGTGGTGAACCACTACAACGGCTTTTTCGGCAACACCGGCGGGGATTATTTGAACACCTACGGCGACCTCGGCCCGCTGCTCCTCGATCCGCAGCTCAACGCCTGCTGTCCGGCCCCGGGCTCGCCGGCGATCGACGCCGGCATTCCGGACGTTTATTTCAACGATCCCAACGGATCACGCAACGACATGGGTGCTTGCGGCGGTCCGGCGCTCTCCACGTACGGACCGATGAACTAACTAATTCGCGATCCCGGCCGCCTCCGCGGCGGCCGGGCTACGCCGCCTCCTCCTTCACCCCGGCGACGAACTCGCGTAGCGTCTTCTTGGCGTCGCCGAGGACCATCATGGTGTTCGGCCGCACGAAGAGGTCGTTTTCGATTCCCGCGAAGCCGGTGTTCATGCTGCGCTTGAGCACGATGACGACACGCGCTTCGTCGGCGTTGAACACCGGCATGCCGTAGATCGGGCTGCCGGGATTGGTCTTCGCCGCCGGATTGACCACGTCGTTGGCGCCGACGACGAGCGCTATGTCCGTGCGCGCGAACTCGTCGTTGATGTCCTCGATGTCGTAGAGCTGGTCGTAGGGGACGTTGGCCTCGGCCAGCAGCACGTTCATGTGCCCCGGCATGCGGCCGGCCACCGGATGGATGGCATACTTCACCGTGGCGCCGTTGGTCTCCAGCGCCTGCGCCAGCTCGCGCACCGTGTGCTGCGCCTGCGAGACCGCCATGCCGTAGCCGGGGACGACGATCACCGACTGCGCCGCCTGCAGCACGCCGACGGCGTCCTCCACCGTCGCCAGGTTGTAGTTGGCGGCCGGCGCGGCCTCGCCGCCGGCGGCGCTTTCCGGCGCCTTGCCGAAGGCGCCGAAGAGGACGTTGGCGAACGAGCGGTTCATCGCCTGGCTCATCTTGAGCGAGAGCAGGAAGCCGGAGGTGCCGTCGAGCGCGCCGGCGATGATCAGCACGTAGTTGTGCAGGGCGAAGCCGGTGGCGGCCGAGGCCAGGCCGGCGTAAGAGTTGAGGAGCGAGATCACCACCGGCATGTCGGCGCCGCCGATGGGGATCACCGCCAGCACGCCCACGGCCAGGCCGATCACTCCCATGGCGTAGAAGAGGACGGCGCGGCCGGGGTCCATCACCACCAGCACCAGCATCACGAGGGCGCCGAAGAACATGGCGATGTTCGTGGCGTTCTGCCCTTTGTAGGTCACGGGCGCGCCGGTGATCAGCCCCTGGAGCTTGCCGAAGGCCATGAGGCTGCCGGTGAAGGTGAGGAAGCCGAGGAACACCTCCAGCCCCAGCGCGCCCATGGTGAAGCGGTCGAGCCCGCCTTCGCTCATCCGGTGGTGGTACTCCGAGACGCCCACCAGCGCCGCCGCGAGTCCGCCGAAGGAGTGCGAGAGCGCGATCCGCTCCGGCATCTTGGTCATCGGGATCCAGATCGACATCGCGGCGCCGATGGCCGAGCCGACCATCAGGCCGATGGCGATCCAGCGGAAGGTGAGGATCTGGTTGAAGGCGAGCGTCGCCACCACGGCGACCAGCATGCCGAGGGAGCCCAGGAGGTTGCCCCGCCGGGCGTGGGTGGGGGAGGAGAGGCCCTGCAGCGCCAGGATGAAGCAGACCGAGGCGATCAGGTAGCTGAACAGCAGCCAGGGACTCAGGCTCATGCGCGGTCCCCCGGCGTCTTCTTCTTGAACATGCGCAGCATGCGGTCGGTGATGAGGAAGCCGCCCACCGTGTTGATGGTGGCGCAGATGACGGCGATGAAGCCGAGCACCGTGCTGAGCGTGCCGTACCCCCCGCCGGCGGCCACCAGCGAGCCCACCAGCGAGATGCCGGAGATCGCGTTGGTGCCCGCCATCAGCGGCGTGTGCAGCAGCGGCGGCACCTTGGAGATGACGTAGTGCCCCAGGAAGCCCGCGAGGACGAAGATGTAGAGACCGAAGAGCAGCTCGTTGGACATAGAGATCCTTCTCGAGAGTTCACCCGGGGGGGAATGCTAGCACCCTCGCGCCAAAGACGCGGCGGGACCGCCGCCCCGGTTACTCTGTTAAGATTTCGCCGATGGACGAGAACCGCCCGCCTTACAGCCTGAAGGCACCCGGCGCCTCGGGCTCTCCACGGCACCTGCCGGGCAGGGGCTCCTTTCCCGATGTCGACGATCATCTGGTGGAACCGGAGATCACGCGCGACGAGATCATCGGCGGTCGCCGGGTGGTCTTGTCGCCGGCCAAGGAGCCGCACGCCCCTCAGCACTTCCGGCTTGACTATCTCCTGGGGGCTCACTTGGCCCCTGGCTACCACGGAGCGACGGACCTGCTGACCCGCCACGATGAGGAGTCGGATTTTGCCACCGATACGTGTGTATACAAGGAAGGCGTCGATCCGACGACCGGTAGTCGCTATCTGGAGGAGATCGCTTTCGAGGTGGTCTCGGAGCAGAACGAACGATACGTGACGGAGAAAGCCGTGCGGATGCACCGCCGGGGTGTACGGCGGATCTTCTCGATCTGGGTCAAAGGACCGCGACGGGTCTGCGAGTGGTCTCCCGAAAGCCAAAGTTGGCGCCCGTTGGATACCGGTTCGCGGATCGAGGATCCCTGCTTGGCAGCGTCACTGGCTGTGGCGGCACTGCTCGATGCCGCGGCGGCCGACAATGCGGTGGTCGAGGCCCTGGTTGCCAAAGGTAATCCGGAGATCCGGAGACGCGAAGCCACGGTGGCCGCCGAGGCCATTCTCAGCGTCTTGGAAGCACGGGGGATCGCGGTGAGTGCGGACGAGCGGCAGGAGATCTTGGACTGCCGCGATCGCGATCGGTTGAACCGGTGGTTGCGTCGGGCCGTTGTGGCCACCTCCGCCAGCGAGGTCACGTCAGAACTCTGAGCCGCGGGCAGCTTCAGCCCGCGCGGACAACATCCTCGGTTTCGCGTCCATGATCATCAAGAACATCACCCTGAGCCAACTGGAGGAGGCCGTGGTCGAAGGCGCCGACTCTGGTAAGACTCTGGTCGTGGAGTTGCCCGATCGGCGGCTGTTGGCAATTCAGTCGCTGGACCCGAATGAAGACGATTCCCTGATGGATGAGCTGCTGGCGTCAAATCCGAGGTTTCAGGCGTTAGTGGCGAAGGCGAAGGCCGGTCCTCGCAAGCCGTTTCCGCCTGAGGGTTAAATAACGGTCGAACGGAGCGGCCATGCCGCCACTCCTCGTCGAAAGCGTATCTGTTCGGCAGAGATCTTCCTGATGCCATAAGGGCAACTGCATGCTCCAGATTATCACTGGTCGCTTCTTCAAGACTGACGAACTGAACCGAACCGAACAGCGGACTGTACTCTACTCGAACTACCGAGGGCAAAAATCGATTGAAACTCTGGTGGGATCGTACGCCCCGGCAGCTCCCGCCGCTGACTTAACGAGTGCTGTGTACTCGGTTGACCAGAAGCTTGAGGCTGTTGGACCAGACGGCTCAAGAAACACAATCATTGCGGTCCACCCAGAAGCTCTTGCTCACGATTTCGCTGCGTTGCTCTCGTTCTGCTTTCGAGTCACTTGCGCGCTCGACCCTGCTTTGGTGTCACGGCTGAGCCAGTCGCATTATCCGCCAATCGGCGTAAGCATCCGCCCCTCCCATATTGTGGACCAGATCTTTGATCGCCAAGTTTGGCCTAATCAAGTTGATGAGACCTTGCTACCTGAGTTTATAGCTGAGCTCGTTCGGCTGGAGCGGGCGCGCTATAAGGCAGTTATGCGTGCGATCCATCGGTATGTCATCGGCCTTCATCGGATCGGCGATGACCTCGCCCTTGCTTACACGCTCTTGGTAGCCTCCATCGAATCGCTTGCCCAGGATTTCGACGAGTTCGAGGCTAGTTGGGAAGACTTAGACTCCAAGAAGAGGATAATATTCGACCAAGCGTTGGTTGGTGCGGATTCCGAGCTACGCGGCAATGTACAGTCGGCCATTCTGAAGGTCGAACATGTAGGCCTTGGCCGACGCTATCGGGAGTTTGCTCTCGCACATCTCCCTTCTTCCTTCTATCGAGAGGAGGCCGCGGGGCGGGCTGGACCTGCAAGAGCTAGAGATCTGCCCCTGGCGTTGAGTCGTGCTTATGCCTTTCGCTCGAGGCTTGTGCATCACCTAGAGGACCTACCTCTACTTTTGGTTCATGCGCCAGTTGGTATAGACATCGTCGAAGTCGATGGAGAGCCGGCCCTGACACTCAGTGGCCTCGCACGAGTGGCTCGGCGGGTCATCATGCGGTTCGTCGAGTTGAGCCCGAAGCTAGATAGAGAGGATTTTGACTATCGGGCAGATTTGCCGGGTGTCTTCTCAGCACCGGCCGCACCTCGCTTTTGGATCTGGAGGGCAGAGAACTATCACCACTGTAACTCTCCAAGGTTCCTTTCCGGGTTCTTAAGTGAGCTGGAGTCCGTATTGCTGGGAAAGGAGAAAGGGCTTACTGATATCCGCGATGTACTTGTCGAGATCGAACGACAAGTGCCCGCGTTATCTCCGGCACGCCGACGTCCCATGGTCGCTCTGTACTTCTTATACCATAACTACCTGACAGAAGAGAGACATCAGCCCTCTGCAGAGAAATTCCTTGAGAAGCATGTTTCCCTCTTTGATGCCCCTTCTCTTGAAAGTTTGATTTGCCATACAGCGCTGTCGCAGCCTACGGGTTGGGAGCCGGACACTCAAGAGGCTATGCGTAAAGCATACCTGAAGCAGCGGTACCACAGGAATGGCCTCAAGCTTGGACCGATTCTAGAGGCGGCAATGACTTTGGAGAGTGCAGAGGCATATCGACTGACGGGCGATATTCAACGAGCGCTGAGCCTCCTCTCCGAGGCGGTTGAGAACCTGCCAGGGAACGCAATGCTACTTGAACTTGAGCAGAAGTGGACCGCCGGAGAGGCTGGCTCACTACGTTGGCTAGACATCCTATTACCCAGGATCGCGAAGACGGGCGAGGCGACCATGAGAGAGGATCCAGCCGATGAGAATGCACAATCCGCCTCATCCGGGTGAAGTCTTGAGGTCTCTGTGCCTGGAGCCGCTCGGGTTGACGGTCAGCGACGCGGCGAGGGCGCTGGATGTCAGCCGCAAGACGCTATCGGGGATCGTCAATGGCCGCGTGGCATCAGCCCCGAGATGGCGGTGCGCTTCTCCTTGGCGTTCAATACCACGGCGGAGAGCTGGCTCAACCAACAGGTCCAATACGATCTCTGGAGAGCGGAAGGAGCGCGGCCATGGCAAAGCTCAAACCCATAACACCCGGTGAGCTGCTGCTCGATGAAGGGAGCTGCGGGGAGGCGTGTAGGGCATGGCGCGGAGAAGGTCCTTCGTCTCAAACTCCTCCCCGACGGCCGCCAGGGCCTCCTTGACGTCGGAGAAGACCTCCCAGGCACCCCGCGCCGAGGGCTCGGGGGATCGGGAGGGGCTGAGACGGGCGCCGCCTGCACGGCCGGTTCGGGAGCGGCGGCGTCGGCGACGGCCGGCTCGGGATCGGCCTCCACCGGGCCGATCTGTTCCGCGGGCTCTTGCCACCGAGCGTCGAGAGCCTCCACCTTGGCGCGGTGCCCGGCCTGGAGCATCTCGATGCCGGCGCGGAGCTCCTCGTCGAGCTGCCTGCGAAGACGCTGGTACTCGTCGCGGTCCAAGTGGGCCCTCCCTCACCATCTTAATGGATGAGCCGCGCCTCACCCCATAGAGCCTCGTCGGAAAGCACGTCGTGAACGGCGACGACGATCCGCCCTGCCTCCTCCCCAGCCGGGAGAGAGAAATTGAATCGCGCGTAGGTCCCTTCGAGAGGCAGCTCTTTGACGTCGAGCTTCAGCCAGATCTGCGGCAAGTCGCGCCGGACCCCATGTTCGTCGAGCACCACCACGGCGATCGGAGCTTCGGCGCGGAAGCCCTTCTCGTGCCGAAAGAAGGCCAGGGACTCGACCGGTACGCCCAGCGAGACCGGAATCGTCTTTTCGCCGGCTGCCGCAGCGGGCGCGCCTACGTTGACGATCAGCCGCGGCTGCGAATCCAGCTTGCCGAGCAGGAGGGCGGCGTCGGCCTCCAGAGACAGGCGCGTCCGGTGCGACGCGTCGATGTAGCTCTTCCGCGTGCGCACCTGGAAACCGGGCCGGGTGACGGCGAGCTCGACCTTGTGCCGGCGGTCGTCGCCGCGCCAGGTGGGCGAGAAGCCGAGGAGATAGTAGGAGGCGGAGTCTTCGACCAGGCGTTCCAAAGCCGCCAGGCGGTTGGAGTTCAGCGCGGCCTTGCCTCCTGTCGTGTCCGCCATGTATTGCAGGCTGTCGTCGATCTCGCGATCGAGCGCGGTGGTGATGAGGGCGGTGGAACGCGGCAGGAGGCCGGAGGAATCCGGCGCCGGGAGCTCGACGTCGTTCTGGGCCTGGAAGGTGTCGAGCCCTTTGACGTCCACCGGATAGAGGCTGTAGCCCAGGCGGTTGGCTTCCTGCGCCACGGGCCGCGCGAAGGCGGGGGAGTGGAATCCTTCGGAGAACAGCATCATCATCTTGCGGCCGTGCGGCGCGGGCAGGCCCTGCATGGCGCCGATCGCCGCCTCGGTGACTTGCCGGAACCGGCTGAGAGGAGTGAAGGGAGGAGCCGAGAGATTGCTGAAAGGTATCTGGATCAGGGAGACGCTCCCCGCATGGGTATCCGGCTTGTCGGCCGGCGCCCACGCCATTAAGTCGGCCTTGAATCTGGCATCGTTCGCCGTTTCCCGGCGCCCGACCTCATCGCGGATGCCGCGCGTCGGCCGCTCGTCGAGGGCCGCGAGCGCCGACGCCAGGCGCGTGCGGTCGCCGGTCCAGCCGCAGAGCACTTCCAGCCGTGTGCCGGCAAAGGCCACCACCGCCATCTGGTCGCCGGCGGTGAGCTGGTCGAGTTGCTGGGAGAGCGAGCGCACGACGAAGTCCCGGCGCGCCTGGACCATGGTCGTTTCGTCGAGAAAGACTAGGATATTGCGGCTCTGCCAGGCGGGCTCCGCGGCCGGTTTGGACGTCCCGGCGCCCGTGGCGACCTCGCCGGAGACGCGCTGTTTCTGCTCGTCGATCTCGGAAAAGAAGGTGATCGGCGTCTCGGCGCCGTCGATGAGAAGCCGGAAGTCCTTCAGCGCAAGCCCGGACACCCGCCGTCCCCGAGCATCGGTGACTACCGCCTCCAGGTTGACCACGCGCACGTCGATGGTCTCTTCGAAGGCCTGGACGGGACGCGGCGCCTCGCCTGCCGGCGACTGGGCTGCCGACGGAACGCCCGCCGCCAGGAACATGAGAATCAGGACGCATCGGCCTCTCACGAATCCTCCTCCTAGCCCCCCAACAGTTTGGTGGATCACTTCAGCAAGAGCAATGCCGGGGGAATCCCGGGTCGAAAGAGGCCGATCCGTCCTCTCCTCAGGACAACCGCGTTACTCCCCCGATCACGAACAGGTGCCCCGCGTTCTGCGTATAGATCTTCCCGTCCGGGCCGATCGAGAGCGGCGTGTAGGCGGCTCCCAGGGCCAGCTCCAGGAAGATGCGCTGCTTCTCGACGCCGCCTTGTGCGATGGCGTAGAGGTTGCCGTCCTCGCTGTTGGCGTAGACGATGCCGTCCTTTCTTCCTAATTCTTTGCCATTGGAAATTTGGCTATATCATCGATCTCATTAGACCCGGACATTCTTGCCGAGCTATTTGACATCCCGCAACGAGGGTGGAAACGTCAGATTCTGAACCAGCGACCTCCCGCCGGGTCTAGCTCCGGCCGTACAGCCCTTTAGACGCGGCTGGCGATCCATACAACGGAGGTTTTATGAAACAACAATCTGTTAAAATCAGAGTGCTGGCAGGTGTTGTTCTGATCCTCACTGCGGCGCTCGCTCAGGCGCAGCCCACCGGTCGCGATCTCACGCAGCCGGGCAGCCTGATCGCTTCCGACGCGCAGGGCGTGATCTGGGCCTTCGATCTCGAGCGTCACGAGCTCCGGCTGGTTGCCGACTTGGATACCTTCAACAACTTTGACATCCAGTACCGCCGACCGTTCGAGCTGGTGATCGCGAACTTGGGCGGAGCCCTGCAGCAGTTCAACCTCCTCACGCACGAGCTCACGACGCTCGTCCAAGGTCCGGCCATCGGACATCCCATCGGCGTGACCGTCGTGCCCGGTGAGGGTTACTATTTCACCGATGAATTCGGCGCCCGCCGGGTTCTTCGTTTCGATCCGCGAACCGAGTCGCTCGAGGTCGTCGCGACGCTCACCACCGGCGGCAGCTTCGACGGTATCGCCCACGACGCGAGCGGACGGCTGATCGTCACCGCGCACAGCGGCCACGTCTACCGGATCACGCCGAGCCCGCTGAGGATTGAAGTCATCGTCCAGATCCCCGGCTACCAGCTCAACGGCATCGCGCTGACGCCGCGGAGGACGCTCATCATCGCGGCGCACCACCCGGCGGCGGTCTTCGAGGTCGATCCCCGCACCGGCACGTACTCGACGCTCTGGGCCGGCCTGCCGCTGCGCAATCCCGAGGACGTCGCGCTCGATCACCGCGGCCTCGTCTACGTCCTGGACTCCGACTTCGAGCACAATTACCCGGATTTCCTTCCCGGTCTCTATAGTCTGGATCCCGAGACGTCCGAGTTGACGGCGTTGTACACGGGAGCGCCACTCGGGGACATCGTCGATCTCCTGCTGACGCCTTTCGATGGTTACCGGTGAAGGGGCGCCGTCGACGCTCACTGCGAGCGCGCCTCGAAACTTAAAGCCTTGGTGACTCGTATCCTGTGGCGTCACAGGAGATCCCATCATGGCCTCAGCTCTGAGATGGCCGATCCTCGGCGTGCTCGCGGCGATCGCCATCACGACGGCGATGGACGCCGGCGGGCTTTCCAACTTCAGCGCCTTGCCGCTGCTCCCCTTGATGGCCCTCTTCTGGTACCTCCAGCGGCTGCCGCGGCGGAGCGTGGGGTTCGTGTGGGGACGATGGAGCCACTACGGCCTGGCCGCGCTGTATCCGCTCGTCGTGCTCGGCCTCCTCGTGATCATCACGGCAATGGCCGGGGCGATCGACCTCAGCCACACCGACTGGAAGAAGGCCGGGCTCAACTTCGTGCTCGTCGCGGTCACCACGGCCGTCGTCGTCACCGTCACGGAGGAAGGCTTTTTCCGGGGCTGGCTCTGGGCGTCGCTCGAACGGGCACCAAGGTCGGCGCGCTCGGCATCGAGAACACGGCGCTCTATGGGCCCGAGGTCGGGGTGCTGGGGCTGGCTCTGAACCTCGCCTTTGCCGTTGCGCTCTGGCGGTGGTGCAGATTTCGCGGCGACGTTACACTTCCCAAGCCGAATTAGCTTGCAGGGAGGAGTACGCCGTGCCGACGGATCTGCTTGACAGGTGGGGAATTCTCCCCAGGCTTGGAGCGCTCGCCTTTGGCCTGGTGCTTCTCGCCGGTCCAGGGCTGGCGCAATCGCCGCGCGCCGAGGATTCCGAGACTCGCCGCGCCGATCGCCTGATAGGTCTCTGCCGGGCCTGGAACACCGCCAAATACCTTCACCCCGCGCTATGGAACAGCGAGCTCGATTGGGACGCCGCCTTCGTCACCGCCGCCACGACGGTCGATGGGGCGAGTGACACCGCCGCGTATCGCGCCGCGGCGGCGCAGATGCTCGGCGCTCTGGGA
This sequence comes from Thermoanaerobaculia bacterium, assembly GCA_044868005.1. Taxonomy (GTDB): domain Bacteria; phylum Acidobacteriota; class Thermoanaerobaculia; order Multivoradales; family UBA5704; genus DATARR01. Next base: position 22,858 of record JBIOVX010000069.1, on the reverse strand, counting down.
GATCCGGCGACGATGGTGGAGGAGACCGAGCCCGACGAGGCCGCCGCCCCTCCGCCGCAGGCACCGTCCGGCGCGCCGCCGGAGCTCGTGCGCAAGCTGGAGGACGGCCTCCTGCTCGTCGATCTCGTCGGCTTCCAGCGCGCCAACGGCCCTTACTCCCTAAATGGCCTGGCCGAGCGGCTCGCCGCCGAGATGCCGGGGGCGCGTGGGGTCATCGTCGATTTGCGCTATGGGAAAGGCGAGAACGCATTCTGGGCGGGCCGTGCGCTGACTGACGCGGCGCTGCAGCTCGTGCCGCGGCGGGTGGAGACTCCGGCGCTGCGTTGGATCGTGCGCTGGGGATACGAGCCGCAGCGGGGAACGTCGTCCGGCGGCTATCGCAGCGGTCTGGTGACCGCTCCGGTGGAGGCGTTCGTTCCGGCAGGCGAGGGAGGAAACTGGCGCATCGTCTTCCTGGTCAACGAGCAATCGTGGCTGGTGGACGTCGTGCGGGCCCTGGTGGCGAGCGGCAGCGCCAAGCTGGTGGGCGAGGGTGCTGTCGATCCGGCCAGGACTCTCGGCTCGGTGGAGGTGGAGCTCGGGGAAGGACTCCTGGCGCACGTGCGCTCGGTGGAGCAGGCCGGTGCCCCGCTGGCGGTCGTGCCGGCAGCGGTCGGTGCCGGCACCGGCGATGCCGCGCTCGCCGCCGCGCGGGCGTTGCTCGGCGAGCCGTGGTCCGCTCCGCCGGCACCGGCGCCGGCCGCCGAGGTGCCCGCGGTGCGCCGCTTCGAAAAGCGCTACCTCCAGCCGGCCCTGCCGCCGCTGGGCCTGCGCCTGCTCGCCGGCTGCCGGGCGTGGGGCGTCATCCATTTTTTCTATCCCTATCTGGATCTCATCGGCGACTGGGACGCCGCCTTCCGCCAGAGCCTGCCCGCGCTCACCGCCGCCGCCGACGAGGCCGCCTACGCGCGAGCGCTGCTCGAGCTGATGGCGCACATCGCCGACGGCCACACCGGCGTCCGGGGGAATCCCGGCATTCAGCAGGTGCTGGGCGAGGCCTGGCCGCATCTTGAAGTGCGCATCTTGGAGGATCAAGTGGCCGTCACCGCCGTGGACCCCGCGCTGAGCGGTCTCGCGGTCGGGGACGTGATCGTGGGGGTGGACGGCGAGCCGATCGCGCGGCGCATCGAGCGCCTGCTGCCGCTCACCCCGGCTTCGACCGAGCTGACCCAGCGAACCCGAGCGGCCCGCTCGGCACTGGCCGGTGCGAAGGACTCGACGGCGCGGCTGGAGGTGATCGGCGGCGACGGCAAGGCGCGCCACGTTGACGTGCCGCGCGCCACGGACTTCTGGCGGCCGGCGCAGCCGGAGGGCTCGCCGTGGAAGCGTCTGCGGCCGCGCGTCGGCTACGCCGACCTGACGCGTCTGCAGCCGGACCAGGTGGACTCCATGCTGGAGGAGCTGCGCGACACCGACGCCCTGGTGCTCGACCTGCGCGGCTATCCCAACGGCACCGCCTGGCCGCTCGCCGCACGGCTCAACGCGCGCGGCGCCAAGGTGGGGGCGATCTTCCGCCGGCGCGAGGTGAGCGGTCTCGAAGCCGAGGAGTCGGAGGGCGGCTACTACTTCGCTCAGCCGTTGCCCGAGCCGCGCTCCTGGACTTATCGCGGCAAGGTGGTGATGCTGCTCGACGAGCGCGCCATCAGCCAGTCCGAGCACACCGCTCTCTTCATGGAACAGGCAGCCGGCGCGACGTTCATCGGCTCGCCGACGGCGGGCGCCAACGGCGATGTGACCAATTTTCCGCTGCCGGGCGGCGCCTGGGTGACGTTCACCGGGCATGACGTGCGCCACGCCGACGGCCGCCAACTGCAGCGGGTTGGGATCGTGCCCGACGTGCCGGCCGCGCCCACGCTGCGCGGCCTCCGCGAGGGGCGCGACGAGGTGCTCGAGCGCGCCCTCGGCTGGCTTGGCGAGACTCTGCTTCCTCAGTAGATGTAGAAGCTTGTCGGCCTTACCTCCCCTCTTCACCGCTGGCGATGATGCTGGCCACAACACATATAATCGCCCGCCCTGGAGACTCCGTGACGGCTCAACTCATCATTTCCGGCATGCACCGTTCGGGCACGTCGCTCGTCGCCAGCGTGTTGCGCGAAGCCGGCCTGGACATCGGCCGGCACGACCTCGGTCCGGGGCTGGGACAACCCCGCGGCCACTTCGAGGATCCCGACTTCTTCCAGCTCCACGAGTCGATGCTCGCGGACTCCGGTCGGAGTTGCTTCACGGCCGAGGAGGCGACGACCGGCGCGATCGCGTCGGTCTTCGAAGAGCGGGCCCGCGCGCTGGTCAGCGCGCGGGCGGGCTGGCTCTTCTGGGGCTGGAAGGACCCGCGGACCTGCCTCTTCCTGGAATTCTGGGACCGGCTCCTGCCGCAGGCCCGCTATCTCTTCCTCTATCGGCACCCGGTCGACGTCGCGCTCTCCCTCTGGCGGCGCAACATCGATCTCGAGCTGCGCCGGGATCCCGGACTGGCCTTCCGCGCGTGGGGACTCTACAACCGGCGGCTGCTCGCTTTTCGCGACCGCCATCCGGAACGCTGCTTTCTGGCTCACGCGCCGGCTCTTGCCACCGATCTGCCCGGGTTCCTCCGGCGCCTGGCGGCCAAGCTCGATCTGCCGCTGCGGCATGGCGACTTCCGCGCTCTCTATGCGGAGGAGGAGCTGGCGCCCACCTGCCCGCCTCCCCGGCCGGCCTGGGAGGAGCTGATTCCGGAGGAGCTGGCGCTCTACGGCAGGCTGGAGGAGAGCGCCGACCTGCCGTCGGCCGGAGAGCCCGTCGCTGCCGGCCGCCAGCGCTGGCTGCTGCAGAGCGGCGAGCTCCTTCTCTACACTCTCCTCGAGGCGCGAAGGGGAGCCGTGCCACCGCCCGATCTCGAACTGAGGCGCGAGTTCGTGCGGCTGCGGCTCGCGGAGGAGGCCCTGCGGGAGAAGATGGAAGCCGCGGCGGAAGAGGGGCGGGTCCTGCGCCAGCGCATGGCAGCCCGGGACGCGGAGGCGGAAGTCCTGCACGAGCGGTTGAAAGACGCGGCGGAGGAGAGCCAGGCCCTGCGCGCGATCGAGCGCTCGCGCAGCTTCGCCCTCGTGCGCGCCTGGTGGTGGCTGCGCCGCCGCTTCCAGGCTTGAAACCCGAGGACCTCTCAGGTCGAGGCCAGGACCGCGCTCAGCATCGCTTCATAGCGCACCGCCTGACGGCGCCAATCCCAGAGCTCGGCGGAGGCGCGTGCGGCCCGGCCGAGGCGTTCGCGCAACCCTGGGTCGTCGCGCAGCCAGCGGAGCTTCTCGGCGATGTCGGTGGCATCTCGCTCGACGAAGAAGCCGTTTTCGCCGTCGCGGATCAGCTCGGGCATGTTGCCGACGCGCGTCGTGACCACCGGCAGGCCGCAAGCGGCCGCCTCGAGACATGGGTTGGGCGTTCCCTCGCTACGGCTGGCGCAGACATAGACGTCGAGCGAGCGGTAGAAGTCGAGCATCTCCTCGTGGCTGCGCCATTTCTCCTCGCGCGCCGCCAGGCGCAGCTCCGCGCCCTCCACCGCCGCGACGGCGGGAGCGATGAATTCGTGCACGCCCCGGTGCTCCGCCCCGTGGTTGGTGAGGCTCCCGGCCCAGCCGACTCTCAGCGGACGCGAGGGCGCCGGTGGGCTCGGCGGCAAGGCGGGCCGGAAGAGCTCGGTGTCGACCCCGTTGGGTGTGTAGTAGACCGGCTGGCTGAGCAGCGGCCCGAACTCCTCGAGCAGCAGCCGGTTGTTCACGAACACGCTACTCGCCAGCTCCGCGAGCGTGGCGAGCCCCGGCTCCCGCCAGGCGCCGCCGAGCTCGTAGTGGCTGCAGATGCCGATGACTAGACGGTCGCGGAGCCTCCGCAGCACCTCACCCACGTGGCTCATCTGCTCGACCTGGAGCCAGAAGTAGAGGAGCACGCAGTCGGCGCGCTCGAGGTCGGCGGCGGAGACCTCGGCCTGATAGCGCTTCACGATCTCGTAAGCGCGGCTGAGTGCCCTCGCCAGCGCGTCGGTCTTACGGTCGTGCGCCCAGTGCGGGCGATTGACGACACACAGGACGACGGGGCGCCGGGGCGAGTTTGGCGTGGAGGGCGAGGTCAAGGGGAATCCTCCCAGAACAGCCAGTGGGTCGTGCGCGGCGACGAGGGATCGAGGTCGTCGTCGGTGAAGGCGGTCCGCAGTGCGGCTTGGCTCGGCAGGCGTACGGCATCGGCGGTGAGCGTGGCGCGCCAGCCGTGCCAGCCATCGCGTACCTCTTGGGGGTCGTAGACTTTGTTCACATACTTGCTCACCGCGTGCTCGCGGCTGAGAAAAATATAATGGCGCAGCCGGAAGCGCTGGGGCGAGAGGAGCCAGCCGGGGAAGCGGACCACGTGCCCTCCCGAGCTGGCGAGATCGACAGGTTGAGCTTGCCGCTTCCAGGCGATCACGCGATGAAGGGCGGCGGGGGCGAACGGGTAGTACCAAAGCATGGTACGGCGGAAGTCCGGGTGGTCGTGGTGAGGCGCCTCGCGCGTCGGCACGAAGGTGAACTCCGAGAACTCCACGGCGTTGTAGCCGCTCGCGTCGGCCTCGGCCAGGCCCTCGGCGAGCGTCTGGCCGGACCTCGGCGGCAGCGGCACCTCGTCGGGGTCGAGATGCAGGAACCAGTCGGCCGCGAGCTCGGAGGCGAGCGTCTCCTTGCGGCGCAGGAGCTGGCGCCAGCGGAAGGTGCCGTCGCGGGGAAAGTGCTCGATGCCGCGCAACCCGGCGCCGAGGTAGCGCTCGGCGATGGCGACGGTGCCGTCGGTCGATTGATTGTCAATCAGGTAGGCCTCGACTCCCTGCGCGAAGAGATGCTCCAGGCAGCCGCCGATGAACCGTTCCTCGTTGTAGGCGGCGATGAGGGCAAGAACGCGCATGCCGGGGAGCATAATCGACTCGACCACAGCAGGGAGACTCGAATGAACGAGGAATCGGAGGCCGAGCGCCTGCGTTTCGCCGGGCTCGTCGCCGCGATCTTTGTCCTCCTGACCGTGCCGCGCCTCCTCCTGCACGAGCTGTGGCGGGACGAGGCCTGGCAATGGCTGGTGATCGTCGAGAGCCACTCCGTCGGCGATCTTTTCTCCGGCATGTCCAGGGGGGGCGGCACGGGATACCTTTTCCCCCTGGTCGTCTTCCTGGTACGCCAGGTATGGGCGTCGCCGCGGGCGATGCAGCTCGTGCACGCCGTCGTGGCCGGCGCCGCAGCCTTCGCTTTCGCCCGGTGGGCACCGCTGCCGCGCCGCGAGCGCGCGCTCTTCGTGTTCGGCTACTTCCCGTTCTACGAATACGCGGTGATCAGCCGCTCGTACTCCACCGGAGCGCTGCTCCTCTGGTTGGCCTGCGCCGCGGCGCGCAGCCGCCGGCCGGCGCTCGCTCTGGGGATCGTGATCGGACTGCTTTGCCAGACCACCGTCTATGGCTACATCCTGGCCATCGCGCTCGTCGTCGGCTGGCTGCTCTACCGCCGGCTTTACCGCCGTGAGATGGCGCTGCCGTGGACGGAGGTCGCGGCAGGCCTCATAACGGCGGTGTCCGGCGCCGTCGCGGGCCTCGTTCAGTTCATCCAGGCGCCCGGTACCGTCGCGCTACCGTGGCGCTTCGCCTGGGATCCCGAACACGCCCGCAAGGTGTTGGCGATGCCCTGGCGCGCCTTCGTGCCGCTGCCTCGGCCCGGGCTCAATTTTTGGAACACGAACCTGCTCGACGCTTGGCCCGGTGTGCAAGCCGTGGCGGGACTGCTGACGCTGGCGCTGGCAGCCGCCCTTCTTTGGCGTCGCAAGGTGGCTTTGATGATCTTTGGCATCGGCGCCGCCGGCCTTCTCGCCTTCGGTTATCTTCAGTTGGTCGGTCAACTGCGCCACCACGGCCATTTCTGGCTTCTCTTCGTGGCGGCTCTCTGGTGGGGCGGCGGCGCGGATTTCCAGGCAGACCGCCGATCGTGGCGGGCCCGGTCTCTCTTCATCCTGCTGATCCTGCACTGTGCCGCGGGGGTCTACGCCAGTTGGATGGATCTCCGCCATCCTTTCTCGAACGGCGCCGCGACCGCGGAGTTGATCCGCGGCAAAGGGTTGGATCGGTATCCGTTGCTCGGCCATCGCGAGCCGCCGGCGGCCACGGTCGCGCTCTACCTCGGCCGGCCGCTTTACTCCCCATCGCGGAAGATCTTCGTCACCCATCCCGATTGGGGCCCTCGGCAACGGGAGATCACCGATCAGGAGTTGCGTTGCGCCGCCCGCGAGCTGGCGCGCCGGGAAGAGAGAGACGTCGTCCTCGTCATCAACCGGGAGCTGCCGCCATGGGAGGAGCTGGACGCGGCTGGCGCGCGGCTCGGCGCCATCGTGGCCACCGAGGACTACCACCTCTATCGGCTGCGCTACGGCCGCCTGGCGGCAACCGTTCCGGCGGCTCGCTGCGAGAGCGTCGAGTAAAAGTCGCTTCCGAGTCAGCCTTTCATTTCGGCGAGCGACCGGAGCAGGCGCTGCTCGTCGACCTTGCGCTCGGCCGCCCGTGCCGCCGCGATCGCCGTCTCCAGATCGCGGTGCGCCTGCTCTCGCGATCCTTTCGCCTGCGCCACGGCGGCGCGGGCTTCGAGGAACGCGATCCGCTGCGCGATCATGGGCCGGGTTGCGGCGTTCGGTCCCAGAGCCGCCAGCCGCCGCTCGGCCTCTTCCAGACGCCCGGCGCGGGCGGCGATGGTGGCGAGCAGCGCGTCGGCCTGGAAGACGAGCTGGTTGTCTCCCTGGTTGCGGAACGCTTGGACCGTCTCTTCGGCCCACCGCGCCGCCGCTTCCAGTTGGCCCCCGGCGAGCTCGGCTGCGGCGAGCGCCAGACCCGCTTCCGCTTCGGCGTCGCCCTCTCCCGAATCGTGCAGCATCCGCCGGGCTTCCCCGAGGTGCCGGCGGGCCGCCGCGAGATCGCCGCGCGCCGCCGCCGCGCGGCCGCGCAGCAGCTCGGCGAGAGAGAGATTGGTGCGGTTGCCGCTCGCCAGCGCGGCGGTCTCGATCTCGCGCGCCGTCGCCTCCACGGCACCGAGCCGAGCCCGCTCGATGTCGAAGCTCGCGCGGTAGAAGAGCACGTAAGCCGCCGAGGTATCGTCCCCGGCCTCGCGCAGCAGGGCGAGCGCTTCTTCGCGCGGCGCCTCCACCTCCGCCGGCCGGCCCAGCTCTTCGTAAATCATGGCCAGCTCGCTGAGCGCGTTGCCGAGGCGGCGGGGGCTGCCGCGCTGGCGGAAGATCGCGATCGCCTGACGGAGGCGCGGCTCCGCCTGGTCGGGACGGCCGCGCACGATCGCCAAGCTCGCCAGGTTGTAAAGGATGGATCCCTCGCGCAGGCTGTCGGCGGCCGCCCGCGCCACCACCAGGGCGCGGCGGAAATAGCGCTCCGCCGCCGTGAGATCGCCGCGCTGCGCGTCCTCGATGGCGAGGTCGTTGAGACCCTTCGCGAGCTGGATGCGGTCGCCGCTGCGTTCGGCGTCGCGGACGGAGCGCTCCAGCTCGGCCCGCGCCTGGTCGCGCAATCCGAGGTCGGAGAGCGCTCGCGCGCGGCCTCCGCGCAGGCGCGCCAGCAGATCGCCGCGGCCCGTGGCCTGGGCGGTCGCCAGGCCGCGCGTGGAGAGCGCCAACGCGCGCTGCGGCTCGTCGAGGCCGGTCGCCGCGGAGGATTCGATGAGGTCGATCAGCGGATCGCGGCCGGCGCCCGGAATCTGGCGCAGGCGCGCGACGACGACGCGAGCCTCCTGCGGCCGGCTGGCGTTCAGCAGGGCCCAGGCGAGCCCGGCGCCGGCGTCGAGGCTTTCCGGGGCGGCGGCGAAGCGGCGTTCGAGCTCTTCGATCGGCACGTTCTCCGGCGGCGCGAGAACGCTGGAACGGAGGCGTGGTGGACCGAACCGCTGCTCGATGCGCGCGGCCTCGGTCCTCGCGAGCACGGCGAAGACGACCGCCGCGACAGCGACGGCGAGGACCGCCGCGAGTCCCAGCTTGCCGCGGTGCCGCCGCGCGAGCTTCGCCAGACGATAGCGCCGGCCGCCCCGGCGTGCCGCGACCGGCCGGCCGTCGAGGTAGCGCCGCAGATCGTCGGCGAACGCCGCCGCGCTCGGGTAGCGCTCGCCGGGCTCCTTGCGCAAGGCCTTGAGCGAGATGGCGTCGAGGTCGCGGCTGAGGCGGCCGCGGGCCGCCTTGCTCGGCGGGTCCGGCTCGCGCTCGAGCACGGAGCGCTCCAGCTCGGCCCGCGAATCCGCGGCCTCGCCGTAAGGCCGCGTGCCCGCCAGCAGCTCGTAGAGCAGGACGCCGAGCGAGTAGACGTCGGCCGCCGTCGTGGCGCGCTCGCCGCGGAACTGCTCGGGGCTCGCGTAGGCGGGCGTGAAGGCGCGCAGCTCGGTGCGCGTGGCCAGGACTTCATCGTCAGCGTCCGGATCCACCAGCTTCGAGATGCCGAAATCGAGCAGGCGCGGCCGGCCGTCCGCGCCGACGAGAATGTTGCCCGGTTTCAGATCGCGGTGCACGACGCCGTGGGCGTGGGCGTATTCGACCGCCTCCAGCACGGGCAGAAAGAGCCGGACGCATTCGTCGGGCTTGATGCCGCGCCGGCGCGTGTACGTCAGGAGGTCCTCGCCGTCGACGTACTCCAGTGCCAGGAACCAGGTGCCCTCCGGTGACCGGCCGCCGTCGAGGAAGCGAGCGATCCCGGGGTGCTCGAGCGAAGCCAGAATTCGTACTTCGTCGCGGAAGCGGCGGATGCTCTCCGCGTCGAGCGCCGGCCGGTCGATGACCTTCAGCGCCACGCGGCGGTGGAAGTCCTCGCCCCGCTGCTCGGCAAGGAAGACCCGCCCCATGCCGCCGCGCCCGATCTGTCTCTCGATGCGGTAGGAGCCCACAGCCTCCGGCGTCTCGTCCTCGAAGGCCTGCCACGGCGATTCGTCGAGGAGCCCTCTCTCGCCGCCGCTCGCCGCCAGCAGGCTCGCCAGCTCGGCAGCGAGGGCGGCGTCCTCGGCGGGCAGCGCGGCGAGGAAAGCTTCGCGGGCGGCGGGAGCGAGCCCCTCCGCCTCGGCGAACAACTGCATCAGGCGCTCGCCGCTCACGCCTTCTCCCGCGACAGCTCGCGCCGCAGCCAGGCGCGGGCGAAGGACCACTCGCGCTCGACGGTGCGCTCGGAGAGCTCCAGCACGGGCGCGATCTCCTGGTTTTCGAGGCCGGCGAAGAAGCGCATCTCGACGATGCGCGCGGCGCGCGGGTGTTCCCGCGCCAGCAGGCTCAGCGCGCGGTCGAGGTCCAGCAGCTCGACCTCACGGCCGCCGGCGGCGGGCAGGCCCGTGGCCACGGAGAGCGGCGAGGAGCGGTGGGCGCGCTTGCCGGCGAGCCGCGCCCGCGCGGCGTCCACGAGCACACGCCGCATCATGGTCGAGGCGAGGGCGAAGAAGTGCGCGCGATCGTGCCAGTCGACGCCATGCTGGCCGAGGAGCCGCAGGTAGGCCTCGTGCACGAGCGCCGTCGTCTGCAGGGTGTGACCGGGCTCCTCGCGCGCCAGGTGCCGGCGCGCGATGCGCTGCAGCTCGGCGTAGACGACTCCGAGCAATCGCTCCTCCGCCTCCCGGTCGCCGCGCCGCCAGCCTTGCAGCAGGCCGGTCACTTCGGTCGCGGGGCTCTCGGCGCGCGCGCTCATGGCTCTCCGGTACGGCGTGGAAAGTCTACTCCTCGTTACAGGACCTCATGTCGGCTGGCGCCGGATTCTTCCGCGTCCGGGGATAAGGAGGAATCAACCATGCGCACCCTCACAGCCACGCCCCACCGCATCATCATCCTCGCTGCCGTTCTCTGCCTGGCGGCACTCCCGGCCTGGGCACAGCTCAACGGCTACTACCACCCCGCCTCCTTCACCGAAGGCAATCTGTTCTTTTATGGGCCGGCCGAGGGCGACGGATTCGCGCACGCCGTCGCCGCCGGCGACTTCAACGGCGACGGCGCCGACGACCTGGCGACCGGAATTCCGGGGGACGAGAATGCCGGCGCCAGTTACCAGGACTCAGGGATAGTCATCATCCGCTACGGCGCTTTGGAGATGGGGCTCAAAGGCGGATCGGCCACCACGGTCATCTCGCAGATGAACGGCGGCAGCCCGGATCCTGCGGAGACCTACGACCAACTCGGCTTTTCGCTGGCGGCGGGAGACTTCAACGGCGACGGCTACGACGACCTCGCGATCGGCGCTCTGCTCGACGATGGGGAGGGACCGCCCAGCGGCGGCAGCGTGCAGGTCCACTACGGCTCCGCGACCGGCCTCCAGCTCGGCGGTGCGCAATTCTTTCACCAGGGCAGCCCCGGCATCAGCGGCTCCTCCGAGCTTTTCGATTACTTCGGCTACGCCCTGGCGGTGGGGAACTTCGACGGCGACGCCTACGCCGACCTCGCCATCGGCTCTCCAGGCGAAACCTATCCCTGGCCCCCTGCCACCTACGCTTACGGCCGGGTCGTGGCGCTCTACGGCTCTGCGGCAGGGCTCTCGGCGTCCCGCTCGCAGACTTTCGACCAGGACATCGCCGGCATGGACGGGTCGAGCGAGGACTACGACTTTTTCGGCGCCGCGCTCGCGGCCGGAGACTTCAACGGCGACGGCCGCGACGACCTCGCGGTCGGCGTCCTGGGGGAAAACGACGGCGGCGGCGGTGTTCACTTCATTCTGGGTAGCCCTACGGGCCTCACGGTGACGGGCAACAACCTCTGGACGCAGGACGATGCCGGCGTCCTCGACGTGAACGAGGCCGATGACAACTTCGGCGCGGCGCTCGCGGCGGCCGACTTCAACCTCGACGGTTTCGACGACGTCGCCATCGGCGTGCCGGGCGAGGACGTCGACCCCGGCGGCGTGACCGACGCGGGAGCGATCCACATCTTCTTCGGCTCGGCGTCGGGGATCTCCAGCGCCAACTCCCGGATGTGGACCTCCGGCGGCACGGGCCTGGGGGCCAGCGAGACTTCCGACTTCTGGGGCTGGTCGCTCGCGGCCGGCGACTTCGATGCCGACGGCAACCCCGACCTGGCCGTCGGCGCGCCCGGCGAGAGCTTCGGCTCCCTGACCGACGTCGGCGAGGTGACCATCCTCCGCGGTTATCCCTACGGCGTGACCGGCTGGTACGGCCAGGTCTGGAACCAGGACTCCTCAGGGATTCCGAACGCGAATGAGGACGGCGACCAGTTCGGCCGTGCGCTCGCCGCCGGCGACTTCGACGGCGACGGGCACTCCGACCTCGTCATCGGGACTCCGGTCGAGTCGACCGTGGCGGCCCACGACGGCGCCGAATGGGTGCTCTATAGCGGCGGCATCTTCGCCGACGGCTTCGAGTCCGGCGACACCACGCAGTGGCAGGCCACGCAGAGCTCGACCTTCAAGAACAGCAACCGCGTGTGGGCCGCCACCGGCGCGCAGCTCGGCCCGGCCTGGAGCCAGTACGGCCTGCAGGTCTTCCTCTTCAATGGGGCGAACAATCCGGTCTACGTCATGGCAGGGCCTGCCCGGGGTTTCGTCAACGAGAGGACGCTCAAGGGCACGTTCTTCATCGATCCGCAGAGCCTGACCATGAGCACCACTCCCGGCGCCAATAGTTTCCAGATGATGACCTTCACCGACGGCGTCGGCGCCGGCAGCAAGACGCGCCTGGCCTTCAACCTCGGCCGCGTGGCGAGCGGCTACGTCATCGACGTCTTCCACTGGAACGACACCATCGCCAACTTCCAGTATTCCGGCGGCGGGTTCCTGGTGGCCGCCGGCGATTCCAACGGCCACAACACCCGTGTGGACTTCGAGTGGACGGCGGGCAACCCCGGCCACCTCACGATGTGGCGCACCCGGTATGTGAGCGGCGCTCCGGATGCGAGCGGCAGGGTCCAGATGTTCACGGCCAACCTGCCGGGGATGCAGAGCGCGGTGATCAACTACTTCTACGCCGGCATGACCCTCGGCCCGGGCGCGGGTACCTACGGCTCTTTCTATCTCGACGAATTCAGCTTCCGCCGTTGAGAGGCGGGCGGGAGGCCTTTCAACGGCCTCCCGCCCCGCGGCGGTCTTACTGGATGGAGCAGACGCTCTCGAGCATGGCGGCGCCGATGCCGGTCGACAGCCTTTGATTCTGGGACTTGATGACCGTCACCCAGCCTTGCGACACGATGCCGAAGAGATTGGCGTCGCTGTGGCCGAGGTTGATCTCGGTCCAGCCGAACGGGCTGGCGATGGGCAGCGCGGCGCTGCCGGCCTTGATCCTCTGGGTGGCGAGCGGGAAGCGGGCCTTGGAAGCCGGCAGCGCGGTCACGTCCTCCTCCTCGTCCCAGAAGATCTGATCCGCCGTGTTGAGCGGCGACCAGGCCGGTGCCGAGCCGCAGGCCACCGCAGCGGCGCCGGGGCTCTTGGTGTCGCGCCAGATGATCAACTCCGTCGCGATGCCCTGCTTGTCGTCCTGAGCGTAGGTGACCGCGAAGCGCGCGCCGAGCGGCTGGCGGTTGTCGCGGCCGTCGCCGTTGACGTAGCGCCCGTAGAAGGTGTAGCCGGAGCCGAACGCCGCCTCGTCGGCGGCGATGTGCACCGCCTGCTCGCCCTCGGCGGTCTTGCGCCGGCCGTCGACGTAGGAGTACTCGCCGAGGAGCACGTTGTCGTTCGCCGCCACACCCTTGCCGCCGGCGACGAAATAACCGGGCGAGGAAGGATTGAGCGGCGAGCAGGAGTTGACGACGTCCACCGTGACGTACCCGGTCACCATCCGGTCCTTGCGCTCGCTGGCCATGCATTGGCCGCGTACCTTGAGGCCCAGGTGGGCCCGCTGCAGCAACACCGTGGCGACGGGTTGCGTGGCCACCGCGGCTTCGCAGCCGGGGAAGGTCACGGCGGCGCCGGAGAGCGCACCGATCGGGCTCAAGGCGGCTCCCGTCTTCGGCAGCGCGCCGTTCTGCAGGACGTCGCGCAGGTTGAGGGTCTCCATGTCGAAGCCGGTCAGATAGAGGTTGAAGGTGAGCGTGGGGACCGCCCAGTCCGTCCACAGCGTGACGCTCACCAGGTGCGGCCGGGAGTCGGTATTGGTCACCGAGAAGAGCGTCGTCAGGCCGTCCTGCGCAGCCATGTCGACGCCGAACCACGGCACGAGGAGGGTCGCCGCCGGCCGCACCGCGACGAAACAGCCGCCGTTCGCGGCGGCGGAGCACGCCGGCTCTTCGCCGGTCGTCTGGCAGGCGTCACCCACGCCGTCGCCGTCGCTGTCGATCTGAGCCGGGTTGGGAACGGACGGGCAGTTGTCGCAGGCGTCGCCGAGGCCGTCGCGGTCGGAGTCCGCCTGATCGGCGTTCGCCAGCAGCGGGCAGTTGTCGGCCTCGTCGGGCTCGCTGTCGTCGTCCCCGTCATCCCCGGTGTCGCCGGCCAGGCCGCAATTCGGATCGAGCGTGGCGGTTGCCGCCGCGCTCCGGTCCGTCACGTCGGGATCGGTGGTGTCGCTGGTCACCTGGAACTCGCCGGTCAGGCTCGAGGAGCCGCCATTCGTCGTCTGCAGAGCCACGGCGACGGAAACGGTCGCGCCCGCGGCCAGGGTCCCGAGGTGGCAGGTCACCGTCGCGCCGGTCTCGCAGGTGCCGGGGCTGGCGTCGGCGGAGAGGACAATTGTTCCAGGGGGTGGCAAGAATTGCACGGTTACGTTCTCGGCGCTGCCGGGACCCGCGTTATAGACCTGCGCGTTGAACTGTGCCCGCGGGCACTCGGCTCCGGCGGTGGCGACGATGTCGAGATCGGCCCCGGTGCCCGTGCCGCCGCCGGTGCCCCCACCGCCGCTGCCGGCCTGCGCCAGATAGAAGGTCTCGGGGCCGCCGTCGGCGTCGCTCACCATGGCCGCCAGGCCGACGCGGTTCCCGCCGTCGGCGAAGGCGCTTTCGGTGCCGGCCGCATTCACCAGGCCGAAGGCCCAGCCGGCGCTGCCCACGCCTGAGTCGGTCGCCTCGATGTCCATCGGCGCGGCCAGCGCCGCCTCCAGGAGGATCGCTCCTGAGGGCGAGGAGATGCGCAGCGACAGCGCCTCGAGCCGCAGGTGGCGGTTCGAGCCGGGCTCGTTGGCGTTGAAGATGATCTGCAGGGTGTCAGCGGTGGGACTGCCGAGCTCGGCCAGTGTGCGGGTCAGCGTCTGGGAGGCGCCCGTCTTTTCATCGCCGCCGGGAATGCCGCCCGGGCACGCCGGCGCGCCGGGTCCCATGATGTCGCCGCTGCCGTTCCAGGCGACGCAGCCGGACTCCACATCATGATTCTGGATCGTGAGCACCGTGGCCACGTGGCCGAGGCCGGTGCCTTGTTGGTCGACGGGGCCCATGTATTGGAGCCCCGCGGCGTGCGCACCGCCGGTGAGGCAGAGCGTGCTGACAATGATTACGAGTACGACGGACACACGACGACTGAGCGGTGACATGGCTGAATTCCCTCGCTGATCCAAGTTGTTATTACAGGGTTGTTTATCTCAAGTCCCAGCCCCTCGACCACGCAGCAAAAGCAATAGGAGTGCCAAAGCAATCCATCGATATGTCCCGAGGAATTTCCAAGCTGCCCGCCCGATCTGGCACGCCTGGGCGCGTAGCGCTAAACTGCGCATGTGCCGAATGACAGCGAAGGCCTGCGGCGGTTGCTGCAGGTCGATACGCGGGACGAGAGCGGCGGCGCTCCGGTGGCCGGCTCTCTGCTGGTCCCCGGCCTTACCATCCTTCACCATCCGGATGCGGCCAGGGTCGGCGAGCGTGCGCCGCTTCCCGGCCTGGCTTCAGGCCGGGAGGAGCTGCTGTCGCGCCGCGAGCCCGCTTTCTCGCAGCCGGGCAGCGGCGCTCTGCGCCCGCTCGGTGATCCCTATCTGAGCCGCCGGCCCATTCGGCTGTTGCCCACGGCGGCGGGTGGCGTGCGCGTGGTCCGCGGCGAGAGCGGCACCGCGGTCGTGGCGGACGGCGAGCCGGTCGCGGACGAGCTGGAGGTGCCGCCGGAGCCCCTGGAGCGGGGCGTGGTCCTTCTCCTCTCCAATCGGGTCGTCCTCCTGCTCTCCTGGCTCGATCCCGTGGGCCCGGCCGGAGCGCCGGATTTCGGCCTCGTCGGCGAGAGCGCGTCCATGATCGCCCTGCGCCGCGAGATCCAGCGCGTCGCCGGCCTCGACGTGCCGGTGCTCCTGCGCGGCGAGACCGGCACCGGCAAGGAGCTGGTCGCCCGCGCCCTTCACCAGAGCGGTCCGCGCCGCGCGCGGCCCTACCTCGCGGTCAACATGGCGGCGGTTCCCGCCGCCCTCGCGGCGGCCGAGCTGTTCGGCGCCGTCCGCGGCGCCTACACCGGCGCGGACCGCAAGCGCGACGGTTACTTCCAGCGCGCCGACGGCGGCACGCTCTTCCTCGACGAGGTGGGGGAGACCCCGGCGGAGGTCCAGGCCCTGCTGCTGCGCGCCCTGGAGAGCGGCGAGGTCCAACCGGTCGGCGACGAGATCCGCCGCGTCGACGTGCGCCTGATCGCCGCCACCGACGCCGACCTCGAGGGAGCCGTGTCGGCGGGCCGATTCCGGGCGCCGCTCCTCCACCGGCTCGCCGGCTACGAGATCCGGGTGCCGCCGCTGCGCCGGCGCCGCGACGATTTCGGCCGGCTCTTCTATACCTTCCTGCGCCAGGAGCTCGCGGCCGTGGGCGGAACCGACCGGCTGGCGACGCTGCCCGACGGACGCTCGTGGATGCCAGCGCCGCTGGTTTCTCGCCTGGCGCTCTACGACTGGCCGGGCAACGTCCGCCAGCTCCGCAATGCCGTGCTCCAGATCGTTCTTGCCGCCGGCGACTCCGGCGAGCGCGGCATGTGGCTGCAAGCCGAGCGCGTGCTGCAGGAGGGGACCCTGTCGGCGCTGCCCAAGGACAGCGACCCGACCGGCGCGCCGCCCATCCAGACCTCCGCCCCGCCGGCGAAGGAGGCGCGGCGCGCCTACCGCAGCCCGGAGGAGGTCAGCGAGGAAGAGATGCTGGCGGCGCTGCGCGCCAACCGCTGGCGCATCCAACGCGCCGCCGCCCAGCTCGGCATGTCCCGCGGCTCGCTCTACGATAGGATCGAGAAGAGCACGCGCATCCGAAAAGCCGCGGATCTCTCCCGCGAGGAGATCCGCGAATGCTGGCAACGGTGTGAGGGCGACCTGAGCGCCATGGTCGAGATCCTCGAGGTTTCCAAGCGGGGGCTGCAGCGCCGCATGTCCCAGCTCGGCCTGCTGCAGGAATAGAAGTCATGACTTTGCGTTCGCAGACGATCGGTCCCTATACGCTCCACACGCGCCTCGGGGCCGGCGGCATGGGCGAGGTCTACCAGGCCTACGACCAGCGCCTGGAGCGCTGGGTGGCCATCAAGCTCATCCGCCCCGAGGCCGCGGAGAGCGAGAAGGCCCGCGAGCGCTTCCGCCGCGAAGCCCGCGCCGCGGCCGGCCTCTCGCATCCGTCCATCGTCCAGATCCACGACATCCTGGAGTCCAACGAGGGCGACGCCATCGTCATGGAGCTCGTCGAGGGCGAATCCCTGGGGCGGCGCCTCGGCCGCGGTCCGCTGTCGATCGACGAGACGGTCCGCCTCGGCCGCGAGATCGCCGAAGGCCTCGCCGCCGCCCATGCCCGCGGCATCGTGCACCGGGACCTCAAGCCCGACAACGTGATGATCACCGCCGAAGGCCGCGCCAAGATCCTCGACTTCGGCCTGGCCAAGCGGCTCGAAGGCGAAGCCTCCCTCACCGAGGACCACCGGGTGATCGGCACCTACCGCTCGATGTCTCCGGAACAGGCGAAGGGCCTGGCGCTCGATGCCCGCTCCGATCTGTTTTCTCTCGGGATTCTCCTCTACGAGATGCTCAGCGGGAGATCTCCCTTCGACGGCGGCACGACGCTGGAGACGCTGACGCGGATCTGTACCTTCCGCCAAGTGCCGCTGCGTGAGCTGAATCCCGCCGTCTCTCCGGGGCTCTCCCATCTCGTGGATCATCTGCTGGAGAAGGACCCGGCGCTCAGGCCGCGCACGGCGCGGGAGGTCGCCGAAGATCTGCAGGAGCGGGGAGGGGTGACCGCGCAGCGATCCTCCTCGGCGTCGGCCACGCTGTTCGAGATCCCCGCCGCGGGCCCCGTGAAGAAGGCGGAGGAGAGCCATAGCGGCGCAGGTGCCGCGCCCGCCGTGCGAAGCAAGCGGCTGACCCTGGCCGTGGTTTTGGCCGCTCTCCTCTTGGCCGCCGGGCTGATCTGGTCGCTGGCGAAGCTCCGGCAGCCTCCCCTCCTCTACGTCGCGGTTCCCAGGCCGGCGGTGGAAGGCGAGGGAAGCGCGGGCGTCGCCGTCCTCGCCGCGAGCCTGCGCAGTTCCCTGCTCGACGGCTTGCTCTCGCTCGACAGGGTATGGCCGCTGGCTCCCGAGCTTGTCGATCCGGTTACCGGCTCTCCCCGCGAGCTCGCGCGCGCGACCGCTGCGGGAGAGATCGTCGCTTCGCAACTGAGCTGCAATCTTGTAACCTGTCAGATTTCTCTGAATCGGGTTCGGGGCACGGACGGAGCGGTGCTCTGGTCTCGGAGCTTCGCGGCGCCCATCGAGCAGCCTTACCTGGTGAGCGAGGCCGTGCGCGGCTATCTGCGCCAGGCCTATCCCGAGCGCCCGCAGCAGAGCGGAGCTGCGAAGCCCGAGGTGCGAGCCGAAGATTATGCGGAGTACATGCGGTTGTACGAGAGCTTCGACACGCGCCGGGAAGAGGAATATCCGATCCCCGTCATTCTGGAGCGCCTCGCGAGAATCCGGCAGAGCTCCCCGAAGTTTCTCGATGCGTACATCTTCAATGCCTACATTCTCCAACAGCGCTTCCGCTCGGGACGCGATCCCGCCGATCTGGTGCGCGCCTACGACGTGCTGGACCAGGCCCGTAAACTGGCGCCCGACGATCCCCGGCCCCTCTTCAGCCTGTTCGAGGTGGCCTTCCTGGCGGAGGATCTCGATCGTGCGGAAGCTGCCCTGCGCGAGTTGGAGCGCGTGCAGCCCGGAGACGCCAGGGTACTGGCGCAGCGGGCGCGCCTGATGGACCGGCGAGGGGATACGAAGCAGGCTTTGGCTCTCTTGCGCGAAGCCATCGAGCGCCTTCCTTCCTGGCGCCATTTCTTCTGGGCCGGGGATATGGAATTCCGGCACGGAATGATCCCGGAGGCGCGCCATGATTTTCACGAGTTGCTGCGGCGATCGCCGGGGAATCTGACGGGTCTGTCGCTGTTGGCGACACTGGAGCTGCTCAACGGCGATCCGAAGAAGGCCGTCGCCCTCTATGAAGGTCTGGTCCGCAGATCGCCGCAATTCGTCTATCTGGCCAATCTCGGCCTCGCCCATTTCCTGTTGGGAGATTTCACCCATGCGGAGCAGAGTTTCCGCCGCGCCTGGGAGAAGGAGCCCAAGAACGCCTTCATCGTCTTGAACCTCGCGGATGCCTGCTTCCTCCTGCAACGGCGGAAGGAGGCGGAGAGGTTCTACAACCTGACGCTGGAGCTGGCGGAGAAGGATCCGACGGCCCGCTCGAACTGGCAGATCTTCTCGGTTCGCGCCCAGGCGCTGGCCCATCTGGGCAGGAGCGGCGAGGCCGTCGCCGCGATCCAGGAAGCCTTGCGCCTGGCTCCGGAGAGCCCCCAAACGGCTTACGAGGCCTCGTTGGTCTACGTGCTCCTGGGCGATCGCGCTTCCGCGCTGTTCAATGCGAAGCGAGCCTTGCAGCAGGGGACCGAGCCGCGGTGGTTCGACCTCCCTTGGTTCGATCCCCTGCGTTCCTCCCCGGAGCTGCGGCAGATCCGGGGAGGGAAAGCGCCGGTCAAGCCCTAACCGCCGGTGCCGTCGAGAATGATCGTCGGGTCCCCCGAGCCGCTAATCTGACTCCCCGACGGGGGCGTATAGATAAAGTTGATGAGAAATCCAAACGTGGTTGGATTTGGTTCGGTGCTGGTGATTGAGAAGGTCTCCTGGGTGGATCCCCCATTTGGAGGGGTGAGGCCTGTCCCCGGAAAACCATTGATCCCCCAGGTGAAGGGAGGATCGTCGAAGGCAATATTGCCTGCGGCGCCCGAGACCAACGACAGATTCACCTGGATGGTCTCCGGCGTGCCGTTCGCCACTGTAACAGAGTCTGGAATGGAACCGAAAGTTCCAGTGGAAGGGTCATACAAGCAGTTGATGATTAGCATGGCTCGCTCCTTGCCTTTCCGGTAAAGCGTCCGGCGATCTTCGCCAGACGGGGTTGGTTGATTCCGGGATCGAGATCCTTCAAAGCAAGGGCTGTGCCGGGTTCTTCAGCGGCTGCGCCCAGGCCCACGGCCGGCGCGGGGTCACTGTCGGGCCGCGCCGCGACGCAATCCGACATAGCTCGACACTGCCCCGAAGCGCCGTTGCTATAGTTCGTCGCCGTGAGAGAGATCTCTCGGAAAGGCGCTTACGCGGAAGCCGGCGTCGACATCGACGCGCAGGAGAAGGGGCTCGCCCGCGTCAAGAAGCTGGCGAAGTCCACCTTCACGCCCGGCGTCCTCTCCGAGATCGGCAGCTTCGGCGGCCTCTTCCGGCCGGATATAAAAGGAATGGCCGAGCCCGTTCTCGTGGCCTCGGCCGACGGCGTCGGCACCAAGCTCGCCGTGGCGCGGATGGCGGGTGACTACTCGTCCGTCGGCCGCGACCTGGTCAACCACTGCGTCAACGACGTGCTGGTGCAAGGGGCCGAGCCGCTCTTCTTCCTCGACTACGTGGGCGCCGGCGTGCTGGAGCCCGGGAAGATGGTCGAGCTCGTCTCTGGCGTCGCCGACGGCTGCCGCGAGAACGGCTGCGCGCTGCTCGGCGGCGAGACGGCCGAGATGCCGGGCTTCTACCAGCCGGGGGACTACGAGCTGGTGGGCTTCATCGTCGGCCTCGTGGACCGCCCCAAGCTGCTCGACGGCTCCAAGGTGCGGCCCGGCGACGTGCTGGTGGGGCTCCCCTCCTCGGGCCTCCACACCAACGGCTACTCCCTCGCCCGCCGGATCGTCTTCGAGGGAGAAGGTCTGGGGATTAACGACAAGGCGCCGTGGCGGAAGAAGAGGACGGTGGGGCAGGAGCTGCTGGAGCCCCACCTCTCCTATCTGAAGCCGCTGCGGCCGCTCCTTGGCCACGCCGCGCTGCACGGCATGGCCCACGTCACCGGCGGCGGCATCACGGACAACCTGCCGCGCGTGCTGCCGGAGGGCACCCACGCTCTAATTCGATTTGGCAGTTGGCCGGTGCCCGACCTCTTCCACTTCCTGCAGGAGAAGGGCGAGGTCGAGACGGAGGAGATGTTCCGCGTCTTCAACATGGGAATCGGCATGATCCTGGCCGTCGCCCCTGCCGGCCTCGCCGAGGTCCTCGGCCTCCTGCGCTCCGTCGGCCAGAAGAGCTGGCTCATCGGCACCGTGCAGCCCGGCGGCTCGGGCGTCGTCTACGATCTCGGCGCCCAAGAGGCTACCGAAGACTGATGGAGGCTCCCATCGCCGTCCTGCTGTCGGGCCGCGGCAGCAACTTCCTGGCGCTCCATGCCGCCATCGAGCGCGGCGAGGTGCCGGCCCGCATCGTCCTGGTCCTCAGCAACGTCACGGACGCCCCGAGCCTCGCCAAGGCGCGCGAGCTGGGGTTGCCGGCGGCGGCCATTCCCCATCGCGAGGAGCCTGATCGGCGATCCCATGAAGAGAAGGTCCTCGCGGCGCTGCGGCAGGCGGGGGCCGAGTGGATCTGCCTCGCCGGCTACATGCGCCGCCTCTCCCCGGGCTTCGTGGCCGCCTTTCCGCGGCGCATCCTCAACATCCATCCCAGCCTGCTGCCCGCCTTTCCGGGGCTCGACGCACAGGCGCAGGCGCTCGCGCATGGGGTCAAGGTCGCGGGCTGCACCGTCCACCTCGTGGACGAGGGGCTCGACAGCGGCCCCATCGTCGTGCAGCGCACCGTGCCCGTGCTCGACGGCGACACCGCGGAGAGCCTCGCGGCGCGCATCCTCGAGGCTGAGCACCGCGCCTATCCCGAGGCGTTGCGCCGGCTGCTCACCGAGCCTTGGAGGATCGAGGGAAGACGCCTCCTCTTTGGAGACAACCTGTAGGGGCGGCCCTGCGTGGCCGCCCTGTTCCGTAGCCGCCCTCCCCCCAGGGCGGCCACGCAGGGCCGCCCCTACAGGTTGGGAATAAGGGCGT
This sequence comes from Thermoanaerobaculia bacterium, assembly GCA_044868005.1. Classification (GTDB taxonomy): domain Bacteria; phylum Acidobacteriota; class Thermoanaerobaculia; order Multivoradales; family UBA5704; genus DATARR01. The sequence goes on along the minus strand of JBIOVX010000069.1, from coordinate 1,603 downwards.
CCGGAGGCCGGTTATGCACCCCGCGTCCGAGAGAGGAGCGCAGGGGGTTGACAGGACGGGATCGAGGGGTTACGATCCGCATCCCTTGAACGGGGGCTCCCATCCGGGGGCCGCAAACTGCCCGCGAACGGTCGGGCAGGTTCCTTGACCGACAGCAGGCGTGGTGTCGCCAACCTTGACAGAGGGTGGTGACGCCGGTAGAATCGGGGTTCGCCTCGGGCGACGGGGCGTCGGTTCTTTGAAAACTGGATAGAGAAAGAGTCAGCGGCTTTACTTCTCGCAAGCGAGAAGGATTCCGAAGCAAGAAGCTAAGCCGGCGGGTGGTTAGCCCACCCAGCCGGATGAGGATTCAAACTGGAGAGTTTGATCCTGGCTCAGAATGAACGCTGGCGGCGTGCTTAACACATGCAAGTCGTGCGCGAAGGTGGCTTCGGCCGCCGGAGAGCGGCGAACGGGTGAGTAACACGTGGGTGATCTGCCTGGGAGCGGGGGATAACCTGGGGAAACTCGGGCTAATACCGCATACGTTGGCGGGTTTACGGACTCGTCAAGAAAGCTGGCCTCTATTTATAAGCTAGCACTCCCAGAGGAGCCCGCGGCTGATTAGCTAGTTGGTGGGGTAATGGCCCACCAAGGCGACGATCAGTAGCCGGCCTGAGAGGGTGATCGGCCACACTGGGACTGAGACACGGCCCAGACTCCTACGGGAGGCAGCAGTGGGGAATCTTGCGCAATGCGCGAAAGCGTGACGCAGCAACGCCGCGTGGGGGAAGACGGCCTTCGGGTTGTAAACCCCTTTCAGGAGGGACGAAGGTTCACCGGTGAATAGCCGTGTGGATTGACGGTACCTCCAGAAGAAGCTCCGGCTAACTACGTGCCAGCAGCCGCGGTAATACGTAGGGAGCAAGCGTTGTCCGGAATCATTGGGCGTAAAGCGCGCGTAGGCGGCCCTGTAAGTCCGTTGTGAAAGTCAAAGGCTCAACCTTTGAAAGCCGATGGATACTGCGGAGCTAGAGTACGGAAGAGGCGAGTGGAATTCCTGGTGTAGCGGTGGAATGCGCAGATATCAGGAGGAACACCAATAGCGAAGGCAGCTCGCTGGGACGTTACTGACACTGAGGCGCGAAAGCGTGGGGAGCGAACAGGATTAGATACCCTGGTAGTCCACGCCGTAAACGATGGGCACTAGGTGTGGGAGGTGTCGACTCCTCCCGTGCCGTCGCTAACGCACTAAGTGCCCCGCCTGGGGAGTACGGCCGCAAGGCTAAAACTCAAAGGAATTGACGGGGGCCCGCACAAGCAGCGGAGCATGTGGTTTAATTCGACGCAACGCGAAGAACCTTACCTGGGTTTGACATGTTCCTGACCGCCGTGGAAACACGGCTTCCCCTTGTGGGCAGGATCACAGGTGGTGCATGGCTGTCGTCAGCTCGTGTCGTGAGATGTTGGGTTAAGTCCCGCAACGAGCGCAACCCCTGTCGCATGTTGCCAGCATTTAGTTGGGGACTCATGCGAGACTGCCGGTGACAAACCGGAGGAAGGTGGGGATGACGTCAAGTCATCATGCCCCTTATGTCCAGGGCTACACACGTGCTACATTGGC
>JBIOVX010000068.1:0-28324 GCA_044868005.1 Thermoanaerobaculia bacterium | reverse complement strand
TTTTTCGGCAAAACCCGTCGCAGGCGTCCCCCCTCGCCCGTCAGGGAGAGGGGGACAGGGGGTGAGGCTTCGAAGGGCAGACCCCCTCGCCTCGCAACACCCCCCTGAAGACAGAGGGTAGGGGATGCCCACCCTCCTCCACGTCGAAAACCTCACCCGCACCTTCGGCGCCCTCACCGCCGTCGGCGGGATCACGTTCGAGGTGGTGCGCGGCGAGCTTTTCGGCCTCGTGGGGCCGGACGGCGCCGGCAAGACCACGACCTTGCGCATGCTCGCCGGCGTGCTCTCTCCGACAGAAGGGGATGCGGTGCTCGACGGCGTTTCCGTGGCGCGGACTCCCGAGCGGGTCAAGCCGCGGCTGGCCTACATGTCGCAGCGCTTCGGCCTCTACGCGGACCTGACGGTGGAGGAGAACCTCCGTTTCTATGCCGATCTCTATCAGGTGCCGCGCTCTGAGCGGCCGGCGCGCCTGGAGCGGCTCTATCAATTTTCCAATCTCGGTCCCTTCCGCGACCGGCTGGCCGGCAAGCTCTCCGGCGGCATGAAGCAGAAGCTCGGGCTCTCCTGCGCTCTCATCCATCAGCCGGAGCTGCTGCTCCTCGACGAGCCCACCTTCGGCGTCGATCCCGTGTCGCGCCGCGACCTCTGGCTGATCGTCCACGAGATGGTCGCGCAGGGCGTGACGGCGGTGGTAAGCACAGCCTACCTCGACGAGGCCGAGCGCTTTGACCGTCTGGCGTTCCTGCACCAGGGACGCGTGCTCGCCATCGATACGCCGGATGCGCTCCAGGGCGGCCTCTCCGGCGACATCCTGGAGCTGCGCGTCGATCGGGTGCGCGAGGCCAAAGAGGCCGCGGCCAAGCTACCGCAGGTGCGCCGCGCGGCCATCTTCGGCGACCGCCTTCATCTGACGGTCGGCTCGGCTGAGACGGACGGTCCGGCGGTGACCGCCGCCCTGCGCCAGGCCGGCTTCGAACCGCGGGAGGCGCGTCCGATCGTCCCCTCGCTGGAGGACGTGTTCATGGAGCGCATCGCCGCCGCGGAGGAGGCTGCGTGAGCGAGGAGCCTGCCGTCCGCGTCGAGAACCTGACGAAGAAGTTCGGCGCTTTCACCGCCGTGGACGGCGTTTCCTTCGAGGTGGCCGCGAAGGAGGTCTTCGGCTTCCTCGGTCCCAACGGCGCCGGCAAGACGACGACGATCAAGATGCTCACCGGCCTCGTACCGCCGACCTCGGGCCGCGGCACGGTGGCGGGTTTCGACATCCGCACGCAGAGCAAGGAGATCAAGCGCCACATCGGCTACATGTCCCAGCTCTTCTCGCTCTACGCGGACCTGACGGTGGAGGAGAACATCACGTTTTTCTCCGGCCTCTACGGCGTGCCGCGGGAGCGCCGGGCCGAGCGCCGCGACTGGGTGTTGGAGATGGCCGGCCTCGCCGAGCAGCGCGGGCGCATGACGGGCGAGCTCTCGCTCGGCTGGAAGCAGCGTCTGGCTCTCGGCTGCGCCGTGCTCCATCAGCCGCCGATCCTCTTCCTCGACGAGCCGACCTCCGGCGTGGACCCGATCTCGCGCCGCGGCTTCTGGGATCTGATCTATGCGCTCGCGGCGGGCGGCACGACGGTCTTCGTCACCACGCATTACATGGAGGAGGCCGAGTACTGCCACCGCCTGGCGTTGATGAACCGCGGCAAGCTGATCGCGCTCGATACGCCGGCTCATTTGCGCGAGAACCTGCGCGAGCCGCTCCTCGAGGTGCGCGCGGACGACAGCACGCGCGCGGTGGAGGCGTTGCAGGGTGAAGCCGGCATCGCCGAGGTCGGCCTCTTCGGCCGCGCTCTCCACGCGACGCTGCGCGAGGGCGAGGACGTGGAAGCGGCGCGCTCGCGCATCCCATCCCTGCTCGAGAAGAAGGGAATCAAAGTCGAGAGCGTCGAGCCGATCCAGCCGTCGCTGGAGGACGTCTTCGTGGCGCTGGTGGAGAAGGCGGGAGGAGCGGTCGTTGATTGAGCCCATCCGCCTCCTCGCCATCGCGCGCAAGGAGATGATCCAGCTCCGGCGCGATCCGCGGAGCCTGGCGCTCGCCTTCGCGCTGCCGGTGCTGCTCCTCGTGCTCTTCGGCTATGCCATTTCCTGGGACGTGCGGAACATCTGCACCGCCGTGCTCGACCAGGACCGCTCGGCCGCCAGCCGCGAGCTGCTGGACGCCTTCCGCGCCTCCGGCTACTTCAGTCTCGTCTCCTTCCTTGAACGGAGTGGCGACATCGAACACGTCATGGAACGCGGAGACGCGCAGCTCGTGCTGGTGATCCCTCCCGGCTTCGCCAGGGACCTCGGCGCCGGCCGCACGGCAGCGCTCCAGGCCATCGTGGACGGCAGCGACGCCAACACGGCGACGATCGCCCTCGGCTATAGCGAGGCGGTGGTGCGTACGTGGTCGGCGCGCGTCGAGCTGCGCGGCAGGACTCTGGCGCCGCCGGTGAGCGCCGAGTCGCGGGTCTGGTTCAACGAGGAGCTGGCGAGCCGCAACATGATCGTTCCGGGCCTGGTGGCGGTGATCATGATGATCATCGCCGCCATGCTCACCTCCCTGACCATCGCGCGCGAGTGGGAGCGGGGAACGATGGAGCAGCTCGCCGCCACGCCGGTGAGCCGCCTGGAGGTGGTGCTCGGCAAGCTGCTGCCGTATCTCGGGATCGGATTGATCGACGTCGTCGCCACCTGCCTGCTCGGCATCCTCCTCTTCGGCGTGCCGTTTCGGGGCAGCTTCGTGCTGCTGATGGTTCTCTCGTTCTTTTTTCTCACGGGCGCCTTGGGCCTCGGCATGTTCATCTCCGCGGTGGCGAAGTCCCAGGTGCTGGCCACCCAGCTCGCCATGATCGCCACGTATCTGCCGACGCTCCTCCTCTCCGGATTCATGTTCTCCATCGAGACCATGCCTCCGGTGCTGCGCGCGATCTCCTATCTGATCCCCGCGCGGTATTTCCTCGTGGTCACGCGCGGGATCTTCCTCAAGGGAGTCGGCCTCGAAGTGCTGTGGACGCAAGGCCTCCTGATGCTCGCCTTCGCCGCCGGCGGGCTGGGGTTGGCCGTGGTGAAGTTTCGGAAGGAGTTGACATGAGCGTCCTGGGTCTTGGGTCCTGGGTCTTGAATCTGAAGAGATCAGCGAAACCGGACGCTGCGCTCTCCCAACCTCAAGACCCAAGACCCAAGACCCAAGACGGGCGCGGAGGAGGAGCCGTGCGCGCCAAGCTGGAGCGGGTCTTCGAGATGGTTCGCAAGGAATTCCGCCAGGTCTTCCGCGATCCACGGCTGAGCCGCGTGCTCTTCGTGGCGCCGGTGATCCAGCTCCTGGCCTTCGGCTACGCGGTGTCGACCGATGTCCGCGACGTGGCGACGTTCGTGATCGACGGCGACGGCAGCCCCGAGTCCCGCGATCTGGTGGAGACCTTCACCGCCTCAGGATATTTTCGAGTGGCCGGCGTCTCGCGGCGCCCGGCGGATCTGGTGCGCGCCATCGATCACGGCGAGGCGGTGCTCGGCCTGGTGATCCCCGCCGGATTCGCCCGCGATCTGCAGCGCGGCGTCACGGCTCATGTACAGCTCATTTTCGACGGCACCAACTCCAACGTGGCCACGGTCGCCCAGGGCTACGCCGGACGCATCGTGCAGAGCTGGACCGCGCGCCGTTTTCCCTCTCTCCCCCCTCCCGCCGTCGACCTGCGGTCCCGCGCCTGGTTCAATCCGGACCTGGAGAGCCGCGTCTACAATGTGCCGGCCGTGATGGGGGCGCTGCTGATCCTGATCTGTCTGCTGCTGACCGCGCTCGCCGTGGTGCGCGAGCGCGAGATCGGCACGCTGGAGCAGCTCCTGGTGAGCCCGCTCACTCCCGGCGAGCTGATCCTGGGCAAGACCATCCCGTTCGCCTTGATCGGCCTCGTGGACCTCGTGCTGATCGCGGTCGTGGCCCTCCTCTGGTTCAAAGTTCCGTTCCGGGGCAGCTCTCTGCTGCTGCTCGCCGCGAGCCTCCTGTACATCCTCTCCGCCCTGGGGATAGGGCTCTTCATCTCCACCATCTCGCGCACGCAGCAGGAGGCCTTCATGGCGGTCTTCCTGATCTTCCTGCCGACCATGCTGCTCTCCGGCTTCATGTTTCCAGTGAGCAGCATGCCTGCCGTCTTCCGCTGGCTGACGCTCGCCAACCCGATGCGCCACTACCTGGAGATCGTGCGCGGCATCTTCCTCAAGGGAGCGGGCCTCGGCGCGCTCTGGCAGCAGTTCCTCGCCCTCTCGCTCATGGGCGTGGGAATCCTCTGGCTGGCGGCGGACCGGTTTCGGAGGCGAGCGGCGGCGGGGTAGGAGTCAGGGCGCGCCGGCCTTCGAGAGCACCTCCGTGATCCGCGTCGCAACCGTATCGAGGTCGGGATTCCGCTCCCGGATCACGCCTTCGCCGTCGAGGAGGAAGCTCGCCGGCCAGGCGTCCACGCGCCAGCTCTTCGCCACGGGACCGTCCGTGGCACCGTCGAGCACCGTGGTCCAATCGATGCGGTTGGCGGTCACGAAGCGGCGCAGCGCTTCGAGGTCGGCGTCGCTGTCGATGCCCACGATCTCGAACGGCTGGCCGTTGAACCGCTCGCGGAGCTGGCGCAGCTTGGGGAGCTGGGCTACGCACGGACCGCACCACATGCCCCAGAAATCCACGAGCACGATACGACCGCGCAGCGCGGAAAGCTTGAGGGTCCCTCCCGAGAGCGTGCGTCCTTCGAAGTCAGGCGCCGGGTCGCCAACCGCGAGCGGTGTCGAAGCGGCCAGTTTTTCGGCGGCTTTTTTTCCGGCGTCCGAGCCGGGAGCTTCGGCGACGGCGCGCTCGAGGTCCTGCCGCGCCTGCGACTTCTCGGTTTGACGGCGGAGCATCCCGCGCCGGAACAGAGCCTCGGCGCGGACCGCCGCGTGCGGCGAGCCGTCGATGATGCGCGTCAGATCAGAGATCGTCCGTTCGTCGCCCCGAACGCCGGCCACGCGGGCCAGCGCTTTGGCCGCCGGCGCGAGGCGAGTGTCGGTGAGATGGTCCGCGAGCAGGCGAGTGACGGCGCGTTCTCCCGTTTCCCTGTCGACGATCGTGCCGTTCTCCACCAACCAGGTCCAATGAGGGATCGCGTCCGGCGTGCCTTTGTGCCGTTCCGCCTCGGCCAGGAACCTGGGTGTGAAGCGATGCCGCGGCTCTCGCACCGGATCCTCGAGCAGCGCGGGACGGTCTTTTTCGTCCGCTGCCCGATACTCTTCCATGAAGGCTTTCACGGCGGCTTCAAACTCGCCCTCCAGCCCCGGTTTCGTTGCCGGTTCTTCTGCCTGGATTCGTGAGCCCGCCATCGCGAGGATCGTTGCCAGAACCAAAATTCGCTTCACGTTCTCTCCCTGAGCCGTGACCAGGCTTTTCAGGTACGTACGGACCGAGGCGCTCCGGGTTTCTCCGGCGCGCGTGACAGCGTTCTTTCGGCGAGGTAAAATTGGAGAAGCTGAAAAATGGCAACAGTCGTCCCGGAGGTCTTCGATGCGCTCGCGGATCCTTGTCGTTCCTCTCCTCGTGCTGCTGGTCTGCGTGGCGGTTGGGCCCGCTTTCGCGCGGACTCCCTGGCCTTCGCTCGCGGAGCAGCTCGCCGCGGACCGGGTGCCGCCGGGCAGCGCCCTGGCGAAGCTCATCGCGGAGAACCAGGAGTTCCAGATGCTGCGGCCCGAGGAGATCCGCGACAAGGTGGGCGTGCCGCCCTGGCTGCGCGTCCTCTGGCGCAAGAGCCATCCCGAAGACGTGTATTCCGCGGCGAATCCCACGGGCGGCTATCCTCTGGCGCTCAAGGACGTCCACGAGTGGATGGTGCATCATCCGGACCTGCGCCCGGCCGAGCCCGGGCCGGACGCCGCGGCGGCGCCGGCGAAGGCGGTCAGCGCGGGAGCCGACCTCCGCATCTCGGGGGCTCAACCCGAGCCTCGTGCCGAGTCCGACATCCGCGTCAACTATTGGGATCCCAGCCGGATCATCGCTTCGTCCAACGAGCTCTCGGAGGACGGCCGGATGGCCATCCACTACTCCTCGGACGGCGGCGAGACCTGGAGCCAGAGCACGCTGCCGGGCATCCCCGGCGATGATTTCCAGTCCGACCCGGCCGTGGAGTGGACCTCCGACGGCACCGCCTGGGCCACCGCCATCGGCGTCGGGATCGATCTGGATCTGATCCTGAAGCTGCGCACCTTCAAGTCGTCCAACGGCGGTGCGTCCTGGCAGGCCGACGACACCATCTCGGGCTCGCAGACCGGCGCCGACCGGCAGATGATCTGGACCGATCACAGCGAGCTGTCGCCGTTCAAGGACAACGTCTACGTCATCTGGCACAACGGCGCGTTCATCTACGTGAACCACCGCGCGGGCGCGGGCGGCGCCTGGGGCGAGCCGGTGCGGGTGAGCGCCGGCGAAACGCTGTACGGCATCGGCTCCGACATCAAGACGAACGGCGCCGGCACCGTCTTCGCCTTCTGGCCCGATCCCGCCCTGCGCCGGATCTTCGTCAGCCGCTCGACGAACGGCGGCGCTTCCTTTGCGAAGCCGGTCAAGATCGCGTCCACGTTCGACGCCTTCATCATGCCGATTCCCGCCCAGGTCCGGCGGGGGGCGCCGCTGTACGTGAGCGGCGCCGCCTATCAGAGCGGCAACAAGAATCTCGTCTACGCCGTGTGGACGGATCTCACCGGCGCCCGCGGCTGCAAGCTGGCGACGGATGAGCCGTACGCCAACGCCGGATCGGCCTGCAAGACGCGCATCTGGTTCACCCGCTCCACCGACGGCGGCACGCGTTGGGCCAAGCCGCGGATGATCAACAATCAGGCGGCGAAGAACGATCAGCTCATGCCCGCGCTGCTGGTGGACGACACGACGGGAGCGCTCCACCTCATCTATTACGACACCATCGGAGAGCCGCGCACGAAGGTCAACGTCTGGTATCAATCCTCGTTCAACGACGGGGTGACCTGGAGCGCGCCGTTCCGCATCACCTCGGCGCCGAGCGACGGCGAGGAGTCGAACAACGATTTCCAGTTCGGCGATTACAACGCCTTGTCAGGGATCGGCGGCACGCTCTTCCCCTCGTGGACGGACCGGCGCGGCGGCGGCAACGAGGAGATCTGGACGGCGAGGATCGTGAGCACGAAGAGCGCGGTGTGCCAGACCAAGGAGCTGCTGGCCGCGGGCATCGGCTCCACCGCGGCGAGCGTCGCGGTGCCCGCAGGGGCCACGGAGACCCGCCTCTCGTTCTGGCACCGCCGGCGCTTCGCGAGCGGCCTCAACGCCGGTTCGCTCCAGGTCTCGGTGGATGGCGGTCCCGCGGTGCCCGTGCCGGCCGCGGCGATCCGCGCCGGCGCCGGCACCGGCCGCGAGGAGGCCGTCTTCCGCGGCATGGATTCCTCGCCCGTCAACACGGTGGTGGACCTCGACGCCGTGTGCAACGCCGCCGCGGGCGGCGTCACCGGCTGCGGAGGACGGACGTTGCGCCTGTTCTTCTCGGCCGGAGACGTACCCGCGCAGAGGCCCGACCGCTGGCTGCTGGACGAGGTGGCGGTGACGGCTTGTACGCCGTAGAAATTCGTCGATCGAACGCGCGGCCTTGCGGCCGGCGCCCATCGCCAGGATCACCGTCGCCGAGCCGGTGACGATGTCGCCGCCGGCGAAGACGCCCGGTTTTGACGTGCGAAGGGTCTCGGGATCGGCGGCGATGTAGCCGCGGCGGTCGGTAGCGAGGCCGGGAGTCGTGGACTGGACGATCGGGTTGGCGCCGGTGCCCACGGCGATGATGGCCACGTCGAGCGGGACCTCGAGCTCCGAGCCGGCGACCGCCGACGACCGTCGGCGGCCGGAGTCGTCGGGCTCGCCGAGCTCCATGCGCACGCAGCGGGCGGCCCGCAGCCGACCCTTCTCGTCGCCGAGGAATTCAACCGGATTGGTCAGGGTCAGGAAGCGGATGCCCTCCTCCCGAGCGTGATGGATCTCCTCGGCGCGCGCCGGCATCTCGGCGTCGGAGCGGCGGTAGATGAGCGTGGCTTCGCGAGCTCCGAGGCGCAGGGCCGTGCGGATGGAGTCCAGGGCGGTGTTGCCGCCGCCCACCACGGCGACCGCGCGGCCGCGGCAGTCGTAGACCGGCTCGTCGTACTCCGGAAAACGATAGGCCTTCATAAGGTTGATGCGGGTGAGGAACTCGTTGGCGGAGTAGACGCCGTTGAGATGCTCGCCGGGTACGCCGAGGAAGCGCGGCAAGCCGGCGCCGGTGGCGATGAAGACGGCGTCGTAGCCCTCTTCGCCCAGCAGCTCGTCCACCGTGACCGTCTTGCCGACCACGACGTCGGTCTCGAGCTCGACTCCCATGCGGCGCAGGGCGTCCACCTCCTGGCGGACGATGTCCTTGGGCAAGCGGAACTCCGGGATGCCGTAGATCAGCACGCCGCCGATCTCGTGCAGGGCTTCGAAGACGCGCACGCCGTGCCCCCGCTGCACCAGCTCGCCGGCGGCCGCGAGCCCTGCCGGACCGCTGCCGACGATGGCCACCCGGCAGCCGGTGGCCGGTGCCCGCGGCGGCAGCCCCACGGCGCCCGTGCTGCGTTCCCAGTCGGCGATGAAGCGCTCCAGGTGCCCGATCGCCAGCGGCGCTCCGCGCTTGCCGAGCAGACAGACCCCCTCGCACTGATCCTCCTGCGGGCAGACGCGGCTGGTGACGGCGGGCAGGACGTTGTCCTCGCGCATCTTGGCGGCCGCGGCCAGGAAGTCTCCGGTCTCGACCAGGGCGACGAACTCCTTCACCTTCACCCCCACCGGGCAGCCGTGATTGCAGGTGGGCTTGGCGCAGGCCAGGCAGCGCAGGGACTCGCCATGGGCGAGGTCGGCGTCGAAGCCGAGGTTGACCTCGGCGAAGTCGCGGCCGCGGAGCGCGGCGTCCCGCGTCGGCATCCCGCGGCGCGGCATCTTCATCCGCTCGCTCGGCTTGAAGGGATTCACGCCGCGGCCTCCCCGGCCCGGCAGGCGCCGCGCACCCGGGCGAGGTCCTTCTCGGGATCCGCGAGGAAGGCGTGGAGCGACTCGCTCTCGGCCTCGCGATACATGGAGTTGCGCTGCTGCAGCACCGCGAAATCCACTTCATGGGCGTCGAACTCGGGGCCGTCCACGCAGGCGAACCGGCTCTGTCCGCCAACCAGCACGCGGCAGCCGCCGCACATGCCGGTACCGTCCACCATGACGGAGTTCAGGCTGACGACGGTCGGGATGCCCGGCGGCCGGGTCGCCTCCGCGACGGCGCGCATCATCGGCACCGGCCCGATGGCGAGCACCCGGTGGACCGGCTCGGCTGCGGTCAGCTCGGCGAGCGCTTCGGTCACCAGACCGCGGCGGCCGTAGCTGCCGTCGTCCGTGGTGACCACCAGCCGGTCGCAGACGGCTCCCATCTCCACCTCCAGGAGCACCAGCTCCCGGGTGCGCGCGCCGATCACCCCGAGCACGCGGTTGCCGGCTTCCTTGAAGGCCACGGCGGTCGGGTAGGCGATCGCCGCGCCGACGCCGCCTCCGACCACCGCCACCGTTCCGAAGCGTGCCACCTCCGAGGGCCGGCCCAGCGGACCGACGACATCAAGGATCTCGTCGCCGGCGCTCAGCAGATTCATCAGCCGTGTCGTCTTGCCGATCCCCTGGACGATGAGCGTGATGGCGCCCTCCGCGGGCGACGCGCCGGCGATCGTCAGGGGGATGCGCTCGCCCCGCTCGTGCAGGCGGACGATGACGAACTGCCCCGCCTGCCGCTTGTGCGCGATGCGCGGCGCGGCGATGCGGAAGAGCTTGACCTCCGGGGCGAGGAAGCGGGCTTCGAGGATCGGAAACACGGGCCGCTAGATCTCCACCAGCTCGAGCTTGCCGGCCGGCACCGTTACGATCTCGAACTCTGGCGGCTGGTGGATATGCCGTTTGACCGGGCACTGGTCGGCGGCGCGGACGATGGCGTCGCGGTACTTCTCCGGGAAGCCCTCGGGGAGCTGGATCTCGATGCGGACCGTGCGGAGACCAGGAGCGCCGGGGTCCTTGGCGGTAAAGAGCCTCACGTTGAGGCCGGTGGTTTCGATCGCCCGTTGCTGGCAGAAGCGCAGAGCATAGAGCCCGGCGCAGGTCCCCAGCGACGCCAGAAACAGGTCGAACGGTTGCGGCCCCGTGCCGCCGCCGCCGTGTTCCGGTATCTGATCCGTGTGGACGGTGAAGCCCTTGAAGTGTGCGTCGACGGCCGCGCCGCCGGGAAAGGTGATGGTTATTTCCATGGCAGCCTCCTCACGGGCAAGCCTACCGGGAGTGTGTCCCGGCGTGCGCCGTACGGAGGGGCTGAGCGAGGGCTACCCGAGGGGGTAGGGACTGGGGAGTCCCATCTCTTCCAGCAGCCTCTCGACCTCCCGCTGCACCCGGTCTGCCAGCTCGGCGCGGTCGCCGCGGGTCAGGCCGGCCGTGGGGATGGGCTCTCCGATGCGCACGCGGATGAGGCCCGGCCGGATGCGCAAGGGTCCCCGCGGCAGCACGTGGACCGCGCCTGCGAGCGCCACCGGCACCACCGGCACGCCGGCCTCCACGGCAGCGGCGAAGGTGGCGGTCTTGAAGCGCTGGATGCGGCCGTCCCGCGACCGCGTGCCCTCGGGAAAGGAGAGAATGCTCCTGCCCTCCCGCAGGCGCGCCGCAGCATGGCCCACGGTCCGCACCGCCTGCCGCCGGTCGGCGCGGTCCACGAAGACCATGCCCATCTTCTCGATGTAGCGGCCCATGAAGGGGACTCGCGCCAGCTCTCGCTTGGCGAGGAAGAGCATCGGCAGCGGCAAGGCCGCGAACAGCACCGGAATGTCGATCCAGGACTGGTGGTTGGCGGCGAAAAAGCAGGTCTGCGAAGACTCGATCCGCTCCCTTCCCTCGACCTGGAGCCGCGCGCCGCCGATGCGCAGGCACCCCGGCGCCCAGACGCGGCGCGCCAGAGCCAGCCCTGGGTCCGGACGCCCGCGGACCGCGCTAGCGATCAGCGCCACCGTGATGCAGGATGCCGTCCAGACGCCGGCGAGAGCCATCTGCAGGACGTTGATCAGCGGCCAGAGGAAACGCATCGGCCCGCGATCCTAACCCACGCGTGGTGAGGGTCCGCTCCTTCTGACAGAGTAGAGTCATGAGCCGGCGCACCATGCAGGCCATGATCCTCTCGAAGCTGGGCTCTCTCGAGGAGAATCCCGAGCCGCTGACCCTTGCCGAGCTGCCGGTGCCGGAACCGAGTGAAGGCGAGATCCGCCTGCGGGTGGCGGCCTGCGGCGTCTGTCACACCGAGCTCGACGAGATCGAGGGCCGCACGCCGCCGCCCCGCCTGCCGGTCGTGCTCGGCCACCAGGCGGTGGGGCGGGTGGACGCGCTGGGAGCCGGCGTGACGGGAGTCCGCGAAGGAGACCGGGTTGGCGTGCCCTGGATCTTCTCGGCCTGCGGCCGGTGCAAGTACTGCCGGGGAGGGAACGAGAACCTGTGCCCCTGGTTCCGCGCCACCGGGCGCGACGCCGACGGCGGCTACGCCGAATGGATGACGGTGCCGGCGGCCTTCGCGCATCCGATTCCGGACGTGTTCTCCGACGTCCAGGCGGCGCCGCTGCTCTGTGCCGGAGCGATCGGCTATCGCTCGCTCGAGCTCGCGAATCTCGCGGACGGCGAGAGCCTCGGTCTGACCGGCTTCGGCGCCTCCGCTCATCTGGTGCTGAAGATGGTGCGCTACCGCTATCCCGAGACCCGGGTCCACGTCTTTGCCCGCAGCGAAGGCGAGCGGGCCTTCGCGCGCGAGCTCGGCGCCGCCTGGACGGGAGAGCCGGGAGAGGAGCCGCCGGAGAAGCTGGCCGCCGTGATCGATACCACGCCGGCCTGGGGTCCGGTCGTCGAGGCGCTCAAGAACCTGGAGCCGCAGGGGCGGCTGGTGATCAACGCCATTCGCAAGGAGGAACGCGACAAGGACGCCCTCCTCCGGCTCGATTACCCCCGGGACCTATGGCTGGAAAAGGAGATCAAGAGCGTCGCCAATGTGGCGCGGAGCGACGTCAGGGAGTTTCTCGCCCTCGCCGCCGAGATCCCCCTCGCGCCGGAGACGCAGGAGTTTCCCTTGGCGGCGGCGAACCAGGCGTTGCGCGAGCTCAAGGCGCGCCGGATCCGCGGCGCCAAGGTGCTGCGGATCTCTTAGATCTCAATCTCCAATTGCAGGGACACGAAGGCCGCGCCCCTGCAACGCCCTGAAAGACGGGAGAGCCCGGTCAGCTCATTTCTTCTTGGGCTCGGCCTTCTTGGCGGCGATCGAGCTCATCCGCGCCGCTCGCCGCGCGACTTCGCGGCGTCGGGCGGGGTCGAGCTCCCGCTCCGCATCCTTCGGTGCGCCCAGGCGGGCGAGGAAGGCGGCGACGGGATCCTCGGGTTTGGAGGGAGTCTTGGCGGACACCGGGGTGGAAGGGACTTTTTTTATGCTCTGCGGCTTTTTCGTATTCTTTTTTGCGCGATTGGGCATGCAGCAATGATAACACGGACGCGCCTCAATTTTGCCAACGAATCTGCGACGATCGAATTCAGTTTGTGCACGATTTCTCCTCCTGTGGACGGCGACCAGCCTTCGCGAGAACCCTTTCGTTCCACCGGCCGTTTCTGATTACAATGCGCGCGGCGGACCAAGCGAGGAAAGCGATGAAGAACGAGAGCGAAACGGAGCCGGACGAGCGGCCGAAGCTCCCGATCGCCTTCATCAAGTACTACGAGAAGGGGTCGACCGTCATGGGCGCCGACCAGATCGCCGACGGGTTGCGCGACCGCGGCTGGAACGCCCGCTCGATCCCCGTCGGCGAGCTCGCCGGCGTCGCCGGCGGCATTCTGATCTTTATCAAGACCTCCCGCCTCGATCATCTGCTACGAGCGCGCGCCCGCGGCAACCGGCTGGTGCTCGACGTTCAGGATACGGTCTGCTTCAAGCGCCGGATCAAGAACCGCTGGCTGTTCGACGCGCTCATTCTGAAGAACCGCCGGCAGCTCGCCGACTTCGGACGGCCGGACCGCGCCGATTGTCTGATCTATCACCAGTGGGATCCCCGCTACTCCGTCCATCAAGCGCCGCAGGACCGGCTGTCCCTCGTTTATCTCGGCCTCTCGCGTTCGCTGGCGCTGTGGGGCCGGCTGCCCGGCGTCGAGTACATCGACCACGACTACTTCGAGGCGGCGAAGCGGTTCAACTGCCACTTCTCCATCCGTGAGCCCGGCCGGGAGTTCCTCTACAAGCCGAACTGCAAGGTGTCGACGGCGGCGGCCTGCGACGCCAACTTGATCACCACCCGCGATGCGAGCACCGTCGAGCTGCTGGGGGAGGATTATCCGTTCTACTGCGAGCCGGAGCGGGGCTCCATCCTCGCCGCCATCGAGCGTGCTCGCGCCGCCTTCGGCACCGCGGAGTGGCAGCGAGGTCTCGAACGCATGCGGCAGGTGCGCGAGCTGACCTCCATGCCAAGCGTGCTCGATGAATACGAAGCCCTGTTGCGCCGACTGGCATCGCCGCGCTGAAGCCTTATTTTCCCAGCCAGCCGGCAAGGCGGCGCATACCTTCGGCGAACCGGTCGGGCTCGGGCAGCAGGGAGAGGACGAGGAAGTCCTCCGCCGCGAAGTCGAAGAAGTAGCCGGGATGGACGAGGACTCCGGCGTTCTGCAGAAGGTTCAGGACGATCTCCTCGTCGGTCGCCGGATGCGAGACGCGGAGGACGGCCGACCAGCCGCCCTGGGGCTCGAGAAGCTGGACTTCGGAGAGATCGGCCAAGGTCTGGCGCAGCACGGAGAGGTTGGCTTGGAGCCGGTCGAGGATCGCCGCCCGAATACGCGGCGCGAGCGCCAGAACACCCGCCAGCGCCTTCTGCACGGGAGTCGCCACGGAGAGGTAACTGTCGGCTACCAGCTCCAGGGCGGCGATGGCGCGGCGGCGGAGGATCGCCGGACCGCCGACGCGGATCCATCCGAGCTTCCAGGAGGGCAGACCCGCGCTCTTGGAGAGGCCGCCGAGAGAGAAAGAGAGCGCCTCCTCCGACGCGGCCGCCGGACCGGCGCGGCCAGCGCCCGCCGCGAGCGGATAATCGGCGAAGACCTCGTCGGAGATGAGCGGGATATCGCGCGAGGCGCAGAGAGCAAGCATCGCGCTCTGTTCCGCGACCGAGAGGAAGGCGCCGGTCGGGTTGCCGGGATGGACGAGGGCGAAGAGCCGCGTGCGCGATGAAAGGGCGAGCTCGACGGCCTCGGGATCGAGTACGAAGCCGCGTTCCGGCCGCAGATGGAAATGGCGGAGGACGAGCGCGTCCATGGCTGCCAGGCTGTCGAGGAGCGGATACGAGGGAGCGGCGGTGAGCACCTCGTCGCCGGGATCGCCGAACAGCTTGAAGAGATACGAGTAGGACTCGCTCGTCGAGGCCGTGAGGACGAGGTCGTCCGGCGCCACAGAATTCCCCGGCGCGGAAAGCGCGGCGGCGAGCGCTTCGCGCGCTTCCGGCAGGCCCTGCGGGTGTGGGCGATATTCCGAGGAGGCGCCGCGGCCGAGGATCTCGCGCAGCTCCTCTTCGGGATAGGGGAGACCGACGCGCGTCGGATTCGTCTCCGTGAGATCGATCGTCGCGAGGCCGCTGGCCTGACGCTCTTCGAGAGCCAGCGTCAGGCGGTTTCGCGCGTGTTCCCAAGGCAGGCGGCTGGAGAGGGAGACGTTCACCGGCCTCCGATGATACAAGGCGTGAGCGCATGGGCTCTTCCCAGGTTTCACCGCGCGGCCGTTACGCGCCGGCTCCGACCGGCATGATCCACGCCGGCAACGCCCGCACGGCGCTTGCGGCATGGCTCTCCGCGCGCGGCCGGGGCGGCAGCTTCGTCTGGCGGTTGGAGGACCTCGATCCGCCGCGCGTGGTGCCCGGCGTGGCCGAGGCGCAGCTCGCGGACCTCGCCTGGCTCGGGCTCGACTGGGACGAAGGGCCGGACGTCGGCGGCCCGCACGCGCCTTACGAGCAGTCGCGGCGGCCGGCGTTCTACGAGGCGGCGCTCGCGCGGCTGGCGGAGGCGGAGCGGCTGTTTCCCTGCCGCCTCTCGCGCAAGGATCTGCAGGCGGTCGCCTCGGCGCCGCACGGTGCGGAGGAGGCGCCGTATCCGCCCTCGTTGCGGCCCCGGAGCGTCGAGCCGGACTGGTACGCGCGGCTCTGCGGCGCCGCGCGGCCGGACGCCGCGATCCGCTTTCGCGTCTCCGACCGGCCGGTGATGTTCGCGGATCGCGTTTACGGGCCGGTCGCCGAGCGGGTCGATCTTGCGGTGGGCGACTTCGTGCTCAAGCGCCGCGACGGGCTCTACGCCTATCAGCTCGCCGTGGTGGTGGACGATCTGGCGATGGGCATCGACGACGTGGTGCGCGGCGCGGACCTGCTCGCCTCCACAGCGCGGCAGATCCAGCTCATCGAGGCCCTCGGCGGCGTGGCGCCCGCGTACGCGCACGTGCCTCTCATGGTGAACGCCCGCGGCGAAAAGATCTCCAAGCGCGATCGGGGGCTCACTTTACGTTCGTTGCGAGAGGCAGGAGTACGGCCGGAGGCGGTGGCCGGATATCTCGCGTTCTCGCTCGGACTGCTCGACCGGCCGGAGCCTTGCCGGCCCGCCGATCTCCTCCGTGTATTTTCGTGGGAGAAGATCGGGCACGAAGAGTGGACGCTGCCGGAGAATCTGGTGGCGACACTGGCCGGATTCTAGGCCTTGGAATTGCAGGAGGAAATAACCCATGAAATGCCACACCCCAGGCTGCACGGCGGAGCGCGAGGCGCGGGAGATCAGCCATTCGGTGATCTACCGGGAGCGGACGGTCGTTATCCATCACGTGCCGGCCGAGGTCTGCCCCGAGTGCGGCGACGCGGCGCTGGTCGAGGAGGCGGCGATCCATCTCGACGCCCTGCTGCGGCGCAAGGCGCGGGCGAGAGGAACGGCGTTTCCGTTCGCGGGTTGACCGGGAAATCAGGAGAAACCGCTCAAGACCAGCTTGCCGATCATCCTTCCAGATTCGATGGTGGAGTGGGCTCGCCGCAAGGTCTCGGCGTTCAAAGGCCCGTAGTGCTCCGTCATCGTGTGCCGCAGCGTGCCGTCCTCCAGGAGCCGGGCGGATTCGTCGAGGATGTCGTGCTGAGCCTGCATGTCGGGAGTTTGATACGTCGAGCGCGTGAACATGAGCTCCCAGCAGACCGCCGCGCTCTTGCCCTGGAAGAGGTTGAGGTTGACGGGGTCCTTGGCTCCGACGATGAAACAGACCTTGCCCTGGGCTTTCAGCACGTCCGGCAGCCGGGGGAAGTACGCCTCGGTGCCGGCGGCGCAGAGGATGTAGTCGACCTCGCTGGCCCCGATGCCCTGAAGCTCGCGCTTGAGCGGCTCACGGTGATTGATCACGGCGTCCGCCCCGAGCTCGTAGCACCAGACCTCCGTCTCGTCCCGCGAAGCGGTGGCGATGACGCGCAGCCCGGCGAGCTGTTTCGCGATCTGGATGGCGATCGAGCCGACGCCGCCGGCACCCGCGATGACGAGGAGGCTCTCCGCACGCGGACCGTCGGCGCGGGGCACCTGCATCCTGTCGAACAGCGCCTCCCAAGCGGTCAGGGTCGTCAGGGGCATGGCCGCGGCCTCCTCGAATGAGAGGTTGCGCGGCTTCCTGCCGGCGATGCGCTCGTCGACCAGGTGGTATTCGCTGTCGCACCCCTGGCGCGTGATGCTGCCCGCGTAATAAACCTCGTCGCCGGCGGCGAACAGCGAGACCTCCTCGCCCACGGCCTCGACGGTTCCGGCGGCGTCCCAGCCCAGGATCTTGGGCTCCGCCTCCACCTTCTCCTTGGGAGCCCGCACCTTGACATCCACCGGATTCACCGAGACGGCTTTGACGCGGACGAGCAGGTCGCGCCGATGAGGCTCGGGCTGCGGCACCTCGACGTCGATCAGGCTTTCCGCATCTTCGATGGGCAGGTACTTGTAGAGTCCGACGGCGCGCATAGGCAATCCTCCGCGACGGCGGGATTCTATGCCTTGCCGTTCCTCCAAGCGCACCCGAGCCGGCGCGCCAGGCCCTCGCCGCCCCAGCCCATCACCACGTCGTGATTCCAGGCGAAGAGCGGGCGCGCCAACGGCGCCAGCAGGTTCATCCAGGCCTTGGTGGTGGCGACCCGCCAATCGTAGCGGACGTGGGTCCAGTCGCCCTCCTCGCGCAGCTCCCAGCGGCCGGTGCCGTCGAGCTCACCCACGGCCCTGCCCTCCAGCACGTGGTGCCGCTCGACGCGGGTGGTGCGCATCTCGAAGCGGAGCTTGTAAGGCAACCGGCTCTGCCAGGTGAGGCGGCGCAGGCTGCCGACCTCGCCGCCGTCCAATCCCTCTTCCAGCAGCTCCACCTTCTCCACTCCCGGCCACCAGTCCGGCCAGCCCTCGGCTTTCGAGATCAGCTCCCAGACGGATTCGATCGGAGCCTGGAAGCTCCAGCGCGTGACGAAGGCATAGTCGGCCATGGATTTCCCTCCCGCGGATACTACGCCCGCGGGAGGAGGCCTGGATGAAGGGGAGGCGCTACGAGTCGTCGCGGTCCAGCCGGCCCCTGATCTTCAGATCGAGCAGATCGCCGGCGGAGAGGTTGCGGTAGCCCCGGCTCGCCGCCTTGCGGATGAACTCGGCGTTTACCCCATGGATGCGGAACTCGACCAGCCGCTCCGCGGACAAGTCGCGGTATCCGGCCTCGGCCAGCTCGCGGATGTAGGCTGCGCTCACGCCGTGGATCCGGAACTCGACGAGCCGTTCCGGGGAGACGTCTCGATAGCCGACGTCCGCCAGCTCGCGGACGAATTCGGGGCTGACGCCATGGATGCGGAACTCGACGAGCCGTTCCTCGGAGATGTCCTTATAGCCGGCTTCCGCCAGCTCGCGGACAAAGCCTGGGCTCACGCCGTGGATGCGGAACTCGACGAGCCGTTCCGGAGAGATGTCTCGATAACCTGAGTCCGCCAGCCCGCGAACGAAGTCCGGGCTGACGCCATGGATGCGGAACTCCACAAGACGGTCCGCCGGCACGTCGCGGTAGCCGAGGCTCATCATGTCGCGAATGAACGCCGGGCTGACGCCGTGGATGCGGAACTCCACGAGCTTGTCCAGAGTGACGTTGGGGTAGCCGAGCTCATGGATCTCGCGGACGAAGCTCAATGACACGTCATGGAGAGCCATCTCCAGCAGGCGGTCCTCCGGTACGCGGTAGCCCAGGGCAGACATGTCTCGGACATAGCCCGGCTTTGCCTCGAAGGTAAAGAAACCCGTGCCCTGCTTGCCTTCCAGCCGGCCTTCGAAGTGGAAGGTTCCGGCGTCGCGGCGGATTTCGAAGCGGACCTCGGGTCCGGCGCCGAGCCCCTGCAGCTCGCTCGCCGGGAAGTCGGAGGAATTCGACCAGTTGTGTCTGCCATTCTCCGAGCGCATCCTCATCTCGATCCAGACGCGCCCGTCGCTCTGGCGTTCGAGCGACCAGGTGCCGCGGCGGCCGGCCCATTCGCGGTCGGAGGCGGGCGCTTCGGCCGCCGCCAACCGGACCGGAGACGAGGACACCTCCATCCCCGACGGTTCGGAGCGGAGGATCTGGAACGCGGTGCCGGCCGGAAGCAGGGAGAGCGCGAGGGCGCCGGCCGCCCAGGAGCGGCGGGAGCGGCCGGCGGGAGCGCCCACCAGCCGCCGCACGCGATCGGCAAGAGAGCCGCCGGAGGCCGCCAAGGCGAGCCGCGGAGAGGTCCGCAGATCCTCGAGATCCACCAGGGCGCGGGCATAGCTCAGCCGGTCGCCGCAGACCGCCACCGCCAGATCGTCGCAGCAGTTCTCCCGCTCGCTCCGGACCTGCGAAGACACCCACCAGACCGCAGGGTGATAGAAAAGCAGCGTTTCTACGACCGTCTGGAAAAGGTTGACCAGATAGTCATGCCGCCGCACGTGGGCCAGCTCGTGCGCGAGGATGGCCTCGAGCTGCGCCGGCGAGAGTCCCGTCAGAGCGCTCGCCGGAACCAGCACGACGGGCCGCAGCCAGCCGATCACCATGGGCACGGACACGGCGGAGGATTCGAGAAGCGTTACCCAGCGGCGGATCCCCAGGCGCGCGCGGAGATCCTGGGCGAGGGCCGTTGCGGCTGCGCTCACCGGTTGACCGTAACGAGACAGTCGACGCGCCAAGCTCCAGCCGCCCAGATGGTACATGGCGAGGAGGGCGACGCCCGCCAGCCAGAGGCGGAGGATCCACGGCAGCAGCGAGGCGCCGAAGGTCTGCATTGCTACGGTGCCGGGCGGTGCTGGCGATGGCGGCGTAATGACAGTGTTTCCAGGGGACCGGACAGCGCTCGCCGGAACTTCGTACCTCGAGCCATCCTGGATCGCCGCGAGCTGCAAGGCGGTGATGATGGGCAAGGCCGCCATGAGGAGGAGCGATCCAGCGGCCACGGCGTACCGCGTCGAAGCTTTCCTCCGCTCCAGAAGAGTGAGGACGCCGCCGGTGATCAGGCCGACCAGCATGCCTTGCCAGAGGAAGTGAACCAGGACCCAGGCGGTCGCGTTCGCTATGCCGTTCATATCGTTTCTCCCTCGAGCTGATCCAATAGTTCCCGGATCTCCGCTAGCTCCTCGGCCGACGCCGGACGCGAGGCAAGCGCGCGCATCACCAGGCGGCTCGCCGAACCTTCGAAGGCGCGGTCAAGGAGGTCTCCCACGAGCTGGCTCTGCGTCTGCTCTTCCGGCAGGCGAGCGGCGTAGAGATGCGCCCGCTGCGACTCGTCACGGGTGACCAACCCCTTTTCCGCCATGATCTGGAGCTGCTTCAACGTCGTGGTGTAGCCGGTCTGGGCGCGGCGGTCGAGCTCCTCGTGGACGTCCTTGACGGTGCTCGGCCCGCGGCGCCACAGCACGCGGAGGATGGCCAGCTCGGCGTCGGTGGGTCGGGGTGGGGCGGGCATGGAGGGAACGGTATACGAAGAGCATCGTAGTTATCAACGAGGAGTTTCGTAGATGGGTCCGCCCGGACAGAACGGACCGATCTTCATACACGCTCGCGGCTAGAATCCACTCTCCATGTGGACCCCCGGCGATCGCGTCACCCACCGCTTCCACGCTGAGCTTGGACCGGGCCGGGTTATCGAGGTCCAGGGACGAACACTGCGGGTCGAGTTTCCGGACGCCAGGCAGACCCTGAGCTTCGCGACGGGCACGGACGCGCTCGTTCCGTTGACCGTGGCGCCGGGCGGGCGGGCGCGGCTGGATCCCTCGGGCGAGATCGTGGTCGTGGAATCGTGCGAAGACGGCCGGTGCATCCTCGGTGATGGCCGCGAGGTGGCGCTGGAGGATCTCTGGCCTCTGCCGGCGGAAATCTCACCCGTGGAGCGGTTGGCCCGCGGCAACGTGGACGCCTTCGAGGACTTCGCCAACCGGCTCGACGGCCTTCGCCTGCTGCAGGTGCGCCGGGCGGGCGGCCTCGGCTCGTTCCTCGGCGGGCGCATCCAGCTCTTTGCGCATCAGCTCTACGCGGCCGAGCGCGCTTGCGGGAGCGATCCGGTTCGTTGGCTATTGGCGGACGAGGTGGGCCTGGGCAAGACGGTCGAGGCCTGCCTCATCCTCAACCGTCTCCTCCACACCGGCCGGGCCGAGCGCACCCTCGTCGTGGCTCCCGAGACGCTGATCCTGCAGTGGCTCGGCGAGCTGTGGCGCAAGCACCACCAGGTCTTCGCCCTGCTCGACGACAAGCGGCTGGACGACGTGGCGAAGGACTACGGCGAGGGGTTCAATCCATTCGACGTCCACCGCAAGGCGATCGTCGGCCTGGAGACCCTCGTCCGCCGCCGGCGGCTCACCGAGCAGGCCGTGCAGGCGGGCATCGACCTTCTCGTCGTCGACGAGGCGCATCATCTGCGGCGGCCGAAGGGGCATCCCGGCAACGAGGCCTACCGCGCCGTGGCGCCCATCGCGGCTCTGGGCCGGCACGTCCTGCTCCTTACGGCGACGCCGCTGGAGGACGACGCCCACGGCTTCTTCCGCCTGCTCCAGCTCCTGCGGCCGGAAGAGTTTCCCGAGGACGAGTCCTTCGACGAGCGTCTCGCCCGCCGTGCTCCTCTGCCGCCGTGTACCAGCGCCACCCGCCGCGTGGACATCGGCGGCCTGCCGCCCCGCGTGCCGGTGCCGGTCGAGGTCGATGATCCCGGCTGGAAGACGATGGACCTTCTGGTGCGGCACCTGCGAGCTCAGCCGGCCGAGAACGCCGTGGTCCGTCGGCGCAAGGCGGATCGCGTTTTCCGTGCCCTGGCGTCTCCCGCCGCCCTCGTCTCCATCGTGGAGCGAGACGATGAGGAAACGGCGGCCCTGGCGGCCGAGGCCCAGACGCAGGACCCGCGGCTGCGCTGGCTCATCGAGCAGTCTGGACGGTGGGTGGGACCCGGTGAGAAAACGCTTGTCTTCGTGGCCCACCGCGAGACCCTGGACCTGCTGCGCACGGCCATCGAGCGCCAGGGCCGGCGGGCGGGCATTTTCCACGAAGACCTCTCGCCGGAGCGACGGGATATCGAAGTGGCGCAGTTCCGGCTCCCCGAAGGTCCCTCGATCCTGATCTCCACCGAGGCCGGCGGCGAGGGGCGGAACTTCCAGTTCTGCCGTCGGCTCGTGCTCTTCGACCTGCCCTGGAATCCCACGGTGGTCGAGCAGCGCATCGGTCGCCTCGACCGCATCGGCCGCACGTTGCCTACTGAGATCCTTTACTTCCGTCCACCCGGCGGTTTCGCCCGCGCCGTCGCCGAGCTCTACGAGAGGATCGGTCTTTTCGAGGAACCCTTAGGCGGCTTGGAGCGGGAGCTGCGCCACGCCGCCCTGGCGGTGGAGCGCGCCGCCGTCGAGGGACCGGAGGAAGTCGATGCCGCGTTCTTCGACAAGGTGCTGCGCGAGGCCCGCGCCGCCCACGACCGGGTGCAGCGCGCCGCCTACCACGAGCTGCACCGCGATCCTTATCGGCCGGAGATGGCGCCGCAGATCCTCGCCCGCGTGCCGCCGGATCTCGACGCCTTGAACGAGGACGTGGTAGTGCGCGCCGCTTCGCGCTTCGGCTTTGACGTGGACCAGCAGAGCGGCGAGCGGACGTGGCGGATCGAGTTCGGCTACGAGGCTTTGGTGGATTACCTGCCGGGAGTGGCGCCGGGCTCGAGCTTTCTCGGCACCTTCAGCCGCGAGCGGGCGGTGGAGGAGGAGACCCTCGACTTCTTCTCCTCGGGCCATCCGCTGGTCGAAGGAATCCTCTTCGAGCTGGAGGAAGGAGCGCGCGGCCGTGTGGCTCTGTTGCAGATCGCCGGCGAAGAGGAAGTCTTCGGCCTGCTGGCGATCTACAAGGACGGAGAGGACTGGCGAGCGGTCGCTGTAGATAGCCAAGGCCGGACGCGTCCCGATCTCGCTGAGAGGTTTACCGCCGAGACTCTGCGCCCCGAGCCGATTGACATCAAGAAGTGGACGGGCCAGGCGAGCTGGGGCAAGGCGATTCGGAGAATGGCCGCGAAGCTGCCCGAGGGGACGCCGACGGCGCTGGCGGCGTTCCGGGTGCGGGGTCCTCGGACCGCTGCCTCCCCAATGTAGAGACGCCCCGTGGGGCGTCTCAGACCGTTTTCTCCACCTCAGGAGACGCCCCACGGGGCGTCTCTACATTGGGGGAGGAACGTTGGCGGTCTTCCAGCCATGCTAGCCTCTGCCCTTCGTTGTCCTGACTCCAGGAGGCTCCATGCTTCGCACGCTCCGTCCGATCGCGCTCGCGGTTTTCTGTCTCCTCGTAGCCGCCACGGCCCTCGCCGCCCCCGTGCGGCCTCGGCTGGTCGTCCTCATCTCGATCGATCAGTTCCGCGCTGATTATCAGACGCGGTTCTATGACCTCTTCCTGCCGCCGGCGACCAAGGACGGTGTGGGTGGATTCCGCTATCTGATGGAGAAGGGGGCGTACCACACCGACGCTCATCACGATCACTATCCGCTAGTGACCGGCGTCGGCCATTCCGTGCACATGACGGGCGCGCCGCCTTACAAGACCGGCATTGTCGGCAACGAGTGGTTCGACCGCGAGCTCAACGCCGAACGCTATTGCGTGAGCGACACCAAGAGTCCGCTCGTCGGCGCTGCGGATCCTGACGGCAAGTGGGGAATCTCCCCCGCGACCTTGCGCGTCAGCACCGTGGGGGACGAGCTGAAGATGGCCACCGGCGGGCAGGCCAAGGTCTGGGGTGTCTCGCTCAAGGACCGCGCCGCCGTGCTCATGGCGGGCCGCCTGGCGGACGGCGTTCTGTGGTTCGACGACGAGACCGGCGCCTGGATCTCCAGCCGCTTCTACCGCAAGGACGGTACGCTGCCGCAATGGGTCTCCGACTGGAACGCCGCGAAGAAGATCGATCCTTTCTTCGGGCAGAAATGGGATCTCTCCGTGCCCGCGGACGCCTTGAAGCGGCTGTGGACTCCCGGCAACGAGTCCGTCAACCCGCGCAACGAGCTGGGTGCGACGTTTCCTCATCCGATCACCGGCGGCTTGCAGGCGCCCGGCCCGAAGTTCTACGCCGCCTTCACGGGCACTCCCTTCGCCAATCGCTACGTGCTCGACACGGCCGAGGAGATCGTCCGGCGCGAGAAGCTCGGACAGGACGCGGTGCCGGACGTGCTGGTCATCAACCTCGCCAGCAACGACTACATCGGCCACGCCTATGGACCTGACAGTGCCGAAGTGCTGGACGTCACCGTGCGCACCGACGCGGAGCTGAGCCGCTTCTTCAACTTCCTCAACAAGAACGTTCAGGGCGGGCTGCAGAACGTGACGATCGTGGTGAGCGCCGATCACGGTGTGGCGCCGATCGCCGCGGAGATGCAGAAGGCGGGCTTCAACGCCGGCGGCATTCAGGTCACCGAGGAGGCGCTCCAGAAGGCGCTCGAGGCGAAGCTGGGCGCGGGCGACTGGGTGCAGGCCATCGTGGAGGACAACGTCTATCTCAACCTGGAGACGATCGAGGCGGAGAAGATCAGCTACACGCGGGCCGAGGACGTCGCGGCCGATTTCCTGCGCGAGCAGCCGGGGATCTACGCCGTCTACACGCGCAGCCAGCTCCTGGACGGCCGCATGCTCGGCAACGACGTCGCGCAACGAGTCGCGCGCAGCTTCCATCCCAAGGTGAGCGGCGACCTGATCGTAGTCGCCGATCCATACTGGGTGCCCGGAAGAACGACCGGCGCGACGCACGGCACCCCCTACGCCTACGACACTTCCGTGCCGCTGCTGCTGGCGGGAGCGGGGATCAAACCGGGCCGCTACACCGAGCGCGTCTCGACGCTCGACATCGCGCCGACCCTCTCAGACCTGCTGGGGATTCTGCAGCCCAGTGGTTGCGAGGGGCGGATCTTGTCGAAGGCCTTGAAATAGGTCAGAACAGCGCCAGTTGCAGTTGGCCCGGCCGCCGGAACGCCGCCGTGGAGAGCTCCGGCCGCGGCTGATCGAGGCCGTAGCGGCGCTTGAACGTCTCGAACGTCGTGCGGATCTGGTCCGCGAACAGCCCTTCGCCGCGCATGCGGCTGCCGAAGCGGGCGTCGTAGAGGCGGCCGCCGCGCAGGTCGCGGACGCGGTTGAGCACCTTCTCCTTGCGGTCTGGGAAGTGCCGCTCGACCCACTCCTCGAAGAGGCCGGCCACCGCGCCGGGCAGGCGCAGCACCACATACCCCGCCGAGGTGGCTCCCGCGGCGGCGGCGGCTTCCAGGATCTTCGGCATCTCGTGGTCCGTGATGGCCGGCACCACGGGCGCCACCATGACGCCGACCGGGATGCCGGCGGCTGCCAGGCGCTCGATCGCCTTCAGGCGGTCGCGCGGATGCGAGGCGCGAGGCTCCATGCGCCGCGCCACCTCGCCGTCCAGGGTGGTGATGGAGATGTGGACCGCGGCCGCGCCGTGCTCCGCCAGCTCGGAGAGGTGGTCGATGTCCCGCGTCACCAGCTCGTTCTTGGTGATGATGCCGACCGGGTTGCGGAACTCGGCGAGCACCTCCAGGCAGCGGCGGGTGATCTCCAGCTTGCGCTCCGCCGGCTGATAGCAGTCGGTGACGCCGCTCATCACCAGCGTCTGCGGCTGCCACTTCGGCGAGGAGAGCTCGCGGCGCAGGATCTCCGGCGCGTCCTCCTTGACCAGGATGCGGCTCTCGAAGTCCAGCCCCGCCGAGAAGCCCAGGTACTCGTGGAACGGCCGGGCATAGCAGTAGACGCAGCCATGCTCGCAGCCGCGGTAGGGATTGATCGACACCTCGAAACCGACGTCCGGGCTGTCGTTGCGCGTGATGAGCGACCGCGACGTGTCCCGCAGCAGCTCCGTGTCGACGCGCTCGGGACCCGGGATCTCCGGGTCCCGCTCCACCTCGATGATCTCGAACCGGTTCTTGGGATTGAGCCCCGCCCCGCGCCCCTTGATCGCTAGTGCCTCTACCATGGGCGGTAATATAGCATAAGTCTGTCTAAAGAAGAAGAAAGAGGCCGGCGAGACGCCGGCGCTCCCAGGGGTTGCCGGGCCCTACTTCGCCTTCTCCTCGAACTTCAGCGACACGCCGTTCATGCAGTAGCGCTGGCCGGTGGGCGGCGGGCCGTCGGGGAAGACGTGGCCGAGATGGCCGCCGCAGCGGGCGCAGTGGACCTCGGTGCGGGTCTGGAAGAAGCTGCGGTCCACCGTGGTGCCGACGTGTGTAGGGTCGATCGGCGCCCAGAAGCTCGGCCAGCCGGTGCCGGAGTCGAACTTGGTGTCGGAGCTGAACAGCGTCAGGCCGCAGGCGGCGCAGACGTAGACACCCTTGTGCTTGTTGTTGTTGAGCGGGCTCGTGAAGGCGCGCTCGGTGCCGTGCTCGCGCAGCACGTAGTACTGCTCCGGGGTGAGGAGCTTCTTCCACTCGGCGTCGGGCTTCTCGATTTTCTCGATCACGGTTTTCGGTCCTTTCGGCAGGGTCTTCGCCGGTGCGGCGGCGATGGCAACGCCGGCCAGGGCGAGCCCGAGGGCGGTCAGTGACAGGAACAATTTCATGATTCGCGTCTCCAGGGTTTGGCGGCTTCAGAGCGCCTTCCCGAAGGTACAACAGGTCAGACTTCGATCCCGTTCCCTTTCAGGAAGGCCAGGAGCTCCTCTTCGTTCAGGGTCCGAATCCCCAGCTTTCGCGCCTCGTCGGCCTTGGAGCCGGCGTCTTCGCCGACCACCACGACGTCGGTCGACTTGCTGACGGAGCCGGTGGCGCGGGCGCCCAGGGATTCGACCAGCGCCTGGGCGTCGCGGCGGGAGAGGCGGGAGAGGCCGCCGGTGAAGACCCACTTCTGCCCCGCGAGAGGTTTTACGGACGCCGCCTCCTCGCTGGACTTGGCGGGCTCCGTCTCGATGAGATGGATCTTCGCCGCCAGCTCGTCGAGGATGGCGGCGTTCTTGGGCTCGCGGAAGAAAGTGGTGATCTGCTCGGCCATGCGCGGGCCGACGCCGGAGACTTCCTGGAGGACGTCCTCGTCCGCGGCGCGCAGGCGGACGAAGGTGCCGAAGTGCCGCGCCAGGTCTCGCGCTACGGCGACTCCCACCTCCGGAATCCCCAGGCCGTAGAGGAAGCGGGGAAGCTCGGAGCCGGCGGCCGTCTTCTTGAGAGCGTCCACCAGCTTGTTGGCGGACTTCTCGGCGAAGCCCTCCAGTTCGACGAGCTGCTCGGGACGGATCTCGAAGAGGTCCGGGAGCTGGCGCACGAGCTTCTCGGCCACGAAGAGCTTGGCGGTCTCGTCGCCCAGGCCCTCGACGTCCAGCGCGTCGCGCGAGGCGAAGTGGACGATGCGGCCGGCGAGCTGCGCCGGGCACTCGAAGCTGTTGGGGCAGACGGTGAAGGGGCCGCGCTCGCCGAGCGGCGTGCCGCAGGAGGGGCATTTCTCCGGCATCCGCCATTCCGGAGCCCGCTCGCGCTCCGGCTCGTCGATGCGCTCGATGACCTGGGGGATGACGTCGCCCGCCCGCTGCACGCGCACGCGGTCGCCCTCGCGCACGTCCTTGCGTGCCACCTCCTCGCGATTGTGCAGGGTGGCGCGCGAGACGGTGACACCGCCGATCTCGACCGGCAGCATGATGGCGACCGGAGTGACGACGCCGGTGCGACCCACCGACGGCAGGATCGAAAGGATGCGCGTGACCTCCTTGCGCGGCGGGAACTTGTAGGCGAAGGCCCAGCGCGGGTGGCGCGAGGTCCAGCCCAGGCCTTCGCGGGCGGCGAGATCGTTCAGCTTGATGACCACGCCGTCGATTTCGTAGCCGAGGTCGTCGCGGCAAGACTCGAGATCGGCGTGGTAGGCAAGGACGTCGTCCACCGTCCCCGCCTTCCGGATGCGCTCGTTGACCTTCAATCCCCAGCCGCGCAGGGCGGCGAGCACGTCCCACTGCGTCTCCAGGCCCTTGACGCCGGCGAGGATGTCATAGGCGTAAAGGTGGAGCGGCCGCGCGGCGGTGATCTGCGGATCGAGCTGGCGCACGCAGCCGGCGGCGGCGTTGCGGGGATTGGCGAACGGCTCCTTGCCCTCGGCGATCAGCTTCTCGTTGAGCTTGTCGAAGGCGTTGGAGAACATGATGATCTCGCCGCGCACGGCGAGGAAGGACGGCGGCGGGCGTTTGCCGTCGCGCAGCCGCAGGGGGACGCTGGCGATGGTGCGCACGTTGGCGGTGATCCCCTCGCCCTTCCTCCCGTCGCCGCGCGTCGAGGCCTGGAGCAGGGCGCCGTCGCGGTAGACCAGCTCGACGGAGAGGCCGTCGAGCTTGGGCTCGAGGACGTACTCGGGAGCGGCCTCCGGCCCCAGGCCCTTGCGCACACGCTCGTCGAAGCGGCGCAGCGTGGCCTCCGACTGGTCCGACTCCAGCGACAGCATCGGCGCCGCGTGCTCGACCGTCGGGAATGAATCGAGCGGCCGGCCGGCGACACGCTGGGTGGGCGAGTCGTCGGCGACGAGGTCGGGGAACTTCTCTTCCAGCGCCACCAGCTCACGGTAGAGCTTGTCGTATCCCTCGTCGGAGATCTCGGGCCGGTCCTCGACGTAGTAGAGATAGTCGTGATGGCGGATCGTATCGCGCAGCTTGGCGATCCGCTTGGTGGCCTGGTCGCGGGTCATGCGAAAAACTTTAGCATGCGCCTCCTGGGAGCGCCGGCGTCCTCGCCGGCTTCTCTCTTCGTAAGGTA
>JBIOVX010000067.1:0-33171 GCA_044868005.1 Thermoanaerobaculia bacterium | reverse complement strand
TTCACCGCCTGCCGACGGCGCTCGTTGAGCACCGCAGTCGAAAGCCTCTTTCCGTTGGTTGGTTCCATCCTCCTATTGTGAACCAACACCGGAAAAACTTCAACATCTCATGGCCGGGTCAATAATGTTGTGGCTGGCCGCCTCTGAAGATGGGAACAAGGCGGGTGCGGATCTCCTCCAGATAGTCGGCAAGTCCCGTCGAGCGTCCCCTCTCGGCAAGGAGCGCAAGGTCGCAGTCCCGCCAGCAGACCTCTTCGCGGTCCCGGCTGCCAGCGAGGAGACGCTGCAAGACGCGCTTGGCATTCTTTAGGGTTTGGGGCTCCGCAGCGATGAGACTTTGGGCTTGGAAGCGAGGATCAAACCCGAGCTCGCTCCTGAGCTCGGTGAGAGTTGCTTCTTCATTCTCCGAGCTCGGGTCGAAGCCGGCGAGAATCCAGCACTCTCTTTTCGTATGAGGAAGACCGAGGACGATCTGGAATGGCCAGGGAGCGACGGTCCGAGCTTGCTCTAGTCCTCGCCTCCTGTCCTCCTCTCCATCGGTATCGCGGACCATGACGACGGCGTCGGGCGGCCGCTCCGACCGAGCCAGGAGCAGAAGAGCTTTTCTGGCGATGGCAGCATCCAGCGCGCCGGGCTCGCCTCGAAAGTGCCCATGAGCTCTCAGGTTCTGCTGTCTTGCAAGTCCGGGAACCCAGTGCCATTCGAGATGGCTTTCGCTGTCATTAAGTCCTCGCCAGTGGCGGTGCAGGTCGAGGCTCACGGGCTCGATCCACTCTACCTCCTCCAAGAGGACGCGATCTGCGAGGCCTGTGGACAAATCTCGGTCTGCCGACGCTTCGCACACGACGGCAAAGCTGTATGCAGCAGATGGGCTCATCGAGCCGTTGCCTTCTTTTCCTTGGTGACCCAGTCCTCGCCGACAGAGCTCCAGAACTCGCCAGGGGCCATGAAGCCTTTCCAACTCTCATATTCGGGATGGTCGGTGAGGGGGCGCACGACTGCATAGCCACTTTCATCGAGAGATGTCAGCAGGACTTCATCCGCCTTCATGCAATCGATGAGATAAGGAGAATGGCTGGTAGCCACGATCTGGAGAAGTGGGCTTTGAATCCCACGAAGTTGCTGGATGAAGCTCGCCATGGCCTTCGGATGAAGGCCTCTTTCGAGGTCGTCGATGAGGATCACCTGCGGGCCATCATGGACCGATAGGGCTGCAAGGACCCCGAGCGTCAATAGAGTTCCATGGCTGGCCGCCTTCGCGGGGATACCTTCGGCTCCCAACATGTCAAATAAGATCTCGTCTCCCACTCGGTTAGCATCTAGGGGAACGCGTCGGATCCGGACTCCTTCAAGATTGGGCACAACCGACCTCAGCCGTTCAACGATCTGAGTGAATCGATCGGGTTTCTCCAACTTTAGTCCGGCGAGCAGAGATGATAACCCCTCTCCGTCAGTAGGAAGACTGAGAGAAGCATCCTTTGGATAGGACGGCGCCGATAGCTTGCGAGGATCCAGATCCAAGAGGACAGGCTTCCATTTCAGGGGAGCCCAAATGTATTGGCGCCCAGAAAAATCACGCTTGCACTCAGACCCATCAAGCCTTACTGAAAGAACTATGCCCTCTTTAGAGTTGCGACTGCGAAGGGCAGTTAGCAGAGGATCGTCCGCCGGCGCCTGAGATGGATCGAGGCAAATCGCAAGGGCCTGGAGGATCGAGCTCTTTCCTGAAGCATTCGGCCCAACGATTACCGACAGCGGCTTTAGGTCGACATCGACCTCCCGCAGCACCTTGAAGTTCCGGATGGAGAGGCTCTCAAGCATGATCTCTGTCCCGTAGCCGGTGGTTCAGGACTCCCGGCTGCTTCGACTACTTTACACCAAGCCGCAACTGCTGTCTTTACTGGCGTTTGCAAGAGTGTCTCCCATCTTTTGGGGTAGTCTCTGCCCTCCCCCTCGGCGCTTCACCTCCCCACCGCTTGCACGTGGCCTCCGCCGCGAACGGCCGCCCACAATGATCCCGTCGAGCAACGCTGATCCGCAGAAGGGGGGACAACCCATGGTCCAGCAGCTCACGGAACGGCCGCAGCCGTTCCTCTTCCCGGAGTACTGCAAGGGCTGCGGCCGGTGCATCGACTCCTGTCCCAAACACTGCATCTCTCTGGGCAGCGAGATCAACGCCGCCACCGGCCTCATCCCCGTCATCCTCGATCTGGAAGCGTGCAACGGCTGCGGGCTGTGCATCACCGCCTGCCCCGAGCCGTACGGGCTCATGCCGCAGCCGGAGAGCGGCGAGCTGATCGATCCCGCCGAGCTGTTCGGCGAGCGCCATACGACGGCCCCCGTGCCGCGGGACATCCCCGACGAGATCGTGCCGCTGCCGCAGGTCGAGCCGCTCGTCGTCAAGGGCAACTACGCCGCCGCCATCGGCGCGCTCCTCGCCGGCTGTCGTCATTTCTTTGGCTATCCGATCACGCCTTCCACCGAAGGGGCCGAGCTGATGGCGAAGCTGCTGCCGAAGCTCGACGGGGCCTTCCTCCAGGCCGTCTCCGAGGTCGCCACCGTCAACCATCTCTACGGCTGCGGCGGCGCCGGCCTGCGGGCGATGACGTTCACCTCGGGCCCCGGCTTCAGCCTGATGCTGGAGGGGCTCTCCTACATGATCGGCGCCGAGGTCCCCGGCGTGTTCGTCAACGTCATGCGCGGCGGCCCGGGCCTCGGCAACATCGCGCCCGAGCAGACGGACATCAAGCTCGCCTGCCGCGGCCTCGGCCACGGCAACACCCACGCCATCGTCCTCGCGCCCTCGACGCCGCAGGAGATGCTCGACCTGACGATGCTCGCCTTCGACCTGACGTTCAAGTATCGCAACCCGGTCATCGTCCTCGGCGACGGCTACCTCGGCCAGATGACGGGCAAGGTCGCCCTGCCGCCGTACCTGGTGAAGCCGGGCCTGCCGGCCTGGGCCGTCTGGGGTGACCGCGAGCACCGCCGGAACCTGATCTGCTCGATCTATCTCAGCGAGACGGACCTCGAGGCGCACAACCATCGCCTGCTCGCCAAGTACGAGCGCATGGCCGCCGACGAGCAGCGGGCCGACCTCTTCCAGGTCGCAGACGCCGACACGGTGGTGGTGGCCTGCAACACGCCGGCGCGGATGGCGAAGGGAGCCGTCGAAGCCCTGCGCCGGGAAGGCGCGAGAGTGGGGCTCTTCCGGCCGCTCACCCTGTGGCCGTTCCCGATCCGCCTGCTCCAGCCTCACCTCGGACACATCCGGCGGTTCGTCGTCGTCGAGGCGAGCGAGGGCCAGCTCGAGGACGAGCTGCGGCTCGCCCTCTCCCGCTCCGGCGTCTTCCACCTGCCGGTCATCGAAGGCGTCCGCCATCTCGGCGGCGTCCTGCCGCAGCAGCAGGAGATCATCGAGCGCATCTGCGCTTGCGAGGAGGTCCCGGTATGACCGCCACCGTCTTCTACGACCGTTTCGAGCGCCATGCCCACGGCGAGGGGCTCAAGGGGCATTCGACCCACTACTGCCCGGGGTGCGGCCATGGCCTGGCGCACAAGTTTCTCGCCGAGTCCATCGACGAGCTGGGCATCCAGGACCGTACGGTGGCCGTCTCGCCGGTCGGCTGCAGCGTCTTCCTCTACTACTACTTCGACGTCGGCAACACGCAGGCGGCGCACGGCCGGGCGCCGGCCGTGGCCCTCGGGCACAAGCTGGCCAACCCGGACTCGATCGTCATCAGCTACCAGGGGGACGGCGACCTCGCCTCCATCGGTCTCGCCGAGATCGTGAGCGCCGCTCAGCTCGGCATCCCGATCACCGTCCTCTTCATCAACAACGCCATCTATGGCATGACCGGCGGGCAGATGGCCCCGACGACCCTGATGGGCCAGAAGACGACCACCTCGCCCTACGGCCGGGAGCCGATCATGGGCCAGCCGATCAAGATGGCGGAGCTGATCGCCGGGCTCGACGCGCCGGTCTACGTGGAGCGTGTGGCCCTCTACGATCCCAAGCAGCGCACCCGGGCCAAGAAGGCGATCAGGAAGGCGCTCCAGCTCCAGGTGGAGAACCGGGGCTTCGCCTTCGTCGAGGTGCTGGCCGAGTGCCCCACGCACCTCGGCCTCACGCCGGAGGCGACGGAGCGCTGGGTGAAGGAGAGCATGACGGCGGTGTTCCCCCTGGGGGTGAAGAAGGACGTGGCGGCCGAGCCGCAGCCGGTCCATCCGCGGCCGAGCTTCGACGCCGGCCGGATCGTGGCGGCCATCGGCGCCGCCGCCGAGCCCGTGCCGCGCTTCTGCGGCGAGTTCCCCCGCCACGTGGCGCCCCGGGACATCGCCCTCAAGCTGGCGGGTGCGGGCGGCGACGGCGCCCAGACCGCCGCCATGCTGATCACCCGGGCGTCGATCAACGAGGGGTTCGACTCGACCCACATCCCGAGCTACGGCCCGGAGTCGCGCGGCGGCACCTCCTACGCGGACGTGCACGTGGCCGAGGACGAGGTGCTCTCGCCGGCTTCGCCCAACCCGCACGTGCTGGTGGCGTTCAACGCGCCCAGCCTCGCCAAGTTCGGCCCCAAAGTCGTACGCGGCGGTACGGTGCTCTACGACAGCTCGGTGATCCGCGACGTGCCGGCGCTCGCGCCGGGGGTCCGCGTCCACGGCGTGCCGTTCACCGAGATCGCGGCCGGCCTCGGCAAGGTGGTGGTCAAGAACGTTGTCGCCCTCGGGGCCTTGCAAGCGGCGACGGACCTGTTTCCGCAGGAGACGTTCCTCACCGCGATCCGCCAGGCGTTGAAGGAGAAGTGCGCGATGATCCCGCTCAACGAGGAGGCGTTCAACTGGGGCGTGCGCGCGGTGATCGGCACCGAGCCGCTGGTGTGAGCCCGCGCCGGAGAGGAGAGTCCCCTCCCGTTCCCCTGTGCTGAAATAGCGCTCCGACAAGGACGACAGGGGACAGCAAGGACATGGAACGGTCCTTGCCGTCCCTTGGGTCCTTTCATCTCCTTCTGCGGTGCCGCTATCATCGGCTTGCATGGACCGCTTCGCCCGCTACGCCTGGCTCACCCTGGCCTGCAACGTCGCCGTCATCCTGTGGGGAACGATCGTCCGGGCCACGGGCTCCGGAGCGGGGTGCGGCAAACACTGGCCTCTATGTAACGGCGAAGTCCTTCCGCGGGCGCCACGAGTCGAGACGCTCATCGAGTTTTCACATCGGGCTACCAGCGGCATCGCCCTGCTGCTGGTCGTGGGGCTCGCCGTCTGGGCGTTCCGCGGCCGGCCACGCGGTCACGCCGCGCGGAAGGCGGCGGTCTTCTCCCTGATCTTCATGCTCGGCGAGGCCGCCGTGGGCGCGGCCCTGGTGCTTTTCGAGCTGGTGGCCGACAACAAGTCGGTGGCGCGGGCGATGTTCATGGCCACTCACCTCGTCAACACTTTCCTGCTCCTGGCCGCGCTGACCCTGACGGCCCGCTTCGCGAGCGGCGGCGCGCCCTTCCGCCTTCGCGGCCTGCTCGGCGGCGGCTTCGTCCTCGCGGCCGGCGGCTTGCTGGTCTCCGGCGTCAGCGGTGCCGTCGCGGCCCTGGGGGATACGCTCTTCCCGGCGACCTCGCTCGCCCACGCCTTGGCGCAGGATCTCTCGCCAGCGGCGCACCTGCTGATCCGTTTGCGGATCTTTCATCCCGCCATCGCTGTCGCTGTTGCGGTGATCGTCCTCGCGATCTCCTTGAAACTGCTGCAGACGCGTGCGGAGCCCGAGACGTCGCGCTTTGCGCTGTGGACGAGCGGGCTGGTCCTCCTCCAGATCCTGGCGGGAGCGGTGAACGTGCTCCTCCTCGCGCCGATCTGGCTGCAGGTCGTTCACCTGCTGCTGGCGGACATGGTGTGGATCTCTTTCGTCTTGCTCGGCGCCTCGGCGTTGGCGGGCGCCGAGGTCCCGGCGGGCAGACCCTACCCGAAGCTGCCGCCTCGTCCCTTGCCTTCCTGAAAGGCCCTGGCCCCGCTCGCGGCTTCGCCCGAGGCGATGGTGCCGGCGCCGAGCCGTGCCTCGACTCGCAGCCCTTCCGCCAGCGGCAGGCCCAGTCCCTCGTAGACCGACTGGCGGTCGTTGCGCAGAGCGGTCTGGGGAAAACCGGCGAGGCTGCGCGCCAGCTCGAGCGCCCGCGGCAGCGCCTG
Source organism: Thermoanaerobaculia bacterium (assembly GCA_044868005.1). Lineage (GTDB taxonomy): Bacteria > Acidobacteriota > Thermoanaerobaculia > Multivoradales > UBA5704 > DATARR01. The sequence goes on along the minus strand of JBIOVX010000067.1, from coordinate 26,997 downwards.
GCCGCGCGGCACGGCCTCGTTGACGAGCCCCATGGCCAGGGCTTCCACGGCGGAAACGGGTTTGCCGGTGAGGATGATCTCGAGGGCCCTGCCGAGGCCGACGATGCGCGGCAGCCGCTGCGTGCCGCCGTCCACCAAGGGCACGCCGAAGCGGCGCTCGAAGCAGCCGAAGACGGCGGTCTCGTCGGCGATCCGCAGATCGCACCAGCACGCCAGCTCGAGGCCGCCGGCCACGCAATAGCCGGCGATGGCGGCGATGGTCGGCTTGGAGACGGCGAGGCGGGTGAAGCCGAGCGGACCGTGCGCGCCTTCGATCTCGGCGGCGAGCGCCGCGAGATCCTTGAGATCCGCCCCGGCGCAGAAGACCTCGTCACCGCCGGTCAGGATGCCGACGCGTGCCTCCGCATCGCGCTCGAAGTCCAGCCAGGCGTCGCGCAACGCCCGTGCCGTGCGGGCATCTACGGCGTTGCGCGCCTGCGGGCGATGGATACGAAGAATTCGGACGGAGCCGTCGGAGCTGACGTGGACGGGCTCGTCCAAGGCCTACAGCACCGTCTCGCGCACCACCTCGTCGATGGTGGTGACGCCGTCGCGGATCTTCTGCAGGCCGCTGCCGCGCAGGGTCATCATGCCGTTCTGGATGGCCTTCTGGCGCAGCTCGAAGGCGCTGCCGCCGGAGAGGATCATCTCGCGCATCTCGTCGTCGACCTCCAGCACTTCGTAGAGGCCGATGCGGCCTTTGTAGCCGGTGTTGCTGCAGCGGTCGCAGCCGCGGCCGCGGAAGAGCTTCAGGGTGCGCGACTCGTGCTCGGAGAAGCCGATCTGCGTCAACGCCGGCGGCGGCACCTCCAGCGGCTCCTTGCAGAACGAGCAGATGCGCCGCACCAGCCGCTGCGCCGCGATCATGTGCACCGAGGTGGCGACGAGGAAAGGCTCGATGCCCATGTTCATCATGCGGCTGATCGAGGAGGGAGCATCGTTGGTGTGCAGCGTCGAGAGCACGAGGTGGCCGGTCATGGCGGCCTTGATCGCCACCTCGGCCGTCTCGAAGTCGCGGATCTCGCCGACCAGGATGATGTTCGGGTCCTGGCGCAGGAAGGAGCGCAGCGCCGCCGCGAAGTTCAAGCCGATCTGCTCGCGCGTCTGCACCTGGTTGATGCCGGTGATGTTGAACTCCACCGGGTCTTCGGCGGTGATGATGTTGACCTCGGGAGTGTTGATGCGCTGCAGGGCCGAGTAGAGGGTGTTGGTCTTGCCGGAGCCCGTGGGACCGGTGACCAGCACCATGCCGTACGGCTTGAGGATCGCCTGCTCGAACTTGCGCAGCGGCTCCGGCTCCAGGCCCAGCTTCGCCATGTCCAGCATGAGCCGGTCCTTGTCGAGCAGGCGCATGACGATCTTCTCGCCGAACAGCGTCGGCAGCACGGAGACGCGGTAGTCGAGGTCCTTCACCCGGCCGGAGATCTTGGTCTTGATCTTGATGCGGCCGTCCTGCGGCAGCCGCTTCTCGGCGATGTCGAGCTTCGACATGATCTTGCAGCGGCTGGTGATCGCCTCCTTGAGCTTGAGCGGCGGATGCATCATCTCGTAGAGGATGCCGTCGATGCGGTAGCGGACCCGGTACTCCTTCTCGTAGGGCTCGATGTGGATGTCGGAAGCGCCGCGCTTGATGGCGTCGGTGAGGATCAGGTTGACCAGCTTGACCACCGGCGCCTGCTCGGACTCCTCTTCCAGCGCCGCGAGATCGAGCTCCTCTTCCTCCTCCAGGACCTCCAGGTCGCTCCCCGACTCCTCCGAGAGGTCCTCCATGACCTTCTTCAGCTCGATGGCGTGCGTCGAGCCGTAATAGCGGTCGATGGCGACGCGGATCGCCGTCTCGGAAGCCACCACCGGCTCCACCTTGTAGCCGGTCATGAACTTCACGTCGTCCATGGCGAAGACGTTGGTGGGATCGATCATCGCCACCGTGATAGTGGCGCCGGTCTTGGTCACCGGCAGGATGGTGTATTTGCGGGCGATGTCGGCCGGGATGATCTTGATCACGGCCTCGTCGATCTCCATGCCGTTGAGATCGACGGAGGAAACCTTGAAGTGCTGCGACAGCGACTCGACGAGCTGCTTCTCGCTCAGATACCCGAGCTTGACGAGGTTGGTGCCGAGCCGTCCCCCCTGGTCTTTCTGCAGGGCGAGCGCCTCGTTGAGCTGCGTCTGATTGATCCGGCCGGTGCGGATCAACAGCTCTCCCAGCTTGTCGGGAGCCTGCGTCTGGGGTCGCCGTGCTACTTCCGGGGGCGCTGCCATGCCAGGTCACCTCGCGGGCCGGATCGCCGTGGCCCGTCCTTCTCTAAGCCGTCGTCAGTGAAAAGCTGTCTGAAACACCGACAGTTTAGCAGCCGCCGGGAAGAGGGGTCAACGCAGGCATCTATTGGAATGTAACTATGTTCCGAACAGCAGCTCCGCCGCCCTCTCCGCCACGCGGTGCGGCGGGATCTCCAGCAGGCAGGCCTTGGGCTCCTCCAGCCGCTGATAGCAGAAGCTGCATGGCAGCCGCTTGTAGAGGGCGCGGTCCGGGGCGGCGTAGGGACCGTGGCGCTGCGGATCCGTGGGTCCCATCAGCATCAGCACCGGCGTGCCCAGCGCGTGGGCGAGGTGGATGGGCCCGGAATCTCCTCCCATCATGAGGCGGGCGCGGCGGATCAGCGCGGCGAGCGTTGCCAGGTCGGGAGCGGGCACGATCCGCACGGCGCCTCCGCCGGCCGCCTCGACGCCGCCGGCGAGATCCTCTTCGCCATGCGCCGCGGCCACCCAGGTCGGCAGCCCTGTCTGCTTCCGGAGGATCTGAGCCGCCTGGCCCCACCACTCCGGCGGGTACCGCTTGTTGGCCCAGCCGGCGCCGGGATGGAGAAGGACGAACGGCTCGGGATGATGCTCGAGCCACTCCCGGGCCGCGGCGGGCTCTTCCGTCAGCAGCTTCTCGCCGCCGAAGTCCGCCGGCTCTGCGGGCAGGCCGAGCGCGTCGAGCAGCGAGAGCATGCGGTCCACGGCGTGCGTTCCACGGGGGACGACCGGCTGGCTGATCCAGACCGCGCTCGACGGCTCGCGCCGGTGCTTGCGGGCCGCGCCGATGCGCCGGTCCGCGAGGGTGAGGGCGGAGATGAAGCCGGCCTTGTGGTTTCCCATCAGGTCCAGCACCACTTCCGGGGCGTACCGCTCCAGGGCGGAGAGGAAGCCGCCGAGCTCGCGCAGGCCCTGGGCGGAGAGCCGGCGCCAGCGGCGGAGCCGCACCACCAGCAGCTCGTCGAGGTCCGGATGCTCCGCCAAGACCGGAGCCATGGCCTCTTCGACCACCCAGGCGATCCGCGCCTCCGGCAGGTGGCGGCGCAGCGCCGTGAGCACCGGCAAGGCGTGCACGACGTCGCCGAGCGCGCTGGTGCGGACGATCAAAATTCGCAAGGGGCTCACGGCAAGGCCTTGATCCTGGCGATCAAGTCGCTCGTCGCGTGGTCCTTGGGATCGCCGACCAGCGCGGTGCGGCCGCCGTAGGCGCGGACCACCGCGTGCTCGGGAACCCGCTCGGGAGCGCCGTAATCCGTGCCCTTGCAGTGGACGTCCGGCTGCAGCTCGGCGAGCAACGGGGCGGGGGAGTCTCCTTCAAAGACCGTGACGAAATCCACCGGCTCCAGCGCGGCCAGCAGCTCGGCGCGCTCGGCGGCGGGCACGAGGGGACGGCCCGGGCCCTTGAGGCGCGCGACCGAGGCGTCGTCGTTGATCGCCACAACCAGGACATCCCCTTCCGCCCTGGCGGCGCGCAGATAGCGGAGGTGGCCCACGTGGAGCAGATCGAAGTGGCCGTTGGCGAAGGCGATTCTCTTTCCCTGAGCCTTCAGCTCCGCGATGCGCCGGCGGAGCTCGGGCAGGGTCAGGACCAGCCCCACCGCAGCTCCTCCAGCGGGCGCGGGTCGGTCGCGATCGCACGCCGGAGCTCGTCGGGGGAGCAGGTCGCCGTCCCCATCTTCATCACCACGACGCCGCCGGCGTAATTGGCGAGCAGCGCCGCCTCCAGCGGGAAGGCTCCCGCGGCGAGAGCGAGGGCGAAGGCGCCGATCACCGTGTCTCCGGCGCCCGTCACGTCCGCCACCTGGTCCGTGCCCGAGACCGGCAGGTGGGCCGAGACGTCGGGCCGGAAGAGGCTCATCCCCCGGCTGCCGCGGGTGATCAGCAGGAAGCGCGCTCCCAGCCGCTCGCGCAACCGCCGGCCGCCGTTCTCCAGGCGGTCGGGATCGTCGTCGATCGGCGAGCCGAGCAACGCCTCGGCCTCCTCCTCGTTCGGGGTGGCGCCGTCGAGCCCGGTGAATTCGCCCAGGCGGAAGCGGCTGTCCGCGAGCAGCGTCGCGTTCTCCCCCAGGGCCGCGCGCACCCGGGGGAGCATCCGCGGCTCCACGGCGCCATAGCCGTAATCCGAGAGGATCGCCACCTTAGCGTCGCCGGCCCAGCTCTCCAGCAGGGCGGAGAAGCGGTCCCGCTCCTCGTCCGTCAACGTCAGCGTCTCTTCGATGTCGTAGCGCACGATCTGCTGCTTGATGGAGTGCTTCGCCCCGCCGAGGATACGCACCTTGGTCGGCGTCAGGTATCCGGACCGCACCACGATGCCGGCCGTGTTGACTCCTCGTTGTTCCAGATCGGCCAGCAGTCCCCTGCCGTGAATGTCATCGCCGACGATGCCCACGGGCAAGGGCCGCCCGCCGAGCGCGGCGACGTTGGCCACGGCGTTGGCGCCGCCGCCCGGCATCAGCGTCTCGTCCTGATAGGAGAGGATGAGGACGGGCGCCTCGCGGCTGATCCGCTTGGGAGTGCCGGTGACGAAGACGTCCGCCACCAGGTCCACCAGCATGGCGACCGGCCGGCCGGCCATGGCGTCGACCAGACGCAGCAGCCGGTCGGTGGTCGGAAGTACCTGGACCTGGGGCATTTGAGGGCGGATTGTAGCAGGCGGGGCGGATCTCGGTAGGATAGAGGACAAGGAGCCTCCTATGCCTATTCGCCCCCACGACCTGCAGGAGTCCACCTATTAGGACTTTGGCGGCGGACCGCATCGACGCCCTCCTGTGGTTTGCCGTACCCGTTCTGATCCTGTTCACGATCCCGATCGGCTTCGTCTCCAGCGACGGGCTCGGCCACAGCCGCGACTTCGCGGCGGGGACCTGGCATCTCAATCCGAATTACCTTCTCTTCGAGCCGCTCGGCGCATGGTGGCAGAACCTCTGGACGCGCCACGGCTCCACCCGTGAGCCGGTCGACATCCTCAAGCTTCTCAGCGTGCTCTCCGGCGCTCTGGCCGCGGGCCTGTTCCGCTATGGCGTGGCGCCACGGCTGGCGCCGACGCGCTGGGCGGCCAATCACGCAACGGCTTGGCTGGCCTTTTCCTCGGCCTTCTTTCGCTTGTGGGTCTCGGACGAGATCCACATGATTCAGATGCCTTTCGTCGTCGCGATGGCGTGGACGGCACTCTTCTATTTCGAGCGGCCCTCCTTCGGCCGAGCCTTGGCGGTTGGGGTCGCGGCGGGCTGCTCGGCCCTCGCCTACATCTCGAACCTTCTCATCGGCGCGGCCGTGGCGGCTGCGCTGGCGGTCTGGCATCTTTCGCGACGCGAGCCGCGTTCCGCCGTGCGCAGCGTCGCCGCCGTCGGGCTCGGCGCCGTGCTCGCGGCGGGGCCGATCTTCTTTACTGCATGGCTCCGCCTGGCAGACGCGCCGGGCTTTCTTACGTGGCTCACACGCTACACCGGGGGACGGCAACCGCCGCGCCTGCAGGAAGCCTATGGTTTGATCCGTTCCTGGAGAGGCCTGGCGGAGTCCGCCCTGCGAGCTCTCTATGGCACGGCGAGCGCCTTGGTCGATTTGAGCCCCGCTGCGGCTGTGTTCCGCGACCGGCAGGTGCCAACCCTGGAGGTCATCTTAGGCGTCGTCGCATTCCTCGCCGCGTCCGCCGCTCTGCTCTACGGACTGAGGACGGCGCTCCGCGAGCCATCGAATCCCGCCAACCGAGGCGTCCTCTTGATCACGACCTCCTGGCTCGTGGCGATCCTCGGCTTCGGGTTCTTCTGGAACAACTCGGACGACCAGTTCTACTTCCAGATGGCGCCCGCCTTCGGAGTCCTCGCCGCGCGCATGCCCAGCCGGCGAGGCCGCGCCGCCGCGGCCTTCCTCGCGCTGAGCCTGGTGGGACTTCTCTGGAACGTTGCCGACGTGACCGGTCACCGCATCCTGTATCCACGGCGAGAGCGGATGGCGCTGCTCGAGAAGGAGGTGCGAGGTGCCTGTCTCGTGGTGGTTCCGGGATTCGACGAGGCCGATCGACTGCTGGAATTGTCGCGGCCGGCGAAGTCCGTCCCTCGGGTCTCGATGACTCACCTGGCAGGTCGATTTCCCGTCGAAGAAGGACTCCGGAGGCTGACGGGAGACATCGATCGATGCCTGGGCGCCGGCGGGCGAGTCGTCCTGATTGACATCTTCGATACGCCGCGCGATCGGAACCCGTGGAAGTTCCTGCGACGGTTGGGGTATGACCGTCGGGAGATCGAGCGTACGCTCGGTGAACGCTTCTCTTTGAAGGGTGCGTCGCGGCAGGTGGGACCGTTCAGAATTAGGACCGTCGGCGTTTGATTTCGGCGACGAGATCGTCGAGGGTCATGCTCTCGAATCGGTCCCTTCGCTCCTCCGTGTAGTTGCCGACTCCCGAGGTGAACTGATTAATGAATCGGAGGGTGTTTGCGAGCCCGATTTCCCGAGAGAGCACGCGAAATGCCTCATGGTTGATTTCAGCCAGTGGTTTGATTGGGATTGTCATTGTCTGAGTTCCACGACCAGGGAAGAGCGTAGCATGATGAGGTAATCTGCCTGAGGCTTCCCGCTGGGCTGTCCATGCCACCTGTCCCCCACCTACAGGATTGGATCCGTTCTCGCGGCCCCATCCCCTTCGCCACCTTCATGGAGCAGGCTCTCTATGGCGAGGGCGGCTACTACAGCCGGGCGGATCTCCCCATCGGCGAGGAGGGGGACTACGTCACCGGCTCCTCGCTGTCACCGCTGTTCGGACGGGTGACGGCACGGCTGCTGGAGCGGCTCGATCTGGCGCTCGGCAAGGCTTCGGCGGAGCTGTTCGAGGCGGGTTATGGGAGCGGGGTCCACCTGGAGAGCGTGGTCGCCGCGTTGCTGGAGAGGACCCTCGGCCGGCGGATCCGTGCCTGGGATCGCGTCGCCCGTCCGGTGCCGGCGGGGGTGGAGCCGGTTCACAGCCTGGAGCAGGTCGGGGAAGGGGAGATCGAGGGGCTGATCTTCTCCTACGAGCTGTTCGACGCGCTGCCTGTTCACCGTCTGATCGGCCGGGCGGACGGATCGGTGGGCGAGCTTTGGGTCGATTTGGACGAGGAGGACGCCTTCGTCTGGCGCGAGGGTGAGGTCTCGAATCCGGCTCTGCTGGATCTGCTGAGGAATCCGGACGTCTCCCTCCAGCCCGGCCAGGTCGCGGATCTCTCGCCGGCCTGGGAGCCGCTCTACCGCGAGCTCGCGCGCCGGCTGGGGCGCGGCCTCCTGGTGACCTGCGACTACGGTTTCGAGCGCGAACGGCTGCTCGATCCCCGCATCCGCTTCAACGGGACTCTCGCCTGCTATACACGACAGCGGGTCCACCGCAACCCGTTCGTGAAGGTGGGGGAGCAGGACCTGACGGCGCACGTGGACTTCACCACCCTGATCCGCGCCGGCGAGGCGGAAGGCCTGAGGACCATCGCGCTCACCCGCCAGGCCCTGTGGCTCACCGCCTGCGGCCTCTTCGAGGAGATCCAGGGCGCGGACGCGGCGGCCCGGCAACAGGCCATGGCCCTGCTCGACGGCGAGGGGATGGGGGAGGAGATCCGCGTCCTCGTGCAGGCGAAGGGGATCGAGACGGACGGGCTGTTCGCGCCGGGGGTGCTCGGTTGAGAAGGGCTCCCGGGCTTCCTTGACACCTCCCGAGGGCCGGGTAAGAATACGCCCGCGTCAACGAAAGGAGTCCCAGGCCGTATCGGTGTAGGTGAAGCGCTCAACCCATGACGAGCTACCTGCCCATCTTCGTATTCACGTTGGTCGCCATCGGCTTTCTGGCGGTCAGCCTGCTCGCCGCCCGCCTGCTGCGCCACCGCGCCTCGCCGACCACCAACCTGGACCCCTATGAGTGCGGCAACGAGCCCGAGAGCTTCGCCCACGATCATCGCTTCTCGATCCGCTACTACCTGATCGCCGTCCTTTTCGTCGTCTTCGACGTCGAGACGATCTTCCTCTTCCCCTGGGCGGTGATGTTCGACCGGCTGGCGCTCTTCGGGTTCATCGAAATGGCGGTGTTCCTCGCCATCCTGATCACGGGGTACATCTACATCTGGAACCGGGGGGCCCTGCGTTGGGTTTGATGGACTCGGCCGAGGCGAACGTCCTCACCACGACCTACGACAAGATCTTCAACTGGGCCCGGCGCTCGGCCATCTGGCCGATGCAGTTCGGGCTTGCCTGCTGCGCCATCGAGATGATGGCGGTGCTCGATCCGCGGCACGACATGTCGCGCTTCGGCGCCGAGGTCTTCCGCGCCACGCCGCGCCAGAGCGACCTGATGATCGTCGCCGGCACGGTGACGGAGAAGATGGCGCCGATCGTGCGCCGCCTGTGGGACCAGATGCCGGAGCCGAAGTGGGCCATCGCCATGGGCGCCTGCGCCACCTGCGGCGGTCCCTACCGGACGTACGCCGTGACGCAGGGAGTCGACCGGGTGATCCCCGTGGACGTCTACGTTCCCGGCTGCCCGCCGCGTCCGGAAGCCCTCCTCTGGGGCCTCCTCCACCTGCAGCGCAAGATCGACCGCATGACGGTGGCGAAGCCGAAGGCCGCCCCGGCGGGCGCCGAGGTCCGTGCATGAGCGAGCAGGACGACAAGCCCGACGCCGGAGCCCCCGCCGGACCTGCCGAGGCGCCCGCGGCCCCGGCAGCCGCGGGCGATGCCGCCGCTCCGACTCCGCCCTTGTCCGACGAGGCGAAGGCCGCCGCCAAGGCCGCGGCGCTGGAGAAGGCCAAGGCTGCCGCTGCCGCCAAGGCCGCTGCCGCCGCCGCGGGGGGAGCCGCTCCGGCTCCGGCCGCGCCGAGGCCCGCGGCTCCCGCCGACGATCCGAACAAGCCGGCGTGGGAGAAAGACCCGGTCGTCCCGGAATGGCAGGACGCCGGGGACGACCCGGTGGCCTCGGCGCTCAAGGAGGAGTTCGGCGACGCCGTCGAGTCGGCGCGCCGCTTCGCGGGGGACCTGACGCTGCAGATCCGCCGCGACGCCATCGCCGAGGTCTGCGCCTCGCTAAAGACGAAGCACCGGTTCACCTACCTGGTGGACGTCTGCGGCGCCGACTACCCGAAGCGCGAGCCCCGCTTCGACGTCGTCTATCACGCCTACAGCTTCGAGGCGAACCGGCGGGTGCGCTTGCGGGTGATCACCGACGAGGCGACGCCCGTGCCTACCGTTTCCACGGTCTGGCGAGCCGCGAACTGGTCGGAGCGCGAGGTCTACGACATGTACGGCGTGCGCTTCGCCGGCCATCCGGACATGACGCGCATCCTCCTCTGGGAAGGGTTCAACGGCTACCCGCTGCGCAAGGACTTTCCGGTCGAGGGTCTCGACACGGGCTCGGCGATCTACCCCGAGTACTACGAGGAGTCGGCCGGTCCGGTGGCCGGCACCGGCACGGGATGGAAGCCGGCCAAGCCGCCGGAGGAGAAGCCGGCGTGACCCAGCCCTTCGCCCAGGCCTTCGACGACGGCCTCTCCGACTCCCTCCTCCACCGCGAGGAGGAGATGGAGCTGAACTTCGGACCTCAGCACCCGGCGACGCATGGCGTGCTGCGCCTGAAGCTCAAGGTGGACGGCGAACGGATCATTGACTGCTATCCGATCATCGGCTATCTCCACCGCGGCACCGAGAAGCTCTTCGAGCTCCACCCCTTCTTCCAGAACGTTCCCCACACCGACCGCATGGACTACGTGGCGGCGGCGACGAACAACCTCGCCTACGTGGGCGCGGTGGAGAAGCTGGTCGGCCTGGTGGTACCGCCGCGGGCGCGCTACATCCGCACCATCCTCGCCGAGCTGCAGCGCATCTCCTCGCACCTGCTGTGGCTCGCCACGCACGCCATCGACATCGGCGCCATGACGCCGTTCTTCTATTGCTTCCGCGAGCGCGAGCTGATCCTCGACCTCTTCGAGCAGTACTGCGGCGCCCGCCTGACCCTCAACTGCATGCGTCCCGGCGGCCTGCCGCACGACCTGCCGGTGGGCTGGGTGGACACCTGCCGCGCCTTCGTCGAGAAGTTCCCCTCCAAGGTGGACGAGTACGAAGGCCTGCTCACCGAGAACCGCATCTGGAAGAAGCGCACGATCGGAGTGGGCGTGCTCGATCCCGACACCGCCATCGACTACGGCGTCACCGGGCCGATGCTGCGCGGCAGCGGCGTCCAGTGGGACCTGCGCAAGGCCCTGCCCTACGAGGCGTACGGCGAGGTCGAGTTCGAGGTGCCGATCGGCAGGAACGGCGACACCTACGACCGCTACCTGGTGCGCATGGAGGAGATGCGGCAGGCCAACCGCATCGTCGCCCAGTGCCTCGAGAAGCTCCCCGAGGGGCCGATCATGGCCAAGCGCCCGCGCGTGATGAAAGCCGGCAAGGACGCCGAGGTCTATCACGGCATCGAAGGGCCGAAGGGGGAGATCGGCTTCTACATCGTCGGCGACGGCACGCCGAACCCCTACCGCTGCCACGTGCGGCCGCCGTCGTTCATCAATCTGCAATCGCTGCCGGAGCTCACCAAGGGACAGCTCATCGCGGACCTGGTAGCGCTGATCGGCACGACGGATATCGTGCTCGGCGAGGTGGACCGCTGATGCCCTCGTTCCTCGAATCGATCCGCGGCGCCGTGGGCGACACCCTCTTCTATTACGCGGTGTCGCCGGCGCTCAAGATCCTCGTCCTGCTCTTCCTGATGGTGCTGCCGCTCATCACCTATCTCGTGCTCATCGAGCGCAAGGTGCTCGGCTTCATGCAGGCGCGTGTAGGCCCCAACCGGGTCGGTCCGTGGGGACTGCTGCAGCCGATCGCGGACGTGATGAAGCTGCTGGTCAAGGAGGACACGCTGCCGCGCCAGGCGGTGAAGTGGGCGTTCGTCCTCGGCCCCTGCCTGGTGGTGGCGCCGGCCTTCATCATCTTCTCGGTGATTCCCGTAGGTCCCCCGGCCGGCGAGCTGGGGAACCTGGCGTGGTACATCACCGACATCAACACCGGAGTGCTGCTCGTCATCGCTCTCGCCACCATCGGCGTCTACGGCCTGATCATCGGCGGCTGGGCGTCGAACAGCAAGTTCTCGCTCATCGGCGGCCTGCGCTCGGCGGCGCAGATGATCTCCTACGAGGTGCCGCAGGGCCTCGCCCTCGTCGGCCCGCTGATGCTCGCCGGCACGCTGTCGCTGGTGGGGATCGTGGAAGCGCAGAAGGCCGCCGGCTGGTGGTACATCGTGCCGCAGTTCGTCGCCTTCTTCATCTACCTGGTGGCCGGCGTCGCGGAGACGAACCGCAACCCGTTCGACCTGCCGGAGGCGGAGTCGGAGCTGGTGGCGGGCTTCCATACCGAGTACAGCGGCATGCGCTTCGCCCTCTTCTTCCTCGGCGAATACGCCAACATGATCGTCATCTCGGCGGTGGCCACGACGCTGTTCCTCGGCGGCTGGCTGCGTCCGTTCCCCAACGTCGCGGCGCTCGGCTTCCTCGACGTGGTCCCCGGGCCGATCTGGTTCTTCGTCAAGATGTTCCTCTTCCTCTTCGCCTACATCTGGTTCCGCGGCACCTTCCCGCGCTACCGGTTCGACCAGCTCATGGACCTGGGCTGGAAATGGATGATCCCGCTCGCGCTGGCGAACATCTTCGTCACCGGGCTGGTGAAGCTCCTGCTGCTCCCGGGAGGCCCGCAATGAGCGTCCTCAAGCGATTCGCCGACAAGATCATGCTCCTGGACCTCTTCGCGGGCCTCGGCATCACCTTCAAGAACATGTTCAAGAAGAAGGTGACTGTGCAGTATCCCGAGGAGCGCTGGGAGCCGGCGCACCGCTTCCGCGGCATGTTCCGGCTCGACGAGGACCGCTGCATCAAGTGCACCATCTGCGCCAAGGACTGCCCGATCGACATCATCTACATCGACTGGCACCAGGAAGTGAATCCGGAGACGAACAAGAAGGAGAAGGTGCTCGACCGCTTCGACATCGACGTCCAGCGCTGCATGTTCTGCGGCCTCTGCGAGGAGGGCTGCCCGACGGAGCCGAAGTCGATCTGGCTCACCACCAAGACGTACGAGCTGGCCTCCTACGACCGCTGGAGCAACCTGTACGTGGACATGGACGAGTTGCAGGAATGGAAGGTGCGGCCGGCTTACACGGACGAGGAGATCGCCTGACTCCATGGACTTCCTGACCGCCCACGGGGCCGACCTCCTTTTCTACCTCTTCGCTCTCCTGGCGCTGGTGGGAGCGCTCGGCGTGGTGACGATGCGCAATCCGATGTACGGCGCCATCTCGCTGCTGCTCACCTTCCTCGCGGTGGCGGCGCTCTTCCTGCTGCGGCACGCCGAGTTCGTGGGCATCGTGCAGATCTTCGTCTACGGCGGCGGCATCATGGTGCTGTTCCTCTTCGTCATCATGCTGGTGAATCTCCACCGCCTGCCGGAGATCAAGCTGTTCGGCGGCACGTCGCCGTTCGCCTTCGTGCTCGCCTTGCTGCTGCTCGGTCTCTTCGGCTGGTTCTTTCTCCAGATGCGCTTCGGTCCAGCCCTCCGGCAGCCGCAGAATTTCATCACCGCCGACGGACAGGCCCTCGGCAACTCGCAGGCCGTGGCGTGGGGCCTGTACACGCAGCAGCTCCTGCCGTTCGAGATCGCCTCGGTGTTCCTGCTGATCGCCATGATCGGCGCCGTGGTGCTGGGGAGGAAGCAATGACCTTCGCCGTCACCACGACGCATTACCTGGTGCTGAGCTTCCTGCTCTTCACCATCGGCGTCTTCGGCATCGCCGCGCGCAAGAACATGATCACCGTGCTGATGTCGATCGAGCTGGTGCTCAACTCGGTCAACCTCAACCTGGTCGCGTTCTCCTATCAGCTCTCGGATCTCACCGGCCAGATCTTCGCCGTCTTCACCATCACCGTCGCCGCCGGCGAGGCGGCGGTGGGGCTCGGCATCCTCATCGCCCTCTTCCGCCTGCGCGAGACGACGACGCTCGACCGCGCCGCGGAGCTCAAGGGATAGCGCGATGCGGAATCTCCTCTGGCTGATCCCCATCCTGCCGTTCCTCGGCGCGCTGCTCAACGGCTTCCTGCTGCGCCACCGCATCGGCAAGAAGGGTGTCGCCTGGATCGCCTGCGGCGTCGTGGGAGTCGCGGCGGTGCTCGGGCTGCTGGCGATCGCCGACGTCTTCCTGAACGGTCCGGCGCCCGCGCACGGCGCCCGCTCCTTCGAGCAGGACGTCTACGTGTGGGTCCCCTCCGGACCGCTCGCCACCGCCGCGGACGGCATGAAGGACTTCACCGTCAGCATGGGCTTCCTGCTCGATCCGCTGTCGGCGGTGATGCTCTTCGTAGTCACCTTCGTCGGCTTCTGGATCCACGTCTACTCCGTGGGCTACATGGCTCACGAGGACGGTTTCCAGCGCTACTTCACCTATCTCAACCTGTTCATGGGCGCGATGCTGCTGCTGGTGCTCGGCAACAACTACCTGGTGATGTTCGTCGGCTGGGAGGGCGTGGGGCTCTGCTCCTATCTGCTCATCGGTTTCTATTACAAGGAAGAGTTCCCGCCGTTCGCCGGCCGCAAGGCGTTCATCACCAACCGCATCGGCGACTTCGGCTTCGTGCTCGGCCTCTTCGCGCTGGTGGCGACGTTCGGCACGCTCAAGTACAGCGAGCTCTTCCCGCGCATCGCGGAGAAACCCGAGCTGCTCACCGGTCCCGGCCATCTCGGCTTGACGCTGGCCGGCTTCATCGCCCTTTGCCTCTTCATCGGCGCCATGGGCAAGAGCGCGCAGATCCCGCTCTACGTCTGGCTGCCGGACGCCATGGCGGGCCCGACGCCGGTCTCGGCGCTCATCCACGCCGCGACCATGGTCACCGCCGGCGTCTACATGGTGGTGCGCTCGAACGTCATCTACCAGCTCGCGCCGAGCATCGGGATGTTCGTGGCGGTGATCGGTGCCCTGACGGCGATCTTCGCGGCCACCATCGGCCTCGCCCAGAACGACATCAAGAAGGTGCTCGCCTACTCGACGGTGTCGCAGCTCGGCTACATGTTCCTCGCCGCCGGCCTGGGAGCTTACACGGCGGCCATCTTCCACCTGATGACGCACGCCTTCTTCAAGGCCCTCCTCTTCCTCGGCTCCGGCTCGGTGATCCACGCCATGGGCGGGGAGCAGGACATGCGGAAGATGGGCGGCCTGAAGAAGCACATGCCGGCGACCTATTGGACCTTCGTGATCGGCTCGATGGCCATCGCCGGCGTGCCTGGCCTCGCCGGCTTCTTCAGCAAGGACGAGATCCTCCACGCCGCCGCGGCGGGCGGCCACTGGACCCTCTACATCATCGGATTGATCACGGCGCTGCTGACGGCCTTCTACATGTTCCGCGTCGTCAACCTGACGTTTCACGGTACGTTCCGGGGCACGCACGAGCAGGAGCATCACCTCCACGAGTCGCCGCCTTCGATGACGGTGCCGCTTTGGGTGCTGGCCGCGGGCGCCGTGGTCTCCGGCTTCGTCGGGCTGCCGGTGGAGAAGTGGAACGTCTTCCGCCGCTTCCTCCATCCGGTGGTCTACGCCGTTACCGGCCACACCACCGCGGAGCACGAGGCGTCGGTGATCTTCAACGTCATCCTGATCGCCATCGCTGTCGCCATCGCGCTCGCGGGAATCGGGCTCGCCTTCCGGCTCTACGGCGGCGCCCGGGGCCTGGCGGCCGACGAGGCCTGGGAGCGCCGGACGCCTGCCGTGCGCCTGCTCCTCGCCAACAAGTACTACGTCGACGAGCTGTACGACGCCACGGTGGTGCGCGGCACCTGGGGTTTGGCGCGCTCGCTCTTCCGCTTCGACGCCGGGTTCATCGACGGCGTGCTGGTGCACGGCGCGCGCAACATCACCCTGCTCTCTTCGATGATGTCCGGCTTCTTCGACAAGTACGTCGTGGACGGTCTGGTCAACCTGACGGCCGCCGTCCTCGACGGGTTCTCGCGGCTGTTCCGCCGCCTGCAGACCGGGTACGTGGGGAGTTATGCCCTGGTGCTCGCGGTGGGCATGTTCGCCTTGGTCGCCGTCTACATGCTGCTCAACCGGGGCTGACGCCGGCGCGCGAGACCGCCTCTGGGAGGAACCATGTTCGATTGGGTGCACAACGTTCCGATCCTCTCGATCGTCTGCTACGTGCCTCTCGCCGGCGCGCTCGTCGTCATGTTCGCGATGAAGAGCGGCCAGGAGGCGGCGATCCGCAAGTTCGCCACCGGCGTCGCCTTCGTGGATTTCCTGATCTCGCTGCCGCTGTGGTTCGCCTTCGATCGCAGCGGCGAGCTGTTCCAGTTCCGCGAGAGCGCGCCATGGATCGACTCGATCGGCGTGCGCTACGAGTTCGGCATCGACGGCATCGCCCTGCTGCTCGTGCTGCTCACGACGCTGCTCGGCGTCATCTCATTCCTCTCGTCATGGAGCGCCATCCACACCCGCGAGAAGGAGTACTACGTCTTCCTGCTGCTGCTGCAGACGGGCATGCTCGGTGTCTTCATGGCCATGGACTTCTTCCTCTTCTACGTCTTCTGGGAAGTCATGCTGGTGCCGATGTACTTCCTGATCGGCATCTGGGGCGGGCCGCGCAAGCTCTACGCCGCCATCAAGTTCTTCCTCTATACGCTCGTCGGCTCGGTGCTCATGTTGCTCGGCATCCTGGCGCTCTACTTCTACAACTCCGGCGGCCTCTTCGGCTGGCGGGGGCTCGGCAACCCGCCGACCTTCTTCATCCCGCAGTTCCATGAGATCGGCGCCTCGATTCCGCCGGACCTGCAGTTCTGGATCTTCCTCGCCTTCTTCGTCGGCTTCGCCATCAAGGTGCCGATGTTCCCGTTCCACACCTGGCTGCCGGACGCTCACGTCGAAGCGCCCACGGCGGGCTCGGTGATCCTGGCCGGCGTGCTGCTGAAGATGGGGACCTACGGCTTCGTGCGCTTCTCGCTGCCCATCCTGCCCGACGCCACGATCAAGCTCCTGCCGTGGATGGCGGCGCTGTCGCTCATCGGCATCCTCTACGGCGCGCTGGTGGCGATGGCGCAGAAGGACATCAAGAAGCTGGTGGCCTACTCGTCCGTCTCCCACCTCGGCTTCGTGATGCTCGGCCTCTTCGCTTTGAACGGGCCGGGCATCAACGGCGGCGTGCTGCAGATGATCAACCACGGCCTCTCGACCGGCGCGCTGTTCCTCCTCGTCGGCGTCATTTACGAGCGGCGCCACACGCGCATGATCTCCGAGTACGGCGGCCTCTCCGCGGAGATGCCGCTCTACGCCACCATCTTCCTCATCATCACCCTGTCGTCGATTGGCCTGCCGACGCTCAACGGCTTCGTCGGCGAGTTCACCATCCTCGTCGGCGCCTTCCAGCGCGTCTGGTGGTGGGGCCTGCTGGCGGCGATCGGCATCGTGCTCGGCGCCGCCTACATGCTGTGGCTCTACCAGCGCGTCTTCTTCGGGCCGCTCACAAATCCGGAGAACAAGGGCCTGCCGGACCTCAACCGCCGCGAGATCCTCTACCTCGCGCCACTCGTCGTGCTCTGCTTCTGGATCGGCCTCTACCCGAAGCCTTTCTTCCGCGTGCTGGAGAAGCCCGTCCAGTACGTGCTGGAGAAGGTGGACCGCATCGATTCCACGGCGGTGGCCGCCACGCCGGCGGCGCCTCCGGTGCAGGCCGCGGCGGCGGGGGAGTAGGCGGTGCCCGGCGCGCAAGAGTACCAATTGCTGGCGCCCGAGATCCTGCTCGCCGCGGCCGGCCTCCTGCTGCTGCTCGGCGGCGCCATCGGCCGCGGCATGGGCAACCGCGAGTCGGCGTTGGTCTCCTTCATCAGCCTGGCCTTGACGGCAGGCCTCGTGCTGCGGGTGCAGTCCGTCATTCCCGGCCGGCTGACGATCCTCGGCGGCAGCTTCGTGCTCGACGGCTTCGCTTTCTTCTGGAAGCTGCTGACGCTGCTCGCCACGGCGCTCGTCGTGCTGCTGTCCGTCCGTTTCCTGGACGAGGGGAAGTACCGCGCCTCCGACTACTACGCCCTGCTGCTGCTGGCCACCTCGGGGATCCTCTTCATGGCCAGCGGCTACACGCTGCTCACCATCTGGATCTCGCTGGAGACCATGGCGCTCGCGAGCTACATCCTCGCCGGCTACTTCAAGCGCGAGGTGCGCTCCAACGAGGCGGCCCTCAAGTACTTCATCCTCGGCGCGCTCTCCTCTGGCATCCTGCTCTACGGCATATCGCTGCTCTACGGCGCCACCGGCACGGTGCAGCTCGCCGAGCTCTCGCAGCGTCTGCCGAGCGTTCAGGAGAATCCCCTCGTACCGCTCGGCTGGCTGATGCTGGCGGCGGGCCTCTTCTTCAAGGTCGCCGCCGTGCCCTTCCATATCTGGACGCCGGACGTCTACGTGGGCGCGCCGACGCCGGTGACGGCCTGGCTCGCCGTGGCCTCCAAGGCGGCGTCGTTCGCCATTCTGCTGCGCATCTTCTACGAGGGGCTGGGGAGCCTGCGGGTGGAGTGGCAGACGGTGGTGGCCGTGATCGCGGCGGCGAGCATGATCTGGGGCAACCTCGCGGCGCTGACGCAGGAGAACGTCAAGCGCCTGCTCGCCTACAGCTCGATCGCCCATGCCGGCTACGTGCTGATCGGCGTGCTGGCGGTGTCCGAGGTCGGCCTGTGGTCCGTCCTCTTCTACCTGTTCGCCTACAGCTTCATCACCCTGGGAGCGTTCGGCACGGTGATCCTGCTCGAGCGGCGGGAGTACGCTGGCGAGACCTGCGCCGACTACGCCGGCCTCGCCCGGCGCTCGCCGTTCCTGGCCGGCATGATGCTGCTCTTCATGCTGGCGCTGACGGGCATCCCGCCGACCGGCGGCTTCGTCGGCAAGTTCTATCTCTTCGCCGCGGCGGTGCAGGCGGGCTGGGGCTGGGTGGCGGTCATCGGCGTGCTCACCAGCGCCATCTCGCTCTACTACTACTTCCGCATCGTCCTGTACATGTACCTGCGCGACTCGGACCAGACGACGCCGGTGCCCCTGCACGCCCCGGCGATCGTCGGCACCATCGCCTTCTGCGCCTTGGCGACGCTGGCGTTGGGCGTCTACCCGGGGCCGTTCATCGATTTCGCCAAGCGGAGTTTGCTGCCGCTGCCGTAAGAGAGACGCTTCTCAGACCGTCGTCTAAAGGTTCTCGCCCCAGCGTCCATGCTCGCGCTTGACGCCGATTAAGCTATAGATTAACATGGTCCTCCGGGAGATCGCGGTCCACCGCTACTCGGTCTACGCTGTCTGCCACCTCCCCGCGGAGGAGTGTCAAGTGGAGCAATTCTTGCTGGCACACCGATCTTCATACCCCAAGGCGATGCGGGATTTGAACTCGATGCTGCGTGACTACACACCCCAGCATGGGCCGCCGTTCGAGGTGGAGGAGAGAGCGAAAAGACTTCGAGATGATATTTGTGAATTCAGGGCACGGGAGAAAAGGAGGGAGAGGGTTCCCAGGGTCCTCTTCTTTGAAGACGGTATGTCAGTAATCTGTACGACTGCCTTCCTCAAGCGCAGCTCAACTCCGGACTTCGAGATCGACCAAGCGATCGAGATCCGGAGCGAGTACTTTAGCCACAAGCCGAGTCGCTTGCACATTCTCAAAGGATGGGGCGTATGAGTGAGAAACCGCACCGAATGGGAAAAGGCTCCGCGGACGATTGGCCATCACTCGCGCTCTTGGAGTTTACCGTGGCGCTTGCTCGGACGATGCAGGCCAACGGCATGAAGCAAAGCGACCTGGCCAAGATTCTCGGCGTGAGTCCTCCCTACATCTCCAGCGTTATGTCTGGGAACGAGAATCTCACGGTGGAACAAATGTCACGGCTGGCCGAAGCCGTCGGTGGCTCTCTGCATGTCACCATAGCGAAGAAGGGCGTCCGCACCCGGTGGGTGGAGGACTCCTTGGACGCGGTGGTACCAATCACGAGAGGATCGGGTCAGTCCGCGAGGCCTAACATCGAGAAACTGCAGAGGAGATCACGCCGTCAATGAGCGAGCAGGAGCTGCTGGCGATGTTCAATGAGGCGGCGGCGGACATCACCGACGAAGACCTCGAGGAACGAGAGATCTTGCTGGGCGGATTCTACGGTGGTTCAGGGGAGTGAGATTCGGGTTCCGTGGAGATGCTCACAGTCTTTAGGGAAGGGAGACTCGATGCCGATGTCACCGGAGACGGAGACCCTCATCATTGCCCGCCTGGACAAGCTGGAGCGGCAGAACCGGCGCTGGCGGCGTGGCGCCGCGGTGATCCTGCTCGCCGCGAGCTCGCTCATCCTGATGGCACAGGCCAAGGCCGGCAGCTCGCCCAAGGTCGTGCAGGCGGTGGCCTTCGAGCTGGTGGACAAGACGGGCAAGGTCATCGCCACCCTGGACGGCCGGGGCGGTCCCTCGCTGGTGAGATTCGACATCACCGACGGCGCCGGTAAGGACCGCATCAGCCTCGTGGCCACGGATGACGGCAGCGTCGTGAGGCTGGCCGGCGCCGGAGACCGCACGGCGTCCCTGCTCGTGGCCTCCACCGGTCCAGCGCTCTCCCTGGAGGAGCCCACACGCCGGTCGCAGGTGGCGGTCGGCGTCGCGCAAAAAGCGCGGTGATAACCCTCTCCGATCAAGGTCAGGTAGGCGTCGCCATGGCAACGGGTTCGGTGGGCCGCGGGATCTCGATCAGCGACGCCAACGGCAAGCTCGTCTGGAGCGCGCCGCAGTAAGGTATCGCGCTCCGGCGATCGCCTTTACTACTTCAAGTCAGCTTTCTTCACGTGAACGAGTCGATGGCCCAGCATGTCGACGGCGGCTTGGCATTGCTCCAGGGGGATGTAGCCCAGGAGTGGTTCGTACAGGCCGTCGCTCGGTTGCATATCCAGGAACAGTAATTCGCCGTATACCGGATCGAATCCCTCGATGCGGATCTCCACCGGACCGCAGACGGATGCTTTTACGAGCTCCTGGGTAGCGGTCTCGCATTCGATCTCCCGGATATTGTGAAGCGTGCCGAGTCTCGGCTGCCAGGCCTTCGGCAATGCCAGGTATCCCGAGCCCGTATCGACCAAGGCGTCGCATTCGAGGACCTTGTCCGCCTCGAGGAGATTCGTGACCTTGACGTTGGCGACGATTCTGCCCATTCTCTTAACTCCGCTGGCTCCCTAGAGCTGCCCACTACTTAGTGTAACAAACAGGAAAGGAGACGCCCTCGATGCCGACCTCACCAGAGATGAATACCCTCATTGCCCGCTTGGAGAAGCTGGAGCGGCAGAACCGGCGCTGGCGGCGTGGCGCGGCCGCGGTTCTGCTGGCCGCAGTAGGAGCGGAGGGAGAAAGGACTCCAAGGACCACAGGGACAGCAAGGACACCTACCTCAGGATCGCACTGGCTGCGGGGCTGTCCTTGATGTCTTTGCTGTCCCTGGAGTCCTTTTGGGCACGGTCGAGGGAAACTACGGCTTCTCGTTCTGCTTCTCGCTGACCGCCATGCGGTCGAAGAAGAGAACGCCGTCGAACACCCGTCCCCAGCGGGCTTTCATCTCCTTGTATCCCATGGGGCGGGCGATCAGGGGCCCGCGGAGCCAGCCGGGCTGGCGAGCCTCATTGAGGTCGAGGAAGGCGTACGACAGGCCGGTGCGGTGGAAGAGATCCTCCAGAGAGCCGGCGCTCGGACGCTGGAGCTCGATGGGCTGCTGGAACGCCGTGCCATAGCTGCCCTGATAGGCGAGGACCGCGACGGTGTACAGCTCCTTCCCGAGCTCGTCCCGGGCCACGGCGCCCATCGGCCGGAAGGTGCGGTAAAGCCGCATGTGGACCGGCGATGGCACGTCGATCTCGTCCACCTCGCGGGCGGCGTGGAAGCTGGCAGCCCAGACCACGATCTTGCGGCCGGCGAAGCGGTGCCGGGCCAGCCACGCCAGATGCTCTCCCATGACCCGGTCCCGGACGGCGAAATTCTTCGGATCCTCCAGCAGCGGACGCTTCCAGTCCGTGGCCCACGACGACACGGCGAGCTGCCGCGTACCTTCCACGAAGCGCAGCCAGAAGCCGCGCTCCGGGATGTCGCCGCCGGTCCCCCGCAGTCGCCGGGCCAGCTCGTCGAAGGTTTTGAGGAGCTCGGCCTGGGCCGCCGCCGGCGGCAGCTCTCCCTCCTCGTAGTGGCCCGCGGTGAGGTTCGCCAGGGGCGCGGAGATGCGGGCGGAAAATTCGTCGCCCGGCAGCCCCGCGGCCTCGGCCACCTTCACCAGGTCGCCGAGCAGGAAGCGCCCGGACATCTCGCCGGTGAACTGCGGATCGATGCCGGCGAGCTCCAGCGGCCGCGGCGAGCGGGCCGCCGACGCGAAATAGGCGATGAGGGGTTGCACCTGGACGCTCCGCGTCCAGATACCGAACACGGACTGCCGGAACGCCGCCGCCGGGTCGTCTCCGGCCTGGATCCGCTCCCAGGCCTTCGCGCAATCGTAGAAGCCGCTCTCGAAGGCGAGCACGTCGAAGCCCAGCTCCCGGTGCAGGAAGCGGATGAGGCGGGCCTTGGCGAGGAAGGCGTTGCCGTCGCCGTGCGTGGCCTCGCCCAGGATGACGACCCGCTTGTCGGCGAGGACGGAGCGCAGCGGCGCGAGATCCGAGAAGTCTTCGTCCCCGGGCTCGATCGAGCGCAGCGCGATGGCCTCGTCTCGCAACTGGGCCACTTGCCGGTCCTCCGCGGGCTTGCCGGCGGCGAGGGAAGCCCCGGCCGCAACCAGGGCCAGGCCGCAGGCGAGGAGACCGGGCAGGAGGGCAGGGCGGGCCATGCGCCGGATCATAATCCCGATGATGACGACCCGGAGCGGAGGACGTCACGGCGCTCACAGGTTTCAAAGGAATCGAGGCCGAGCCCGAGCACCCGGAGCGGGGGCGGTTTCGTCGCGACCCAGCGGCTGTGCACCGGCGCCCGTCGCATTGCGAGCCGGGAGCGGAGCACGTCCCACGAGAGGCGGAGCAAGGCCCTCCGGACCCGGAACACGTCGCGCGGGACCCGGAGCACGTCGCACGGGAGGCGGAGCACGGTGTCCGCGGGCCGGAACACGTTGTTCCGGACCCAGAACACCATGTTCCGGGCCCGGAGCGACGTGTTCCGGGGTCAGAACAACGCGCGCGCGACCCGGGGCGCCGTGCTCCGGGTCCGGAGGGCCGTGCTCCGGGTCCGGAGGGCCGTGTTCCGGAGAGCGATGGACGGCGTCCGCCGCCGTATTCCTGGCACCCGCACGTGCCGAATCGACACCTGCGCCGGGAAGCCCGTCTTCGCCGTCCGTCTGAAAAGAGGACGGCGCGTCGGGGTCCGCTTCCCTCGGAAGCTGTCATCCTCCGAGGACAGACTGTTACCGTTTACATCCAGTATAATAGGGCCGCAGCCCGCCTCTTTCGCCTTCAAACCGTTGGCATCATCTGTGCGTATCCCGGGGTCGAGGGGAGAGGTATCCGCTGAAGGGGGATAGCATGGCAAAACTCAGCGTCGACCACCAGAAAGGGTGGAACTTCGAAGCGGCAGCGATGCCCTTCGTGGACGCGCTGTACAACACGGCCTACCGGATGACTCGCAATGCCGAGGACGCCGAGGACCTCGTGCAGGAGACGTATCTCAAGGCCTACCGCTACTACGACAAATTCGAGGAAGGGACCAACTTCAAGGCGTGGTTGTTCAAGATCATGAAGAACACCTTCATCAACAACTACCGCAAGAAGCAGCAGGCCCCGGCCCTGAGCGATTTCGCCGAGATCGAAGAGTCCTTCGAGAACCAGGTCAACGAGGACCCCGCGCGCCAGGCCCGGAACCCGGAGGAGGAGCTGCTGGAGAACGTGCTCGACGAGGACGTGCAGCGGGCGCTGGACAAGCTGCCGCCGGATTACCGAATGGTGGTTCTCCTCGCCGACCTGGAAGGGTTCTCCTACAAGGAGATCGCCGAGATCCTGGACGTCCCGGTGGGCACGGTGATGAGCCGTCTCTATCGTGGCCGCCGGCTGCTCGAGGAGGCGATGCTGGAGTTCGCCCGCGAGCACGGCTACCTGCGCGAAGGCGAGCCCGCCAAGATGCGCAGCCGCAAGTGACCAGCGTTCAAACCCGGAAATATCCCAACCGACAGGCGAGTTGAACAGAGGGGGTTACGCACGACCGCCCGTCGCATTCAGTGTTGTAGCCTGGGAGCTCCGGAGGAAGGACGATGGACTGCAAAGAGGTCAGCGCGGCGCTGTTCCTGTTTTTCGACGGCGAGATGGAGGAGGACATGCTGAGCCCTTTCCGGGACCATGTCGGAGGCTGCGGCGACTGCGCCAAGAAGGTGGACTACACCCGGAAGCTGCTGCTCATCGTGCGGGAGAGGACCTGCCGCTGCTGCGCTCCGCAGCGGCTGCGACATCGCATCCTCATCAGCCTTCCTCACCGGCAACCCGACGCGCACTGATCCTCAGGGGAGCACTCCCCCGATGAAATCCTCTCCAATCGATTCGGACCATCCGACGCTGCGCCGGTTCTCGGCGGTGACGGTTCTCATCATGCTGGTGACGGCGTTCGGCGGTCTCCCCAGGATCGCCGAGGCGCAGCCGGTCAGCCTCTCGTGCATGGGCGGCGAGCGGCTGAGCGACGCCGATCTCGCCCGCGGCACGACCATCGTCGTGGTGTGGGCCTCCTGGTCGCCGCGTTCGCGGGGCATCGTCGAGCGCGTGCATCCGCTGGCGAGCCGCTGGGCCGGTCGCGCGCGGGTGCTCACGGTCAACTTCCAGGAGAATGCGCAGGTGGTGCAGGGCTTCCTCGGCGGCCGCAGCTTCGGCGCTCCGGTCTGCCTGGACGCCGACGGCGCCTTCTCGAAGAAGTACAACATCGCCACCCTCCCCGGCCTGCTCGTCGTCAAGGACGGCCAGGTCGCCTATCGCGGCAAGCTGCCCGACGACGCCGACCAGGTGATCGCGGATCTGCTGCGGTAGAGGCTCCCCAGAAGCCCCGCCCCTACGAAAAAGCTGCCTCGGGATCTCATTCGCGTCCCAGGCCTTGCCTTTTCCCGCGCCTCCTGTGTACTATGCCCTCCGCGTCGTATCGCACATCGAGGTTTTGCCTCTTATACCCCCGCGAGGGAGGTCTGCTGGATGCAGTGGAAAAGGGTACAGCTCGGCCCGAACGTCCTGCGTTGGCTTCTGCCGCTGGGTCTCGGGCTCCTCGCCGCGGGACTCGTCCTGACGACGCGAGAGCTTCAAGCCTACAGCCGCTCGCCCTTCCCGCTGCCTCCGACCCCCCGCTTCAACGCCCGCGTCACCCTCCCGAACGAAACCAGCCGTTGGATCGACCATGCCAGGGTGCCGGTCGAGTTCAAGCTGCTGCGCGGTGAGACGGCGGCCGACGTCTTCGCCAAGCTCGGGCTCGCGGGCGTCGAGCTCCGCGAGGCCACGGATATCCTGGCGGGCGCGGTGAACGTCCGCAGCCTCAAGGCCGGCAACCATTACTCGGCCTTCTTCAATCCGGATTCGACCCTGGCTTCCTTCGAGATGACGCTCGCCGGTAGCGGCCGGGTGCAGATGGTGCGCAAGGGAGACCGCTGGGAGAGCGACTGGCAGCCGTTCGAGCGCCGGCTCGCGACCCGTTCGGTCCAGGGCACGCTCGCGGGCTCGATGGAAGAGTCGATCCGCGCCGCGGGCGGTCCGGCGGCTCTCGCCTACCGGCTGGCCGACGTCTTCCAATGGGACCTCGACTTCGCCAAGGACCTCCGCACCGGCGACCGTTTCGAGGTGCTCTACCAGGAGATCCAGCTCGACGGCCAGTTCCATGAGGTGGGCACCATCTTCGCGGCGGTCTACGACAACCACGGCCGGCTGCACGAGGCCTACCGCTACGGCGACGCCGGCATCTACTACGACGGCGAAGGCCGGCCGGCGCGCAAGATGTTCCTCCGCTCGCCGCTGCGCTACTCGCGCATCACTTCCAGCTTCAGCCGCCGGCGGTTCCATCCCGTGCTCCGGGAGTACCGGCCGCACTACGGCGTGGACTACGGCGCGCCGGTGGGCACGCCCGTGCAGGTGACGGCGAACGGCACGGTGGTCTCCGCCGGCTGGGACCGCGGCGGCGGCAAGGTGGTCAAGGTGCAGCACCCCGGCGGCTACGTGACCGCCTATCTCCACCTCTCCCGTTTCGCTTCCGGCATCCGCTCGGGGGCCCGGGTGCGGCAGGGCGACATCATCGCCTACACCGGCGCCACCGGCCTCGCGAGCGGTCCCCACCTCGACTACCGGGTGAAGTACCGCGACCGGTGGATCGATCCGCTGTCGCTCAAGAGCGTCCGCGACGAGCCCATTCCCTCTTCCAGGATGGCCGCCTTCCATTCCTGGCGGGACGAGCTGCGGGCCGGCTTGCGCGACGGCATCGTGTCGCCGGACCTCCGCGTGCCGGGCCTGCCGCCCCAGACGCAGCTCGCCAAGGGCGGTACCGCGGCCCCGGCAGGTCGCGCAGCCCTCGCCCGCTGACGCCGCAGTTCCGGATGGTCACCGCCAAAGCCTGGTGCCGGGTCGATCTGGCCGGCGGCACCCTCGACATCTGGCCGCTCGGGCTCTTCCACCCGCAGGCCCGCACCGTCAACGTCGCCGTGGATCTGGCGGCGACGGTACAGCTCTCGCCGCTGCCGCGAGGCTACCGCGTGCGCCAGGAGGGCGAGCTCGTCGAGGCCTCCTCGGCGGCCGAGCTGGCGCGGGACGCCGGGGCGGCGCTCGTCGGCGTCATCGCCGCGGCGCTCGACCTGCCTCCCTTCGACGCGGTCCTCGCCAGCGAGAGTCCGCGCGGCGGCGGCCTCGGCGCCAGCTCGGCCTTGGCCGTGGCCTTCATCGCGGCGGCGGAAGAGGTCTTCGACCGGCCGCGCTCGCAGCCGCGCCGGCGGGTGGCCATGGCGCGCGATTGCGAGGCCCAGCTCATGGGTCTGCCCACGGGAGTGCAGGACCATTACCCCGCTCTCCTCGGCGGCGCGCTCGAGATCCGGCCGCTCCCTGGAGGCGAGCAGGTCCGCCCGCTGGCCGTGGATCTCCAGGCGCTCGCGGCCAGCCTGCTGGTGGTCTACTCGGGGCAGAGCCACTTCTCGGCCGGCAAGAACTGGCAGGTCGTGCGCCGGCGGCTGGACGGCGAAGCCGAGGTCACGGAGCTCTTCGAAGGCATCGCCGCCGCGGCGGCCGAGCTGGCGCCGGCCCTGGAGGCGGGAGATCTGCCACGCGTCGGCGAGCTGATGAGCCGCGAATGGAGCTACCGCCGGCGCCTGACGGAGGGGATCTCGACGCCGGCCCTGGAAGACCTGCTGCAGGCCGCCCTCCAGCAGGGAGCCTGGGGCGGCAAGGCGTGTGGAGCGGGCGGTGGCGGGTGCCTCGCCGTGCTCGGTCCCGCCGAGCGGAAAGAGGCGATCGCTGCGGCGCTGGCGAATGCGGGAGGGCAGGTGCTGGCGGCGAAGCCGACGGGGCGGGGGTTGGAGATTTTTCGGTGACCCGCCTTCACCCGGCGCTTCCGCACCGACTCACCCCACCCAGGGCGGCCACGCAGGGCCGCCCCTACAGGCCGTCTGGAGGTAATTTCACCCTCGTACCCCTGACGCATCGAATCCATGACGACCACAGAACGATCTG
>JBIOVX010000066.1:0-6372 GCA_044868005.1 Thermoanaerobaculia bacterium | reverse complement strand
CCGCCAGATGACGGGGCGATTTCTGAGATGACGGAGCGGCGCCGTCATCTGACGGGACGCCTTCTTATCCTGCGGAACGCCGCCGTCAAATCGCGGAACGCCACCGTCATCTCAGAAACGGCGCCGTCATCCTGCGGAGAGGCTCCGTCATCTCAGATGCGGCTCCGTCATCCTGGGGAATGCCGCCGCGAGCCGGTTTTACAGGCCGGCGGCCCCGATTTCCCCTCGCGCTGGCTCGGGCTCGCCGTTCTCAGACAAGGGCGCCACGAGACGAGATCCAGCGCGGCTCACCTGTGCTAAACCGCGTCTCCCCGATTCCGTCGTGCTGTAACATCTCTAAGGACCCCGACGCCGGAGGACTCCTCGATGCGCACTCTATCCGCCTGGATCCTGGTCGCCTTTTTCTCGCTGGCTCCTGTCTTCGGCACCGCGGAGCCCGCGGCTGGCTCGTCTCCGGAAGAGCAGGTCGCCGCCTTGCTCCATGCGCAGTCGGACGCCTGGAACCGCGGCGACCTCGAAGCGTTCACCTCCTTCTACGCGGAAGACGCCGCCTTCCTCACGCCAAGCGGTCTCACCCGTAGCCGGCACGAGGTCCTGGAACGCTACCGGAAGCGCTATCCGGACAAGGCGGCGATGGGGACCCTGACCCTGACGGTGATCGAGGCGCGGACCTTTCCGGCGGGGAAGACGGCGGAGGCTGTCTCCGTCGCCGCGCGCTGGAAGCTGGAGTATCCCGGGCAGGCGGAGCGGAAGGCCGCTGAGGGATTGACGCTGCTCGTGCTGCGGCGGACGGGTGAGTCGTGGGAGATCGTGCAGGATGCGTCGATGTAGTCCTCGGTATCCAGAAGGCAGTATAAAATCAAGATTATGGCGTCTAAGTCTTGTGATTTCTGCGGAAACGAGGTGCCGCCCGCTGCACACTACTGCCCGCACTGTGCTCGTCCGGCCCTCTTTCCCAACGTGAGAGCGGCGGAGGAACCTGCCGAGATGGAGGCTTTAGAACGACGCTATCAGGCCGCGTTACGAGAAGCCTCCCGTCGAAGTGTCCAAGCCGAGATCAGGAAGTTCGAGACAGCAGCCGCGAGCTCGAGGGCCGTCATGGCCCGGCCCTTGAGGGAGTTGGACCGGCTTGCGGCGTCTGACAAAGAGCTATTCCCGACCTTCTACAGACTCCTGGGTGAGGAGGTCCGGCTTCCGCATGGCAATCAGTGGGACCGTGCGCGGCGTATCGCTGACGAGGCTCTCTTCCCGGGATACAAAGAAGAGATCCGGTTTGCAGCGCTCTCGTTGGACGGGGCTGGCCTGAGTAGCTATGGAGAGTGCTCGTTCGTCTTCCGAGACCACATGATTGCTCATCGCGCCTCCGTGTTTGAGGAGAATTCGACGGTTTTCATGAAGCGCCACGCTTATGAGCCGCCTGCAGGTCACATGACCACCTGGGGAGATCGGGCCAAGCTTTGCGTGGCTAAACTCGCCGCCCGTATTGGGTCTGGGATGCCCGAGGATGAATTTCCGAGTATCCTGTTACAGACAGGGGCCCCCTCCGGGGAGGACGAATTCGTCGAGGTGCATATCTGGGGTCCCTTGTCGCTTCGGGCCGTAGAGCGAATCCTCATGCCGACGCCCAGCACGAAGGCCTTCCGGAAGACGTTGCGAAACCGTCTGAAGAAGGTTGACGTGATGCTCGAGGAGATCTCATGAATGCTGTCGTTTCGGGTCAGGCAAAGGTAGCCGTTCTCCTTGATGGCGAGACGCTCTCTTCCCTCCGGACCGACCGGCCGGGAGAGGTGGTCCGCCGGACCCCTGGCGAGGTGCCTTTGCTTTTCGGCGACGCCAAGGATCTCCAATTCTTGGAGGCAGTCGAGTTGGAGGAAGTGAGCAGCCGACTTGAACTTGCCAGCAAGGAAGTGGACGCTCTCCACCTCGCCCTCATTCTCTTGGACGAAAGTCTCGAACCCGACACTCGCAGGACTGCGGCTGAGGAGTTGGAGGAGATGCTGGACCTCAAGGGAATCCAGCGCTTCGTGGAAAATATCCTTCACGCGCATCCTCTTCCCCGTGGAGCAGACCTTGCCGGTGCCTTGGCAAGTTGTCCAGGGAACGCCAATCTAACTCGGCGTCTCTTGGAGAGGCTCGGATCTCTCCAGGGGGTGATCACCGAGGTCTACTTCGCCTGGGAGCAGATTCCGGAGGATTTGTTCGAAGGAAAGCGCGACCGAGCCTATGCGCAGTCGATTGCGGTACGTGAAGGACTCTTTCGCGACCTGGTAGCTCTCCACGCGGCCGATGGTTCTATCGACAGGTTCTTGACGACCGCTCTCCTCAATAAGTCATTCCGGAAAGTCCCTAATAGCGGTGAGGTTCTCCATGCGTGGCATGTCCCATTACGCTTGGATCAAGCAGAACAGCCTCAGCGTGTTGAGAATCTTCAGGCGGGGGCCGTCGCTGAGACCACAGAGGATGTTCACCGCGTCTGGCTGGCTGCTGCTGCCGAGGAGGAAGGCTCGAAGGTCTTCAGCCAACTGGTGGAGCGAGGCAAGGTCAAGGCAGAGAAAGTCAAGACTGAAGTCGACAAGATGAATACCAAAGTCAAAGACACCTTCGAGATCTGGAGCGAAAAGTTCGACGAGAAGTTGGCCGCCACCTTGCATCGAATGGGCGTTCCGACCCGCGACGAGATCCGTAATCTAACGCAGCGGATCGAGGAGCTTAATGCTAAAGTCGAGCAGCTCCGACCGGCGACCAATGCAGATACCTCGACCCCTAAGAGCGCTGCAGCCATGCCGACAGATCCACTAGCTTTGCCTCGCGGCTCGCGGAATTGAAATCCCCTCGAATCCTGACTTGACAGCTCTTGCCGAATATTGCCGCTCCTCCCGTTGCAGCACTACATCCCATGCCCCCCGCCCACGTAAATCTTCTGCGCCGTCACCCAACGCGCCTGTTCTGACGCGAAGAAAACGATCACGTCCGCCACATCCTCCGGCCGGCCGATCCTGCCGAGTGGGATCGTGGGCAGGATCTCCTTTTCGAGCTCGGGCGTGATCCAGCCCGTCTGGACCGGTCCTAACGAGAGGACGTTGACGGTGATGCCGAACTGCCCCAGCTCCAATGCCGCGCTTCGGGTATAGCCTTCCAACGCCAGCTTGCTCGCGCCATAGGAGATCTCGGAGGGGAACACCTCCGCGCCGGCGGTGCTGATGTTGACGATGCGGCCCCAGTTGGCTCCTCGCTCCACGTGCCTCCGCGTGAACTCAGCCATCATCAAGGCCACCGCGCGCGTGTTGACGGCGAACAGGCGATCGAAGATGCCGGCGTCGATCGTCGAGGGACGCTTCGTCCACAGCTCTACCAGCTCGTTCCGCAGACCGGCGCTCGGAGGGATGAAGGTATCTCCCTCCCAACCGGCCGCGTTGTTGATCAGTATCTCGACCGGTCCCAGCGTTTGCTCCGCTTGATCGAAGAGAGTCGGGATGCTGGCTGTATCCGCCAGATCCGCCTCTTCGGCATGGACGCGAGCGCCGAGATCTCGCAAAGCTTCCAAGACCTCATCGGCGTTCTTGCTTTGCTGGCGGTAGTAGAAGGCCTCGCCTGGAGCCTGGCTGACCTCTCCCGAGGGATGTTTCGCGCGGAAACAGTGGAGGAAGATCTTGGCTCCCTGCGCGGCGAAGGCCTTGGCCGTGGCGGCGCCGATCCCGTAGGGATTATTGGCGCCGGTGATCAAGACCACCCTATCTTTGAGGCCGGTGTCGATAGCCATCTTTGGTTCCGATCCCGTAGGACTCTTCCAATACCACAGGCGAGAGCCCGGAGGGCGGCATACTCATAGCCCAGGTCGTGAGACCTGGGGAAAGGGCGACCTCATTTTCTCTTCCGTCCCGTCAGGGACGGTGACGTGTCACGTATGCCGCCCTCCGGGCTCAAGAATGAATAGATCTGCGTCTCCGGCCTCAGAACGGCGCCTGACCCTCGTCCTTCTTGGCGTCCGCCTTCGCGGCGATCGGGAGGTAGCTCACCATCAGCGCTCCCTCGTCCACCTTGGACGCCCGCTTCTTGAGCACCACCTGGACGTCCTTCGTCTTCCAGATGCGGGTCTTCTGATCGAACTCGGCACCCATCCGGTTCTGCACGGTGCCGTCGTCGGAGGTGGCGGGGGAGCCCAGGGCTTTGGCGAGCGTCCCCTCGATGAAGTCGAAGTCCGTTACCGGGAACGTCACCAGATAGCGGTAGAAGGCTCCCTCGTGGAGGAACACGGTCGGTTGGAGCTCCTTCTCCGGATCGCCGAAGTCCATCAACCAGTCGTAAACCTGGCAGGCGTCTTCGAGGCAGCCGAACTTGCCTCCGAGCTGCCACTTCATCAGCTCTTCGGAGCTCCCCCAGTAAAGGTAGGTGCGGTCTTCGCCGGAAGGCGAGAGGCCTTTGTCCGGCACGCCCTCGGCCTCCAGACCGCCGAAATAGCTTTTCGGCCAGAACAGGCGGACGCCTTTCGGTCCCTCGATCGGCCGGGCTTCCATTGCTTTCACCGCCGACACCTTTTCGGTTTCCGCTTCGCGCTTGGCCCGGTGGGCTTGCAGATACTCGGCGACGAGCCGCTCTCTCATCGCCTTGAGCTTGACCCACGCTTCCGAGTCCGTCACGTTGAGGGTCGAGAGCTGTACGTAGATCTTCGCGCCCTTGTAGGTACTGATCCAGCGGCCGTGGTCGATGCCGGTCACCATGAGGGCGGTTCCCGCCGGGATCGGCCTTCCCTTGGTGTAGCCCTTGGCGTCGGTGAACGTATCCGCCTTCTGGACGAGCGTGATGCTTACGGGTCCGGCGGCGGGCGCAGCCTCCGGCTCCTGGCCGGCAATCGGACCTGTCATCCCCATGAAAGTTTGTAGAAGAAACACAAGGATCATGCACAAGCGAAATCTCACAGATGTCTCCTTTTTTGCGGTTGCGATCCTAGCATATGGAGGTGCCTTATACGTGCTACGCTCCCGTGGGTTTTTTCCGCCGCTGACCCAGGAGCCGCCATGAACCCGAAGAGCGTTTTCGGACTCGTCTTCTCGCTCGTCCTTTCTCTGCCGTCTACCCTTGCCGCAGAGGACGCGGCCGTGACGGCCTTGCGTTGCGGACGGCTGCTCGATCCGGCCAGCGGAGCGGTGACCGAAGGCGCCGTCGTCGTGGTGCGCGGCGGGCGGATCGAGGCCGTGGGCAAGGCCGTGCCGGCGGGAGCGAAGGTCGTCGATCTCTCCAGGCACACCTGCCTGCCGGGGCTCGTCGACAGCCATACGCACGTGCTGCTGCAGCCGGAGGACGAGCGCGGCACGCCGCCGGTGGTCACCAAGTCGCTCGCCTTCCGCACGGTGCAGGGCGTCGCGGCGGCGAAGAAGGACCTGGAGGCGGGGTTCACCACCATGCGCGACCTCGACAGCGAGGGCGCCGGCTTCGCCGACGTGGCGATCCGCGACGGCATCAACCGCGGCGTCATTCCCGGGCCGCGGCTGCTGGTCTCGACCTACGCGCTCACCATCACCGCCGGACACATGAACAACGCCGGCCTCAATCCGGACATCGAGGTGCCGGACCCCGCGACCTTGACGGACTCGCGTGACGCCATGATCGCGGAGGTGCGGCGGGAGGTGAAGTACGGCGCCGACTGGATCAAGGTCTACGCCACCGGCACGCTGCGCCACATCGATCCGGTGACGCTCGAGCCCGTGAGCCAGTTCTCCGAGGACGACCTGCGGGCGGTGGTGGAGGAGGCGAAGCGCTGGCGTCGCGACGTGGCCGCCCACGCCTACGGCGGCGAGGGCGCGAAGAACGCCATCCGCGCCGGCGTGCGCTCGATCGAGCACGGCATGCTGATGGATGACGAGGGCCTCAAGCTGATGGTGGAGCACGGCACGTGGTGGTGCCCGACGCTCACGGTCTACATCCCGGAATCGAAGGAGGACGACACGGAGCTGCGGCGGCGCATCGTGGCGCATCACAAGGAGGTCTTCCAGAAGGCGATGAAGATGGGCGTGAAGATCGCCTTCGGCACCGACGCCGGCGCCTTCGAGCACGGCACGCAGGCGCGGGAGCTGGTGCGCATGGTGGACTACGGGATGCGGCCGCTGGAGGCCATCCGCACCGCCACGATACGCGGCGCCGAGCTGCTGCGGCTGGAAAAGGAGATCGGAACGATCGAGCCCGGGAAGGCCGCGGACGTGATCGCGGTCGAGGGCGATCCGTTGAAGGACATCGCCGTGATGACGCGGGTGGCGTTCGTGATGAAGGGTGGGGCGGTTTATAAGGGGCCGTGGTAGGGGGCCTCAGTAAGCTCGGGGCGCCTGCCCTGCGAAGCCCTCACTCCCCTGGCCCCTCTCTCCCGGAGGGAGAGAGGGG
>JBIOVX010000065.1:0-6904 GCA_044868005.1 Thermoanaerobaculia bacterium | reverse complement strand
GCCCCTACAGGTCGCCTGGAGGTAATTTCACCCCTCGTACCCACGACGCACCGAACCCATGACGACCACAGAACGATCTGTAGGGGCGGCCCTGCGTGGCCGCCCTGGGTTGGGGTGAGGTCGCGCGGGGTAAGACGGTGGAATCGGGGCGCCTACCGGTGACCGCCCTTCCGCGCCGCCGCCCCGGCCGGGCGCCGGCGGCGAATCAGCGAGAACAGCAGCAAGTTGAGGCAGAGCACCAGGAAGCCGAAGACTCCGAGGCTCATGGGGGAGGAGATCACCTCGTCGACCACCAGGCCGATGCCTTTCCAGGAGGCGGCGAGCAGCCCGGCACCGGCGAGGGCCGCGGCGCGGAACAGACCGCCAACGGCGAGCAGGGCCGAAAAGCCCGTGGGAGCGGAGGCGGAGCCGGCGAGCATCAGGGCACCCGCGAGGCAGCCCAGGACCACCAACACCGCCGCCGGGAACCGCCAGGCACGCGGCGCCCGCGCCTCCCAACCGGCGGCGGGGAGCGAGGACATCACCGCGGTACGGAAGCCGGAACGCACCGGGATCGCCGAGCGCTGCAGCAGACCGTCCAGAGCCAGCAGATCCTGACGCTCCCGCCGGCACTCGGCGCAGCCGGCCAGGTGCTCGTCCAGACGGTGCTGCTCGGCGCTGGACAGCCTGCCGTCGGCTTCCAGGTTCAACCATTCACGGTAGGTGCTGTGATCCGGCTGGTTCATGACGCTCCTCGCATCCACGGGTTCAATCGCTGAGAAAGTCCTGGAGCTTCTCCTTGAGCATCTGCCGCCCGCGGAAGAGCTTGTTCTTGACCGTGCCCAGAGGCATCCCCTTGAGCCTGGCGATCTCCTCGTAGGGGAGCTCGCCGAAGTGGCGCAGCAGGATCAGCTCCCGGTACTCCCAGGGAAGCCCCTCGATCGCCTCCTGGATCGCGCCTCCCCGCTCCCGATTGCGCATCTCGCCGTAGGGTCCGCGCTCGGTGGAGGGCAAGTCCCAATCGCGGCCTTCGCCCTCCTCGTCCTCCTGCCGCAGCGACACCACCTTGAGGCGCCGCCGCCGGATCTGGTCGATCGCCGCGTTCTGCGCCACCCGGAACAGCCAGGTGGAGAACTTGTACTGCGGGTCGTACCGATCCAGAACCTGGTACACCTTGACGAGGACCTCCTGCGCCAGGTCGTGCGCGTCGTCCGCGTTGCGCAGCAAGCGGAAAAGATAGTTGACGAGACGACCCTGGTAACGGTCGATCAGGTCGCCGAAGCGTTCCCGATCTCCCGCGAGGATCGCCGCAACCAGTTCCTCGTCGGTCGGCTGCTCCGTTCCCCGCGTCATGGGTGGATACGCAAGCTCTCGGCCAAGGTTTCAGGGCTGCC
This sequence comes from Thermoanaerobaculia bacterium, assembly GCA_044868005.1. Classification (GTDB taxonomy): domain Bacteria; phylum Acidobacteriota; class Thermoanaerobaculia; order Multivoradales; family UBA5704; genus DATARR01. Next base: position 5,531 of record JBIOVX010000065.1, on the reverse strand, counting down.
GCAAGGGAGGAGGGCCAAGGATCACGAGCCCTCGCGGCTGCGCAGCCATCTCCCTGCCAGGAAGAGGACGCCGCCGGCCGCGGCGACGGCCAGCTCCAGACGGATCTGATCGTAGATCAAGCCGAAGAGGAGAGCGCAGCCGACGAGGACGAGGGCGAAGACCTGGAGCAGCCAGCCGAGACCCGGGAGCATCGGCGAAAGGCCTAGCGCGGAGGCTTGGCGGCGGCGTGGGAGGTCAAATCCTCCCGGGTGGCGAGGACCCCCCGCGCCTTGCCGGTGAGCAGGTCCAGCAGGTCCCGTTCGACGCTATGCGGGGAGGTCTCCACGATCCGCCCGGTCTCCCTGCCGTCGCGGCGCACGATGAAGGTGGGTAGATAGCGGATGTCGTTGGCCGCCAGCTCGCCGGCCGGCTCCTTTTTACCGCGGTCGACGCCGATGTAATGGACCTCGAACGGCACCTCGGCGCCGGCCTCGGCGAGAGCCTTCCAGAGACGCGGCACCTCGCGCCGGCTGTCGCCGCACCAGGTACCGAGGAACACGATGACCTCGGCGCCGGGGGCGACCGCCGCCAGCGACCGCGCCGTCTCGGCGTCGGGCTGCGCCTCGACCTCGGCCTGCACCCAGTCGGGCACGGCGGACTCGATCTGCTGGCGCGTGGTGGGGCCGATGACGGCGGTTTCGGGGTGGGGCTGAGCCTCTTCCTGCTTGGGTTCCTCGGCGGGGGCGGGGGTGGAGACAAGGACAAGGATAAAAAGGATGCCAGGGATGGTAAGGACGGACAGCAAGGACGGGAAGGCTCGGTGCTTCATGGTCCAGGGAGTTTACTCCACCTCCACCACCTTCTCGATCCTTTCCCCGAGGCGGATCTGGTCCGCCACCTCCATGCCGGAGATCACCTCGCCGAAGATGGTGAAGCCGCCGTCGAGGTGCGGCTGCGGCGAGAGGGTGATGAAGAACTGGCTGCCGCCGGTGTCGGGACCGGCGAGGGCCATGCCGACGGCGCCGCGGTCGTAGCGCAGGCGGTTGATCTCGTCGCGGATCGTATAGCCGGGGCCGCCCGTGCCGTCGCCGCGCGGATCGCCGCCCTGGGCGACGAAGTCGGGGACGACGCGGTGAAAGGTCAGGCCGTCGAAATAGCCCTGGCCGGCGAGCTGCAGGAAGTTGAGGCAGGTGAGGGGAGCCTGCGGACAAGCCAATCGCACGGTGATGGCGCCGCGCTGGGTGCGGATCTCCACCGTGCGCGGCCGGCGGGTGCGCTGGACGATCTCGCGGTAGATCTCGGGGCCTCTCGCCGGCTCCGCCGGCTCCAGGCGCGGCACCGGTTGGCCGAGCTTGCCGAGGCTCTCGCCGGCCTGCCGGCGCAGGACGTAGGGACCGTTCGCCGCGGCTCTCTCCAGCAGCACCACGGCGGCGCCGCGGTCCAGCGGCTCGGCTTCGGCCCGGGCGGCCACGGCGCGCACGGCGGCGAGCCCCGCCTCCTCCATGCCGGAACGATAGACGGCGGCGAGCGCGGCATCGAGATCCGCCAGCGGCGCCACCGGGTGCTCGGCGAGCCAGTCGAGCGCGGTGCCGCGCACGCTCGCGTCCGCATCCCGGAGCGCCTTGCGCGCCACTTCTCCCGCCTGCGGGTCCGCCGCGAGCCAGGCGGCGAGCGCGGCGGCGCGCACCCGCGGGCTGGCGTCGCCGGCGAGCTTCTCCAGCAAAGCACCGCCCGCCGGCAGGCCCAGGAGGCCCGCCGCCTCGGCGGCGCGGGCGCGCAGGTCGGCGTCCGGAGATTGCGCCGTCGCGGCGGCCAGCTCGGCCGCCCGCGCGTGCTTGCCGGCCGCCAGGGCCACCAGGGCGATCCCCGTCTCCCACGCCTCCCCGGAGACCCGCGCCGCCAGCGCCTCGCCGATCGCCGGCGTGCCCGCCGCCCAGGCTCCCGCGGCCTCCAGCGCGCTCGCGCGCACGCCCGGCCGGGGGTCGTCGAGCAGCGCCGCGACGCGGGCAGCCCAATCGCCGGGCGCCGCAGCTTTGCCGCCGGCGATCAGGGCGCGGGCGGCGCGCAGGGCCTGGACGAGCGGTCCGGCATCGCCGTCGTCGAGCAGCGGGCGGAGCGCGGCGAGATCCTCCACGCCCCCCACGAGACCCAAGGCGCGGGCGGCCCAGGCGCGCACCCGCGGGTTGGCATCGGCGAGGAGCCGGCGCAGGATCGGCACCGCCTTCGGAAAAGGATCGCGCGACAGGGCGTAGGCGGCGCGGGCGTGCAGCGCGGGGTCGGCGACCGCGAGGCCGCGCTCGGCGACGGCCACGATCGTCTCCTCTTTGAAGCGGAAGAGATGGGGCAGCAGCCGGGCCCAGCGCTCCTCCTCCGGCAGGGTCAGCAGCGCTTCCAGCACGTCCACCACCCGGGCGCCGAGCTTGCCGAGGGCCTCGACGGCGAGCACTGCGGTCTCGCGGTCGGCGTCCCGCAGGGCCTGGAAGAGCGCCGTCTGGGCTTCCGGGTCCTCCAGCTCGCCGAGGGCGAACGCCGCCGCGCGGCGCACCGCCGCCTCGTCGTCGATGAGCAGGCCCTGGAGCACGGTGCGTCCCTGGCGGTCCGGAATCCTCCCCAGGGACATCGCGAGCTCCTCGCGCAGCGGCGCATCTCCCTTGAGCGCCTGCTGGACGGTGAAGTCGTCGTAGGTCTGGCGGTCCACGAGGAGCAACAGCAGGGCGCGCTCTTCGAGGTTGGGGACCTCGACGGCCGGCAGGTCCGGAGCGGTCCGCGGCGCGGCGCAGGCGCCGAGGAGGAGGGCGGCGAGGGCGCGGAGAGGGGTTTTCATCGTCATGAACGTCATGGATGGTATACGAGGTATCGAAGCGTCGTGCCCTGCGAAGCCCTCACCACCCCGGCCCTCCTCTCCGAGGAGGGAGAGGAGGGAGAGGAAAGATCAAAATCTTCTTTCTTGTTCCCCTCTCTCCCTCTGGGAGAGAGGGGTTAGGGGAGTGAGGGCTTCGAAGGGCATATCGTTCCAATCTCCCACCCGCCCGGGCGGGGTGATCGCGGAGAACTACGGGTATATTCTGCCGCGTGACGGCCTCCCTCCGCTTCGACCGGATCCGCCGGCGCTTCGGCCGGCTGGCGGTGCTCAACGGCGTCTCCGGCGCGGTCGGGCCGGGAGGCATGCTGCTGGTGACCGGACCCAACGGCTCCGGCAAGAGCACGCTGCTGCGCTGCCTCTCGGGTCTGCTCGCCGTGGACTCGGGGACGATCGAATACGAGGAGGACGGCGGCCGGCTCGACGTCGCCGGGCGCCGCCGCCGCGTGGGGGTCGTGGCGCCGGACCTCTCCTTCTACGAGGAGCTGACCGTCGAGGAGAACCTGGAGTTCTTCGCCCGCCTGCGGCGGACGAGCGCGGCGCGGGGCCACGCCGTCCTCGACCGGCTGGAGCTCCCCCGCGACCGCATGGCGGGCGCCCTGTCGTCCGGCATGCGGCAAAGGCTGCGCTGGGCCTGGGCCCTCCTCCACTCGCCGCGGCTCCTGCTGCTGGACGAGCCGTTCCAGAACTTCGACCGCGCCGGCGAGCAGGGCGCGCGCGCGCTGCTCGCCGAGCACCTCGGGAATGGGGGGCTCGCCGTGGTGGCGAACCCCTCGGCCCTGGACTTCGACCATGCGGAACACCTCGAGCTGGGCGTCTGAGGCGGCGGCCGTGTTCGCCAAGGAGTGGCGGTGCGAGTTCCGCACCCGCTACGCCCTGAACACCCTCGCCCTCTTCGCCTTCGTCACCCTGGTCCTGGTGAGCTTCAGCCTGGGACCGATGGGGGTCGCCCGCTCCGAGGGCACGGCCGTGCTGCCGGTGCTGCTGTGGATCATCCTCCTGTTCTCCGTGGCGGCGGGCCTGCCCCGCGCCTTCGTGCAGGAGGAGGAGACCCACACCGCCACGGCGCTGCGCCTGGCGGCCACGCCGTCGGCCCTCTTCTGCGGTAAGCTCCTCTACGGGTTGACCCTGGTCCTGGCCCTGGAGGCGCTCGTCACGCCGGCCTACCTCATCATGACCAGCCTGGAGGTGGCGTCGCCGTGGCTGCTCGCCGGGGTGCTGGCCGCCGGCGGCTACGGCCTCGCCGCCGGCAGCACGCTGGTGGCGGCGATGATCGCGCAGGCGCGCAGCAAGGGAACGCTGTTCTCCGTCCTCTCGTTCCCCGTGCTGCTGCCGCTGCTGATCCTGGCCGTGGAGCTCACCCGCGGCGCCGCGGCCGGAGACCCCGGCGGCGTGAGCCTGCCGGTGCTCCTTCTGTATGATGCCTCGGTAACCGTGGCCGGACTCATGCTCTTTCCCGTGGTGTGGAACCCATGAAGACCTTCTTCGCCTGGCTGTTGTGGCTCTGGATCTCCCTCGTGATCGTGGGCGCCTTCCTCTACGCCCCCGAGCTGAGGGGCTTCCGCACCCCCGGCTCCAGCCGCATCGTGTTCTTCCACGTGCCGATGGCGTGGTCGTCCTTCCTCGGCTTCATCGCCGCCGCGGTGTGGAGCCTGCTGTACCTCCTCCGCCGCAAGCCGCGGCACGACCGCGCGGCCGCGGTGGCGATCAAGCTCGGGCTGCTCTTCGGCGTCCTCGCCACCGTCACCGGCGCCATGTGGGCGCGGATCGAGTGGGGAGCCTGGTGGAACTGGGATCCGCGCCAGACGTCGATCCTGGCGGTGATCCTCTTCTACGCCGCCTACCTGGCGCTCCGGCAGTCGGTGGAGGAGCCGGAGAAGCGCGCCCGCCTGGCCGCCGCCTACGCGCTCCTCGGGCTCGTGGTGACCCCCTTCCTCTTCTGGGTGGTGCCGCGGATCACCTTCTCGCTCCATCCGGACCCCATCGTCAACTCGTCGGGCAAGGTGGACATGGAAACCGCCAGCCAGCAGGTGCTCTACGCCAGCGGCCTGGGATTTGCGGCGCTGTTCTTCTGGGTTCACAATCTACAGTGCCGGCTGGAGGCTCTCGCCGAGCGCCGGGCGGCACTGAAGGAGTAGGGGCCGTGGAAACGACCGCCAACGTCAATCTCTGGATCGTCGCCGTCAACCTCGTCATCTGGACGGGGGTGTTCCTCTACCTGCTCCGCCTCGGCAAGAGGCTGCGCGAGATGGAGAAAGAATCATGAAAAAGAACCGGCTCTACGTCCTCGGCGGAGTGCTGTTGCTGGCCTTCGCCGGCTTTTCGTTCACCGCCTTCAAGAACTCGATGACGCCCTACGTCTCGTTCGAGCGGGCCCGCGAGGTCAACCGCGTCGTGCAGGTGGCCGGCGCGCTCGAGAAGGGCAGCTCCAAGTACGTCGACACGCAGGAGTCGCTCCTCTTCACCCTCAAGGACGCGAAGACCAGCGAGACCCTGCGGGTGCGCTACAAGGGCCTGAAGCCCGCCAACTTCGAGGACGCCATCAGCATCGTCGCCATCGGCCGCTTCGACGAGCAGGCCCAGGAGTTCGCGGCGGACAAGCTGCTGGTGAAGTGCCCGAGCAAGTACCAGGGCGCCGAGGTGAAAACGTACAGCTAGGCGTTCCTATATGTAGGGGCGGCCCTATGTGGC
>JBIOVX010000064.1:0-11464 GCA_044868005.1 Thermoanaerobaculia bacterium | reverse complement strand
CCGCCGCGCCTCAAAGCTTCACGACTCCAGAATTACTCGGCCGGCGTCTCTTGCGAGGCCTCGGCCTGGGTGACCGGCGGCGACTCAGCCGTGGAGACGGGAGGCGTCCCCTTCGCCTGGTCCTTCTTCTTCCGGATCACCCGCGGGCGGGGCTTGATGCCGTGCCTGATGAGCTGCTCGGCGGTGTAGCCATACGTCCCGCGCAGGTGAGCTTCCATCCGCCGCCGCACGATCTCGCCCCGCCGCTCCACCTCCTGGCGGCGAAAGACGATGTCGCGCAGCTTCGAGCGCAGCTCCTCCTGCTCGGTGTCCAACGAGCGCGCCGTGTCGAGAAACCCTTGCAGCTCCACCTGCAAGGGCTGCACTTGCGGCATCTCCGCAAGCAGCGGCCTGACGCTCTCGTTGAGGAGATCCCAACTGCGGATCTTGGTGGACAGAATCCTTGCTCTCGGCATACTGCGTACCTCCTTTGCTTACAGCGTTTAGGACTTCCGTTCCCGGACGGAGCACGCCTCCGTCCGTTCCCTGCATCGTCGACGACATCCAGAGGCTAGCACAGAGAGCATTAACGATGCAATAGCCGTTCATTTTTGACCATTCATGCTATTCTAGCTGCGCGAAGCGAACCCTGGATGCGACGGATGGGGCGGGCTCCGAGACCGCGGAGCCTTCCTGGTGGACCGCGCCGGACCCTATGGAAGCCCGGAGACTTCTACTGAATCGCCGTCAACATCCTGGTGTCTGGGCGGATTTTCCTGGTGGGTCAGAGCTCCTGACCCAATGGGTTGCGGGATTTTCTACTGGGTCGCAGGATTTTTCTGCCAGGTCACGGGATCTTGCTACTGAGTCACGGTCCCCGACCTGGTGGGTTGGAGATTTTTCCACTGAGTCGTGCGCCTTGACCCATTGGGTTCGGGGTTTTTTCTACCAGGTCGCGCCTCATGGTCCAATGGGCGGCGGAGTTTTTCTACCAGGCCGAAGTCCGCGACCCAACAGGCTCGGACTTTTTTCTGCTGGGTCGCGGCCCGTGACCCAGCAGGTTGCGGAGTTTTCTACCAGGCCGCCGGCCGTGACCCATTGAGTTCGCCGGTTTTTGCATCAGGACGTCGGCGGCGACCCAATGGGTTCTGGATCTTTTCGGTCTGCTTGTCCCCTTTGACACCTCGGGGGCGCACTAGAGATGCTGCAGACGTAGATGCTTCTGCATAAGCGGCAGGATTCTTGCAAACAACTATGGCCCAGTGTAGGATAGCGACATGAGCAAGCCCAAGAGCCAACCTTCGAACCAAGCCATCCAAGAGAAGACCCGAGAAGAGACAGAACGCGTCATCCACAGGCTGAGGACGGCTCTCCGCCTCTTGGGCTTCACCAACCGCGAGATCGAGCGCCGGTTGGGTTACACGCCGAGCTACCTGACGCGGCTCTTGAGCGGCCAGATCGAGCTGCGGTTCGAGCACATCGTGGACATCGCCGCCGCGATGGGAATGACCGCCGAGGAGTTCTTCCAATTCGCCTACCCTGTCCGGGCAGGGGAGCGCAGCGAACCGGCCAGCAAGCTCGCCGAGATGTTGGAAGAGCTGCGGCCTGGCAAAAACCCGGAGTGGACGAAGGAACTTCAACAAACGGTGACGAGGCTCTTCGTGGAGCACATGGATAAGATAATTCCCAAGCCGCCTTCAGAGGGTGTTGGCTTTATCAGTCCCAGGGGCTCAGCGTCGTCCTCGAAGCGATCGCGCAAGTCGTAGTCGCGCAAGAGGTAGCTCGGGGAGAATCGTAGCGGCGGGAATCACGCCCAAGAACCGTCACGAAGAGAAGGACTTCGGTGTCGCAAGGCACTTTTTCGCCGTTCAGCTCGCTCGAAGAAGTGGCTCCGGCAGGGAGCCAAGCGCTTCGGCGGCGCGATACAGATCCACTGCCTTTTGAGCGTTGAGCCAGAACTCCGGAGAAGTCCGGAAAGCCGCACCGAGCTTCAGTGCCATCTCCGGGGTGACACTCGTTCGGCCGTTGACGATCCGGTTGATGACTTTGACCTCACAGCCGAGGTGATCGGCCAACTGCCTCTGGGTCACACCGAGCGGCTTCAGAAACTCCTCCCGAAGGATCTCCCCCGGGCTCGTGGGCTCTCGCTTGCGCAACATCTTTGCCTCCTCAGTGGTAGTCGACGATGTCAACCTCCGCCGGTCCGGCATCGGTCCACCGGAAAATGACGCGCCACTGGTCGTTGATCCGAATACTGTGAAAACCGGCCAAGCCATGCCTCAGGGCCTCCAGCCGGTTTCCGGGCGGCGACCGTAGGTCGTCGAGCCTGTCGGCATAGTCCAGCATGTCGAGCTTCCTTTTGGCGACCGCGGCCGCCCTGGACCATCCTGCCCTACGGGGAACGACGTCGGTGATGAAGAACTCCTCGACCACGCGAGAGGCGAAGCTCTGGATGGCCATCCCATCTCACAGTATACCTCAAGAAGGTATACCTTGTATCCCGCATCTACGCTTGATTCTGCCGTAGCGCCCTCTCCGTTATCGGCGCCGCAGCTTCGCGGGTGCCACCGAAGCCCACGCCTGTTCCAGCACATCCTCGAGAGCGCCTCGCGGAATCGCCGAGAGCCGAATGAGGACCGTCGGGTAGCATCCATGCCGATGCGAAGCGCGAGCGTCTCGCCGTCCTCGCGAAGGCGCGCCAGGAACTTGCCTCGGACTCGAAACGCCGCCGTCCCGTACGAGGTTCCCTCTTCCACGCCTGGCAGGGAGAGGGCGATCTCACGTACGGTGTCGAAGGTCGCCATTCTTCAGCTCTCTACCTCTCCAACGCCCTCTCCCGCCACCGGCGCACGCTCATCACGTCGAACCGCTCCCCCTCGAAGACGATCTGCTTCACGGCCTTCTTGCCGCTCTCGCGCTTCAGCCAATCCCGCACTTCCATCCACCGCACCTGGCCCTCGGAGCTTCGGATCACCAACAGCACGGGGAACGCCTGGTCCATCCAGTAACGGGCGTGGCGCTCGTCCTTAATTTTGAAGATTTCCGCGCCGTCGTTCTTCCGCTCGCGCAGGTAGGAATCGCCCGACTTCAATTGCAGGTACAGCTTTCGGCCGGTCGCCTCACCGGTATCCGACTTGAACTCGATTTCCATATCGATACCGTGATCGCTCACACTGAATTCACGGCAGATTTGCCCCGCGAGTGCCACAGTGGAGATGACTTCACCAACAAGCGCGCGCTCCTTGCTCTGGCTGTCGAGCACTAGGGTGGACTGCTCCTCCAATTCACGCACCCGCTGTTTCGTATCCGGACTGGCGAATAGCTCCTCCATCTGATCCCAGAGCGGGATGCGCTTCTCGCAATCCACGCAGAGCATGTCCTTCTTGCCCGCCTCCAGTTTCTTCATCGCCACTTCGCGATTACCGACCGGCGTGCCGCAATGGGGACAGATGTAATGCCGCAGTCGCGCCACGTCTCGACCACTCTTCAATAAGTGCTCGTGGACATACGTGCTGAAGATGATCTTCTCCTCTAGTGGAATCGCGGGATCGAAGTACACTTCCAACTCCCCCGCACCTTCCGCCCTGCGGGTCAGCTTCACGCCGAGCTGCCTTTCGGTAAGGGTCTTGAAGTCGGCGGCGTAGCGCCAGAGCTGGTCCTGCTTGAACGGCCTCGTGTGATGCAGGCGTACGACCAGCGTGGCGTAAACGTCATCGAGGAAGCCGTTGAAGCGATAACTCACCAGCACCGCGGGATGCCCGACCAGATCCGGGCGCTCACGCCGATAGTAGCTAGGAAAGATCAACAAGGGTCCCTGATCCGTCTGCTCGCGAAGGCAGAGCCCTCGCTCTACCAGCGTCTGGTGCATGGCCAGCAAGACGAACCGTTCCTCGTCGACTCCGAGGCGTTCTATCGAGGAGTGATAGGTTAGGTCCCCTTTCAAGACCCGCTCCTCTAGCAGGCAGCCGCGTTCGTCTTCATCAGCCCGCATTGTCTGGATCACGGCTTGGGCGTAGGCATTGATTCGCTCCGGCTGGAGCAAGACCCAACTGCCAAACTTCAACTCCCACACCACGCCTGGACCGGCCAGCAGGCTCACCACCGCTTTCAGCTCGTCGTCGGAGAATCGCTCTGATTCGCCAGATAAGCGCAGTTGCAGCGCCTCCCGCAGCTCGTTGAAGCGCATAAGAACCCGGCCGTCGTCCTTGAGGCGAACGATCTCATCCTTGAGCCGCTTGAAGAGTAGAGGGGACGAGCGCCAGGGGATATCCTCCCACCGAATGCCCCCGAGGATGGCTTGCTTGAGCTCGTCGCAACAGATATTTGCCTTGGCGCTGGTTTCCAGGAATTGCGAGTACCCGCGCTCCTTGGCGAAGGCTTCGACCTGGATCCGGCTGGCTCGCAGGCCGCCGGCATCCACGCGCCCGGCGACCAGCAGCTTGGCGAACTCTTTGCTCGAGGCGCGGGTAAGATCGCGGTCCCACTGGCCTAGCGTCTCGAAGAGGTCTTCCTTTTGCCCGTCGAAGACCAGTACCGCCAGCGCGGTTTCGTCCATATAAAGCTGGTGGATCAATCGCTGATCCGCCTGGCCGCCGAAATCCCAGAGCCAGATTTCCCGCTCGACTCCGTCGACTGAAGACGCTGGCAGCTTCCACTGCGTGGCCCACGCCCCGACCGTCGAGTCGGTGGGCTCCCAGGCATTCAACGCTAGCCGCTTGGAAAGTCCCGTTTTGCCCGCGCCGCTTTCGCCGACGAGGAGGACTTTGGCGTTCGTGTATTGGACTTCGTCCAGCGTGGACGGATAGGCTGACGCGTGAGTTCTCGGAACTCGATCCGCAATGCCAAACTCCGACAGATCCCATACCCGGACACCACCACTGTAATCGCCGGAGAAGGCACGGCGTTGATCGGCGCTCCATGCAACTCTCGTAATATCGTTCGCATGGCCTTCGAGCACGCGCAGGCAACGCCCCAACTTCACGTCCCACAACCGCACAGTGTCGCCGCTGGAGAGGGCGTAACCTTGGTTGGCGCCCCACGCCAAGCTGCGAATCCAGCTCGTGTGGCCTTCGAGCACGCGCAGGCAGCGCCCCGTCTTTACCTCCCACAGCCGTACAGTATTGTCGTCGGCTCCGGAGAGCGCGTGATGCCCGTCCGCGCTGTAGGCCAAGCAATATACGGTGCCCGTGTGGCCTTCAAGCGCGCGCAAGCAAAGGCTCGTCTCCAAATCCCACAGCCGAATGGTTTTGTCAACAGCCCCGGAGATGGCACGGCGGCCATCAGCGCTCCACGCCACGCTATAGACGTGACCCGTGTGGCCTTCGAGCACGCGCAGGCATTGCCCAGTCTTAATGTCCCACAGCCGCACGGTCTTATCGTCGGCACCGGTGAGTGCGTAGCGGTGATCGACGCTCCATGCCACACTGTTGACACAGCTCTCGTGGCCTTCAAGCACACGTAGACAGTGCCCCGTCTCCATGTTCCATAGTCGCGCTGTTCCATCATTACCGCTGGAGAGGGCGTAGCGTAGATCCGCGCTCCACGCCACGCTCCAGATGGTGCCGCTATGGCCCTTGAGGACTCGCAGGCAGCGCCCGGTCTCAACATCCCATAGCCGCACGGTATGGTCCCCTGCATTGGTGAGGACGCGCGCTCCATCCGGACTAAATGCGTATGCGTTGATTGTCTCTTCGTAGTCTAGTTGAATGGCCCTTTCTTCAAGCTGCTCGCGCGCGCTATTCGATTCCCCGCCCAACGGTTTCGCTGGCGGGCGGCAGGATTCGAGAAGCTTGGGATATTCCTGTTCCTCTTTCTTCAGAAACCAGTTGAGGTAAGGAAGTTGGGCCAGAGAGCCTGTGATGGGGGCCGCATCGAACCGCAGAGGAATGAAGCGGCGCTCCTTGTTCAGCGGATCACGAAAACGGAACGTGCCGGCCTCCAACTGCGCCCAGTCGGAGCCGAACGTATTCGCCGACATGCAGAGCACGAGCACACGGGAGTGCTCCAGCCCTTCCTCGATCTTCTTTTTCCGGGTGGCCTTTGTCGTGAGCAGACCAATTTCCCATTCATCGAACCAGACGTGCAGGCCGTCTGCCCGCAACCGCTCTGCGATGGGGCGGACGACCTCCTCGTCTTTCGCGCTATGGCTGAGGAAGACGTCGTAGTTGAAATCGTCAGCCATGGCTTTCCGGCTCCGAAATATCTCCTCCCTGCCATGCACAGCGCTCGGTCTGTTCGGGACCCTGCGCGTAGTGCTCGATCATTCGGCTCGCCTGTGCGGCAAGCCGCTCACGGCGTTCTTCGAGAGTCAGCCGCATGAACGCATGGCGCTGCTCTAGAGAGAGCCCCTCGGCCGAGTCCGGCAGGTTCTGCTCGGTAATCAAGGATCCTCCTGTTCGCTTTCAAGCCCTACGTCTTACCAAAAGCAGGCAAGCTAGGCTGCCTAGACAGAGCATCTCCTCACCCTGGTCAGCAATTTCGCGGCTTCAATTATATCTCGGCGGAGTTATAATTGGCGGAGGAGCGGGACATGTCCTCGAAGAGAGCCAATCTGAGCCGGAACACCCCATCAGTCGAGGAGGACAGGGACCAGGTCCGCACCCAATCCCCCCAGCAGCGAGTTCTCGTGAGGAGACTCGACCGCCGGGCCCTGCATCGGCCTCAGGGACCCGACTCCGGTATCAACGCCATCTTCGGGCGAATACCGGCAGAGGACGATGACGAGGAGGTCATCGCGCTCCTCGAAGAGCTCTCGTGAGGGCAGTCCCGTGCAGCAAGACCTCCTCAGGAGGTACTGATGTATGAGTAAAGAGAAAGACTTTGACGCGGTCAGGATGATGCGAGAGATTCGAGACAAGCTGGCGCGAGAGCTCACGGGCATGAGCTATGACCAGCAACGCCAATACATCAACGAGCACTTGAAGCTCCGCGTCGGCGAGCGCCGTGACGACCACTCACCTGAAAACCGCGAGGACGCAAGGTATAGCAGCGGATCGCGACGCCAAAAGTGCACGTAGATCGCAACGGCCTTGCCGCTTCGGAGACGACCCGCCGTTGTGCACCTTCGAACCGTTGTCGCACACCGACTGGGTCGTCTCTACGGAACCTCCGAGACACCGCCAGAGATAGAGGTTATGGAGGCGTTGGAAGACTTCGTTTTCGCGATGCCTCCATAATCGCCACCCTTCGCCATCGCGACACCGTACCGTAGAGACGACCCAGACGCTCTACGACATCCTCCGCAGGCCACGAGGACGGCGGGTCGTCTCCGCAGCGGCGATGTCGCTCCGGTCCTCCACGACCTCCGGCGTCGCGATCCCAGTCACCCGAGCCGATGTTCCACGTTGCCGGCCCTCACCGCAGCGAGAAGCTCCGAAAGACCTCTTTGGCCAAAGGCACCGTATCGCCGGTAAACGGCTGAAAGTCCTGAGCGGAGAGGACGACGATCTTGTTGCCCGCGATCGTGGTGTAGAGCGTTCCCTGCATCGCCTTCCCTTCCATCTTGCCGGTCCAGTCGGCTGTCGCGAAGCGCAATCCTCCGATCTCGGCTTCGGACGGCTCCGAGAGAGTCCAGTCCGTCTTTTCCGCGCTGATCCCCTTGAGGAACAGGGCGAGGACTTCTTCCCGGTCATTCTTCGTCGGCTCCGCGGGAAGTTGAGAATCGTTCACCAGCGCCACCTTGATGATGGTCGAAGTCTCGAGATCCGCGTGAAGACGGCCGAAGGTAAACATGCGCGCCGGTCCCTGCTCCTGGGGAGCGAAGATCATGAAGCCGCGTGGCAACCGGAGGGAGAACCCATCGAAGGCCTTGGGATCGCCGAGCCGCGAGAGCTCTTCCTTGCTGAGGGTCTTGGTGTCGTCGAACTGGCCGACGAGCGCGCAGTCCTGGGAGCCCAGTTGCTGCAGCTTTGCGAGCCACGCCGGATCGGCTGCCGCGGAGTGGTCGGCGGTCACGCGCTGCGCGAAAGCCATCACGTCGGCTTCGGGGATCTGACCCCACACCGATATGACGCACGTACAGATGGCTTCCTGTTCCTTCGCGGATTTGCCCAATGCCTTCTGGCCCTCGAGGCAGCCGTCGTAAACGCCGGCGCGGAAGTTGATCAGGTCCTGTTCCGGCGTCGACGGCTTCTTTTCGGCCTGTGCAGCGAGCGCGGTTGGAACGGTGTGCAAGGCCAACAGGGTGAAACCGATGAGCAGCGTTCTTTTCATGGCAAGATCCTCCATCTGCCTTATCCTGGCAGCCGATGTTTCTGCACCTTCCCGAGCGCGTTCCTGGGCAGTGAGTCTACGACACGGATCTCCCGCGGCACCTTGAAGCCCGCCATCTGGCTTTTGCAGAAGGCGATCAGCTCAGTCTCGTCCACGGCGGATTCCACCACGAGATACGCGACCGGCACCTCTCCCCACTCGGGATGCGGCCGGCCCGCCACCGCGGCCTCCCGTATGCCTGGATACGAAACCAGCACCTCTTCGACCTCGCGCGGATAGATGTTGAAGCCGCCGGAGAGGATCAGCTCGCTGCTGCGGCCCAGAAGGGTGATGTAGCCGGTCTCCGGATCTCTTCGCGCCAGATCTCCGGTGCGGAACCAGCGGCGGCCGAGGTCATCGTGAACGAAGCTCTCCGCCGTCTTCTCGGGGGCTCGCCAGTAGCCGGGGAAGACGTTCGAGCCTCGCACCAGGAGATCTCCTTCTTCTCCTGACGGCAGGTCCCGGTTTTCGCGATCCACGATGCGGATGGAGACTCCGGGCAGCGGCGTGCCGACCGTTCCCGGCAGGCGCGGACCGGCGTAGGCGTTGCTCAGGTTCATCCCCGTCTCGGTCATGCCGTAGCGCTCGAGGATCTCGTGGCCGGTAAGGTCGCGGAAGGCGGCGAAGGTCTCCGGCGAGAGCGGCGCGCTGCCGGAACAGAAGAGGCGCATGCGGCCGAAGGCGCGGGCGGGGACAAGCCCCGCCCCTACGTTTAAATCGGAACCCATACCCCTGCGCTTCAGCTCCTCCACCATCCTCACGTACATGGTGGGGACTCCGAAGAAAAGCGTCGGCTTGGCGGAGAGCAGATCGTCCGTCACCACGGCGGCTTCGAAGCGGCGACGCAGCATCACCGTGGCTCCGGCCGCCAGCGCGCAATGGAGGCCCACCACCAGGCCGTGGGTGTGGAAGAGCGGCAGGGTGAGGAGGAGCGCGTCGTCCGGCTGCCAGGCCCAGGCGGCGAGGAGGGCCGTCACCGTGGCGAGGACGTTGCCGTGGGTGATCATGGCGCCCTTGCTCCTCCCCGTGGTGCCGGAGGTGTAGAGGAGCATCGCCAGATCGTCTTCCTCGACGAGCGGCGGCGCGAACGAGCTTGCCTCGGCGCGCCAGCCGTCCAGATCCTCGGCGAGGATCACCTCTTCGACGCTCCGCCGCTCTTCCGGCGCCACCTCGTCGAGAATGGCGAGCTGATTCCGCTCGGTGAGGAGGAGCCGGGGCTCAGCGTCGCCGAGCATGTGGACGATCTCCCTCCTGCGATAGGCGAGGTTGATCGGCACCATCACGGCGCCGAGCCGGATCACCGCCAGATACGCGGCGACGAATTCCGGCCGGTTGCCGAGGAAGAAGGCCACGCGGTCGCCTTTGGCCAGGCCCTTGACGGCGAGACCGGCGGCGATCCGCTCGGCGCCCGCGAACAGCCGGTCGTAGGTGAAAACCTTCTCCTCGCCGCCGTCGTAAAAGCGGAGAGCTGTCTTCTCCGGCATCCGCAGGCGCGGAATGGCAAAGAGACTGTGGAGGTTCATCGGACGCATGCTACGATGATTCGCGTGTCTCCCCAACGGGTGGTGGTTTTCGTTTTACTTCTCGTGCTCGCGGCGTCCGCGCAAGCGCAGGAACGCGCGCAGGAGCCGGCGTCCGGGACGACGTTTTCGGAGAGCGTCGACGTGCGGGTGGCCGAGGTGGAGGTCCTGGTCACCGATCGCGACGGCAAGCCGGTCTCCGGCCTGACGCCGGCGGACTTCCAGGTCGTCGAGGACGGCCAGCCGAGGGAGGTCACCAACCTCTACACCACCGCCGCGCAGCCGCTGGTGCTGGCCGTGTTCTTCGACGACATGAGCCTGGGCACCGGCTCCCGCGTTGCGGCGCTCAAAGGCCTGCGCAGCCTCTTCGCCTCGAACCTCAAGCCGGGCGATCGCGTGCTGTTCGTCCGCTTCAACGGCGCCCTCGAGATCCAGGGCGAGCCCACGGGCGACCCCGCGGCTCTCCAGGCCATCCTGGACCGGATCGGCAAATCGGTTTCGGGAGGCCTGATGATCCAGCAGGAGAGGAGCGCGATTCAGCGGGAGATCCTGCAGGGGACACCGCCGGGGAGCGAGCCCGAATTGATGGCGTTCGCGGAAGGCCAGGCCGCCACGCTGATCGCCAATCTGCGCCAATACGGGCGGCGGCGAGGCGACGAGGTCCGCGCCACGATCGCCGCGCTGCAGCAGACCGTGGCCCTGCTCTCCAGCCTGCCGGAACGCAAGGCCCTGATGCTCATCGGCGGCGGCTTGCCGATGAACCCGGGGGAGGACCTCTTCGAGCTGTGGCACGAGAAGTACGCCCTGTTCGAAAACCAGCTCGGCGTCACCCGGCTGGAGACCCTGACCTGGGACGCCTCCCGAGCGGTCCAGGAGACGGCAGACCGCGCCAATGCCGCCGGCGTCACCCTGCATGCCATCGCCATGCCGGAAGGAGGCCCGGGCGGCGTCGCCGGCGCGCCCATGGCGGTGCGGTCGGCGTGGGACCCCGAGAACTCGGACGTGGCCGTGCGGACTCTCGCCGGCGCCACCGGCGGCCGGGTGATGACGGATCTGCAGAATCCGGCGGCCTTCCTGGAGCTGGTCGGACGCGACATCGGGTCCACCTACGTGCTTGGCTACACTCCCACGCCGGCAGGCAAGAAAGCCCGGCACAAGATCAAAGTCAGCGTGCGCGAGGGTGCGCTCGCCGCCCGCTACCGCGAGGAGCGTTTCGACGGCGCCGGCGGCGATCCGCTGCTGCGGCGCGCCATGTCGACGCTGTGGGCCGGCGGCGGCACCAACGCTCTGCAGGCCGAGCTGTCGATCGAGGAGCAGACGAAGGAGGAGGACGGCCGCTTCCGGGTAACGGCGATCGTCTCGCTGCCGCTCGCCGCCGTGCTGCTGCGCCCGCAGGAGCACTTCCACGTCGCGCACCTGACGCTGGCCATCGTGGCGCGGGACGGCAAGGGCCAGATCACCGGCGCGCCGCGTGCCGAGTTCCCCATCGAGATCCCCAACGAGAAACTGCTCTCGGCGCCCGGCCAGTCCGCCGGCTACCGCTTCACCATGCGCCTCTCCCCCGGCGAGAGCATCGTGGCGGTGGCCCTGCGGGATGACATGAGCGGCGCCGAGAGCGTGCTCCGCATCCCGGTGACGGCGGGAGCAGAGGCGCCAGCCCGGTGAGAGTACAGAGCTGTAGGGGCGGCCCTATGTGGCCGCCCTGGGTGGCTTCG
>JBIOVX010000063.1:0-5527 GCA_044868005.1 Thermoanaerobaculia bacterium | reverse complement strand
CCCGCCCCTACGACCACCTCCGGCTCTGTGGTAGAAATCGGCGAACTCTGCCACGGAGCCCTTCGAGAACATGAAAAAATTCGTCTTTTGTCGCTCTCTATTGCTTTCGCCGCTGTTCCTGCTCCTGGTCCTGACCTCGCCGGCCGCGGCCGCGAAGCCGCCCAAGGCCGCCGCCTCGCCCGCCGCCAAGACGGCCGTCGATCCGGCGCTGTTCAAGGCGATGAAGTGGCGCGAGGTCGGTCCCTATCGCGGCGGCCGGGTGGCCGCCGTCACCGGTCTCGCCGCGGACCGCAACACCTACTACTTCGGCGGCACCGGCGGCGGCGTGTGGAAGACCACGGACGGCGGCCGCACCTGGAAGAACGTCTCGGACGGCTTCTTCGGCGGCTCGATCGGCGCCGTGGCCGTCTCCGACTGGGACCCGAACGTGGTCTACGCCGGCGGCGGCGAGGTCACGGTGCGCGGCAACGTCTCGCACGGCGACGGCGTGTGGCGCTCGACCGACGCCGGCAAGAGCTGGCGGTTCGCCGGGCTCGCCGACTCGCGGCACATCCCGCGCCTCCGTATCCATCCCAAGGACCCTGACCTCGTCTACGCCGCCGTCCTCGGCCACCTCTTCGGGCCCAACGACATGCGCGGCGTCTACCGCTCGCGCGACGGCGGCGGCCATTGGCAGCGCGTGCTCTATGTCAACGATCGCGTGGGAGCCGTCGATCTGGCCATGGATCCCGTAAATCCGCGCGTGCTCTATGCCACCCTGTGGAACGTGCGGCGCACTCCCTGGAGCCTGGAGAGCGGCGGCCCCGGCTCCGGCCTCTGGAAGTCCACCGACGGCGGCGACACCTGGGCCGAGCTCAGCCGTAACCCCGGGCTGCCCAAGGGGACGCTCGGCATCATCGGCATCGCCGTCTCGCCGACCAATCCCGAGAACCTCTACGCCATCGTCGAGGCCGAGGAGGGCGGCGTCTTCCGCTCGAAGGACGGCGGCAAGACCTGGACCAAGACCAACGACGACCGCGCCCTGCGGCAGCGCGCCTGGTACTACACCCGCATCTACGCCGATCCCAAGGACGAGGAGGTCGTCTACGTCGTCAACGTCCAGTTCCACCGCTCGAAGGACGGCGGCAAGACGTTCACCACCATCCGCACGCCTCACGGCGACAATCACGACTTGTGGATCGATCCCGGCGATGCCTTGCGCATGATCGAGTCGAACGACGGCGGCGCCAACGTGTCGACCGACGGCGGCGCCACCTGGACGCCGCAGACCAACCAGCCGACGGCGCAGTTCTACCGCGTGTCGACGGACACCCACTCCCCCTACCGAATCCTCGGCGCGCAGCAGGACAACTCGGCGGTGCGCATCCTCTCGCGCGGCCAGGGACCCGGCATCGGCCCCGGCGACTGGGAGGAGACCTCCGGCGGCGAGAGCGGCTACATCGTGGCCGATCCCAAGGATCCGGACGTCGTCTACGGCGGCTCGTACGGCGGCCTGCTGACCCGCGTCAACCACCGCACGGGCGAGCTGCGCGACCTCAACCCCTGGCCGGACGATCCGATGGGGCACGGCGCGGCCGACCTCCAGTACCGGTTCCAGTGGAACTTCCCGCTCCTCTTCTCGCCCAACGATCCGCAGACGCTCTACGCCGCGGCCAACGTGCTGTTCAAGAGCACGGACCAGGGACAGAGCTGGCAGGCGATCTCGCCGGACCTGACGCGCAACGACAAGTCCAGGCAGGGTGCCTCGGGCGGCCCCATCACCAAGGACAACACCAGCGTCGAGTACTACGACACGATCTTCACCGTCGCCGAGTCGCCGCTCGAGCCCGGCGTGCTGTGGACCGGCTCCGACGACGGCCTCGTCCACGTCTCGCGCGACGGCGGCAAGACCTGGAAGAACGTCACCCCCAAGGGCCTCCCCGAGTGGATCCAGATCAACGCCATCGACGCCTCGCCGCACGACAAGGGAGGCGCCTACGTGGCCGCCACGATGTACAAGTCGGACGACTTCCGGCCCTACCTCTACAAGACCGCCGACTACGGCGCCACGTGGAGCCGCATCGACGGCGGCATCGACCCCCTGCACTTCACCCGCGTCGTGCGGGCGGACCCCGCGCAACGCGGCCTGCTCTACGCCGGCACCGAGCGCGGCATGTACGTCTCCTTCGACGACGGCGCCCGCTGGCAGCCGCTGCAGCTCAACCTGCCGATCGTCCCCGTCACCGATCTGACGGTGAAAGAGGGCGATCTGGTGGCCGCCACGCAGGGCCGCGGCTTCTGGGTGCTCGGCGGCCTGGCGCCCCTGCGGGCGCTGGCGGCGGGCGCGGGAGCCGGAGACAGGAAGGTCTTTCTCTATCCGCCGGCGCCGAGCTACCGGCTGTGGAGCGCCGGCAACGTCGAGCGGCCGCCGCAGGGCTTGGGCGAGAACCCGCCGGCCGGCGTCGTCATCCATTACTACCTGAAAGAGGCGCCGCCCGCCGACCAGGCGAAGGACGTGAAGCTGGAGATCCTCACCCGGGACGGCAAGGTGATCCGTACCTTCCCAGGCAAGCCGGCGGAGGGACCGCAAGGCCCGGCCGCGGCCCGGCCCATGGGCGAACCGGCGGCCGGCGAGAAGGAGGAGAAGGCCGCGGAGAAGAAGCCTGAGGGGAGCCCGCTCCCCGGTCCGCAGGGCGAGGAGGTCGGCAAGGACAAGGGCAAGGAGGCCGAGAAGGAAGAGGCCGACGAGGAGAAGGAAGACGAGGAGGAGGAGAAGGTGCCTGCCGAGGCGGGCCTCAACCGCTTCCTCTGGGACATGACCTGGCCCAAGGCCAGCAAGTTTCCGGGGATGATCCTATGGAGCGGCGATCCCCTGGGACCCCTGGCGGTGCCGGGGAGCTACCAGGTGCGCCTCACGGCGGGCGGCGAGACTCTCACCCAGCCGTTCGAGATCCGCAAGGATCCACGGTCTTCCTCGACTCAAGACGACCTCGAGGCGCAGCTCCAGTTCCTGCTCGAGGCGCGCGACAAGCTGAGCGAGGCCCACGACGCCATCCGCCGCATCCGCGAGGTGCGCGCCCAGCTCGCCGACACGCGCAAGCGGCTGCGCCGGGACGCGGAGCGTAAGCCCGTGATCGAGGCGGCGAAGGAGCTCGACAAGAAGATGACCGCGGTCGAAGAGGCGCTCTACCAGACGAAGAACCGCAGCCGGCAGGACCCGCTCAACTTCCCCGTTCGCCTCGACGACAAGCTCAACGCCGTCGCCGGGTCGGTGGCCATCGGCGACTACCGGCCCACGGCGCAGGCCTTGCAGGTGAAGGCGGCCCTGACGGCGGCGATCGACGCCGAGCTCGCCAAGCTGCAGGCGATCTGGGACGGCGATCTCGTCCGCTTCAACGATTTAGCGCGAGAACAGGGAGTTCCGGCGGTCATTGTGCCGCCGGCTCGGCTAAAATAAGGTCTGCCGACGACGAATCGACGAGTCTTTCTCAGCCGACGGAACCGCCATCCTATGGACGTCATGACCCGCTCTTTTCCTACCTATTCCCTGCGGGGATGGGATCTCTCGGAGCTTCTGCCCGGACCCAGCGAGGCGATCTTCGCCGCCCGCCTGGCCGACCTCGACGCGGCCCTGGCCGCCTTCGAGGCCCGCCGCGCGGACCTCCATGCCGGCATGGACCCGCGCGCCTTCCACGACATCCTCCGCCAGTACGAGGACCTCGCCAACCGCCTGCAGGTCATCTCGGGCTACGCCGCCCTCTGGTTCTACGCCGATACCGGCAGCCAGGAGGCGCTCACCTTCCGCAACCGCGTGCGCCAGATGGCCACCGCCGCGGCCAACCGCATTCTGTTCTTCACCCTCTGGTGGCGGAGCCTCTCCGACGACGAGGCGTGGCGGCTGCTGCCCGCCGAGTCGGAGAACGGCGACTACCGCCACTACCTGCAGGACCTGCGGCGCTTCAAGCCGCACACCCTCGACGAGAAGAGCGAGCAGATCATCAACATCAAGGACCAGAACGGCATCGAAGGCGTGATGACGCTCTTCTCCATGCTCACCAACCGCCTGGAGTTCTCCCTCGAGGTGGAAGGCGAAACGAAGCGGCTGACGCGCGACGAGCTGATGAGCTACGCCTTCTCCCCGCACGCGGAGCTGCGGGCCGCCGCCTACCGCGAGCTCTACCGCGTGTACGCCCACGACGCCAACATCCTCGGCCAGGTCTACGTCAGCCGGATACGCGACTGGTACGAGGAACAGGTAGGGCTGCGCGGCTACCCCTCCCCGATCGCCGTGCGCAACCTGGACAACGACATTCCCGACCGCGCCGTGCAAGTCCTGCTCGACGTGGCGCGCGAGAACGCGCCGCTCTTCCAACGCTACTTCCGGCTGAAGGCGGGATGGCTGGGCATGGACCGGCTGCGCCGCTACGACCTCTACGCTCCGCTCGCCACCTCGGACCGCAAGATCGCCTTTCCGGAGGCCGTCCGCTCGGTGCTCGAGACGTTCGACGACTTCCATCCGCAGTTCGCGGCCATGGCCGAGCGGGTATTCGCCGAGGACCACCTCGACAGCGAGATCCGCAAGGGCAAGCGGGGCGGCGCCTTCTGCTTCACCGTGCTGCCGCGCTACACGCCGTGGGTGCTGGTCAACTTCGCCGGCCGCGTGCGCGACGTGGCGACGCTGGCCCACGAGCTCGGCCACGCCGTCCACGCCATGCTCGCCGACGGCCACTCCAGCCTCACCCAGCACGCCTCGCTGCCGCTGGCCGAGACCGCCTCCGTCTTCGGTGAGATGCTGATGACCGACCGGCTGTTGCGCGAAGAGCCCGATGCTCTCGCCCGCCGCGAGCTGCTCGCCGCCGCCGTCGACGACGTCTACGCCACCGTGCTGCGCCAGGCCTACTTCGTGCTCTTCGAGATCGAGGCCCACGACGCCATCCGCGCCGGCCGCTCCACCGACGAGCTGTGCGAGCTGTACATGAGCAAGCTGCGCGAGCAATTCGGCGACAGCGTCGACGTCGCTCCCGAGTTCCGCTACGAGTGGCTGTCGATTCCGCACATCTACCAGACCCCCTTCTACTGCTATGCCTACAGCTTCGGCCAGCTTCTGGTGCTCGCCCTTTACCGGCGCTATCAGGAGGAGGGCGACGCCTTCAAGCCCGGCTACCTGCGGCTGCTCTCCTACGGCGGCTCGGCGCGGCCCGAGAACATCCTCGCCGAGGTCGGCATCGACATGACCGACCGCTCCTTCTGGCAGGGAGGCTTCGACCTCGTGCGCGAGCGCATCGACGAGCTGGAAGGGATGAAGCTGTAGGATTGAAACGTTCGGCGCCCACCTTCGTCTTCTCCTCTGAACAGGCGAATGACCTTGCAAGGAGAACGACAATGAAACGCAATACCCTTCTGGCACTCGTCGCCGCCGCGCTGGTCGCGGGTCCGGCGGCGGCGGCCGATCTCTGGCTCCACGTCGAGGTGAACGGCGGCCGCAACGGCGAGGAGGCGAAGATCAACCTGCCTCTCTCCATGGTGGACAAGATTGCGCCGATGATTT
>JBIOVX010000062.1:0-4465 GCA_044868005.1 Thermoanaerobaculia bacterium | reverse complement strand
AAATCATCGGCGCAATCTTGTCCACCATGGAGAGAGGCAGGTTGATCTTCGCCTCCTCGCCGTTGCGGCCGCCGTTCACCTCGACGTGGAGCCAGAGATCGGCCGCCGCCGCCGGACCCGCGACCAGGGCGTCAGGCTCACCCCAGCGCCGCCGTCAGAAGCGCTCGCGAGACACACCGGATGGACGGAAAAACGCCAATTCCGGTATCCTAGGTCCCGGAGCTAGACCATGAGCGATTCCAGGATAAGCATCGAGGAGGTCACGGCGCCAGAGGCCATCAAAGCCGCTCGTATGCGGGCGGAGCAAGGTCGTTGCAACGCAGAATGGCTTGAAGGCCACTGGACGGACCTCCTCCCGCGAGCGCGTGGAAAGTTTATTGCCGTGGCCGATGGCGAAGGGATTGTCGCCGAGACGGTGGAGGCTGCTTGGAACTGGGTCGACGAGAACCACCGTGAGGACGGCGGCGCGTTCGTCCAGTACGTACCTGCCATTCAGGGGCCCCGTATCTATGCGAATCGTCGGCACTTGGCGTACATGCGATGATGGGATCACCCGGCCGGTTCAGCGCAGTGTCCTGTTCGACGTGCACGGCCAGCCTCTGACCGAGGAGGAAGCGAGAAGGATGCAGCGAAGGAAGATCAAGTAGAGGTCATATGGCATGTCGAAGGTGCTGAATGAATTCCAAGGCCCGGAAGTCAATTCCTGACGTACTCTACAAATATCGTGCGTTGTCCGGGCAGAGTCGCGAGTACGTACGTCAGACGATTGTGGAGAACAAGGTTTACTTCTCCTCGCCATCGAAGTTCAATGATCCCTTCGATTGTCGAGTCCACATGTCCTTCAGTGGCACTGACAAAGCTTGGAAGAGTTACTTTATGGGGCTGCTCAAGAAGTACCGCCCTGATCTGAACCGCCAACAACGCCAAGCCGAGGTCCACCGTATTGTCGGTACCGAGCGGCGCCACCGGAATCCTCAAGCGCTTAGGAACATGATTGGCGCGGTGCAAAAGGACGTTTATGATATCGGTGTCTTTAGCCTCTCCGCCAGGAACGATGACATCCTCATGTGGAGCTACTACGCAGATCACCACACTGGGCTTTGCCTCGGCTTCCTTCATCGAGTAGGCACACTCGGTCCGGCCTTTCCCGTTGAGTACTCCGCCACATTTCCCCAAGTCGACTATCTGAAGGATGACCGCCGCCGACAGGTGGACGCCAATCTCTTGACGAAGGCTGCTTCATGGCAGCACGAAGCTGAATGGCGAGTTGTTGCCTACACAGAGGGTCCGGGTCTTCGAGAGTATCCTCCAGAGCTCCTCACTGAGGTCATCCTGGGCGCGCGGATCTCTCCGAAGGATCGCGATGATGTACTTTCGTGGGTTGACGCACACAGCCCGAAACCCAGAGTGCGCGAGGTCGGACTCAAGGATGGCGCCTATGGTCTGGAGATTCGTTGAACCGTGGCGAAGCGCCGTGGCGAAGCGCGTGTGGCTGCCACATAACACCGCCGGTTGAGCGGACGGAAACCGCAAGAAGCGCGGTTCCCACCGTTCACCGGCATCCCTTAGGCGGCGCCAACAGGTCTATTGGTTAGCCAGCTTGATGAACAGAATCCACTTCACCGGCGTGGTTCACCCCGAAAGGGCAAACGTGTCCCTCGGGCCGCGCGATCTGGCAATCACTGGCCCCCCACCCGGCATAGCGCGTCTCTCCATTACCGCCTCGCAAGTTCACCTGACCTTTCAAACTGACCACGACTTACCGGACGCCGCTAGCCTCCGGAACAGCTTCGAGGCTCTGGTACAGCACTTTCTCGACTGTCTTGGTTACATCGAAGGCTGCGGCTACGGGGTTGACCTCCGTCAGCTCATCTACGATGACGGCGAGAGCGTGGCAGTTTTCGGCGTTCACTACGACGCTCTACTGACGCGCACTGAGTGCCCGTCCTTCGAGGATGTCGTGTACGCCAGCGAGGGACCCTCTGGCGCCTTCTTGAGCCGAGCGCTGTCGGAAGTCTCGAACGCCATTGGTCGACCCCAAGACACCCTCTTTCACTGCTATCGGGCTCTCGAGTCGATTATGCAGTACTTCCTTGCGGCCTATCCTCGGCGTGGTCGGGATCGTGCTTGGGAGACAATGCGAACGCAACTGTCTCTCAATCGCGCTGACATCATGAGGCTGAAGGGAGCCGCCGATCCAGTCCGTCACGGGATGATGCTGCCGGTCGAGGCCTCCGACCGCGATTCCGCCCTGCTGCTCGTTAGCGTGGCCATTGCGCGATTTGTGGCGTTCCTTCTCCAGCTGAGGGCCAGCGACGGCGCCGCCTAACGATCGAGCGGACGGAAACCGCCCTATTGTTTCCCTGCAGGAGGCAACTCGTGGCACTCGTAGTTCTGGTAAGGGCCTCAACGTCGGCGGCCACAGAACCTTCCGACCCTCCAAGCTCGCCGAACAACTGCAGTACGGCCACTGCGGTTCGGGTGGCAACTTTGGGCCGGTGGCAACTTTGGGGGAGCGGAGATCCCCCCCAACCAGCAGACGGTTTCCGCTCGCGAGCGGAGAGGTCCCCCTGGTGAGCAGAGAGTTTGCGCTCGCGAACGGGGCATGATCCCTCGGCAACTCAAAGCTCCCGCTCGGTGGGGGCGAACGCCCGCACGCAAGCGGAAAGAGCCCCAAGCTGGAGGCGGCTTCCGTACCGCGAGCGGAGACGTCCCGCAAGCGAGGGGGCATGTTCCGCTCGCGTGCGGAGAGGTCCCCCTGACGAGCGGAGAGTTTGCGCTCGCGAACGGGGCATGATCCCTCGGCATCTCAAAGCTCCCGCTCGGTGGGGGCGAACGCCCGCACGCAAGCGGAAAGAGCCCCGAGCTGGAGGCGGCTTCCGTACCGCGAGCGGAGACGTCCCGCAAGCGAGGGAGCATGTTCCGCTCGCGTGCGGAGGCTTCCCCCTCACGAGCGGAAACTCTCCGCTCACGTGGGGGCATTGCGCGCACACGTGGGGGAAGTCTCCGCTACCTTGGGGGAAGCCCTTTCTGCCAATGTCAGGTGAGACACGAGGAGAGAAGAAATTAGGGAAGGGCGGAGAGGGGAGTCAGAATGGAAGTCATGGAGAAGGCAAGCAACTGGGCCGAAGGAGAGGGGACCGGGGTGGCGGGGGGCTCGCAGGGAGCCCGCAGGGCGACCGGAGAGCCCGCCGCCACCCCGGTCTTGCGAGCGCCGCTGCATCGGATCGATACCGAAGTAGGAGTCAAAGCCGAACGGCGCCGGTTTAACACCGCCTACAAGCTGTCGATCCTCGAGCAGGCGGACCGCTGCAAGAATCCTGGAGAGATTGGAGCGTTGCTGCGGCGTGAGGGCTTGTACGGTTCCCATCTGAGCAAGTGGCGCAAGCTGCGCGCCGCCGGTGAGTTGGGCAAGAAACGGGGTCGACCCGTGGATCCGGATACGGAGCTGAGACATCAGCTTCAACGGACCCAGAAAGACAACGAGCGGCTGCGTCGTAAGCTGCGGCAGGCGGAGATCCTGCTGGAGGTGCAAAAAAAAGCCTCCGAGATCCTGGGCATCTCCTTGGCGGAACCCGAGCTGAGCGAGGACAGCGACTCATGACCGCCGTCGAGGAGGTGGCCGGCCAAGTCGGCGTTGAGGCCGCCTGCAGGGTTCTGGGAGTGGCACGGGCCACGCTGTACCGGCATCGGGGTACCGGCGAGCGAGCCACCAAGCCCGTCCGTCGATCTTCGTCGCCGCGAGCTCTCAGTGCCGAGGAGCGACAGCAGGTACTGGATCTTTTGCACAACGATCGCTTCCTCGACGCCTCCCCGGCTGAGGTCTATGCCACGCTGCTGGATGAGAACACCTACCTCTGCTCGGAACGGACGATGTACCGTCTGCTCGCGCATCAAGGCGAGAGCCGGGAGCGCCGCAACCAGCTCCGCCATCCGGTCTACAGCAAGCCTGAGCTCTTAGCCACCGCCCCGAATCAGGTCTGGTCCTGGGATATCACCAAGCTGCGCGGCCCCGCCAAGTGGGTCCACTACTACCTGTACGTCATCCTCGATATCTTCAGCCGCTATGTCGTCGGCTGGATGCTGGCCGAACGCGAGGCCGCAACCCTGGCCGAGCAACTGATCGCCGAAACCCTGGACCGCTTTAGCATTCCACCCGGCCAGCTGACCTTGCATGCCGACCGCGGGCCGAGCATGCGGGCCAAACCCGTCGCCTGGCTGCTGGCCGATCTCGGCGTCACCCGGACTCATACCCGCCCCTACACCAGCAGCGACAACCCTTACTCGGAAGCTCAATTCAAGACCCTGAAATACCACCCTAGCTTCCCGGGTCGATTCGATTCCTTCCAGCACGCCCGCGGCTTCTGCCGCTCTTTTTTTCTCTGGTACAACCACGAGCATCGACATAGCGGCTTGGCGCTGATGCCACCCGAAGTCGTCCACTTCGGACTCACCGAGCAGGTCC
>JBIOVX010000061.1:0-6698 GCA_044868005.1 Thermoanaerobaculia bacterium | reverse complement strand
TCTTCTTTTCTCCCTCCTCTCCCTCGGGGAGAGGAGGGCCGGGGAGGTGAGGGCCGGCGAAGGGCACCCCGCCGCAACTGGGGTTTCCACCCTTGGAGGCAGGACGATCTCGCCAAGGATGATATATTTCCGCCCCTTGACCCCAAGCCCCCTGAAGGAGGTCTCAGACGATGCAGGTGGACAGCCCCGAAAAGCTCCGCAACGTTGCGGTGGCAGGCCATAACGATACCGGCAAGACGACGCTCGTCAGCGCCCTGCTCTACGCCGGCGGCGTCACCACCCGGCTCAACCGTGTCGAGGACGGCAACACCCTGACGGATTTCGATCACGAGGAAGTCGAGCGCAAGATCTCCATCGGGCTCGCTCCCTGTTTCGTCCCCTGGCAGCAGCACAAGATCAACCTCATCGACTGCCCCGGCTACGGCATCTTCTTCGCCGAGACCAAGCAGGGCATGCGCGCCGCCGACGCCGTGCTGCTGTGCATCAACGGCGTGGCCGGGGTCGAGGTCAACACCGAGCGGGTGTGGGAGTTCGCCGCCGAGATCGAGCAGCCGCTGCTGATCGGCCTGACCAAGATGGACCGCGAGCGCGCCGACTTCGGCCGTACCCTCGAGGGGCTGCAGAAGCGCTTCGGCCGCACCCTGCTGCCGGTGCAGATTCCCATCGGCCAGGAGCACGACTTCACCGGCGTCGTCGATCTGGTGGCGCAGAAGGCCTACCGCTTCACCAAGGACGGCAACGGCAAGGCCACTCCGGGAGACGTGCCCGCCGAGCTCGCCGACGAGGTCGAGACCCACCGCGGCCGGCTCATCGAGGCCGTGGCCGAGACCGACGATCAGCTCATGGAGGGCTTCTTCGAGAACGGCACCCTCTCGCAGGAGGACCTGGAGAAGGGCCTGCGCCGGGCCGTGGCGCGCCGCCAGATCTTCCCCGTGACGCTGGCCTCCGGCAGCCACGGCATCGGTCCCTCGGCGCTGCTCGACGCCTTCCTCTCCCTCGTCCCCTCGCCGGCGGATCGGGAGCCCTTCCCGGCCAAGAACCTGGGCGGCGAGGACATCGCGCTCGCCGCCGATCCGGCCGGCCCCGTCGCCGCCCTGGTGTTCAAGACCCTCTCCGATCCCTTCACCGGCAAGATCTCCATCCTGCGCGTCGTCTCCGGCACCCTCGGCAGCGACTCGACCGTCTACAACAGCCGCGCCGAGGAGACCGAGCGCCTGGGCCACCTCATGCTCCTCCAGGGCAAGCAGGGCTCGAACGTGCAGAAGCTGATCGCCGGCGACATCGGCGGCGTCGCCAAGCTCAAGATCACCGCCACCGGCGACACCCTGTGCGCCAAGGACCGGCCGGTGAGGCTCGGCTGGGTCCACGTCGCCGAGCCCGCCATGGCCTTCGCCGTCGAGCCCAAGTCCAAGGGCGACGAGGAGAAGATCGGCGAGGCCTTGACGCGGCTCATGGACGAGGACATCGCCCTGCGCGCCGGCCGCGACGCCGAGACCCATGAGCACCTGCTCTCCGGCAACGGCCAGCTCCACATCGAGATCGCCGTCGCCAAGCTCAAGCACCGCTACCACGTCGACGTCCTGCTGCACCCGCCGAAGGTCCCCTACCGCGAGACCATCCTGCGCCCCGCCGACGGCCATGGCCGGCACAAGAAGCAGACCGGCGGCCGCGGCCAATTCGCCGACTGCAAGATCAAGATCGAGCCGCTGCCGCGCGGCGAGGACTTCACCTTCGAGGACGCCATCTTCGGCGGCGCCATTCCCCAGAATTACCGGCCGGCAGTCGAGAAGGGCATCCAGGAGGCCCGACGCCGCGGCTATCTCGCCGGCTATCCGGTGGTGGACTTCAAGGTGCGCCTGCTCGACGGCCAGTACCACGACGTGGACTCCTCCGAGCTGGCGTTCAAGATCGCCGGCTCGCTCGCGTGGAAGGACGCCATGGCGAGCGCCAAGCCCACCATCCTCGAGCCGGTGATGAAGGTGGAGATCGTCACCTCCGAAGACTTCACCGGCGACATCATGGGCGACCTCTCGCACCGGCGCGGCCGGCCCCAGGGCATGGACTCCGCCAACGGCAACCAGATCATCAAAGCCCTCGTGCCGATGGCCGAGATGCTCGAATACGACCGCCACCTGCGCGCCATGACCCAGGGGCGCTCGAGCTTCCACATGGAGTTCTCGCACTACGAGGAAGTGCCGCGGCCGGTGCAGGAGAAGCTGATCGCCGAGGCGGCGAAGCACAAGCAGGAGGAGCAGGAATGATCCAGGCCTCGCAATTGCGCCCCGGCATGTGCATCCTCTTCCAGGGGGACATCTGCCGCATCATGAACGCTCAGCACGTGACGCCCGGCAACCTGCGCGGCTTCGTGCAGGCCCGCATGCGGAACCTCCGCAACGGCAACAGCTTCGAGCACCGCTTCAGCTCCACCGAGAAGGTCGAGCGGGCCATCCTCGACACCCAGCAGATGGAGTACCTCTACTCCGACCCCTCGGGCCACTACTTCATGAACCAGGCGACCTACGAGCAGATCACCCTCGACGACGAGACCCTCGGCGACAACATGCTCTACCTGCTGCCCAACACCGTGCTCCAGATCGACTTCCACGAAGACAGGCCGGTGGGCATCGAGCTGCCGAACACGGTGACGCTGGAGGTGGTCGACACCGAGCCCAGCATGAAGGGCGCCACCGCCAGCGCCTCCTACAAGCCGGCCAAGATGGAGACCGGCCTCGTCGTCCAGGTACCCCCGTTCATCGAGGTCGGCACCAAGATCCTCATCGACACCCGCGAGAACAAGTACCTGAGCCGGGCGTGACTCCCGATATCCTCGTTCTCGGCCTCACCTGGTTCGTGGTCTTCATCTTCTCGACCACGCTCCACGAGGCGGGGCACGCCTGGGCCGCGCTGAAGATGGGAGACCGCACCGCCTACGAGGGCGGGCAGGTCTCCTTGAACCCTCTGCCCCACATCCAACGCGAGCCGGTCGGCATGGTCCTGGTGCCCCTGATCTCCTTCGCGCTCAACCATTGGATGATGGGCTGGGCCAGCGCGCCTTACGATCCGTTCTGGGCGCACCGCTATCCGAAGCGCGCGGCGCTGATGGCGGCGGCCGGACCGGCGGCGAACCTCCTGCTGGTGATCCTCTCGGGGCTGCTCATCCGCATCGGCATCTGGCGGGGAGCCTTCTACGCGCCCGACACGGCGGACTTCAACACCGTGACCGCCGCCGTCGGGGGCACCTGGGCCACGGGAGCGGTAGCGCCGCTCTCCATTCTCTTCTCGCTCAACCTCCTCCTCTTCGCCTTCAACCTGCTGCCCTTGCCGCCCTTGGACGGCAGCGCCATCCTGCCGGCTCTCATGGGAGACGAGACGGCCCGCCGCTATCAGCAGCTCCTGCACCAGCCGATGTTCTCCCTCCTCGGCCTCCTCGCCGCCTGGCGCGTCTTCCCCTACATCTCCGATCCGCTGCAGACCCTCGCCTTGAACCTGCTGTATCCCGGGGCCGGATATCACTGAGCCGGCTTGGCTTACAGGATTTTTTGTACGCGTAACGAAGCGGTCTGTACGCGTGCAGAAATTTTTTTAGGCTTACAGAGCGCCGTTGTACGCGTACAACTTTTTGCCGTACGCGTGCCAAAAATTTTTTACGCGTACCAAAAAAGTTGTAGGCCTACCAGAAAAATTTTAGGCGTACAAGTTGATCGTGCATGTGTTCCACGGGAACATGAACGCGTACAACTTCCCGCCGTATGCCTGCCAAAAAAGTTTCAGGCCTGCCAAAAAATTTTTAGGCGTACAAGTTGATCGCAGATGCCTTCAACGTCTTCCGCTGCGCTTACCAAAAAAGTTGTAGGCGTACAGCTCCGCGCCGTACGCTTACCAAAAAAGTTGGACGCCTACAACTCCTCTCTGTACGCTTACCAAAAAAGTTGCAGGCGTACGGGACGATCCTGGATGCCTGCAACGGGAAGCTGAACGCGTCCGGAGTCTTCCTCTACGCCTAAAAAAGAAGTTGGACGCGTCCAGCTCCGCCGTACGCTTGCCGCTAGAGTTGGACGTGTTCGAGAAGCTCCTGGATGCGTTCGACGAGACCTTGATTGCGTCCGATGTCTTGATGAACACCTGCAAGAAGAGTTTTACCGATACGGCCTCGTCCTGGATGCGATCGGCGGGATGGTGAACGCGTGCAAGGAGCTGCTGTACGCACGAGGTCTGCCGTTGAACCGCTGCAGGGCAGCTTGGTCACCTACGGCTCCGAGGCGATCTGGTGTACAATAACCGGAAAGGGGGGCGTCCTGAACGACAAGCATCCTCCAGCCCTTGATTCCCACGAACGGCCGCGCTACTCCATCGTGCAGGCCGCGCGGTATATCCACCTCTCTCCTACCACGTTGCGCTCCTGGGTGTTGGGCCGGTCCTATCAAGCCGCAGGTGAAAAGCGTTATTCTCCGCCGCTCATCGCGAGGCCCTTCTCCGAAGACCCGCGCATCTCTTTCTCCAACCTGATCGAGGCGCACGTGCTTCGCTCCCTGCGGACGCGGCACGAGGTTCCCATGTCGGCGATTCGCACGGCGCTCGACTATGCCGAGAGCCGGCTCAGGATCAAGCGGCTGCTTCTCAGCGACGACCTGAGGACCGCCGCGGGCACCGTCTTCATCGAACGGCTGGGCGAGCTCATCGACCTGGGACGGTCCGGGCAGATCGTCCTGATGGAACTCTTGCAGTCGCACCTCCAGCGGATCAAGCGCGATATCGACGGCTCTCCCTTGCGTCTGTTCCCGGTCAACACGACGAGAGGCGTGGATGGTCCGCAGATCGTAGGCATCGATCCTAGCGTGTCCTTTGGCCGTCCCGTCATCTCCGGCAAAGGCGTCCGCACCCTGACGATCGTCGAACGTCTCGACGCGAATGAATCGCGCGAGGCCGTCGCCGCGGACTACGGGCTGGAAGACTTCGAGATCGATGAGGCGATCCTCTACGAGCGAGCCGCCTGAGCCGGTTTTCTTCACGGACAGAGATCTCGGTCCAACCGTCGCCTCAGCGCTGCGGACCGGCGGGTTGCGGGTCGAAGCCTATGTCGACCACTTCGAGCGCGATAACGTTTCCGACAATACATGGCTGGAGCTGGTCGGCAGGAATGGCTGGATCGCCCTGACGCACAATAAGCGGATCCGCTATGAGCGAGATGAGCTGGACGACCTTATGCGCTTCCGCGTCAAGGCCTTTTTCATCATAGGCAAGGGGCCTCACCCCGCCTTTGCTGCCGCCATCCTCAAGAACATCCACCGCATCAAGAGGATGATTCGGAAGAACCCCGATCCATTCATCGCGAAGGTCTACCAAGAGCAGGGCGGCGTCGAAATGTGGGTTACTTATCAGCAATGGATGGAGGGCCGGCGATCAGGCCGCTGGCGAGGCTAGGCGCCGCATGAGGGTCGCTCCTTGCACGAAGGGTCCGTGACGGAAGCAGACGGCACTGACATGGAGATTCTTGGCGAGAGTCAAGTGAGGATCTGAAAGGCAGCACAGGAGGAAAATGGGACAATGCCATTAAATATCGAGGGCAAGTGGTGGCTTCCTGAAGAAGCACAGAATCTACCATGGCTCGGGACACTTCGAGAAGATGCAGATGGCTACGCCTTAAGAATTTCGGTTGATTCAGCTGACCCGAGATTCGGTGGCTTGCGTAGCTACAGTCTTATTTATGGTCGAGGTTTAGGAGGTGAGCTTTTCACTCTCGTAGGTTGTTTTGACCGAAATTCAACCACTGGAGGATCAGGGATCATTCAGAAGGATATTGTTGTGAATATGATCTACCGCGGTTCTCTGTTGCCCCGGGAACAGGAGCAGCGACTTTTCCGGCGCGCAGTTGTTAGCTTCCCCCAGCTTAAGGCTTGGTTAGGACAGAGCGGCTTCCATACAAAGTCATTGAAAAGAACTCGGGGGTGGGATCTTCAGTATCGAAGACTAAGACCCATAGGTATCCGCACCAGCGAAGAGCTTCGGATAGACATTCGTTGGCGAGCATTTCCCGCCTATCCGGCGCACTTCGAAGAGGAAGCCCCTATCAGAGAGTGGGTTTATGTGACCTTCTCACCCGCCAAACCGAGGAATCTTGCATTCTTCGACTC
The DNA here is from genome assembly GCA_044868005.1 of Thermoanaerobaculia bacterium. GTDB lineage: Bacteria > Acidobacteriota > Thermoanaerobaculia > Multivoradales > UBA5704 > DATARR01. The sequence continues at coordinate 567 of JBIOVX010000061.1, read as the reverse complement.
CTGTATTTCTACTCTTCGAGACTTGCTCGCTCTCGCAACTCGCAGAGTGTATGGGCCCGTGGGTTTGTCACTCACCGGCACTTGGTATGATCTCAAAAAGACAACAGGACGGAAACGTCGCCCAGCTTCGATGAGCCTACTTCGACAGGATGTTTACCCGAGTACGCGCGAGCGACGGCTGCATCCATTGCTCGACATGACCTTCACTGCGGCTGACATGCCGGGCGGTCTCGAATCCTGCCTTCAGCGCTGGTTCGACCTAACGCCAGCTCTAGTACCCGCCCGTAATCTCTTTGCTGCAGCCACTGCCGATAGAGGATTTCTAGAACAGCGGTTCTTGACCACTGTCCAAGCCATAGAGACCTTCCATCGCCGAACTTCTCTGGGGAAATATACATTAAGGCAGCGACTTGAGGGTCAAGGGCAAAGATATGGAGCGGCCCTAGCAGCCCGTGGTGGAAGTCGAGATTGTTCGCTTCACTTCAGGCAAAAGCCGCGTGACTCGAGAGAGGTGAAATGGTTGAGTGGGCCGGACTGCGGTCGGCAAGGAGTCTTTCCAGAGCTGTT